>NZ_CP047117.1:1319968-1979952 GCF_030440535.1 Corynebacterium capitovis DSM 44611 | reverse complement strand
AGCGTTCGCGCCACAATGCTTCGATGTCTTGGTTTGCCACAGCGTTGTTGGTCCCGTCTTTCAATTAATTCGTGTCTTCAAGCAGGTCTTAAAGCAAGGTGCTTCTTAGGTGGTTCACCACCTTGTCCACACGCCGAGTGGACAAGGCAGGGTCTCTCACCTTGTGTTCCACAGTTTTATCCACAGTTGTGAGTAAGCCCCAGTGGGGTTGTTATTCACAGGTCCGCATCAGTCTGTGGATAACGTAGCGAACGGTCGAAAACCGCGTTTAACTGGGGGTATACGCACCGTAAACCCCAAGTCTCAACCACTAGTTAAAAGTTATCCACAGCCATGTGGGGAGAGGGTTGTGTGAAGTTGTGAGGATGAAACATTGGTACCCGCTCGCCGTGTGCCGTGTCCACGCACGTCTCAATGTCACCCCTGTGGATAACTCGTGTGGCGGTCGATATTGGGCGGAAGGTCCCAGCCAAGTCGCAGGCAATCTCGGCGTGTCGCGATTCGCCGCGAGCTGACCTGCAAAGAAACACAGCTTTGTAATTTCGGGGGTGCCTGTCGCGTAGGCTTCCACGAGCGGCGTGTCAATTTGGCCGACGGGTGATTGTTCCCGTAGTCTGTCTAGCGTCTGTCGCATCGACTTGGGCGGGCCGGCGAGAGCCCAAACGCCCCGGACCCGATGCGCTTGAGAGCAACATCGGCGCAGTGCACCGGGCCGCCGTCGAGGCGAGTCAGCGCAGGTGTTGCACGCGAGACGCGCGAGCCGGAATGCAGCCGGACGCGACGCCTGGCATCTCGGGAATCTTTCCATACCGGGACGGTCTGTTCCCCGGGAGGCGTGCGTGTAGCAACGCGCCGCCGCTGGCCGTCGACACACGCAAGGAGAACTCCGTGTCTAAGCGGACCTACCAGCCGAATAACCGCCGTCGTGCTCGCAAGCACGGCTTCCGCGCCCGCATGCGCACCCGCGCCGGCCGCGCCATCGTTTCCGCCCGCCGCCGCAAGGGTCGCTCCGAGCTGACCGCCTAGGCGCGGGCCTTCACTAGTCCCCGCACTCATCCCGGCACTGGATACCTGTAGAACTGTGCTTCCCAAGGCGCACAAACTGTCGTCCTCGGCTGACTTTCGTCAGACGATGAGGTCGGGTGCGCGGGCGGGGTCCCGCACCGTCGTGGTGCATCTGCGAGCCCGGACCGAGACCGCCATCATCGGCGGCCCGCGGTTCGGGCTCGTCGTGTCCAAGCAAGTGGGCAACGCCGTCGCGCGGCATTCGCTGTCGCGCAAGCTCCGCCACGTGTGCTTCGCGGCGCGGGGTGACCTCGATCGCTCGTACGACATCGTCGTTCGCGCCCTGCCCCCCGCTGCCGCGGCCACATGCGCGGAGCTTGCCGACGATGTGTCGTCTTGCATCGATCGCGCGCGCCGCAAGCTTCCGGTGACACCGGGGCCGGAGCTGAGGTAGACCAAGCGCATGGCCTACTACAACTTCCTCGGCGCGGAAATCCCCCCAGCGCGGGGCCCGGCAGCGCGGGCGCTGGTGAGGCTGGTGCGCCTTTACCAAAAATTCCTCTCACCCCTTAAGATGGCGGGCACGTGCCGTTTCGTGCCTGTGTGCAGCGCTTACGCGCTGGAGGCGGTGGCGCGCCACGGAGCAGTAAAGGGTGGTGCCTACGCCGCCGGCCGTGTGTGCAAGTGCGGTCCCTGGCACCCGGGCGGGTATGACCCGGTCCCGGGGAGCGTCGACAAGCTGTGAAAATGGCCCACCTGAAACCGACTAGGAGCGACTACCCCAAGTGCTGAATTTCATCTATTGGCCTATCTCAGCGGTGCTGTGGTTCTGGCACAAGATCTTCGGAGCGATGTTCTCGCCTGATTCCGGTTTTTCCTGGATCCTGGCCATCGTCTTCCTTACCTTCACCATCCGCGTCGTGCTGGTCAAGCCGATGGTGAATCAAATGCGCTCCGCGCGCAAGATGCAGGAAATGCAGCCGAAGATGCAGGAAATCCGCGCCAAGTACAAAAACGACCAGCAGAAGATGGCGCAGGAAACCCAGAAGCTGTACAAGGAGATGGGCACCAACCCGCTCGCGTCGTGCATCGTGCCTCTCGTGCAGATGCCGGTCTTCCTCGGCCTGTTCCATGTGCTGCGCTCCTTCAACCGCACCGGCACGGGCCCGGGTTCGCTGGGCATGAGCGTTGAGGACAACCGCAACACGGCAAACTACCTCTTCTCGCCCGAGGACGTGCGCTCCTTCCTCGACGCCGACTTCTTCGGGGTCCCGCTGTCGGCGTACATGTCCATGCCGGAGAGCGCCTTCGCCGCGTTCACGGGCCTGGACTTCAGCCGCGCGAACATCATCGCGGTCTGTCTCCCCCTCGTGATCCTTTCCGCCGTGTTCACTCACCTCAACGCCCGCCTGTCCATTTCTCGGCAGAACGAGCGTCGCGCATCCGGCAAGGTCAACGTCCCCACGGGTGACAGTGCCCAGATGATGGAAACCCAGATGCAGATGATGAACAAGATGATGCTGTGGATCTTCCCGGTGATGATCTTGGGCTCGGGCTTCCTGTGGCACATCGGTTTGCTCTTCTACATGCTGGCCAACAACGTGTGGACTTTCTTCCAAACCCGAATCGTCTTCGACAAGATGGATAAAGAAGAAGCCGCCGAAGAGGAGGCCAAGCGCGCCGCCAAGGCCGCCTCCGCACCCCAAGTGGGAGCGCGCCGCGTGGACAAGAGGTCCAAGAAGCAGCGCCGCCAGGGCATGTAACTTTACGACGTTCATACAACCGCCGTCCCCCGCCGGGCGGCGGTTGTTTGCGTGTCGGGCCGGTTTACTAGAGTCGGAGACTGCTAGCTCAACCCCCCGTTCCCGCGAAGGAGTGCACAGCCGTGTCGGAGACCACCCCTGAAGGCAGCTTAGAAGCTGTCCCCGCGGCCGCGCGCCGTGTCTTTGGTGCGGGCCTGCCGCTAGCTGAGGCGTATCACGCCTCGCTGGCCACAGTGGCGGCGCAGCGCGGCTTCATCGGCCCCAAAGAGGTGGGCCGGCTCTGGAGCCGGCATATCCTCAACTGCGCGGTGATCGCGGAGGTATTCGAAGACGGGGCGCACGTAGCCGACATTGGCTCGGGCGCCGGGCTTCCCGGTGTCCCGCTTGCGATCGCGCGGCCGGACCTGTCTATCACCCTCATCGAGCCCCTGCTCAAGCGCTCCATGTACCTTTCAGAAGTGGTTGACCAGCTCGGACTGTCCAACGTCCGCGTGGTGCGGGGCCGGGCGGAAGAGCAGGAGCGGTCGCTTTTCGACGTCGTCACCTCCCGCGCCGTCGCCCCGCTGGGAAAACTCGCTGGCTGGTCCTTGCCTCTCGTGCGCCCGGGAGGCGCGATGGTGGCGATGAAAGGCGCAAGCGTGGTCGAAGAAGCCCACCGCGACGGCGATCTGATCGAGGCGGCGGGTGGTGGAATGCCGGACATTCTCACCGTAGGCGAGGACCTGCTGAATGAACCTACAACGATCGTGCGCATCCCGCGGCTTTGCTAACCTGTCCCGTTAACCCGCGCCAGGGGCAGACGTTAAGGTTGTAGGCGCACGCGTGAGTGAACTTGTGGCGGATCGAAGCAGGGTGGAACGGATGATGGACGAACAGCCGGGGCAAACTGGCTCTTTGGGCGAGCCCCAGTGGGACGACACGCCCATAGCCGCAGCCGCACGTCGCGCTGCGCGCTTTTCCAGCGGTTCCGTTCAGCTCGACAAACCGGCCGCCCCCAGGGTCTTTACGGTCGCGAACCAAAAGGGTGGCGTCGGCAAGACGACGACCTCGGTCAACCTTGCCGCCGCGCTCTCGCGCCAAGGCCTGAAGGTGTTGGTAGTAGACCTCGACCCGCAGGGCAATTCCTCGACGGCGCTGGGCGTGGAGCACCGCGCCGGCACGATATCGACGTACGAGCTGCTCATCGGTGAGGCGGAGGCGGCGGAGGCTGCCCAACCCAGCCCGGGCAACGACAACCTGTTGTGCATCCCCGCGACGATCGACCTCGCGGGTGCGGAAATCGAGCTCGTCAGCCTAGTGCGGCGCGAGTATCGGCTGCACGACGCGCTGCGGCGGGGATACATTGAGGAACAGGGTTTCGATTACGTGTTTATCGACTGCCCGCCCTCCCTCGGCCTGCTGACCATCAACGCGATGACCGCCGTGGACGAAGTTCTTATCCCCATCCAGTGCGAGTACTACGCCTTGGAGGGCGTGGGCCAGCTGCTGGGCAACATCGGCATGATCCGCGAGCACCTGAACCACAACCTGCACATCTCGGCGGTTCTGCTCACGATGTTCGACGCCCGCACGAGGCTCTCGGAAGAAGTCGCCGCGGAGGTGCGCAACCAGTTCGGCCAGGTGGTGCTGCGCAACGTCATCCCCCGTTCCGTGAAGGTGTCCGAGGCCCCTGGGTATGGTCAAACGGTCGTGGATTATGACCCGGGTTCGCGCGGAGCCCTGGCCTACTTTGACGCGGCCCGCGAACTCGCCTCGCGCGGGGACTACCAGCCGCACGAAACCACCGGTCCCATCGGTGTCAGCCCTGAAGTGGCACGCCAACTAAGCGAAGAGCAGGAGTAAGACAGTGGCCCAAGAACGCAAAGGCGGCCTCGGCCGCGGTCTTGCCGCACTCATTCCGTCCAGCCCCGCCACGACGGACACGACGGGCAAGACGGGGCGCCTCGGGGAGGGCGCCGCTGACGTCATCATAGGTGGCTCCAAGCGCCCCCGGGCAAGCGAAAAGGTCTCAGGTGCCCCGTCGGTTCCCGGTGCCCCCACGGTCAGCCCATCCGCGCCGTCCCCCGCGTCCGTCGCGGTGCCCGTAGGAGCCCGCTACCAGGAGATACCGGTCGGCCAGATTCAGCCGAACCCGAAGCAGCCCCGCCAGGTCTTCGACGATGAGGAACTCGCGGAGCTCGTTCACTCCATCAAGGAATTCGGCCTGCTGCAACCCATCGTAGTGCGCGAGACGCAGGACGGGTTTGAGCTCATTATGGGTGAGCGCCGCTGGCGGGCTGCCTCCCGCGCGGGGTTGAAGCATATCCCGGCGATCGTGCGCGAGACCAACGACGCGGACATGCTGCGCGATGCGCTGCTGGAGAACATCCACCGCGTCCAGCTTAACCCGCTCGAGGAGGCGGCCGCCTACCAGCAGCTGCTGGAGGAGTTCGGGGTAACTCAGGAGCAGCTGGCGGACCGGCTTGGCCGCTCCCGTCCGGTGATCACCAACGCCATTCGGCTCTTGAACTTGCCGGTAGACGTCCAGCGACGCGTCGCCGCCGGGGTACTCAGCGCCGGCCACGCCCGCGCCCTGCTGGGGGTCCGGCTGGAGGAGGGCGCCGCCGAGGCGCAGGAACAGCTCGCCGAGCGAATCGTGGCCGAGGGCCTGAGCGTGCGCTCGACTGAGGAAGCGGTGACCCTGCTCAACCGGGGTCAGGCCCCCCGACCGGCGAAGCGCGAGCCGGCGCCCCAGCCGGAGTTTCTCACGCAGGCGGCGCACCGCCTCGCCGACGAGTGGGACACCCGGGTCTCCGTCACGATGGGAAAGCGGAAAGGAAAGATCGTTGTGGAGTTCGGGGACCGCGACGACTTCGAGCGCATCATGTCGCTCATCGAGGGTAGGGGCTAGTTTGCCCGTTCCTGCTGGAGCAGCTCGCTAAAGGTGTAGGTGCCGGTCGGCTTATCGTCCTGGTCCAGCAGGTAGAGCCGCTTAACGGCCACCACAATCGCCTCGGCGATGGCGTCGCGCTGGCGCGGGTTGGTCAGGATGGCCACGTCACCCGGGTTAGTTAAGTATCCCGCCACGATCTCGATCGAGGGCATGCGCGTCATGCGCAGAATGTCCCAGGTGCGGCCGTGGCTGAAACAGTTGCGCAGATCCGTCCGCGCGACGATTTCGCGCTGGACGAACCCCGAAAGCGTCTCACCGGTCAGGGAAGACGCTCCCGACTCCGACCCGAAGTAGAATGAGGCGACACCGTTGGCTTTCTCGTTGCGGTAGTGGTCCAGCTGCAACGAGATGAGCAGGTCCGCGTTGAACCCGTTTGCCAGGTCCGCGCGCGCCTTCGTGGATGGGTTGTCCCCGCGGGGGCGAGAGATGATCGTTTCCATCCCGGCGGCGATCATTCGGCCCTCGATGCGATTGGCCAGGTCCCAGAGGATTTCCTCCTCAGAGATGTCGCCGTAGGGTCCCCGCACGGTCATCCCGCGGTCGCTATTGCCCAGGTCCGGGTCGATCACAACGCGCTTGCCGGCCAGATACGGGCCGGCCTCGCGCACGCTTTCCCGCTCCCGGATCGCCTGCGCGGAGCCGCCGGTGATGCGCCGCCCCAGCAGGCTCAGCGCGCGTAACGAGTCGGGCCCGCACACGCCATCGTCTTGGAGGCCGGAGTTGATCTGGTAGTTCACCAACGCCTCGTGGGTCCGGGGGCCGAAGCGGCCGTCCACGCGGTGCGGGTAAAAGCCCAGCTCCTGGAGCTGCTCCTGGAGCTGTCGCACGTCGTCGCCGACCATGATCTGCGCAGGCTGGTAGGACAACACGCGCGCACCCAGGGTGTACGATGCCTCCCGCAACTCACGCAGGGTCACCTGGTCGATGTCGCCCGAGGGGACAATGCCGCGGGACTGCTGGAAGGCTTTCAGGGACTCGGCCAGTGTGGCGTCGAAAAGAAGCTCTTCGCGCGAGAATTGGCGGCTCTTCCAATCGCTGACGTTGCGGTCGAAGTCGTCGAACATACCCAACCGCGCGAGAGTCAAGCGGACCTCGGCTACGCGAGGGCTCGAATCGCCTGCCCGGAGAATGTCTGACACGGATCGCCTTTCTATCGCGAGTTGAGTTTGACCTTATCGTATCCGCGGCCCGTTGTTTGCCGACATCTTGTCGACGAAACCCGGGCACCTCCCACTACAACAGCGGGGAGAGACGGGCGAGGATCTCGTCTTTCGACAGGAGTCCGACGAACTGGTCGACGACGTGCCCGTCGTTGAAGATCAGCACCGTCGGCAAAGACATGACCTGGTACATTGCGGCGAGTCCGCGCTCGGCATCCACGTCGACAGTGACCACTTTGACGGCGCCGGACAGATCGGTCGCTACACCGTCCAGCAGCGGGGAGAGCTTGGCGCAGGGGCCGCACCACTGCGCCCAGAAGTCGACGATGACGGGAGTCGTCGCCTCAACGACCTCGGACGTAAACGAGGCCTGGGTAACGGGTACCGAGGTAGTCATGGCGGGCGAATTCTCCTTCAATGCTGGACAAGGCGAGCGTCTAACTCTAACGCGCGGGGAGCGATTGCAGGTAGTGCGTGACATCCAGGGCGGCGCGGCAACCGGAGCCGGCTGCGGTGATGGCCTGGCGGTAGGTCGAATCGACCAGGTCTCCGCAGGCGAACACGCCCTCGAGGGACGTGCGCGTGCTCGGTTCCTCCACCGTCACGTAGCCGGCGGCGTCCGTTGCCACCTGGCCGTCGAGGAACCCGGAGCGGGGATCGTGGCCAATCGCGACGAACATCGCGGTGGCGTCGAGGACCGACTCGGTGCCGTCCACGACATTGCGCAGCTTAAGCCCGGCGACCTTGTTGTCGCCTTGGAGGACTTCCTCCACCACGGAGTTCGTGACGAATTCGATCTTGTCGTTGTCTCGGGCGCGCTGCAGCATGACCTTGGAGGCGCGGAAGTTCGTCGAGCGGTGGATGATGGACACCTTCGTGGCAAAGGTGGTCAAGAAGGTCGCTTCCTCCATCGCGGAGTCCCCGCCGCCGACGACGGCGATGTGGTGGTCCTTGAAGAAGAATCCGTCGCAGGTGGCGCACGTGGACACGCCTCGTCCGGTGAGCTCCGCCTCTCCCGGGACGCCGAGGTGGCGGGGGGCGGCGCCTGTTGCCAAAATGACAGCGCGGGCGCTGTATTCCACACCGCCGACGTAGACCTTCTTCACCTCACCGGAGAAGTCCGCCCGGTCGACCAGCTCGGGGCGCAAGTCGGCCCCGAAGCGCTCCGCTTGGGCGCGCATGTTGGTCATCAGCTCCGGCCCCATAATCCCGTTCTCGAACCCGGGATAATTCTCCACCTCAGTGGTGTTCATGAGCTCGCCACCGAACTCGTAGCCCTCGAAGACGAGCGGGGCGAGCTCGGCCCGCGCCGCGTAGAGGGCGGCGGTGTATCCGGCGGGGCCCGAACCCACGATGATCACATCGTGGGTTGCTCCATCGGAGTTTTCGGGGCTGACGGGGGTCACCTCCTGTGGTGCTGGTGTGGTGTTCAGCTTGGGCACCACGAAGGTGAAGCCGGGTTTGGTCATTGTTGGTGTTCTCCCACTAACTCACGTGCGTTGGGTGCGGCGGTGCCGCGGCAACTCGGCGCTAGTCTACTCGGCGGTCAGGGGGGCGTCGATTAGCCAGCTAGGCGTTTGTTTCGTGCGGTCGTTCCGGCGAATCGACGGCGCGTGCCAACGCGGTGCGAGCCCGGGCGCGACGAGATTTGACGGTTCCGGGCGGCACGCCCATCTCGGTCGCGGCGTGGTCGACGCTGTAACCGGCGACGTCGATAAGCAGAAGCGCCCTACGCTGCGTGGCGGGCAGGTTGAGCAGGGCTTGGCGCAGCGTGATGGTGCGCGCGAGGTGGGCAGTGGGGTCGTAAGCGAGATAGGGGTTAGCGTCGGTGCTGAGCGCTTGTTCGTCGTCGATACTGACGTCGCGCGTGCGTTTGCGTGAGGCCTTGACGTGGTCGTACCCCGAGTTCATGACAAGGCGGTGCAGCCACGTCGAAAGGGTCGCCTCCGAGCGGTAGGTGTGCAGGTTGCGGGAGGCACGGAAGAGGGCTTCCTGCAGGATGTCTTGCACGTCGTGCTCGTTGCGGGAGTAGCGACGGGCCACGAAAAGGAGCCGCGCCTTGTGTCGCTGGACGATCGCTGCGAAGGCACGCGGGTCTCCCCCCATGTATCGCTCGACCAATTGCTGATCGATGCGTTGCTCGCTGCGTTCGTTCGCCTCTTTCGCGCGTGCTGCCGGCATCCGTTGAACCCCCCGATTCGCGTGTCCCCGATTCCACCTTCCGAGTCTGCCGTGCGCGGCGCCGCGGGGACAGCTAAACCGCGCACACTTTAGTGACAGCGCGCTAGGGACACTAGGGAGCGGTGCGGCCGATCACGTCAACCTCAGCGACGTTGGCCGCGTCCGCGAAGAGAATCATCACTCCCCTGACCTGCGCCGCTGAGGCGGAACTCACGGAGGTGGTGCCGGTGCTAAGCACCCCGGAGCCCAGCTCGGTCGCGCCTGCGAGCTCGTCGTCCCCGTCCGCACCCGTGATCCCGTACAGCGTGACGCTCGCGCCCTCCGTGTCCGAGGCGATGTTGACCTGCTCGGTCTCGAACTCCCCGCCGGCTCGAAGGACCAACCCCGCCCCGGCACCCGCACCCCAGGTGGTGGCGGTATCCCCGTCTGCTGCTGCTTCTACTCCGGGCTCGTTAAGCGCGCCGTAAGCGGACACCTGCACAGGGCGGATCATCACAGCGCGGCCCCGCTCAGCGGCCGCGGAGGAGGCCGTTTCGCGAGCAGTGCCCGGTGCAACCGGCGAGTACGTCTCTGGGCCACCCAGCACGCTGAAGATATAGACGGTCAGCGCGGCGATAGCGACAACGGCGGCGACGGCTGCCGCGATGATGGTAAAGAAGGCCGCGGGGTGGTACGCGCGGCGCCCGAACCCGCCGCGCAGGGCCTCCGGGTCGGGCTCCGGGGAACGCCGGCCGGCCTCGACGGCGTCGCTCAGGTCGCGGCGCTCCTGGGCGGCCTCCCCCTGGCTCAGGCGCTCGAGGGTGGCCGCGATGGAGCGGAAGTCATCCGGGGCGGTGGTGGGGGCGTCGGCAAGCGAACGCGTCTCGGCGGTGACCCCCTCGAGGACACGCGAACTGACGTCGGTGGTCAGGAGCGTGAGCGCGGAAGCGAGGGCGCGAGCGTCTTCCTCTCCGGAGGAGTCGGGAAGAATGGCGGGGAAAGCAAGGCGGACGACGCCGTCGGTGGACACGCGCAGGCGGTTGCGGTTATCGAGGCCGAACGGCACCCCGGCCTCGTGTGCAGCCCCGATCCCGCTGGCCAGCGGTGCTAGAGAATTGGCGACGGCCTCCGCGTGCAGAGTGTGGCCCGCCTCGGCGACGTTTTTCAACGTGGCACCGGGGATCCAATCAGCCACGACCAGCACCCCGGTGCGGTAGGACAGCACCCGGATGTTGTCGGCCACTGAGGGCAGATTCAGCGCCGCCAGCTTGCGCGTCCGACGGGCAACGCCGGCGGCGTTGATGGCCGCTTCCCGCGGGGTGGCGGGCGCAAGTGGGGCCACGCCGGAGGTGTCGACGAACGTGAGGGCGACCATCCGCCCCGTCGACACCTCGCGGGCCTGCCAAAAGCGCGCACCGGTAGTTGCACCGTGGTCCCGGATGAGACGGAAGCGGCCGTCGGAAACGCTCGCGCCGGGCACCAAACGCGGGCCACGCACCACGCCGGCGGACAGCGGCGGGGGCACGGGCGAGGCGTTGAAGGTATCGGCCGCGAGGAACTGGGTGGACATGTCGCGCGGGTCGATCTCCCCGACCTCCACCGCTTTGCCGTCGTCGGGGCGGATGAACCGGCCCATGCCCGGGATGCGCGAGAGGGCGCGGCCGACGTTTTGCACCTCCGGCAGGCGGGAGCGCGACAACACCAGACCCGTCACAATGAGGAACACCACGCCGAGCACGGCCACCTCGAGGAGGAACCCGGAGGACGGCAGCCCGATGAGGCGGCCGAAAGCGCGGGCGGGGTCGTGCAAAACGGAATGCGCGACAAACCGCAACGCGAAGGTGACGGCCACGCCAGCCAGGGATGCCCCCGCGGCCCACAGGCTCGTGCGCAGCACCGACCCGGCGCGGAGGGTGCCCAGCTTGCGTCGCAGCAGGAACGCCCCGATGATCGCACCGGCGATGAACCCGAACCCGTTGGCGGCGCCAAGGAGCACAACAACGGATTCGGGGGAGCCCGCCACGGCTGGTGCGAGGTAGCTCAACACGATCTTGGTGGCGGTGATGCCGGCGATGATGAAGGTCGGCGTCCAGGCCTCCTCCCGGGCATAAAACACACGCAGGTGGAGCATGACCAGCGCGTAAGGAATTAGCGTGAACGCGGAAAAGCTCACGGTCAAGCCCAGGGTGCGCGCGTGGTGCGGGTCGAAGTTGCCGTAGGCGAACAGGGCGTGCCCGATGTCGGGGCCGAAAGCCGTCATGAAGATGATCAGCGGGATCAGCGCGATAAAGGTCAGTTTCGTACCGAGCTCGAGGTCGCGAACCACGGCCTGGTCATCCCCGTCCGCAGCGTCGCGCGAGAGGCGGGGCATGATCGCCGTCAGCAGTGTCACACCGATCACGCCGTAGGGAACCTGCAACAGCATCCAATGTTGCTGGTAGATGAAGGGCGCGGAGCTATCCGCGTGCGAGGCGATCCGGGTCGTCGCGATGTAGCCGAGTTGGCTCACGGCCACGTAGGCGATGATCGCCAGCGCCATCCCACCGAACGCCTTCAATCTGTCATCCAGGCCCCACAGCGGCCGCAGATCGATGCCCAGTTTGCGCAGTGCAGGAAGCATAATTAGGCACTGCACAACCACGCCAAGCGTTGTGCCCAACCCAAGGATGAGCACATGCGGATCGCTTAACGACGTCTTCTCGGCCGGTGCCAGCTGACCCGGCGCGACCATGTACAGCAGGAGCACGGCGATGGAGACGACGTTGTTGGCCACCGGCGCCCACGCCCCGGGGCGGAAGTGTTCCTTCGTGTTCAGCACGGCCATGAACAGGGAAAACATCCCGTAGAAGAAGATCTGCGGGAGAAGGAGAAACGCGAACGAGGTGGACTGGGCGATGTTGACGCGTCCGTCCTCGTCAAGCATGAGCCTCGTGAGCAAGGGTGCCGCGGCGACCGCGGCGAGCGTGACCACCGTCATCAACGTCAGCGTGAGGGTGAAGAGCCGACGGATGAACGTCGCGCCGCGGTCGGGGTCCTCCTTTTCGGCGCGGACGAGCACCGGCACGACGAGCGCGGTGAGCACCGACCCCAGCACTATTTCCGTGATCAGGTTGGGCAGGGTGTTCGCCGTGTTGAACGCGGAGGCAACCGGCCCACCCAAGGCCGCGCCGATGAGCACGGTGCGGATAAACCCGGTGATGCGGGAGATGAGGGTGGCAATGGCCATGGACCCGGTGGATCGGACAACGTCGCTGTTCGTCTGCGCCTGCGCCTCTGAAGGCGCGTCGGGCGCGAGGCTTTCCCCGGAGGGGCTGGTGGTCAGCGCTGAACGGTCGGGGTGGCCGGTGCCGTCGGCCTCGCTCTCCTTTTCCCGCAGCGTGGGCACCGGCGCCGGCGGGGCGGGCGTGACGATGCGTCGTCGCAGTCCCGTAGCACGCTGGCTGGATTCGGGCTGAGTCACGATGGGGTCTGTCTCCTTTGAGGCGATGGACGTTGGGCGGGGATGTCTGCTCGTGCGACGGGCTTGGTCGGTCCCCGCGTGCGGCGCCGCTTGCCCACCCGGAAGAGGATCAGCAGCGCAAGCACGACACCTGCCGACGCGACAATTACCCACCCCTGGAGCGCGATGCCCGACGTCCGCACCGAAATGTGGACAGGTTGGGAGATGGGTTGCCCCTGAGGCGATGCGAGGAACAACTGCAGATCGGTGTTCTGCTCGTCGGGCAGGTCCGCGGTCATCTGAACGGTGACGGAGCCGTGAGCGGGAATGCGCAGAGAACCGGGCACGTTGAGACGCGCGTTGCCAGGCCCACGGTAGAGAATCGTGGTGTCGACGGGTAGGGGAAGCCCGTTTTCCGCAACGATGAGCAAGGGCGAGGAGGGTGACGTGCGGGTGTATACGTTGCCCGGGGGAATCAGCGCGACGGAGGCGCCGAGTTCGTTGAGCGTGTCCCGGCTCCCCGCGAGGCGTCGGCTCGTCGCGTCCTGCGCCGCGCTGTACTCGCCCAGGCTGCGCCGTCCGTGGACGCCTAAAGCGATAAGCAAATCCCGGCGCAGAGGTAGGGTGAACCCGTAGCGCGAGAGGGCAATGGAGGGGTCGGGCACCAGAAGGGCGGATAGGTCGTTTGTGTAGCGGGACTGCTGGCCCGCGGCGAGGACCTCGGCGTCGGAGTAGACGGCCGGGTCTTCGGAGGGGCTGCCCGTCGACGTGGCCACCGAGACGGTGTCGGCGGCCGGGGCGGAGGCGTACGCGTCGAGAGTTAAAGGCGTTGCCCCCCCGCCGCCGAGCAGCTCGCGTACCGCCGCCATGATGGTGTCTGCGGCCGTCGCGTCCCAGGTTGCCGGCGGGTTGATCAGTACCGGGGTGGCGGCCGTGTCCCCGAACCTCCACGAGGACTGCGCCGCCAAGCGCACTGCGGTGCCGGCGTTGATTGCGCGCGCCAGCGCGGAGTCTTGGGTCAGGTTCGACCGCAGGTTCACGCGGGAGTACCCCGTCGTTTCTGGGACCGGGCCCGCCGACGCGAGCACCGTGGACAGCGCTGCGTCGTACTCGACGGCCATGACGCCCGGGGCGATCCACGAAAACCGGTCTGAGGCACTGTCCGCAGCGGCGCTGTGCGGTGCGGTGTCACTGGCCACGAGGACGCGAACCGTCTGGTTTGGTGGCGGGGCGAGCAGGGTTCCCACCCCGGGCAGGTCGCTTCGCTCCAAGGTCGTGGTTTGCTCGTCTTCGACTCGCCCGCTCGTACCCTGGGCCGTACCGCTTAGGGTCTCCTCCCACGCCGCCTGCATGCCCGCACTCCCCACCATCGAGCGAGTGTGGTCGGCCCACCCCAGCGCCGCCCCAACCCCCTGGTCGACGTATCCCGCCGCAGGCACGACGGTGTTGCTTACTCCCGCGGTACCGAGGATCTCCTGCAGCGTGAACGGGCCGCGCTCGATGGCTTCGCGCATGAGCCACACGTCGCCGGTGCGGGCCACGGCGTTGAGGTCCGCGTTCGCCCACGGTAGGGCCACCACGCACCCGGTGCCCGCGGCCTGGCGCACTTTCTCCAGCCAGCTGGCGGCGTCGCTCGCCCCCCGGCCCGCCTCCCCGGTTTCCTCGTTGTTGGCGGACCCCCAGCTGTCCCGTAGTCGCTTCGGCTCTTCCACGACATCCGGCCGGGTGCTGGACACGGTGTACCCGTGGCTCATCCGCTCCGCGGTGTCGACGAGCGCGGGGTCAATGCTCATGCAGGTCGCCTCCGCCACACCGGGGTCGGAGGTGTACTGCGCGTAGACGTCGACAAGCTGGTCGAGCCTGCCGCCCGGCGCGAGCTCGTCGGCGAGCGTCTCGCTGCCAAGGACTAGGGGCGCGTCGTCTGGAGCCTCCCCCGTCTCGCCGGGCACGATGTCGATCGGCGCGGACACCGGGTACAACGCGCTAAGCCCGGGCACGTTCGCGTCACGTGTGGTTCCTCTGACGGCGAGGTGGAATCGCTCCGTGTCAAGCACCACCCCGTCGCGCTGCAGCGCGATGAGCAGCGGGTACGTCGTGATCCCAGCCAGCGGCAGCTCGCTCTCAAGCACCGTGAAGGTCAGCTCGGTCGATTCCCCCGGGGCCAATTGCTTATCGACGTCACGAGTCCTGCCCGCCACTTGATACTGGTCCACGTCCGCTACCGTCGCCGTGCGCTGATCTGCGACCGATCCCGTCGCGGGGCCCAACCGGGGCGTGACCGTCAGCCCACTCAGCGTGTCCTGGGACTTGTTGGCCACCCGGACGGTGAGGGTGATGGGGTCGTGTGCGCTGAGTGAATGGGGCGCACTGACCAGCTCGACTGTCGCCTGCTCCCCCTCCCCCGGCCGGATGGCGGGGTTGACCCAGAGCCCCGAGACGGCGGGGTTATCCGGGCTCATCGGCACCGCGAGCGCTGCGCCGACCGGCGCCGAGGGGCCGACACAGACAGAAAAAGCCGCCAGCGCGGCGAGAATCCGGCCCCTCATCGGGGGGTTGCCCTTCCAGCTGCGGCTTCCTTTCTGGCCAGGTCGGGCATCTCGTCGAAGGCGATGCGCGCCAGCTTCCGCTCGTCCGCGTAGGCCAGGTGCTCGATCAGTTCGCTCATCGGCACCCAGGCGACCTCGGTGACTTCGGGGTCCTCGTCGTTGAGCACCCCGTCGACGTAGCGCAGCAGGTTATGGTGCACGGTCTTGTGTATCCGCACCCCCTCGGACACAAACCAGTAGTCAATGACCCCGAGGGTGAAAAACGCCTCCCCGGTTATCCCGGTTTCTTCCCACACCTCGCGCTCGGCGGTCGCCCATTCTTTCTCACCTGGCTCAACGTGGCCCTTCGGCATGGACCACAGCAACCGCCCGCGGCGATCGAGGCGGCCGATGAGGGCGACGTAGATTTTTGACAAGTCGACCGAACCGTCCTTGCCCACCGCCTCCGCCATCCCGGACACGACAAGCCCGCCCGCCGAGGTCTCATCCCGCGTCTCGATACCGTGGTCCGCGTACCGAGCGTGCCGAGCAGCGGGCCGATTCGTCCGCGCCTGGGCGCCGCGCCCGCGCGACTTGCGGTTTTGCTGCTTCGGCTGATTGTTTTGGCTGTTCTGTTTGGGTTTCCCCTGGCCGGATTTGCCCTTGCCTCGGTTCCTTCGCCGGTTCGTGCCCTGCTGGTTTTGCTTCTTCCCCTGCGGGGGCTCGCCTGCGTCCTTCTTCTCCCTGCCACCCGACGCGCCCTGCTCTTGAGCAGGAGTGCCCGCGGGCCGAGACCCGCGCCGGCGCCGGTTTCGCCGCCGGGGGCCCTCCGCCTGCGATCCCGCAGGCTCGCCCGAGCTGGGCGGAGTGTTGTCAGTCATCCGGCTCATCGTATCTGCCCCGTAGTCCCAGGGCCAATGTGCGACCCGCGGTTTTGAGTCCTAGGACGCGCTTTTTCGCGTGCGTGGGTCGCCTGGGTGTGCAAAGTAGAGCGACGTGCGTTTTTGAGCGTGTTTCGACCCGGTTTTCGCGTGTTGCTCTACTTTCACCCCACGCCTGGGTGTGCAAAGTAGAGCGACGTGTGTTTTTGAGCGTGTTTCGACCCGGTTTTCGCGTGTTGCTCTACTTTCACCCCGCACCCAGAGAACAACACCAGCGCATCGCTCTCCCAGCAAGAGCAAGAGCGCATGTTCACATCGGCAACAGCGGAAAGAGCAGAAGCGCGGGCAGGTATCGTGTACGAGGTGACGTTTCCGGATACGAAGTTTGCTTTGCCCGACCCCGCCGACCCGCATGCGCGCGAGGCGCTGATGGTCAGGGCGCAGGGCGCCGTCGAGAAGCTGTCGCCCCTGCTCGAGCCCCTCGTCGCGCTGTTTGCCGCGCGCGGTGAAGCATTGTACCTGGTAGGAGGGCCGGTGCGTGATGCGATGCTCGGCAGGCTGGGCCACGACCTCGACTTCACCACGTCAGCGCGCCCCGGGGTCATCCAGGAAATCCTGCGCGAGTGGGGCGAGAAGACGTGGGACACGGGTCTTGAGTTCGGCACTGTCTCCGCGGTCAAGCACGGCCAGCAGGTGGAAATCACCACGTTCCGCTCTGATCTTTATGACGGCGTGACGCGCAACCCCGAGATCACTTTTGGCGACACGCTCGAAGGCGACCTCGTGCGGCGCGACTTCGCGTGCAACGCGATGGCCATTGAGCTTTCGCTTGTCGACGCCAAGCTCACGTCCCGGTTTCACGACCCCGTCGGCGGTTTAGACGACGTTCTGCACCGCCGCCTGGACACGCCGCAGGCACCGGAAGTGTCCTTCCGCGACGACCCGCTGCGCATGCTTCGCGCCGCGCGTTTTGTTTCCCAGCTGGGATTCAGCGTGGCCGACAGGGTGCGTACCGCGATGATGGACATGGCCCCGGAGATCGGGCGCATCACCGTGGAGCGCGTCCAGGCGGAACTGGACAAGTTGATGCTCGGTGCGCAGCCGTGGGAGGGAATCGACCTGCTGGTTTCCACTGGGTTGGCGGACGTTGTGCTGCCTGAGGTGCCCGCCCTGCAGCTGGAGCGGGATGAGCACATGCAGCACAAAGACGTCTACCGCCACTCGCTGACGGTGCTTCGCCAGGCCACCGAGCTGGAAGACGAGGGGCCGGACTTGAAGTTGCGCTGGGCGGCGTTGCTGCACGATGTCGGCAAGCCGGCGACCAGGGCCCTCAAACCCGGTGGCGGGGTGAGCTTCCACCAGCACGAGGTGGTGGGCGCGAAGATGACGCGCAAGCGGATGCGCGCCCTGAAGTACCCGAAGCACGTGACGGAGGATGTCGGCCAGCTTGTCTACCTGCACATGCGCTTCCACGGGTTCGGCGAGGGACAGTGGACTGATTCGGCGGTGCGTCGCTATGTCACGGACGCCGGCGACCTCCTCCCCCGCTTGAACAAACTCGTCCGGGCGGATTGCACGACCCGCAACGCAAAGAAGGCGCAGCGCCTGCGCCGAGCGTGCGACCACCTCGAGGAGCGCATCGCGGAGCTCGAGGCGAAGGAGGACCTCGCGCGCATCCGCCCCGACCTCGACGGAAACGAGATCATGCACATCCTCGGCCTCTCCCCCGGCCCCGAGGTGGGGCGAGCGTGGAGCTACATGAAGGAGCTGCGGTTGCAGCGCGGGGAGCTCGACCACGATGAGGCCGTCGCGGAGTTAAAGAAGTGGTGGGAGGAACAACATGCCTGAGTATTTCTACGCGGATCGGTTATTCAACGCGATGGAGCGCGCGGATCCCGAGGCCGGGTCCATACTCGTCGCCGCGCCAGGCATGGAGTCGCCGGAGTTTATGCGCAGTGTGGTGCTCATCCTGGAAAACGGGGCGGGTGGCACGCTGGGCGTGATCCTCAACCGCCGCACCGAGACGGCGGTGCACAACATCCTGCCCGAGTGGGTGGACCTAGTGGCCAAGCCGCAAGCGCTCTACAGTGGCGGCCCGCTCGCCCCGCAGTCGGCGGTTGCCGTGGGCGTGACCAAAAACGGCGTGGCCATCGAGGACCACCCGCAGCTCTCCCGCCTGGCCAACCGCCTGGCCCATATCGACCTGCGCGTCGAGCCCTCGGAGGTAGCCGATCTTATCGACGCCCTCCGGTTCTTCGCCGGCTACGCCCAGTGGGCCCCGGGCCAGCTCGACGATGAGATCGAGCGCGGAGACTGGTTTGTCGCTCCCGCGCTGCCCTCCGATGTGATTGCCCCAGGCGGGGTGGATTTGTGGGGGGACGTCATGCGTCGGCAAGCGATGCCCTTGCCACTCTTCTCGACATTCCCCGCTGACATAGGGGACAACTAGTGGCCCCCGGCGCGTGGCGCGAGGTTCGCCGGGGGCTGGCGGACACGTGGCTGGTCGGGCTTGGTCTCGTGCCGCTCGGCATCGCCTTCGGCCTGGTGGTCACGCACGCGGGTTTCGCCTGGTGGTGGGCACCCATCTTTTCGGTGCTCATTTATGCGGGTTCGAGCGAGTTTCTGGCCGTGGAGATGGTGACGGCGGGGGTCGGCCCGGTCGCGTCCGCATTGACGGGGTTCATGGTCAACTTTCGGCATCTGGTGTACGGGTTGACCTTCCCCCGCCACCTCATCCGCTCGCAGGTGGGCAGGGCTTACTCGACCTACGCGCTGACGGATGAGTCCTACGCCATCGCCTCGGCGGTTCGGCCGGATTCGGGCGCGCGCGTGCTGAGCATCCAGGTCCTGTGCCAGGCGGTGTGGGTACTCTCGGGCATCCTAGGGGCGCTGGCGGGGCAGATCATCCCGCCCAGTATTCAGGGAATGGATTTTGCCTTGACGGCCCTGTTCGTCGTTTTGGCCTACGAGACCTTCAGATCATCGCGTGACTACTCCGCGGTTCTCATCGCGGGGGCGATCGCGGTGGCTGCGGCCGTCGTGGCACCGGACCAGATGCTACTGGTGTCGCTACCGCTGTTCTTCCTCGTCCTGCTGGCTCGGTTCTGGAACCCTGGGCTGGACAAGAAGCTGACGTGGAGGGCGAAGTAGATGGGTCTGCCCGCGGGAGTGGGTCTGGGGGCGGTGTTGGCTGTGCTTCTGCCAGTTGGTGCGGTCACTCTCTTGCTGCGGGCTCTGCCGTTTTCCTTCTTAAGGCTGCTCAAGGGTAGCCCGCTCATCGAGTTCCTAGGCGCGGCCATGCCGGTTGGGGTCATGGTTGTGTTGGTGGTCTACGTGGTCGCCGGCGCGTCGGGAACGACCGGGGGCGTGCCGGTCGCGCTCATGTGTGCGCTGGCCACTCTCGCGCTCCATGCGTGGCGACGGTCCACTGTGCTGTCGATCGTCGGCGGGACTGCGCTCTACATGGCGCTTGTCAACCTAGTTCTCTAGAGTTCCGGGAATTTCGCGCGGGCTTCCGCCCACAGCGCGAGGAACTCGTCCTCTGACATTGGGTCTGCCGTAATCCCTTCAAATTCGCGGTAGGTGTCGGGGTGGGGCACGACTGTCGACGGCTCGTTGGCCTGCCCTACCAGTTTGCCGTCGGCCCACGCGCCTGTGATGGCCTCGTGAGGGTCAAGCTCGATCATGCGGATCATGGTGCACTCGGTGTCGGACAGCTCGTGCAGCTCCGCCACGTTGAGGAGCTCACCGCCGAGGTCGGGCGCGACGTAGTGCAGACGAACGTAGTGTTTCACGTGAAACATCTCCTTTTGTGGGGCTCAGTGCTTTCAGTCTAGCCGCCCACGCGTGCGTACCGAGCCGCCAGAGAGGAGCACAGAATCAGCTGCGTGAGGTGGTACACCATGAGCGGGACGATGAGGATACCTAACGCTTCCCCGCCGAAGATCACCGAGGCCATCGGCAGACCCGCCGCCAGGGACTTCTGCGTGCCGCACATCTGGATAGCGACGGTGTCCTCGCGTGTGAAGCCCAGCGCCCGTGCGGTGCGCTCGGTGAGGGCAAGCATCCCGGTCACGAGCGCGCAGGAGATCCCGATGACGGCCGCGATCTCCCACGGTGCCACCTGTGAGAAAACCCCGGCCACCACGCCCTGCGAGAAGGCGCTGTAGACCACCAGCCAGATCGACCCGCGGTCCACCACTTTCGTCGCCTTAGCCGCCGCAACGCGAGCGGCCCCGGGAAGGAAGTTGTGCGCCAGCTGGCCCAGCACGAAAGGTAGGAGGAGCTGCAGGCCGATACTGGCGAAGACCCCGCCGCCGATGTGGACGCCCCCTCCCCCGCCCATGAGCATCATGACTAGCAGCGGGGTAGCGAGGACCCCGACGAGGCTGGACACACTCGCCGCAACGACAGCCCCAGGGATGTTCCCCCGCGCAATACCGGTCAGCGCCACAGAGGACTGCACTGTCGAGGGCACCAGCATGGCATAAAGGAGGCCTTGGTACAGCGAGCCCGAGAGGAAGACCGTGGTGGGGCGCAGCGCGAGGCCGATCAGGGGGTATACCACGAAAGTGATCGCCAAGATGGTGAGGTGCAGGCGCCAGTGTGTTAACCCCCGCAGTGCCTCGCGCGTCGACAGGCGCGCACCGTAGAGGAAAAAGAGGAGGGCGATCCCGATCTTCGTTGCCCAGCCGAGGGCGTCGGCGAAAGCGCCCTGGGCGGGTACAAGCAGCGCGAGGATGACCGCTGCGATGATGCCCTGGATAAGGGGGTCTTTGAGGAAGGCTGGCATGCACTCAGTGTACGGAGCGCGCCAGCCAGACCTAGGCGTCCGGATCGCTCGCCTGAACGCGGTCCCCGCTCTCGGCCAGCTGGACCTGCCGCAGGCCGCGCACGGCGGGGCCAGAGACAACCGAGCCGTCTGCGACGTTGAACGTCGAACCGTGGGCGGTGCAGCGCACCTTGTCGTCTTGGACTTGGGTGATCTTGCGGAACTCGTGAGGGCATGTCGACGAGTACGCCACGTACTGCCCCTCGGTGGGCTGGGCGATGATGAAGTCGTCGAGGATCACCGAGCTTCCCACGGGGACTTGTGTTTTGGCCACCTCCGCGGTCGGCTCCGTGCCGCACGCGGCGAGGAAAGCGCCCGCGAAGGTTGTCGCGGTACCAAGCAGGAAGAGGCGTCGTGAACAGGTCATGCTCTGATGGTAGCCTGCTTCATCGTGGCGACGTAGGAGCCCAAAGCGTCCCTCAGCCCGGCCATATCGCTGATTTTACCCGGCTGCGGATGCGAGCCGGTGACGAAGCCGTCGATAATCTTGGTAATGGCCGAACCCGTGATTGCCCCCGCGGCCCCCGCCGCGATCGCGGCGCGCACGTGGGAAGGCTCGGAAATGCCGAAGCCGAGGAGCACCGGCGCTCCTCCGAAACGCTGGATGTTCTGGACCACGTCGCGCAAACCCTCCACGGAGGATTCGCGCTCGGTTCCCGTCACCCCGTCGCGCGAGATGGCGTAGATGTAGCCCTGCGAGGCGGCGGCTACTCCTTTGAGGGTCTCGGCGGAGGCTTTGGCGGGTGCGATGTAGATCGGGTCGATTCCGTTTGCGCGGGCGGCGTCGGAAAAGGGCGCGCCCTCGCGCACGGGGACGTCGGGAAGTAACACGCTGTCAGCCCCGGCCTCGTGCAGGTCGCGGTAAAAATTCTCTACGCCACGCACGTAGGCCACGTTTGCGTAGATGAGCATCCCGATCGGCAGGTCGGGGTACGCCTCGCGGATCACGCGCACTTGAGCCAAAGACTTATCGACGTTCGCCCCGCCGTCTAGGGCGCGAGTGTGGGCCTTCTGGATGGTCGGCCCGTCGGCAACTGGGTCGGAAAAGGGAACGCCGAGCTCGAGCGCGTCCGCGCCTGCGTCGACAATGGCTTGAACGATTTCCAGGGTGTCCTCGGGGGAGGGGTCTCCCAGCATGATGAAAGGAACGAACGCCCCCTCGTTCTTCGCGGCGAGGTTGTCAAAGAGGGTGTCATAGCGGCTCATGTCAGTTTTCCCTTTCGTGCGTCCGCTCGATTGCCCAGTCCGGGTGTTGCTCGATGGTGGCGCGGACGTGGGCGACGTCCTTGTCCCCGCGCCCGGAGAGGGAGACCAGGATGTTCAGCGGTTCGGTGGCTTCGCTGGCCCGCTTGAGTGCGTAGGCCATCGCGTGGGAGGACTCCAGCGCCGGGATGATGCCCTCGTATTTGGAGAGCAGCTGGAAGGCTGCGATTGCGTCTTTGTCGCTCACGGGGACGTAGCGGGCGCGTCCGGTTGCGGCGAGGTGGGCGTGTTCGGGTCCGACGGCTGGGTAGTCGAGCCCGGCGGAGATGGAGTAAGACTCCTCTACCTGTCCATCGTCGTCGCGCATGAGGTAGGACTTCGTGCCGTGGAGGATTCCGATGGTGCCGGCGGCGATGGCGGCGCCGTGCTTGCCGTGGCCGAAACCCTCCCCTCCCGGCTCGGCGCCGATGAGCGCGACGCCCTCGTCGTCAATGAACTCGGCAAACATCCCAATGGCGTTGGAGCCGCCACCGACGCAGGCGACGACTTCGTTCGGAAGCGAGCCCGTCCTTTCAAGCATCTGGGCCCGGGCCTCCTGTGAGATGACGCGGTGGAACTCCTTGACGATTCGCGGGAAGGGGTGCGGTCCGGCAGCGGTGCCCAGCAGATAGTGCGATTCGTGGAACGTGGCGGTCCAGTCCCGCAACGCCTCGTTCACGGCGTCTTTCAGCGTGCCGGACCCGGAGTCAACGCCCACGACCTCCGCACCCATGAGCCTCATGCGGTAGACGTTGGGTTCTTGGCGGGCCATGTCCTCGACGCCCATGTAGATGACGCAGTCGAGGTCAAGCAGTGCGCAGGCAAGTGCCGTCGCCGTTCCGTGCTGCCCGGCGCCCGTCTCGGCGATGATGCGCGTCTTGCCCATCTTCTTGGCCAGCAGGGCCTGGCCGATGACCTGGTTGGTCTTGTGAGCGCCACCGTGGACGAGGTCTTCGCGCTTGAGGAAAATCCGCGCGGGGCTCTCCCCCAGCGGAAGGTTGCGGCACTCGGTCAGCGGGGTCGGCCGGCCGAGGTAGTCGCGCAGCAACGCGCGATACTCCGCCATGAACACCGCGTCCTCCCACGCCTCGACGAACGCCCTCTCGAGCTCGTCGAGCGCCGGCAGCAGTGACTCCGGCACATACTGCCCGCCAAAGTCGCCGTAATAGGCGGGCAACAGCGTGCCCCCGTGGTGGTCTGTCATCTCATCGCCCTTCTAGTAGTGGAAATTCCGTATTGTCTGAAACACATCGCACAGGGCGGCCGCATCTTTCCGGCCAGCCCAGACCCCCGCTCCCGCAGGATATTCCACGCCGGAGTTCACATCTACGCCGGCGCAGCCCACGGCGAGAGCCTGGTGGATGTTTTCCGGGCCTATGCCCCCGGCGAGCAGAGCCCGCGCTTTCACCTGGTTAGGAACCTGCGCCCAGTCGAAGGTCTCGCCCGTGCCGCCGGAACCCGCGTCGAGCACAAGCTTGTCGACGTCCTCCGCCACATCCACCGCCACGTCGACACCCACCGGGTCCGTCATGGACACCGCGCGCCAGACCTCGATCTCCGCCCCAACTTCGTTTCGAACGCGCGCCACGAGGTCGCGCTCCGCCTCAAGGCTGCCTTGGTAGGGCGCGTGGATTTGGACGGCGTGCATACCCGGCAGTGCGACGTCGGCCCAGCCTTCGGTCGCCCGGGATACGGCGACGTACTTCAGACTCGGTTCCCGACGCATGATTTCTAGGGCTGTTTCACGTGAAACATTACGGGGCGACGCACCTTCGAAGATCAGCCCCCCGTACAACGCCCCGGCGGCGCGCGCCGCCTGCGCCGCCGACCAGGAAGTCAACCCGCACACTTTGTTGGTCCCATAAACGAGCGCGCGGGCAGCAGCGTCGACATCGGGCTCTCCGCTGAGCTGGGAGCCAACGAGGAACCCGTCCGAATGACCCCCTAACCGGCGCGTGGTTTCCACGTCGCGGATCCCGGATTCGGCAACGACCACTGCCCCGCTCGGGGCCAGCGGTGCGAGACGACGGGAGCGCTCGAGGTCGATGCTGAGGTCGTGGAGATTGCGGTGATTCACGCCGAAGATTCGCACCCCGAGTTTCGTGGCACGCCGGGCTTCCACCTCGTCGATCACCTCCGTGAGGACGTCCATGCCCAACCGCTCCGCTTCTGCTGAGAGCCGGGCGTAGGTGGGGTCGTCGAGCACACTCAACATCAGGAGGACCGCGTCCGCGCCGAAGTACCGTGCCGCGTGGATCTGCACCTCGTCGACGATGAAGTCTTTGCAAAGGACCGGCAGGTGCGTGGATGCCGCCACGGTGGCCAAGTGGTCGTAATCGCCGCCGAAGCGCTCGGGCTCGCAGAGGACGGAGATGCCGGCGGCGTAGCGCGAGTAAACGCGCGCGATCTCCCCCGGGTTGTAGTCGCTCCGGATCAACCCCAGCGAGGGCGAGGAGGACTTGCACTCCATGATGTATTGCGTACCGGGCCGCGCAAGGTTGTCGTAGAGGGAGCGCGTGGACGGCTCGAGCCGGGCGGGGTCGACGTGTGCGATGCGGCGCCGAATTTCGTCAAGGTGACTAAATCGAGACTGTACAATTCCCTCCAATATCGTCGGTAATTTAGTCACTGTAATCGGCCTCCTCGTGCCGGCGGAGCCACTCGTGAACGGTGCCGTCGTTAAGTACCTGCCGAGCGCGTTCGACCCCCTCGCGCAGCGAGTCGTTCATTCCGCGGAGGTAGAACATCGCGCCGGCGTTCGCAGCGACGGCGTCACGGTGGGCGGCGGGGCCCTCCCCTGCGAAGGTGGCCCGCATCAACCGCGCATTCTCCACTCCGTCACCCCCGCGCAGCTCGTCCAAGGCATACGTGGGTAGACCCAACGATTCCGGTGTGATGGTGTAGTTCAAGATTTCTCCGTCGCGGGTGAGCTCCCAGACCTGGGTTTCGCCATGGACAGCGACCTCGTCTGTGCCAGCACCGTGTACGACTAAAGCTCGACTCCGCCCCAGCTCACTCATCGTCTCCGCGATTATGTGGCCGTACCCAGGATTAGCAATACCCATGATTTGGTATTCCGGTCGTCCTGGGCTCAACAATGGACCCAGCGTGTTGAAGATCGTCGGAACGCCGAGTGCCTTGCGCACGGGTTGTACGTGGGCGATAGCTGGATTGTACGCCGGAGCGAAGAGGAAGGTGAAGTTCGAGCTCTCGAACTGCCGCACTGCGCGGTCTGGGTCGAGGCCCAGTGGGATATTCAGCGCCTCCAAGACGTCCGCGGAACCGGACTTGGAGGAGACGGAGCGGTTCCCGCATTTGATCAACTTCACCCCAGCCGAGGCGGCGGTGAGGGATGCCGCGGTGGAAATGTTGATCGTGTTCGCCCCGTCGCCGCCGGTGCCGGCGGAATCCATGATCCCCTCGCCCGTCACGGGGAACGGCCGTCCGGCGCGCAGGAAAGCCTGGGCCGCACCCGCGATGTCTGCAAACGTCTCACCGCGCGTCCTCACGGTGGCGAGCAACGCTGAGATGTGCACGTCGTCGTAATCCCCCACCGTCAACGGGGTAAACGCCTCAACGGCCTCGTCGAGGGAGGGCGCGGGGTTGTCCAAGAACCGGCGCAGGATTTCAAGCGACTTCTCGCTGGCCATTTACTGCCTACCTTTCTGTACTAAGAGTTCGACGCACCGCTCGAGAATGAGGGGCCCGCCCGGCGTGAGGATGGATTCGGGGTGAAATTGCAGCCCGATGGACATCCCGTCAGCAGACTGCGCGGCCATTACCACGTCCCCGAGGTCGGTTTCGGTACGCGCCAAGGCCGTGAGCTGCGCGGGCAGATCGACGGCGCCTAGCGAGTGGTAGCGCGCCACGGGCACGAGGCGGCCGGGGTGGCCCGGCACGTCGTCGACGCTCAGGCCGGAAAAGAGGGGGCTTGCCAGGCCGACGTCGGAAAGCACCATGCTTATCGACGCCCCATGTACCGGCCCGCACGGTTGCACGCGGCCGCCGAAATGTTCCACGAGGGCCTGGTAGCCGAGGCAGATGCCGAGGATGGGGATGCGGCCCTGGCACGCGCGGATCACTTCCATCATGCAACCCGCGCCCGCCGGGTACCCCGGGCCCGGCGAGAGAACGATGAGGTCAGGGCTGCTGGACAGGACGAGATCGGCCGGTACGGTGTTGCGGTAGACCGTGGTGTCGTAGGCGCGCAGAGCGTCGACGAGGTTGTAGACGAAAGAATCCTGGTTATCGAGGAGAACGATCCCGCTCACTTGACTACCTCCAGCGTGGCGCCCTCGCTCAGCGCGATGGCGTTGAGAACGGCGTAGGCCTTGTGCAACGTCTCGTCGGCCTCGGCCTGTGGGTTGGAGTCCCGCACGACGCCGGCACCCGCCTGGACCGCCGCGACGCCGTTGGCGACGTACGCCGAGCGGATGACAATGCAGGTGTCCATGTCCCCGGTACCGGTGAGGTACCCGACCGCGCCCCCGTAGGAGCCGCGCCGAACACCCTCGAGCTGGCGGATCAGCTCGGTGGCCCGCAGTTTCGGCGCCCCGGTCAGAGTGCCCATGTTCATGCACGCCCGGTACGCGTCCAGGGCGTCGAGGTCCTCGGCGAGCGTGCCCGTGACCCGGGAAACGAGGTGCATGACCCGCGAATAGCGGTCGACCTGGAGGAGTTCCGCCACGCGCCGCGTACCGGGGGCGGCGACGCGCGCGAGGTCATTACGGGCGAGGTCGACAAGCATGGTGTGCTCGGCGACCTCTTTGGTGTCGGTGCGCAGCTGCAGTTCCATGCGCGTGTCGAGCTCGTGGTCGATCGACCCGTCCGGCCGCAGTCCGCGGGGGCGCGTTCCGGCGATGGGGTACAGCTGCACCTCGCGAGTCTCCGCGTTGAACTTCAGGTTTGATTCGGGCGAGGCACCGAACAGCTCGTACTGCTCACCAGTCCGGCTTAGACCCCGCAGGTAAAACATGTACGGCGAGGGGTTGGTGTCGCGGAGGCTCTGGTAGGCGGCGAAGGCATCCCGGCAGTCGGCGGTGAACGTCCGCGCGGGCACGACCTGGTAGATGTCACCGTTGTAGATGTTGGCTTTGAGCTTCTCGACGTCATCGCGGAACCCCTCATCCGTCACACTCGCGGTTACTGTCACGGGGATGGTGCGGGCAACGGCCTCGGCGCGAACCGGCTCGGCGTCGTTGATCTGCTCGGCCAGGGCGGAGAGGTCAGGGGTGGTGCCGTCCAACGCGATGCCCGTGAGGTAGGCCGTGCGGGTTTGGTGGTCCACGCGCAGGAGACGCTCTGCCAGGACGAATTGGTAGTCGGGGTATCCGTTGGCGGACTCGCTTACCTCAGGGAGCTGCTCGAAGGTGGAGAGGTAGTCGAAGGCTATGCCGCCGGCGAGGAAGGGGAAATCCCCCTCGTGGTACCCGGCGTCGGTGGTCAACGCGCGAAGCGCGGCGACGCTAGAGACGGCGGTCAGCCTCTCCCACTCGTCGGCGTCCGCCGGCGGAGCGGGGAACTCGTAGGTGTTCTCCCCCGCCGCGCACGCGGAGAGCTGCTCCCCCAACCTCTCGGCGGCGACCTCCCCGGAGGGGGTGAGTGGTTCTACGGTGACCCGCGGCCCGTTGCAGGTCACGCGCAGTGACGCCGAGAGGACGGCGACCGACTGCAGCCCCGACTTCGTTGTGATGTCAGCGGATTCGAGGAGGACGGAGTCCGGAGCATCCGTTCCACCGAGGTGGGCAAAGAGGCTGGAGGCGTCGGCGTGGTATGTCACGTCGACGCGCTCGACAACCGGGGTGAAGTTCCTCATTCGTACGTCCTTCGGGTGTGTATCTGCACCGAGGGTACGGGGAACAAAAAGACCCGCGGCGCTTGACGGTTCAAGCCGGCGGGCCAATTTTCTTCAGTGGGGGCACGCCGTTTACGCGCGCCACCACCACTGGGGGTTCTCAGCGAGTGTGAGAGTTGCTGAAGTCACGAGGAATACCTTAGCGGGCACGGGTGGGGCCCGCAAGCGTTTTGCACTGTTTCACGTGAAACATCAGTTGCGATCGTCCGCTTTCCCGGCAGCTTTGCGCAGCGCGTCAAGGTTGACCTGCGGTGCTTCGGAAGCGGGTTCCGGGGAAGGCTCGGTGGCGGTCTCCGCGGAGGAAGCGTCGACAAGAGCTGCGGCGCGCGCCCCGAGGTTCCCGGCGGCGGAGAGGGCGACGACGGCTGCGGCCGTGAAGACAACCGGGATGATCCACAGGGCTCCGGAAGCCATGAATGCGAACGCGGACGCGAAGCCGAGGGCGACCCCCGCAAAGATCCATAAGGGGCCGGCCACCCGGTGCGCCTGGTCCCACGTGGACCTATCTTTCCTCACTTCCGGCACCCGCAGGCCGATGAAGGAGTTACCGGGCAGCTTCCCGGCGGTGGCGAGGAGCCCCGGAATGACCGCGACGAGCGCGAAGACAACGAAAAGGATTCCGACGGCGAGATTGGCTGCACTCATGCACCTAGCTTATCCGCCGCGGATCAAGCCGCGAACCGCCCCACACCACGCGATTCACAGCCCCATTCGCTCCCGGTGCCGGACCGCCAGGGACAATAATGCAGCAAAGGCCCCTGTTCGGTGCGCCTTGACCGTACCCCGTAACCCCTAGCGGAAAGGCGTCACATGGCATCACGAATCTTCTCTTCGCTGCTGTTTCGGATTGTCGTAGCCATTGTGCTCGGCATCCTGTGCGGCTTTTTCTTCCCCGAGTGGCTCGCTCGTGTCTTCGTTACGTTCAACGGGCTGTTTTCCAACTTCCTCGGCTTCTTCGTCCCCGTCCTCATCTTCGCCCTCATTACCCCCGCCATCGCGGGGTTGGGCCGCGGCGCCGGGAAGTGGCTTGGTGTCACGGCGGGTATCGCCTACGGCTCCACCATCGTGTCCGGTGCTCTTGCGTGGGCGCTGGCCTCGGTTGTCTACCCCACCCTGTTGGCGGGCCACTCCTTGGTCACCAACGTCGATGACCCCGACGCGGGTGGGCTCAGCGCTTACTTCGAGGTAGAGATGCCCGCGCCCTTCCCCGTGATGGCGGGGCTCCTCCTCGCCTTCGTGGTCGGCTTGGGAATGACCGCGGTGAAGTCGAACACGATGTTCCACTTCTTCTCGGAGTTCGAACAGGTCGTGATGAAGGCCGTCACGGTCTTCGTCATTCCGCTGCTGCCAATCTTCATCTTCGGCACCTTCCTCAACCTCGGGATGAACGACAACCTCGGCTCTACCCTCTCCGCGTTCGGCCGCGTTCTTATCCTCGCGGTTGTGATGACGATGGTGCTGGTCCTCCTGCAGTACATCGTCGCCGGTGCCGTTGCCGGCCGAAACCCGTTCGTCGCCCTGAAGAACATGCTCCCGGCCTACTTCACCGCGCTCGGCACGTCGTCCTCCGCAGCCACGATCCCGGTGACCTACGAGTCGACGCTGAAGAACGACGTCGATGAGAACGTAGCCGGCTTCGTTGTCCCCCTCTGCGCGACGATCCACCTGTCCGGCTCGATGATGAAGATCACGCTCTACGCCTTGGCCGTCGTTTTCATGGCAGACCTGCCCATCAGCGCGGGTCACATCCTGGGCTTCATCCTGCTGCTCGGCATCATGATGGTCGCGGCCCCGGGTGTGCCCGGCGGTGCGATCATGGCCGCGGTCAGCCTGCTTCAGGCGAACCTCGGTTTCGACGACTCCATGATCTCCCTCATGATCGCGGCGTACATCCTCATCGACTCCTTCGGCACCGCCGCCAACGTGACGGGTGACGGCGCAATCGCCCTCGTGGTCAACCGATTCGCGGCCGGGTCCATTGAGGGCCACGAGCTCAAGAAGAGCAAGGAGCTTGACGACGCACCCGCGGCCTAGTCAACCCACGTCGAGAACGGTAGAAGCGCCCCGCGGTCAGAAGTGGCCGGGGGCGCTTTGCGCTTTCGTGGTGGGTATCTAGAGCCGCTCGCGCGTCCTTGCCGAGAACGCGTGCAACCCGCCGTCGACAATTTGCACGTCGATGATGTCACCGGGCTGGACGTTGGGGCGAGGGGGCGTACGGACCACAATGTTGTCGGTGCTGTTGTCCGTGCTGTTGTCTATGGCGCCCTCGGGGACCCATCCCCCGCCGGCGAGCTGGCCGTAGATGTAGGAATCGGAACCAAGCTCCTCCACGAATTCGACCTCGACGGGGATCGAGTGGTCGGCACCCCCGGTGACGATGCGGAGGGACTCGGGCCGGAAACCGAGAATGATTTCGTTCCCGCCGGCGCGCGATACTAGGTCGGGCGACAGCGGAATCGCGGCGGTGCCGAGCCGGGCGGTGGAGCCGTCGATAGTAAAAGTGGCGATGTTCATGGCGGGTGAGCCAATGAATCCGGCGACGAAGACGTTGCGGGGGGTGTCGTAGAGCTCGCGGGGCGTGCCCACCTGTTGGAGCTTGCCGAAGTTGAGCACCGCGATGCGGTCGCCCATGGTCAGCGCTTCCGTTTGGTCGTGGGTGACGTAGAGCGTGGTCACGCCCATGCGGCGCTGCAGGCTGGCGATCTGTGTGCGCGTCTGCACGCGCAGCTTTGCATCGAGGTTGGACAAGGGCTCGTCCATGAGGAAGACCTGCGGGTTGCGCACGATCGCGCGGCCCATCGCGACGCGCTGGCGCTGCCCGCCGGAGAGCGCCTTCGGTTTCCGGTCGAGGTATTCGGTGAGGTCGAGGGTGCGCGCGGCCTCCTCCACCTTCTCGTTGATCTCCGTCTTGCTCATCCCGGCGAGCTTGAGCGCGAAGCCCATGTTCTCGCGGACGGACATGTGCGGGTAGAGCGCGTAGTTCTGGAACACCATGGCGATGTCGCGCTCCTTCGGCTCCGCGTTCGTGACGTCGCGCTCCCCGATCAGGATTCGACCTTCGTTCGTCTCCTCCAGCCCGGCAAGCATCCGCAGGGCGGTCGACTTGCCCGAGCCGGAGGGCCCGACGAGGACGAGGAACTCACCGTCCGCGATATGCAGGTCGAGCTTGTCGACGCTCGGAGAATCCGACCCGGGGTACACGCGCGTGGCATGATCAAACGTAACTGTTGCCATGAAAGCCTCCATCGGCAGGAACGTGCCGAACGATCCGTAGTGAGGGGTGGGTGGGACCCCCTCAACCTACCAGCGGAAACCCGTGTTTCACGTGAAACATTGCCGGAGTCGTTACGGTGGAGCTATGCCTTCACTCGCTCAGATTGCTTCCGTTGCAGCACTCTCCGGCCTTCTAGCGCTTGGCGCGGGCGGCGCCGTCGCCCTCTCCCAGGACCCGCCCATTCAGTCCGATTACACGGTGGCCACGACAGCCGCGCCCAACGTTGTACTCGATGACCCCAACGACGTCCTTTCCTCCGAGGAGGAGCAGCGCGTGCTTGCCGACGCTACCCGGCTCACCGTCCCAAACACGGTCCGCACCGTCCACTACCTCGTTCTGGGGTCGACGCGCGACAACGTTAACGACTCTGTGGAAGAGTTCCTCCGTGCCAACCGGCCCGAGGAAATCGGAGAGGACAAGTTCAGCGACGGCGTGTTGATCCTCGGTGCAGGAACCGATCAACGCAAGGTGTTCGCCTTCGCGGGTGAAGACGTCGCCGACCAGATCCACCTGAGGGAGGGTGAGCGTCTCGAAGAGGTGAACGACGCCATGAAGCCCGGCATGCGCGACAACAACCTCCCCGCGGCCCTCTTTGCCGCCGCGCGAAAGGCCACCGACCCCGAGGAGCTGGCGGAGTATAACTACGACAACGCGACGGGTGAGCGCACGGCCAGCATCCTGGGTACCGGGGGCTTGACCGGCGCGGTCGCTGCAGGGGCTGGCAGCCTGCTGGTGGCCCGGCGGAACAAGCGAGCGCGGGAAATCGCCCAGGCGCGCGAGGACTACGAGCTGGTCACGCGCGAATACGCAGAGCTGGCGGGACGTCTAGACGGGATCGACGTGCGTGCCCACTCCCTCACGTCCGCCTTCGCCGACGCGGAGTTACGCAAGCAATGGGCCGAGGTGCGCGACCGCTTCCTCGGCCTCCACGAGACCGTCTCTGGTGCCAGCGGGATCGGGTCGATCAACATGAGCGACGACAAAGAGGTGTGGCACAACCACGCCCTGCTTGCCGACGCCGCCACGACTGTCCGCCACACCTCCACCGCGGAAGACAACGTCAATCGACTGTTCGGCGTGGAAAATGGTGACGCGGCTGCCCGCCGGTCAGGAATCGCTGATCTCCGCGCCGACGTGCAAGAAGCGATCGTGACAGTAAAGGACAGCGCGTTGCGGGGCGAACTGGAGTCGGTGCGCGAGCGGCTTGACCGGCTCGACCGCAGCCCGGAAAGCCCGACGTTCATGGACGATTTCGTCCGCGTGCTGGCTGACTACCGCATCACCCTCGACGCAGTGAAGAAGCACGAGTTCAGCGACGTGAAGGAGGAGACGAAACTCCAACGGCCGGCACTGTACGAATCGACCTACTTCTACCCCGACGTCGTGCCCTTTGTCGTGCTGAACAGCTGGCACACGTCCAACGTGGAGGCGGCGCAGGCGGCCAGCTCTGGAGGAACCAACACCTCGTTCAGCTCCGGGTTCTCCGGCGCGGGAGGGTCAAGCTCCTACTAAGCCCCGTGCGCCGTTGCAAAGCGGGAGATGGCCGCCGCGAGGTCTCGGGGATGGCTCAACGCGGCCCAGTGACCGCCCGGAACCTGTGTCAGCGTGAAGTCATCCACCCACCGGCGCATTTCCTTAACGAGCGCGGGGTGGACGAAGGAATCCCCGGCGGGTGCAATCGCCTGGACAGGGCAGATCGCCTTCCGCGGATGCGGCTTTAGAATGCGTGGCACAAAATTGGCCCGGTACAGCTTGATGCCGTGGGCGCCGTTGTCAGTCGCGCGCGGGTTGATCGGAATATCCGGGTCGCTCTCCTCCTTGGCCACGCGCTGTTGCCACTTCTCGGCCGAGTAGGATTCCCAGAACTTCTCTGGCAGGAACGGGATGTGGAAAGCTCCGACGTACCAATTGGGCTTGACTACCTTGAGCAGCTGCCGGGGCCGTGAAATCCGCCTGCGAATGACATTAGCAACGGAATCCAGACTTGGCCCAGAGATCGTCGTAAAGGAAAGGATCTTTCCCGCGAAGCGGGCGCCTGTCGCGGATTCCCAGCTTTGAATGGACCCCCAGTCGTGACCGACGAGGTGAAACGGGCGACCTCCTAGAACCTGCTCGCTGACGGCGAGGAGGTCTCCGCTGAGCTGTTCTAGGTTGTAGGCACTCAACGATGCCGGGTGGGCGGACTCCCCTGCCCCTCGGGCATCGTACGTAACGACGTAGAAGTCATCGCTCAGCAGCGGAACAACACGTTCCCAGACGGTGTGATCATCTGGGTAACCGTGCAGGAGCACGAGCGGGGTCTTTTCGGCATCGCCGTGGGTGAAGGCTGCTAGTTCCTCGCCGTCGGTGGAGGTCACGGTCATCATGGAGGGCTCGCTTTCTCTGTGTACTTGGCGCGCGCCAGCCTAGTGGAAGACGCGCCCATCTACAGCTATGACGGGAAGCACCGTTCCCACCTCCACGTCGTTGCGGGCCACCCGCTTGACGACGCTGACCGTGCCCCCTGGCTAACCGCCGTGGAGCGACAGGTTTAGAAGGACCAGTCGGCGTCCTCTGTGGCTTCGGCGCTCCCGATAACGTAGGCGGAGCCCGAACCCGAGAAGAAATCGTGCGTTTCGGAGGAGTCGGGGGTCAGCGCCGCCAGGATATCGGGTTCGACGTCCTCGGCCTCGGCTTCGTAGCGCGCGGGATAGCCGAGGTTCATCAGGGCCTTGTTGGCGTTGTAGTACACGAAGGCCATGACACCGTCGATGAGGTTGAAGCCGGAGTACAAGTCGGAAGAGTACTCGGATTCGAGGCGGAGGAGATCATGGACAAGCGAAAAAGTGAAGTCCTCGAGTTCGGCAGCGCGCTCGGGGTGGGCGGCGAGCCCGCGCTGGAACTTATACCCGGAGTAATACCCGTGGACTGCCTTGTCGCGCAGGATAAGGCGGATCATGTCGGCTGTGTTCATGAGCGTGCCGCGCGCCGAGAAGTGTAGCGGCAGGTAGAAACCCGCATAAAGGAGCAAGGAGGACAGCAGGGTGGAGGCAACTTTTCGTTTGAGGGGGTCGTTGCCGACGTAGTGCTCCATGACCCGGGTGGCGCGAACCTGGAGGCGGGGGTTAGAAACGGCCCACTCGTAGGCTTCGGTGATCTCCTTGGTCGAGCACAGGGTGGAAAAGACCGAGGAGTAGCTACGTGCGTGCACGGCCTGCATGAACGCGATGTTGGCGTAGACGGCCTGCTCGTGCTCGGTGCGGGCGTCGGGGATTTGGCTGATTTCGCCCACGCTTGCCTGCACCGTGTCCAGTAGCGTCAAGCCGGTGAACACGCGCACTGTCAGGGTCTGCTCCGCCTCGCTGAGCTGCGCCCACCCGGACAGGTCGTTCGAAAGCGGGACCTTTTCCGGGAGCCAAAAGTTGCTGGTCAGGCGATGCCAGACTTCGAGGTCTTTGGGGTCTTCTATCAGGTTCCAATTCACGGGCCGCAGTGGGAGTTGCCCGCCCTCGACTCCCCCTGTCCACTCCGGGGGAGTGATGCTGCGGTCGTGGTAGCTCACGCCGTTCATTGGGATACCCCTTCCAGGTTCAAACGAATTTTCTGGCGGATCTTGTCGACATCCGCCTTGGTGCCAAGGAGCTCAAATCGGGCAAGGTCGGGCACGCCGCACTTGCGCGAGATGATCGGGCCGGCGGTGCAAAAAGCGGATCCAAAGTTCGTGTTGCCGGAGGAGATGACGCCTCGCATCAGCTCGCGGTTGTGCGGGTCGTTGAGGAAGCGGATGACTTGCTTCGGAACGGCGTGCCGAAGCGCGCCGCCACCGTAGGTGGGCACGATCAGCACGTAGGGCTCGTGCATGCGGAGCGCTTCGTCCGCGGGCCGCAGGGGGATGCGGAAAGAGTGCATCCCGAGCTTGGCGACGAACCTGTGGGTGTTCTCAGACACCGAGGAGAAATAGACAACAGCACACATGCTGCCTCCCAATCGCTAGTCGCTGGTACGAATAATCTAGTTCGTACCTACGAATACTAGGTGAGGGGCGTGCCGGGTGCCAACCCTGCTGCATGCACGAGGACCACGAGGACGCTGCGTGCTGAGTCATGTGCAAGGACGGCCTCGCGGGCGTCCTCAAGGCTCAGGCTAACGGCGTGGGTAGTGGTGCCGCGGTCGTTTACCTGCCCGCGGGCCCCGGGGACGATGCCGAGGTTGGCAAAGTGGTTCAACAGCCCGGGCTGACGGTCGCGGACGCGGGCGACTCGAAACTGCGCGCCCGCGGGCAATGACAGGAGGGGGACATCCGATGTGGGGGGAATCGTCCCGTCTGAGCGTGGAATGGGGTCTCCATGGGGGTCGCGTTCCGGATAACCGAGCGCGGCGTCAATGCGTCCAAGAAACAAATCCGAGGCACCGTGTTCGAGCCGCTCGGCATCGTCGTGAATCTCCTCCCAGGAATACCCGAGCGCGTGGCTGAGAAAGGACTCGATTAGGCGGTGGCGTCGCACCATCCGCACCGCAAGGTCCCTGCCCAGCGGGGTAAGCGCCACCCCGCCTTGCCGTGAGTGCTCTACTAGGCCCTGTTTGCTGAGCCGGCGCACGTGCTCGGAAACCGTTGACCGGCTCAGCCCGAGGTAGTCCGCCAGGGCGGAGGGCGTCATGGACTCGGTGTGCCACTCCCCGAATGTGTAAATCGACTTCAGGTAGTTCTGCGCGCTGTCGGACAGGGCATCGAGGTCCATGAGGCGAAAGTGTAATAGCTCCAGCACGCGCGACGGGTCGCCGTACTTAAATGGGAGACGGAAGCTTTGCCTCAGAATCCTCACGAAGGAGTACGCCCATGAGCGACGCATCAGACTTGATTGACTTCGACAGCCTGCTTAGCCAGGACGAGACCGCGTGGCGGGATGGTGTTCGCGAGTTCGTCGAAGCCGAGATTAAACCGCGCGTGGGCCAGTGGTATGAGGACGCGTACGTGCCGCTCGAACTGATCCCGGAGTTCGCAAAGCGGGGCATGATCGGTGCCCACCTGAGCGGTTACGGCTGTCCGGGGCGTTCCGCCGTCGATTATGGGCTTGCCATGCTCGAAGTCGAGGCGGCCGATTCGGGCCTGCGTACGATCTTGTCGGTCCTTGGATCCCTCGCGATGACCGCGATATATAAGCACGGATCCGAGGAGCAGAAGCGCGAATACCTGCCCAGGATGGCGGCGGGCGAGTTGCTCGGTGCCTTCGGGCTGACGGAGCCCAGGGCGGGTTCAGACCCGGCCTCCATGACCACCCGCGCGGCATACTCACCCAAGGCCGGCTGGGTTCTCAACGGCGAAAAGCGGTGGATCGGTTTGGCCCACCTCGCGGACATCACCGTGATCTGGGCGAAAGTCAGCACGGCGGACCTCGAAGCCGCGGGGTTCGACGCACCGCAGGGCCGCGAGGAAACCATCGCCGGATTCCTCGTGCCTAAGGGTACGCCCGGCTTCACGGCCACACCCATTGAGAAGAAGCTCTCCATGCGAGTGTCGACGCAATCGCACATCACGCTTGTCGACGCCACCGTCCCCCATGCCAACATCCTTCCCGCCACCTTTGGCCTGAAAGCGCCACTGACTTGCCTGAATGAAGCCCGCTACGGGATCGGGTGGGGCGTGCTCGGCGCCGCCCGCGATTCACTCGAGCAGGCCTTGGCCTACGCTGGGGAACGCACGCAATTCGGCCGGCCGATCACCGGGTTCCAGCTGACTCAGAAGAAGCTCGTTGACATGGCGGCCGGATTGAACCAGGGGTACCTACTTGCTCTGCACGTGGGGCGCCACAAGGACGCGGATACCTTGGACATCAGTCAGATCTCGCTGGCCAAGCTGCAAAACACCCGCACGGCAATTGATATCTGCCGAGAGGCGCGCACCATTTTCGGAGGCAATGGCATTATCCACGACTACTCCCCTATCCGGCACGCCGCGAATCTCGAGTCGGTGCGCACCTACGAGGGCACCGACGAGATGCACACGCTCATCCTGGGGCAGAAGATGACGGGGATTTCGGCATTTAGTTAGAGAACCGGAAGGTACCCTGAAACTTCGCGAGCATCGCGGTGTCAGGTGGGGGGAGCAAAGTAGAGCAACGTGGGGGTTTTGCCGGTGTAAGGGTGCGGTTTTTGCACTTTGCTCTACTCCCCCAGACTCGGGTTTTCTGGCTTCAACGCCGTACTGCAGAACGTCCGGGAACTGCCCTACTGGCTACAAACTGTGAGATACCTGTAATCGCAGTAGCGATTATTATGTGGGGGGCTGCGGGGCGCGTCGTTTCGGCGGGTCAGCAGCTGCACTAGGGCGCTTACGCGGCTCCCTTTAACACATCTTAGAAAGGTTCATGATGTCGACCCCTTCTGCTACTCCCCCGCCAAACCAGTCGTTTTACCAGCGGCGCGTCTCGGATGCCCAGCATTCTCTGAAGGTTCTGGGCAATGTCAGCGTCGCTTGGCTTATCTTCCGCGGCGTGATTGCGCTGCTGTTTGGCATTCTCGTTCTCGCTTCCCCGCTTTCGGCTACCGTTGCCCTGCCCCCGGTGGTGGGCATTCTGTTCTCTCTCTGGCTGATTTTCGGTGGCATCGCCCAGATCGTTTTTGCGTTCCGTGAACGCGATGTCGTGTCTGGCTGGGGATGGGACGCCTTCTTCGGTGTTCTCGAGCTTATTATCGGTATTCTCCTCTTCTTTGTTCCAATCGAGACTGGGATCTTCCTCGTTCTGTTTTCGCTCTGGGTCATGGCGTTCGTCGTTATTTTCCGAGCAATTCCCATGTTCAGCTCCGGCAACGGGTGGCTAATCTTCTTGGGCATCGTCAATATGATTTTCGGTGTTCTGATGGTTTACTTCGTCATTGCTCGGCCGGGCGAGAGCCTTGTCGCGGCGGTACTTGTTGCAGGCATATGGGGAGTTGTGTCGGGTGTACTCAGCTTCGCTCTGGCATGGCAGGTTAACCGAGTACGCAACGACCTCGAAGCTGCTGCAGCCGAGACGGGCATGTAACGTCGTCGCCCACAAAACTCCACGTCGAAGGTTGAGCAGCTTCATCAGGGGGGTGCGCGACGCGGGGCAGTCTGCCGGACTAGAAGGTCCTGCCCGCCGCCTGCGCGGCGACGGTGTCGGGTGACCTGAGACCACACCTTCGTGGAAACCCGCTTCCCACATCCCTTACCTGCAACCGCTAAACTAATTCCTCACACCGTACCCACGGGTGCCCGGCGGAACCGGGCTGAGATGGCGCTGATACCGCGCCAGTACCGTTTGAACCTGTCTGGTTAGCACCAGCGAAGGAAGTGAGGAAGGGCTCATGCAGCCAACCCAGCGCGAAATCCACCCGAAGCACTCCTACGCCCCCATCAGGCACAATGGCCTGGAGGTGCCGGAGACCGAGATTCGCCTCGACGACTCCCCTACCGGCCCTAACGAGCCGTTCCGCATTTACCGCACGCGCGGGCCCGAGTGCGACCCCGCCGAGGGGCTTGATCCTCTCCGGGCGGGGTGGATTCGGGAGCGAGGGGACGTCGAGAAGTATGAGGGCAGGGAGCGCACCTTGCGTAGCGACGGCCGCGCGGCCGAGCGCCGCGGAGCCGCCTCCCTTGAGTGGAAAGGCCAGGTCCGCGAGCCGCTGCGCGCGAAGCCGGGTAAGCGCGTGACGCAGATGCACTACGCGCGCCGCGGCGAGATCACCCCCGAGATGGAGTTCGTGGCGCTGCGCGAGCACTGCGACCCGGAGTTCGTGCGCAGCGAGGTGGCGCGGGGCCGCGCGATCATCCCGAACAACATCAACCACCCCGAGTCGGAACCGATGATTATCGGGCGAAAGTTCCTGACCAAGATCAACGCGAACATCGGCAATTCGGCGGTGACCTCCTCGATTGAGGAGGAAGTGTCGAAGCTGCGCTGGGCCACGCGCTGGGGCGCGGACACGGTGATGGACCTGTCCACCGGCCAGGACATCACGACCACGCGCGAGTGGATCCTGCGCAACGCTCCGGTGCCCATCGGCACCGTGCCTATCTACCAGGCGCTCGAGAAGGTCGACGGCATCGCTGAGGAGCTCACCTGGGAAATTTTCCGAGACACGGTCATCGAGCAGTGCGAGCAGGGCGTGGACTACATGACCGTCCACGCCGGCGTTCTCCTCCCCTACGTGCCGCTGACCGCGGGCCGCGTGACGGGCATCGTCAGCCGCGGCGGGTCGATCATGGCCGCGTGGTGCCTTGCGCATCACAAGGAGAGCTTCCTGTACGAGAACTTCGACGAGCTCTGCGAGATCTTCGCCTCCTACGACGTTGCATTTTCGCTTGGCGACGGCCTCCGCCCCGGTTCCCTCGCCGATGCCAATGACACGGCGCAGTTCGCGGAGTTGAAGACGATCGGGAAGCTGACGCGCCAAGCGTGGGAGTACGACGTGCAAGTCATGGTCGAGGGCCCCGGCCACGTGCCGCTGAACATGGTCCAGGTGAACAACGAGCTTGAGCAGGACTGGGCGGGTGACGCGCCCTTCTACACGCTCGGTCCCTTGGTTACCGACATCGCGCCGGGTTACGACCACATCACCTCCGCCATCGGTGCCGCCCACATCGCGATGGGCGGCACCGCCATGCTCTGCTACGTCACCCCGAAGGAGCACCTGGGCCTGCCGAATCGCGACGACGTGAAGACCGGCGTGATCACCTACAAGATCGCCGCCCACGCCGCCGACGTGGCCAAGGGCCACCCCGGGGCCCGTGCCTGGGACGATGCGATGAGCAAGGCGCGCTTCGAGTTCCGGTGGAACGACCAGTTCGCCCTCTCCTTGGACCCGGACACCGCGCAGGCATACCACGACGAGACCCTACCCGCCGAGCCCGCCAAGACCGCCCACTTCTGCTCCATGTGCGGCCCGAAGTTCTGCTCCATGCGCATCAGCCAGGACATTCGCGACACGTTCCCGGAACAGTTGGGCATGCCCACTGTTCGCGACGCCCAGGCTGGCGAGGCCCTCATGGCCGCCGAGTTCCACGCGCGGGGTGGGGAGATTTACGTGCGGGAGTAGGGTGCGGGGCGTGCAGGTGACATCGTCGCCCCTAGACTCCGGCCGCATGGGAGTCACCCCCATGTTCGCATCGCTTTCCGACGCCACCGCCGCCCACCTCATCTGGTGCACCGGCTTCTGCCCCGTTCTGGTTCGACAAAGGGCGGTGGAGGGTGTCGTCCGACCCGAAAATGTTTCACGTGAAACATCGAGCTGGCGCGAGATCGCTATTCGCTACGGGAGAGGCTGCCCAATCGCGGCGTCAGGCACTTCCGCCATTGTGGTTGGGGCACTGCCAGCTGCCCAACGAGAACACCCACAACCGCCCCAGGAACAACCGTTGGCGGTGCGTATCGCGGCCATTGTGAGCGTGGCGTGTTTAGTGGCGGTGGTGCTTGGGCGGAAGCGAGATCGCCGCCCAGATTCGGCGCCTCAGTGAAGCTCCCCGATGCTTCACTGAACGGATCTGACCCTTCAGTGAACGAAAAATCGCCTCAGTGAAGCATTTGTAATGCAGCGTCAGCGCTCCTCCTCAGGAACCAGCTCCCGAAGAAGCCCGCGCACCCGCACATCAATGTCATCGCGAATCAGCCGCATCCGCTCCATGCCCTCGATGCCACGGAGGGACGGCTCGTCGGTGACCCAGCGCTCAAACGTGCCACGGGCATCGGAGGGCATAGTCAGCTGGGCGTTTGAACCAAGAATGACCACGCGGTCAACGCTTCGAAGCAGGTCTGGATCGACGGGCTTGGGATAGTCGCGGGTCATGTCGGCGCCTACCTCCGCCACAGCTGCGGCAGACTCCGCATTCATTCCAGAGCCCGGCCGAGTTCCCGCAGAATAAACGTCTAGCGAGCTACCGGCGTATTTAGTAGCCAGGGCCGCGGCCATGCGGGACTTTCCGCGATTACTTACGCAGACGAAGAGAACGGAGGGGGTGGCCATGGTTCAGCGCCTTTCGGGAAGAGTCGGGTCATTACGGAAGAGTCGGGGTCCGAGGGCCAGCATCGTGTAAACCAGCCCAACCAGCACAGGTATCTCAATCATCGGGCCGATAGTGCCGGCCAGCGCCTCACCCGAGGTCGCGCCAAACGTCCCGATGGCCACTGCAATGGCGAGTTCAAAGTTGTTACCGGCCGCCGTGAACGACACCGCGGCGGACTGGGCGTAGTTCATGCCCACCGCCTTCGATACCGCCAGGGACAGGGTAAACATGCCGACGAAGTAACACAGCAGGGGTGCTGCCATGCGAACGACAGCCCACGGCTGGGACGTGATCTGGTTTCCTTGCAGCGAAAACAGCAGCACCACCGTGTAAAGCAACCCGATCAGCGCCAAGGGCGAGATTCGGGGCAGGTAGACCGACTCGTACCAATCCCGACCGCGCAGCCTCTCCCCCACCACACGCGACAGCGCCCCGGCGACAAGCGGGATGCCCAAGAAAACCAGCACCGATGTCACAATCGCGCGGAGCGAGAAGCTAGCGGAAGCGGTAGGTAACCCCAGCCACGATGGGAGCACCTGCAGGTAAAACCACCCAAGCACCCCGAACATCAGAACTTGAAAAAGCGAGTTGATGGCCACGAGTACCGCGGTTGCTTCCCGGTCAGCGCAAGACATGTCCGTCCACACCAGCACCATGGCGATGCACCGCGCCAACCCAACGATGATGAGGCCTGTGCGCAGCTCGGGGGCGTCGGGAAGAAAAGCCCATGCCAATGCGAACATGACCGCCGGCCCGACTAGCCAGTTGAGCACGAGAGAAACGACCATCAGGCGTTTGTCTGCGACAATCTCGCGGGTTTTGTCGTAACGCACTTTGGCCAGCGGCGGGTACATCATGACCAGCAGGCCGAGCGCAATGGGCAGGGAGACGCTGCCCACTTTCATCGTGTCGAGGGCCGGGGCAAGGCCAGGTAGAGCGCGTCCGAGTAGGAGCCCCGCCACCATCGCGAGCAGGATCCACAGTGGCAGGAAGCGGACGAGGAATGACATGGCATCCTTTCATATCGATGTACGTCGATATAATAGGCGCATGCGCGCGCAATCGCTTCTCGACGCCCCCAGCTGCTGCTCCCTCAACACCGGCCCCCTGACCGACACCGACGCGGATCACTACGCCGCGCTGTTCAAGGTCCTCGCTCAACCCGTGCGCCTGCAGATCCTTTCCCACCTCGCGGCGGGCGGCTGCGGCCCCGTCACTGTCAACGAGCTGACCGATAAACTGGGCCTGAGCCAGCCCACGGTTTCCCACCACCTCAAAAAGCTCACCGAGGCCGGCCTGCTCACCCGCGAGCAACGCGGCCGCAGCGTCGTCCACACGGTACGGGTCGAGCCCTTCGCCGAGCTGCGAGGAATCCTGGAGATCGGCTAGATGCTTTACGACGCAACCGTCATCGGCGGCGGCCAGTCCGGCCTCGCCACGGCGTACTACCTGCGCAAATCCGGCGTGAACTACGTCGTCCTCGACGACCAGCCCGCGCCGGGCGGCGCCTGGCGCCACGCCTGGCCGTCCATGACTCTCTTCTCTACCTCCGGCTTCTCCAACCTCCCCGGCTGGCCCATGCCCTACCACGAGGGTTTCCCGCCCGCCCGGCACGTCGTGGAGTACCTCACGGCCTATGAGCAGCGCTACAACATCCCCGTCGAGCGCCCCGTGCACGTCGACTCCGTGATCCGCGACGACGGGGCCTTCCACGTGCGCGCCGGAGGCCGCACCTGGACCGCCCGAACCATCGTCGCAGCCACCGGCACGTGGTCCGCCCCCTTCGTCCCCTACTACCCCGGCACGTTCACGGGCCGGCAGTGGCACTCCGCTTACTACCCCGGCCCCGAGCCGTTTCGTGGGTCCACGGTCGCGGTCGTCGGCGGGGCCAACTCGGGCGCCCAGATCGCGGCGGAGCTCACCTCAGTTGCCGACGTCACCTGGTACACCCGCGGCGAACCCCGCTGGATGCCCGATGACGTCGACGGGCGCGTCCTCTTCCGCCGCAACCGTGACCGTGCGATCGCCGTCGCCCGCGGTGAGGCCGACCCGGGTACCGACTCCTCCCTCGGCGACATCGTCGCTCTCCCCACCGTGCGCGAGGCCCGAGACTCCGGTCGTCTGAAGGCCACCCCCATGTTCGCATCGCTTTCCAACGTCACCACCGCCCACCTCATCTGGTGCACCGGCTTTCGCCCCGCCCTGGGCCCTGTGCGTTCCGTGCTCCACGAGCCCGGGGTGTTTCTCGTCGGCTACGGAGACCGGGTGGGCCCCGGAGCTGCGACGATTACCGGTGTCGGGCCGTATGCGAAGCGGGCGGCGGAGGGGGTTGTTACCGCTACCCGTTGATCTGCCTGTCCAAGCACGCTGCTGGCGTCTACGTGCTCAACCCCCGGCATTGTCTCCCATGACTAGCCGGGAATTTCGAGAGGTCAGGGCGCCTAAAAAAATGAAGTATCGGCAAGTACGACAGGCCCCACTACAAAACGGTTTCGTGCAGTCATTCGATGAAGCCTGTGCACTGTCTGAATGCCACGGCATGATATGCAGTAGTTACTTCACTTGGAATAGGAAAAAGGTTCTTCATGGCGTCATCTACTTCGCTCTACCAGGCTGTTTGGCAGACGGCCGACACTTATCTACGCGGTGTCGTACCGCGCCAGGCATACGGCGACTACATCCTCCCATTCACCGTCTTGCGGAGACTGGAGTGCCTTCTTGAACCGACGAGGGCGGATGTCCTTCGCACGATCGGACACACCCAATTTCCCGAAGGAATGTGGAACGCTCTTATTCGCTCGGAACATGGCCTATCTTTCTACAACACGTCTGAGCTGTCCCTGGCAACCATTGGAGGCAGTGACGACCATGTTCGGCAGGGTATGCTCACGTACCTCGACGCTTTTTCCGCCAACGTGCGCGATGTTTGGGCCGCGTTCAAGTTCCCCGAATTGTTGATTAAGCTCGAGGAAAACAACGTTCTATGGGGCGTGGTAAAGCACTTCTCGGAGATCGATTTGTCCGACGCAGCGCTCGGGGAAAATGCCATGGCGGATCTCTTCGAGAACTTGATGTACCGCTCATTTTCCGAAAACGGCCAGGTTGCAGGTGAGTTCTACACTCCACGAGATGCCATCCGCCTCATGGTCGATGTTTTACTCTCCAGCGACGACGACGGTCTCTACGGTAAGGCCCCTGCCCGCACCGTCTATGACCCGGCCGCCGGCACCGGCGGCATGCTGCTCGTGGCCAAACGCGCCATGGAAGAACTCAACCCGAAAATCGAGGTCTCCGTCTACGGCCAGGAAATGATGGCCGAGTCCCTCGCCCTGGGCAAATCCGACCTCATCGTCTCCGGGGAATCCCCGGACGCCATCCGCGACGGCGACACCCTGGCCAACGACCGCTACGCCGGTGAGCAGTACGACTACGTGCTGTCCAACCCTCCCTACGGCACCGACTGGAAACGCTCCAAGGACGCCGTCGTTCGCGAATCCAAGGTCGAGGGTTCCCGATTCAGCCATGGGCTTCCCCCGGTTTCTGACGGGCAGATGCTGTTTCTCAGCCACGTCGTCCACAAGCTCAAGGACAAAAAACACGGCACTAACAAGGGTGGGCGAGCAGGCGTGGTCACCAACGGCTCACCGCTGTTTACCGGCGGGCCCCAGTCCGGCCCGGACCAGATCCGTAACTGGCTGATCAACGGCAACCTCATCGACGCGATCATCGCGCTTCCGACCGAGATGTTCTACAACACCGGCATCGCCACCTATGTGTGGATCCTGGACAAGAACAAGGAACCTAAGCGTGACGGAAAAATCCAGCTGGTCGACGCCACCGGCACCTGGTCCCCAATGCGCAAGAGCATGGGCAACAAACGCCGCGAATTCTCCGACGACGACCGCAAATTCATCCTGGATCTCTACAACGCCTTCGAGGAGGCCGACCCGGAGTACTCCAAGGTTGTCACCCCGGATGAGCTGGGTTTTACCGATGTGCCGATGTATCGGATTATGCGCTACTCCACCCTCATCACCGATGAGACCGTGGCCGCGGCCATGAGCCACAAGCAGGCTCTGACCGGCCATGAAGCCATCATCCGCTCCTGCGACGGTGTGGCCTGGAACGACCTTCCCGCACACCTGAAAAAGGCGGCGGCCTCCGCCGGGCTGAAGATGGGGTCCCCCCTGCTCGGCCACATCATGACCGCCGTAGCCGTCGAGGACAGCAACGCTCCGGAAGCCGTCGACCACAAAGGCAACAAAGTCATCGACAAAGCAACCCGGATCACCGAGCGCATCCCACTCACCGAAGACATCGACGAGCACATGGCACGGGAAGTCCTCCCCTTCGCGCCAGACCTCATGTGGGACATGGCCGAAGCCAAAGTCGGTTACGAAATTCCCATGACCCGGATGTTCTACAAGCCAGAGGAAATGCCGACGCTGGAAGAGCTCGACGCAGAAATCGAAACCGTCCTCGAATCCATCCGCGCACGCTCCCAGGAGGTTAAAGAGTGACCGTCCTCTGGCCACGCAAGCCATTCAAGTTAGTCATGCAGAAACGTTTTGCAGGGGAATGGGGGGGAGAAGAAGGGACATCTGAGCTGGATATTCCTTGCATCAGAGTGGCCGATTTCAACCGGTTGCAAAACGTCGTGACCGATAGAGTGCCCACCGTCCGGTCCGTTAATTTGAAGACCGCCCAGGCGAAACATCTGCAACCGCATGACATTTTGATCGAGAAATCCGGTGGAGGAGACAAAACTCCGGTGGGTACGCCGATCCTTTATCTCGGTTCAGAAAAGGCGATTTGTTCAAATTTTATTGAAGTCGTTCGCCTGCAGCCTGGCCATGATCCTAGATTTTGGACATACACCCTAATCTCAAGTTATGAGATGGGGAACACACGTCGGTTCATCAATCAGACGACTGGGATTCAAAATATTGACTCTCAGAGGTTCTACGATCAGGTTTTCCCTGTACCTCCTCTGAAAACCCAGCAGCGCATCGCTGATTACTTGGATCGGGAGACCGCCGAAATCGACGCCGTCGTAGCCGACCTGGACAGGTACGTGGAACTGTTGGAAAAGCGTCGTCTCGAAATGATTCGTTGCAAGACTCAGTTTGATGAGCGAGGAACTGAGTGGCGGAGATGCGCTACTCAGCTAGTTTTTCGATCTATTGGCAGCGGCACTACACCAAAGAAAGATTTGGGATACTACACGCCCAGTGGAAGCGAAAACGGGATTCCATGGATAACAACCTCAGAATTGAGGGAGGAAGTCGTGCATGAAACCAGAATGCAGGTATCCAGGAAAGCATTGGAGGAATTGGCGTCCCTCCAGATCCATCCGGCGGGGTCCGTAGCGATTGCAATGTACGGAGCCACGATCGGCCGATTAGGAATACTGGGTATCCCATCGACCACGAACCAGGCTTGCTGCGTGTTTTCAAGACCTGAAGGGATCGATCCTAAATTCTTTTTTTATTCACTTTGGGCAGATAGGGATATCCTCATTCGCCACTCCTCCGGAGGCGGACAACCAAACATCAGCCAAGGATTGATGCAAAGGTGGAAGACGCCGCTGCCGCCGCTTTCAACGCAGCACAAAATCGTGAAGACCCTCGACCGCGAGACTACCGAAATCGACTCTCTCATCGCCGATTCAACGAGTCTTCGTGATCTTCTTTTGAAGCGTCGCTCTGTTCTCATTTCTGAGGTCGTTACTGGCCGGAAGCAGGTGTAGTCATGGGTATTCAGTCCACGATGGAGAAGGCGTTCGAGGACACTATCGTCGGCCACCTCAGTAAATCCGGGTGGCTCCATGCCCCTGACACCACCAACCCCGGGTGGGATAAGGCGCGCGCGCTCTACGTCCCGGATGTGTTGCATTGGCTGGAGACCCAGTACCCGGAGGAGTTCGCCAAGGCCGTACCCGAGGGCTTGACCGGTGTGCAGCGCGAGGTCTACATCGCCAAGCTGCTCGACCGGTTGGCAGAGATGTTGAACAAGACCCCGATCCTCAACGCGCGGACGAAGAAAGTTCAGCACGGCCTGCTGGGCACTTTGCGAAGTGGCTTCTCCCACGCCCAGCGTGGCCAGATGAAGGCCACTTTTGCCAACATGGTGGCCTTCTACCCGGAAAACCTCCTCTACACCAGTGCTATTGCAGACGCGCAGAAGAACCGGTTGCGTGTGCTGCGGCAGGTGCCCTTCGACGTCACCGGCACTGACACGTTGGACCTGGTGCTCACCGTCAACGGTATTCCGGTGGCCACCCTGGAGCTCAAGACGGACAACACGCAGGCGGTGCGTGATGCCATCAAGCAGTACAAGGTGGATCGCAAACCGACCAAGAACAGGCCCCTTCTCAAGCCTGGTCGGGCACTGGTGCACTTCGCGGTTTCCAACCAGGAGGTCTACATGACCACCGCCCTGGATGGGCTGAAAACGTTCTTTCTGCCGTTCAACCAAGGCAACGACGGCCACGCCGGCAACCCGGTCAACCCGGACGGCTCCGACACCGCCTACCTGTGGCGGGAAGTATTCGAACCGGAGTTGTTCCTGCGTATTCTGCGGGACTACGCCCTGTGGGAGCCAGCCTCGAAGGGCAACTCAGGCCGGCTGGTGTTCCCCCGCTACCACCAGCTGCGGGCGACTGAGAAGGTCATCGGCGATATCGCCGCACGCGCCCGCACCACCGGCAGCGGCGCCGGCGGCCGGTATTTGATCCAGCACTCGGCCGGTTCAGGCAAAACCAAGACCATCGCGTGGCTGGCCCACCGGGCAGGCCGTTTCATTGACCCTGCCGGTAAGCCCGTGTTTGATTCGGTCATTGTGGTCACCGACCGTACCGTCCTCGACGACAACGTCAAAGAAGGCCTGGACCTGCTGCGAGCCTCCGAAGGCCTGGTGGTCAACGTTGACAACAAGCTGGGGTCGAAATCCAAGACCCTTGAAGCGGCGCTGTCCCAGGGCGGACACATCATCTCGTGCACCATCCAGACATTTCCCGCCCTGGCGAAAATGATGGAAATATCCCCCGCGCTGCAGGGGCGTAACTACTGCGTCATCATGGATGAGGCCCACTCCTCCCAGCATGGTGAGGCGGCGACCCGCCTGCGCGAGATCCTGGTCGATGTCGACACCCCGACACCCGGGGATGAAGACATCACGGCAGACGACGTGCTGCTGGCGATGGACAAGGCCGTGGCAAATGCCTCGAACTTGAGCTTTATCGCTCTTACTGCCACACCCAAGGCGAAAACTCTGGCGGCGTACGGTTCTGTGGACCCAGAGGATCCCAGCCGACGGGTGGCCTTCGACACTTACCAGATGGGCCAGGCCATCGAAGAAGGCTTCATCCTCGACGTGTTGGCCAACTACTCCACCTATGCCATGTTTGCCCGTATCCGTGACGAGCTGGGCCGGGAGGACACCGTCGACTTCGGTAAGGCTGTGACCGACATGGTGCGGTTTGTACGCATGCACCCCACCTCCATCGCCCAAAAGGTCGAGGTCACAGTCGAGCATTTCCGCCGCAACGTCATGCACCACCTGGGCGGCACCGCCAAAGCCATGGTGGTCACCGCCGACCGGATGTCGGCGGTGACCTGGTCGCTCAAGATGAACGAGTACATCGCCAAACGCGGATACAGCGACATGACGACCCTCGTGGCGTTCTCTGGTTCACTGATCTACGGAGAAGGCGACAATGCCATCGAGGTCACTGAGAGCTCAATGAACAGTGTGAGCGACACCGCCCTGCACTTCAGGGAGCACAACGAGGCCAAGGTACTTATCGTGGCGAATAAGTTCCAGACCGGTTTCGACGAGCCCCGCCTATGCGCGATGTATGTCGACCGCAAACTCTCCGGGGTACAAGCCGTCCAAACACTGTCGCGACTCAACCGGGTATTCCCCAACAAACCAAAGCCAATGGTCGTAGACTTCATCAACGAGCCCGTTGCCATCCTCAAGGCTTTCAAGCCCTACTACCAAGATGCCCACATCGAAGACGAAATCCCCGCGAATGCCTTGGCGGACCTAGGCGATGTGCTTGATGCGGCGGCGTTTTACACTCCGGAAGAACTGGACAACTTGGCCGATGCGTACATCGCTGGCGCGGACGCTGAAACGCTGCAGGGCTTGGTCTCTCCCATACGTGCGCGGTGGAACCAGCAAATGCGTGACGCTCGTCTGAGGAAAGACAAGGAAGCCTACAGCGAGGGAAAATCATTTAGGTCAAACTTGCTCAAATACGCCCATGCATGGGAGTTTCTGAGCCAGATCGTCGACTTTCAAGACGCTCTACTGCACAAACGGGCGATCGTTGCAGGCCTCTTATCCCAGAACCTCAACCTGGAGCGACAAGACGACGACGATGATTACACGGTAGGTATTGAACTAGTTGGTGTTGCTGTCGAACCCGTATCGGACCCCGCCGATCTCGAATTGGCTGCTCAGGAACTCAGCGGAGAGCTCGAACTACCTGGATTCGACGGCCGTCCGGTGGACGAGCATTCTCCGGTCCAAGAAGCCTTCGATGTCGCGGTGGACCAGGTCAACGCCCTTCTCGCAGCTCGGGGCATCGAGGGATCTACGGAAGCAGCCAGATCGGTGATTCGAGCGAGCTACGGGATTCTGGTTGAGGACGAAACCGTACAAGCGTTGGCCCTGGAAAATGACCCATCGCAAATCGCGGGCACCGAAACCTTCAAAAGTAAAGGCCTCGGTGCCATCATACAGGCGGCAAAGGAGTCGCAAGAGGTGTATCAGACCGTCACTTCAGACCCAGAGAATCTCGACAAATTCCTTGATGTGCTGTCGCACATGATCGTGGCGGCGAAAAATGCCGCCTAATGAATTTGGAGAGCTCTCGGCGAACGGGCGGGATCATGGAGACCCTTCAAACCCGGCCGATGGTGATCGGGCAAGTTTGGAGAGTTATCAACGAAGCAACGTTTTTGAGACACCGGAAAAACCATTTCTTGACACTCGTGGCGAATCGATTGAGGTCTCATTGGGGATGCCTTCTCTTGCTGCTGGGTTGGCCGATAGTTTGTACAGGACGACGATCCCAGAATTAACTCCAAACCCGCACTTGGTTCCTACTCTTTTTCTGCCAAATTTGCCGGTTGGCGAAGCAATTGCCGACATAACGAGCAGTCTTGGGTTCGAGTTGCGTGCAAACTTCATAGGCTCTTTCGATCTAGGACTGAAGGAGGCGGTTCGAGAGGCTTCAAAGGCTCAGCTTCCCTTGATTTCTCACTTCCAGGAACAGCTAGAGTTAATGGCTCGCGGGATCAACCGGGCGACCTTGCCTCCGAACCTTCGCGATCTGGTAGGAGAGGTGACAGCAGGGGAAGTGGATGAGTTCGTGCGGAAAGAGGCGATCCCGCTCTATTTGGTCCCACGTAGTAATACAGCACTCCGGCTTCTTCGTGCCCCTGGTCGCCCAGCGCGGAGGAAAATCCTTAATGACTGTTTCGACTCAATTATTGCTGATTGTGAGAGCGTCTTAGAAGAGTCGCAATCTGAAATTGTAGAAGAACAAACCTTTTTCGTACTCAAAGGCATCGAAGCCATGCGCGCAGGCTACGTCTTCCCGGCGCAGGCAATGTTCACCGTCATCCTCGACAGCCTTACTACGATACTTTTCCCGAGCCAGCACGACGCGAAACTCGTCAAAAATCATCCGAAAGATGCCAAGGCTCCGCGACAGTTTGATCAGATGACAATAATTGAGCCGCTAGTTTGGCTCCCGGTTTGGAATGCTCACGAGGAGTTTTGGCCGATCAAAGGAGACCCAGTACCGCACCAGTATTCACGCCACGCGAGTGTTCATGCGGTGACCCACCGCCAGTTCAATAAGCGTAACTGTGTCCAATCACTGATGCTGGTCACCAGTCTTGTGGGTTATGCGGATAATCGATGGTAATTACGCGCTCGACGAGTGTCATTGGACCAAAGAAAGGCCGTAAAACTCCTAATCCCGTGACCCGTAAGGAGGCGTTATGGCGGTACCGACGTGGGACCAATTTTTGGTCCCTTGCCTGAAGGTCCTTATGGACGGGAGCGTCCACCGCAGACGCGAGATTGTACTTTCGGCCGCCGATCTCATCGGGGTTCCTAGCGATGAGCGTAAGCTCACAGTCCAGTCCGGGGAGCCCAGATTCCTGAACCGTGGGAGCTGGGCAATAACGCACTTAAGTAAAGCCGGTGCAGTGTCGTCTCCTGGGCGGGGGCAATGGCAGATTACTGACGAGGGGTGCAGACTCCTCGAAAAGTACCCACTGGGCTTATCGGAACAAACTCTTCGCGCAGAATCTGGGGAGTCTTATGCCGATTTCACCACTTCCAGCCTGCCCTCGGTGCCCGAGGAACCAATTCAGGTAGACGAAGACAGCGTCCTTACCCCTCTTGAACAGGTAGAAGAGGGGCAACGTCGAAACGAAAAAATCGTGGCGGACGAGCTTCTACAGCGGCTGCATGAACACGAACCTACTTTCTTCGAGCAAGCGGTCTTGGATTTGTTAATGGCGATGGGTTACGGCGGTTCGTTCGGCAGAGCCACGCGCACCCAGCTGTCCAACGACGGCGGAATTGACGGGGTGATCGACCAGGACGCGCTCGGCTTATCGCGTATTTATGTTCAGGCCAAGCGCTACGAAATGAGCAAAACCATCGGCCGTCCGGATGTCCAGGGCTTTGTTGGCGCACTTCACGGTGCCCAGGCATCGCAAGGCGTCTTCCTGACAACAGGAGCGTTTAGCCAAGCCGCTATTAGCTACGCTCAGTCGGTTCCTACTCGTGTGGTGCTAATCGACGGCCGTCTCCTCGCCGACTTGATGATCCGATATGGCGTTGGCGTACAGGTCAAACGCAGCATTCAGATCGTGGAGATCGACGAGGACTATTTCGAGTGGATCGATAGCTGAAAAGTCACCCCCTAGATAAACAGGAACGCGCACAGCACCGATACGACGGTGGCGGCAAGCATCGGCACGATGGTCCGCCGGATGATCTCAACGGGGTTGGCATCCAGGGCACCTGCGACGATGAGGACCGCCGCGTTGACCGGTGAGGCTTGCCGCATCGTGTTGGATGTTGCCCAGATAGAGGTGAGCATCTGCGGGGCGTGGATGGAGGAGCTGGTTGCCAAGCCGGGGACCATCTCGGAGAACGCGAAGTACGGCGCCACTCCCGAACCGGTGAGCATAGCCATCAGGCCGGTGGCCACCACGAAGATCAGCACAATGATCGCGGCAGCGCCATGGGAATCGCCGGCGAGGTTGGTCAGCGCGTCGATGACACCCATCTGCGTAATGCCTTCAACCAGAATGGCCGCGGCCACGATGAGTGCGACCACTCCCCCGGCGCCTTCACCGAGGCCGCGGAAGAAGTGGTTGAGGTCGTCAATGGCGCTGTTGACGTTGCGGTGGCGGATGGACTCGATGACCATCGTCACCAAGAGGGAGACCACGGTGACGGGCAGGATGTCCGCCTCGAACGAGACCACGCCGAGGCGGTTCAGGAGTGCCGAGACAATGATCAAAACAAGAGGGAGCAGCGGCAGGACCGCGTAGTACCCGGGGAGGCCCTGGGCCCGGCGCATGGCATCTTCGACTCGGTCGTCGGAGGTTGCGGACTCGGGGGCGTCGATAAGCGATTGCTCTTGCTCGCGCCGAGCGTCTTTCTTATCGCACCGCCACTGCCACCACATGTGCACGAACGCGGTGACGATGAGCGCGGGGACCGTGGCTTTGGCGACGCTGCCGAAGGCGAACTCGGTGACGGACATGCCGGCGAGGTCGGCACCTTGGATGAGGCCGGCTTCCAGGGGCGTCGGCACGATTGTTGATGCCGTGACGATGATTGCGCCGACGGTCAGTGGTGTGAGACCTGCGGCGATGAGCGCGGGGAGCAGGGTTGCGACGAGGAGGAGGGAGAGTGCACTGGCCGAGGGGACGACGAGCGACAGGAGCGTGCCGACGAGGAAGCCGAGAGGGACGAGCCAGTAGGAACCGTGAAAGCGTTGGAGGGGGCGGGAGAGGGCGACGACGGTGCGTGCGTCGGCACCAATGTGGCGCATGTAGCCTACGAAGCCGAAGAGGACCATGATGGCCATGCCGGTGCCGGAGAAGCGGGACTTGAATAATTGCTCCACGACGAGAAGCTCGTCGTAGAAGGAGTTGTCGCTTGGTTCGATGTCGAGTGACGTGTGGTCGACGCGTCCGGTCGCCGCGGCGATCATAAGAAGAATGACGCCCACTGCGAAGATCGCCGATGCCGCGTGGACTCGTTTGTAGATGAAATAACCAACCGCGATGATCGCCAGCAAGGCGATGGCTATGTACAACATACATCCAGTTTATTTCCAGTTCAGAGCGGTGTGGCACGGTTTGGACGCTTGCCACTGCTTTGGTAGGACGCGTCCCGAGCTAGCCCAGAGAGCATGGATGAGGAGATGATCTCCCCGCCCTCTTCCCGTCGCCCAAGTACTATCACCAACGAAACGGTTCAAGAGTGAGGAGCACCCATGGGTTTCCAAACCCCGATGTACACCCTGGAGAAGTACCTGGAGCGGACAACGAGTGGCGCGATCCAGCTTCCGGATTTCCAGCGCGGTTACAAGTGGGATGAGGAACGCGTGCGTCAAATCCTGATCACTGTCCTGCGCGGTCATCCAATGGGTGTCGTCATGCTGCTGGAGACCGGCAATGACCAGGTGCGATTCAAACCGCGACCTGTGGAGGGAGCAGGGGTTCCTAACGGACTTGAGCCGAGCTTTCTGCTTCTCGACGGCCAGCAGCGCCTGACCTCGTTAACTCAAGCCTTCACTGGGGACGGGATCGTCCACACAAAAGACACGCGAGGCAAGCTTCTCGACCGCCGGTTCTTCATCGACATCAAGAGGGCTGTTGAGAATCCCGATGCCGTTGATGAAGCGGTGCTCTCTATTCCCGCGGACGGAGTCGTGCGCGAAAACTTCAACCGCGACATCAAGTTCGACGTGAGCACCGTTGAGCGTCAATATGAAAACAACTGCATTCCGGTGACTCTTCTTTACGACTCCAACAGGTGGATTAACTGGTTGATGAATTGCCCCGAACCAAAACTCGCGAGGGAATTCCACGAGAGGTTTGTCGTGCCTGCGAGCAACTACCAGATCCCCGCCATCGAGCTCGATAAGGAAACGGACAAGGCGGCTGTTGCGACGGTGTTCGAGAAGGTGAACATCGGCGGCCTTCCGCTGAACGTGTTTGAGCTACTGACCGCTGTCTTCGCAGGTGATGGCGACCACTATGCGAGAACTGGTCAGGACTTCCGGCTCAACGACGACTGGCTGGAGACGAAGCAGTTGTGGAAGGATTACCCGGTCCTTGAAGGGGTGGAGAACACCGACTTGCTTCAAGCCGTGACGATGCTAGCCAGCCTGAAGCGCCAGCAAGCTGGCGCCAGCGAAAGCCGGAAAGTTGCTGTCACCGCCAAGAGAGAAGATGTTCTAAAACTCACTCTCAACGACTATCTGGAGTGGAGGGACCCGCTCCGTGAGGCCTTTGTGTGGGCATCGTCTTTCCTCGCTGATCTGCACATCTTCACCGCGCGTGATATTCCGTACCCGAAGCAGCTGGTCCCGCTGGCTGCGATTCGTGTAGTTCTTGGTTCCGATACAGACCTCCACCCCGTCAGAGCAAAGATTGTTCGTTGGTACTGGTCTGGGGTGTTTGGTGAGCTGTACGGAAGCACCATCGAAACTCGGTTCACGCGGGACCTTGAAATGGTTCCGGAGTGGAGCCGGTCGGACGAGGCCCCAACACCACGTACGGTCCTAGACGCCAATTTTGTCGAATCTCGCTTGCACTCCCTACGTACTCGAAATTCGGCGGCGTACAAGGGGGCGATGGCGCTTCTCATGGCCAACGGCACTCGCGACTGGATGGAAGCGAAAGAGTTCGGTGCCTACCAGTACAAGGAGATGGATGTCGACATCCACCACATCTTCCCCAAGGCATGGTGTTTCCGGAACGGGATTGATGATGAGTACCGAGAGTCCATTGTCAACAAGACAATGCTCAGCGCGAAAACAAACCGCATCATTGGAGGAGTGGCGCCGTCACGCTACGTCGAAAAGATTGAGCAGCGGACCGAAATAGCTCCGGATACCCTCGACGAGGTGCTTACCCGCCACCTCGTAGATCCGGAATTTCTGCGCAAAGACGAATTTGATCGTTTTTTCGAGACACGCCGCGAGGAGCTATGCCAGCTCATCGAACGGGCCATCGGTAAGCCAGTGCCCCGCGATGTCTCCGCAGGGTTAAACGAGGAGGATTCCACGCACTTCGAGCCGGAGGAGCTTTGGGAGCCAAAGTAACTCAAACGCCGCCCCAACTTCCCAGCCAATTCTCCCTCTCCTCCCCTTCCCTAGACGTAATGTATCCGCCTAAGGATGTACGACGGAAAAGAGCCACGATGGCCGGGAAGTTCGAGGTTTACGCGGACAAGAGCGGCAAGTACCGCTTCCGCCTCAAGGCCGGCAACGGTGAGGTTGTTGCTACGGGCGAGGCGTACGAGAGCAAGTCGGCAGCTGTTAAGGGCACGCAGGCTGTGCAGCGTGCGGTTGAGGACGCGAAGCTTGTCGACCTGACGGAGAAGTCCGCAAGCTAGCGGTAGTCGTCGACGCCGAACTAGGTGGTGGCGCGGGAGCGGTTGGCCTCGGTAAGCGAGCTGTCGGGAACTGGTTCCGCGCCGTTGTCGCGCGCGGCGGTCTCGATGATGTTGCGTACCATCCAAACGTGGCGTGGGTCAGCAATATCGACGGCAATCGCCCGGGTGACCTCGTCTTCGTCGAGATCCAGGCGCGCCGCAATGTCGGCCGCCGTCAGGCCGGGGAGCTGCAGGTTCGTGGCCAGTTCGCGCCGGGTGGCGTCCAGCTGCGCGTTGTTGAGTGACATGGGTGCGAGGCTACCCCTGGTTCGGCCCGTTAATGACCTTGGCAACTAAACGGGCCCTCTAGTTTTCAAGCGGATTGAATTAACCCGGTAATGGAAAGAGGTGATGGAACCCGTGCTACATCAAGTTCTTACCGCTCCGAGCAGTCCCCAAATGGATCACCGTTTCGAGAACGAGATTGACCGCCAGATTAGAAAACGCAGTCTGTATGATTTTGCGAGTATGGGGTTCGAACGCCACTGGTATGTCCCGACGAGCGACGACGATCGTACTGTCGATATCACCCTGGAATCCGGCGGCGTGGTTACTTTAGTAGGACCGAACGGCGCTGGAAAGTCCTCGCTGATCTCGTGGATTATCAGTCAGACAATGGACGTCCCAGTTAGAAGACTGGCAGCACACCGCAGGATTTGGTTCAAGTCATCCGGTGTCGAACTCACAAGTTCGATGCGAAGCCAGTACGTCGAATTCATCTCCCGGCATGATCGAGACATAAATTCGCGGACGAACGGCGAATATGAAGAACAGAGGCTCAACGGAACCCTCTTTGATCTTTTGGGAAAAGAAGTTAATGCAAACGCGCAACTGGTTAGAAATTTCCGCGAGGGCGAATGCAGTGAATCCTTGGGTTCAACGCCGTTAGAGACGATTTCGAAAATCATGCAGAGCTGCGGTCTAAACCTTGGCTTCCAATTGAGTGACGGTATGGGCCTCGACGCTGTCCGTAATAATTCGAGATACCCCATCTCAAAAATGTCCGATGGCGAAAAATCCGCGTTACTGTTAGCAGCAGACGTGCTTTTGGCGCCACTAAATTCGATCCAATTGATTGATGAGCCAGAGCGTCACTTGCACCGCTCGATTTCACCGGGGTTAATCTCATCCTTGATCGAGGCTCGGCCCGATTGCGGTTTCGTGCTATCAACTCATGATGTCGAGCTCGTTGAGACAATCAATCCCGAAATCAACTCCGTTTATCTAGTAGACGGCATGCGTTGGTCGACCGACGGGGCCCCGCTGGGATGGCATATTGAGTCTCTAGCAACGAAAGAGCCAATTAACGAAAGATTGAAACGTGCCATTCTAGGTGGCCGAAGGCGCATCCTCTTCGTTGAGGGAGAACCATCGAGTCTCGACTGCGCTCTGCTCGGTACATTGTTTCCTGACTATCACATTTCTCCCTCGGGAAGCAGCGAAAACGTCCAAAAGGTAGTAACAGGCATACGAGAAACGGATGGTTTTCATTGGATCTCTGGTTGGGGAGTTGTAGACGGAGATAACCGCGATGTCGAGGAAAGTGAAAAACTTCGAGCAAAAGGAATCCTTGTTCTTCCCTGCAACGAAATCAAAAGTCTGCTGTACTTGCCCGATGTTATAGAGGCACTAGCAAAACAGCAGGGTGAAAACTTAGGGTCGGATGGGAACGCTATGTTCGAGGAGGCGAAGCGGAGTGCCTTGGCCACCTTAGATAGCGCCAAAGTTCAGGAGAACCTCGCGGCAACCAACGCAGTCAAAATACTGCGACGCCGTGTTCTCGGCTGTTTACCAAGCAAGGGAGAGCTCAAAGACAACGGAGAAAGCTTTTCGCTCAACTTGACTTCACCGTATCCGCAAGAATTGTCCAAATTGCGGGCCGCATTGAGTAGTCAGGATCTCGAAACTATCGTGAAAGAATTCTCGATCCGTGACACCGGATTACCCAAAGCAGTAGCCAACAGCTTGAGGTATAGGTCGAGCGAGGACTATGGCCGAGCCGTAGTCGCTACACTTAACCGGGATTCGGCGCTCGCTGCTCGCATAATTAGATTTCTCGGGTGGTCTAGCATGTCGGAAACACCAGAAAACGAACCGCAGATTTAAGTTTGAGTTCCGTTGCCGCAAACTCGTGTTTCCGCGTCGAAGGCTACTCCCCTACTCCTCCACCAAACTGGCAAAGAACGTCTCAGCGAACGTCGCCGGATCTGACAAGTCAATTTCGCACAGCTCCTGAATCTTTGCGATCCGGTTGCGCGCGGTGTGCCGGTGAATCCCCAGCGCGTCCGCGGTGTGTACGAGCTGGCCGCCATGGCGCAGGTAGACCGTCAAGGTGCGGGCGTAGTCGGTGCCGTCGCGGTCATCGAGATGCCTCAAACGGTCGAAGAGCTCGGCGTGTCGGGCGGACAGGGCTGTGACGACGGCGGGTTCGGTGAGCCAGGGCAGCGCGGTGGCGTCGGGAAGCGAATGCTCGCCCAGGGCTAGAAGGCCCGCGCGGGTGCGCAGGGCGCGTAGGTGGCTGAGCGTGAGGTCGGTGGCGGCGATGCGGCGGCCGACGGCGATGCGGACCTGGCGGGCGCTGGGGCCGAAGGAGGCGAGAAGGTCGGGAATCGGCTGGTCGCCGCGGACGAGGAGGAGGAAGCTCGCGGTGTCGAGGGGGGCGGTGTAGAGGAACTGGCCGGCGTGCTCGGCGGAGTCGTCAAGTGAGGCGCGGGCGCGGGTGAGCGCGCGGGCGTTGTCGGCGGCGACGATAACGGGCCTGGTCAGGCCGTCTGCATCGACGGGTGAGTCGAAGGCGGTGGGCAAAAGGTCGGTCTCGGTGCCCAGGCCCAGGCGGACGGAGAGGGCGAAGGAGTTGAGCTCGTTGCGGGCGGCGCGTAGTTCGAAGGGGCGGGCCAGGAGCATGTCGGCTAAGCCGGCAACGTGGCGGATCAGGGAGCGCGACGCGGGCGTGAGCTCGCGGGTGGAGCGGACTTCGATCTCGTGGTGGCGCTCGGAACCCGCGGTCATGCGGTAGGAGGTGCGGTGCGTGGTCGGACCTGTCTCGCCGCTGTCACCGACGCCCACGACGGTGCCCTGGGCGGTGCTGATGGTCACGCGGGCGTGCAGGGTTGCGGCGGCCTCGGTGAGGAGCGCGTCGAGGGAGCCGCGGGTTGCTGTTTTGGTGAGGCGTTCTTGAGCGTCGAAAAGCTGTTGCTGCTCAAGGTGAGCGAGGCGGCGTTGTTCCTGGTGGGCGGCGGTGACGATGGAGATGAAGGGGACGTGGCGGGGGACGTCGAAAAGACCGATGCCGCGGCGGGTGGCAGTGTCAATGACCGTGTGCGGCAGGGCGGGGAACGTCAGGCCAGTGCCGAAGCCGATGGCGACGGCGCCGGCGTCGGCGAGGTGGTCGATGTAGGGGCCGAGACTCGTCTCGCGGCCGTTGAAAGCGATGCCGACGGTGAGGACGAGGGAGTTGGGTTGGATGAACTCGGAGGCGTCCTCGAGCTCGCTGGTTTGGACGACGTCGAACTCGGCGGCGGTGGGTTCGACGACTTGGCGCAGAGCGAGGTCGCGGTTGTTGCGGAGCCACTCAAAGGTTAGTCCCATGTTCGCCCTTATGTATACGTGCATATGCGATTATCGCCCTATCGTACATGGCGCAGGCCACAGGGAAACGACAATACTAATCCGGAACACTCAAGTGAAGGAGCTAAACATGCAGGATCTGACCTACCACCTCCCCCAGGAGCGTCGCCTGAACGGTGCAAACTCGGTGAGCTCAGGAATTGAGCAGCGCCGCCAGGCCAACGTTGCGCGGGCCCTCTCCCCCAGCCTGCCGGGTTACGTCGTCGCGGCTGACGGCGGCGTGCTTGTCGACGCCGACAACAACTCCTACATCGACTTCGCCTCCGGCATCGCCGTGACCTCGGTGGGAGCGTCGAATGAGCGCGTGGCCCAGGCCGTGGCCGAGGCCGCTGCGAACTTCACCCACACCTGCTTCATGGTCTCCCCTTACGAGTCCTACGTGGCAGTCTGTGAAAAGCTCAACGAGCTCACCCCCGGCGACCACGAGAAGAAGTCGGCCCTGTTCAACTCGGGCGCCGAGGCCGTAGAGAACGCCGTTAAGGTGTCGCGCTCCTACACCGGGAAGATCGGTGTGGCGGTGCTCGACCGCGCCTACCACGGCCGCACCAACCTGACCATGGCCATGACCGCGAAGAACAAGCCGTACAAGACCAAGTTCGGCCCCTTCGCCTCCGATGTCTACCGCGTCTCCGGTTCCTACCCGCTGCACGACGGCCTGACCGGCGCAGAGGCCGCCGCCCGCTCCATCAAGGAGATGGAGCAGGAGATTGGCGTCGAGAACCTCGCGTGCGTGGTCATCGAGCCGATCCAGGGAGAGGGCGGTTTCGTCGTTCCCGCCGAGGGCTACCTGCCGGCGATCGCGCAGTGGTGCCGCGAGAACAACGTCGTCTTTGTTGCCGATGAAATCCAGGCCGGCTTCTGCCGCTCCGGCGAGTGGTTCTCCGTCGACCACGAGGGCGTGGTCCCCGATGTCGTGACCACCGCGAAGGGCATCGCTGGCGGCATGCCGCTGTCCGGTGTCACCGGCCGCGCCGAGATCATGGACGCCCCCATCCCGGGCGCGCTCGGTGGCACCTACGGCGGCAACCCCGTCGCCTGCGCCGCAGCTCTCGCCGCGATCGAGGAGATGGAGGCGCACAACCTGCCCGGCCGCGCCCGCGAGATCGAGGGCATCATCCGCACCCACCTCGAGCCGCTGGTCGAGCTCGACGGCGTGCGCGAGGTTCGTGGCCGCGGCGCGATGATCGCCATCGAGCTCGAATCGGGCGCTGCCACCGCCGAGATCGCCGCCGCCTGCAAGGCCCAGGGCGTCCTCATCCTCACCTGCGGCCTCGACGGCAACGTCATCCGCCTCCTGCCCGCCCTGACCATCCCCGAGCACCTCCTCGTCGAGGGCCTGGAGATCCTCACCTCCGAAATCCGCACCAAGGCCGCATAAATGATCCTTTCCGACATCCTCCCCGCAGACATCCCCACCGGCGAGGGCCCCTCGCTTTTCGACGTCCTCGATCCCGCCACCGAAGACATCATCGCCCGCGTGCAGGACACCACCGAGGCCGAGTGGGACGACGCGCTCGGCCGCGCCGTCGAGGCGCAGAAGGCCTGGTCCGCGTTCACACCCCGCCAGCGCGCCGAGGTGCTGCGCGCCGTCTTCGACGAGCTCATCCGCCGCACGGACGACTTCGCCCGCACCATGACCCTGGAAATGGGCAAGCCCCTCGCCGAGGCCCGTGGCGAACTCGCTTACGGCGCCGAGTACTTCCGGTGGTTCTCCGAGGAAGCCGTCCGCCTCCCGGGGCGCGTCTCCCCCGCCCCCGCCGGAAACGGCGACATCCTGGTCACCCGCGCCCCGGTCGGGCCGGTCCTGGCCATCACCCCGTGGAACTTCCCGCTGGCCATGGCCGCGCGCAAGATCGCCCCGGCGATGGCAGCTGGCTGCCCTGTGCTGGTCAAGCCCGCCGCGGAAACCCCGCTGACCATGCTGCTTACAGGCAAGGTCATCGCCGATATTGTCGAGCAGGCCGGCGGCCCGCGCGACCTCGTCCAGATCCTCCCCGCCACCGACGCCGCCGGCATGTCCTCCCACCTGATGGCGGACCCGCGGTTGCGCAAGGTCACCTTCACGGGTTCGACGGGCGTCGGCAAGCTCCTTGTGCGTCAAGCGGCCGACAACCTGCTGCGCACGTCGATGGAGCTTGGCGGCAACGCGCCCTTCGTGGTCAACGAGGACGCCGACCTTGACCTCGTGCTCACCTGCGCCATGCAGGCAAAGATGCGCAACGGCGGTGAGGCCTGCATTGCCGCGAACCGTTTCCTCGTCCACGAGGCAGTCGCCGAGGAGTTCACCCGTCGCCTCACCGAGCAGATGGCCGCGGTGCAGTTCGGCCACGGCCTCGAGGAGGGCATCACCCTCGGCCCCGTCATCACCGCCAAGCAGCGTGATCGCATCGCATCACTTGTCGACGACACCCGCGCCGCCGGTGCCACCGTCCACTGCGGCGGCGAGGTTCCGGAGCGCAAGGGGTACTTCTACCCCGCCACCGTGCTGTCCGACGTGCCCGCCGACTCCCGCATTCTGCGCGAGGAGATTTTTGGCCCCGTCGCCACCGTGACCACGTTCCGCACCCTTGACGAGGGCATTGCCCTAGCCAACGACACGGAATTCGGCCTCGCCGCCTACGGATTCAGCGAGAACGTGGGCGTGTGCCGGCGCTTCGCCACCGAGCTCCACGCCGGAATGGTGGGGATCAACCGGGGCGCTATCTCCGACGCCGCCGCGCCCTTCGGTGGCGTGAAGCAATCCGGCTTCGGCCGCGAAGGCGGGGTCGAGGGTATTGAGGAATACCTCGACGTGCGCTACGTGGCGTTGTAGTGGTTGTTGCGGCGTGGGGTTCTACCCCACGTCGAGGCGCGCGTGGTTTCGGCTCCTCGTAGGCGAGCTGAGGCGGCGTGATCGCAGGTGAGGACCGCATTTCAGCAGCGAAATGCTGTCCGCCATGGGGGGCAGGACCCCCGGCATATCCCGCTGCGGATCGCGACCCGTCGGAAACTAGCGGGAACGGTCCTCACGTTCGGCCAAGGCGACACCCTTTTGCTTCGGCGCAATGTGCGGCACGTGGGTCGGCTCCCACATGCGCAGGACCGTGTCCACAATGACCACGTTCGGCCCTGACTCTGGCCCAGCCGTCAGGCTGGCCCGGAGAGCGGATTCCAGCTCGTCGGTTGACACCCTCACGGCGGGAACGCCGAAGGCTTCGCTTAGAGCCCGGAAGTCCGGCCGAGACAACTCGGTGGCGGTCGCGCGGCCGAAGGCGTCGTTCATGTATTCGCGCAGGATTCCGTAACCGCCGTCGTCGACGATAAGCCACGTCACCGGGATATTGTGTTGCTTGGCGGAGGCAAGCTCCGCGATGGAATACATCGCCGATCCGTCTCCGGCCACCGCGAGGGTGCGCTCACCGGAGGCGACGGCTCCACCGAGCGCCGCCGGGAAACCGTAGCCGAGGCCACCGGCTCCCTGAGCTGAGGAGAACGCCCCAGCGCGAGCATCCCAGACGTTCCACGCCCAGTACGCGGCGATCGTCATATCCCAAAACGTGGCGGTTGTGTCCGGGACCGCCCGGCGCAGCGCATCCATGAAGGCACGCTCGTGGCCCAGCGGCTGGGCGTCGAGCCGTGCCTCGACGGCCTGCCTGATCTGCGCTGCTTTCTCCTCCGCGGTGACGTCCCCCCATCTTGAAGGGGAGGTCGACTGCGGTAACTCGCTCAGGATTGCCCGCACGCCCTCCGCGGCGTCGGCGCGAATACCCAGTGAGGCGTAGTTCGACTCCAACACAAGGGGCTCAGCATCAATCTGAATGATGTGGCCGGTCGGTGAGAAGGTGAAGTAGTTGGTGGTGACCTCCCCGAGTGCGGTTCCTACCGCGAGGAGGACGTCAGCCTCATTGAGTACCTCGGTGGTGTGCCAGTCTTCGATCCAATGGGCAAGAACCAAGGGATCGTCCGCAGGTACGGAGGACACTCCCCCAGGCGAACAGGCGACAAGTGCCCCAACGCGCTGGGCCAGTTCCATGATGAGCGGTCCGGCGCCGCTACGCACGGCGCCACCGCCGGAGAGAATAACTGGCCGCTCCGCCTTCTTCAGAAGTTCAGCCGCTTGCCGAATCCACGTGCCGTTTCCTTTCACCGGCGGGATGGAGCGCTCGATCCCGTCGACAAGCGGAATGCTCGTCTCGCCGAGCAGAACGTCCTCGGGGATCTCAACCCACACTGGACCTTGGGGCGCGGTCATCGCCGCCTCCCACGCGTCCTGAAGCATGGACGGAATTGAGGACGACGCGTGCGCGGTGAACTGAACCTTGGTCACATTTTCAACTGACCGCTTCTGCTCATCGAGCTGGTGCAGCAGGCCATTACGGCGTCCCCCAATCCCGCGGTCGGGCACCTGCGAGGACACGACGACGACGGGAACCCCCGACGCGTACGCTTCCTGCAACCCCGCCAGCGCGGTCAATGCTCCTGGGCCGGTGGAAAGGAAGAGCGCCGCCGGGCTTCCGGAGATGCGGGCGAACCCATCGGCGGCGAAAGCTGCGTTGTTCTCTACCCGCGAGGAGACGTATGTCAACCCGCTGCCGTTGAGCGCTTCGAACAATCCGAGGGCGTGTTGGCCCGGAATCCCGAAGACGTGGGTGATTCCCAGCGCCTCGAGGGTTTCGACGACAACATTTCCGCCGGTCCTGGAGTTAGCTCCCACCTCGACCCCCTACGCCCCGTGGTTCCCAGAACGGTTGTCGGCGATCAACGTGATGAGGTCATACGCAACGTGCGAGGCAGCGATCCCCGTCAGCTCCGCATGGTCGTACGACGGCGACACCTCGACGATATCCGCACCGACGACATTCAGGCCGCGCAGGCCGCGGATGATTTCCAACAGCTCACGGGACGTCATTCCCCCGGCTTCGGGCGTTCCTGTGCCCGGAGCATGTGCGGGGTCGAGCACATCGATGTCCACGGAAATGTAGAGGGGACGGTCCCCAACCCGATCGCGCAGAGACTTAACGACGCTCTCCACGCCCAGGCGGAAGATGTCGGCGGAAGTGACGATGCCGAAGCCCATCCTCTTGTCATCCTCTAGGTCGGAACGGCCGTACAGGGGACCGCGCGTGCCGACGTGGCAGATGGCGTCTCTATCGATGATGCCTTCCTCGCTCGCGCGCCGGAACGGCGTCCCGTGGGTGTAATCCGCACCAAAATAGGTATCCCAGGTGTCCAGGTGCGCGTCGAAGTGGAGCAGCGCGACCGGCTTTCCCGCCCGGGCGGAAGCAACCCTGAGCAGCGGCAGAGCAATGGTGTGGTCGCCCCCAATGGTGACCAGGGTCGCACCGTCATCGGTCAAAGTTGTTGCGTCGCTTTCGAGTGACGCGATTGCTTCCTCAATGTTGAACGGGTTCAGTGATACATCCCCGGCGTCGGCCACCTGAACCTGTGCGAACGGTGACGTGTCCGTAGCGGGGTTGTACGGGCGCAGCAGACGAGAAGACTGGCGCACATGAGAAGGCCCGAAGCGGGTGCCAGGCCGGTACGACACGCCTGAGTCGAAGGGTGCGCCGACAACTTTCACATCGGCGCGGCGCCCGTCGCGCTCGATTTCGTCGAGAGTCGGTAGCAGCGCGAACGTCGCGGGACCGCCGTAGCGTGGCACGAGGGCGGAGTTGACCGGGCCTGTATTTCCGTTTTCAACGATGCGGGGTTTGTCGAGCATGACGTGATCTCCTCTATTGTCCGGCGATGATCCATAGGACCACCGCCTCGTCGTCGGTGGGATTGAACCAGCTGTGCGGTTCGGTTCCCAGGAACGTTGCGGTATCTCCTGCAGCCAAATGAATTTCCTGGTCCGGAGTGATAAGGACGAACTCGCCTGCGAGTACATGCAGCGCTTCTACCACTGCGTCAACGGTGTACAAGTCGTCTTCGCCTTTGCCCCGGGGTGCCACCCGGGTGTGGATCAGCTGAAGCTTCGACTGCCCAGCAGGGGTGAGGAGTACCTCGCGGATTCCTTCACCCCCGAGGTTGACCGAGGGAGCGGAATCGAGAGACACAACTTGAGTTGGCATTGAGTCTAAGACGGAGCCCGCAGGGACCCCCAAGACTTGGCAGATGTTGAGCAAGGTCCCCACCGACGGGCTGGTCTGATCCCGTTCAATTCGAGACAGGAACCCCTTGGTCACCCCGGCGAAGCTGGCTACCTGATCAATTGTCAATCTTCGCTGTTCCCGCAGGGCACGCAACCGCTTGCCGATGGGTGGCGGCGCCTGAATTGGCTCGATTGGCAGTGATTTCACGGTGTCGATCCTACGGTTGACTCTGTCTGGCCCGGGTTGTCAATTCCCAGTAACAAACTTCGCTACGGAAAATTATCTGGCTGAGATGTTGTCTATACGGCAACTGCTGTTTATTGTTAGCAAACAAGAGAGTGGCGCGCAACAACCAAGGTACGGATTAGGGCGCGCATCACGTCCCTTCAATGCATAGAAAGAAGAAGTAGATGAACTGGTTAGACGCCGCTGTGGTCATCGCCTACTTGGTGGGCATGATCGCATTCGGATTCTGGGGAAGCAGGAGGGCCCAAGACTCCTCTGACTACCTCGTCGCGGGCCGACGACTCGGCCCGATGCTCTACACGGGCACGATGGTGGCCGTCGTGCTGGGCGGGGCTTCGGCGGTCGGTGGCGTCGGCCTCGGCTATAAGTACGGACTCTCCGGGTTCTGGCTGGTGGGCGCCATCGGTGTCGGAGTGTTAATCCTCTCCGCGGTCTTCGCTCCACGGCTCCAGCGGTTGAAGATCTACACGGTGGTTCAGATGCTCACGCTGCGCTACGGGTCGGAGTCGATCCAGGTTTCGTCGATAGTCATGCTCGCGTACACGCTGATGCTCACCGCGACATCCACGGGTGCGTACGCCTCGATCTTCGTTGTCCTCTTTGGAATCGACCGCTGGCTCGCCATTCTCATCGGTGGCTCGATCGTCATCATCTACTCGACGATGGGTGGAATGCTCTCCATCACCTACGCCGATTTCGTACAGTTCATCATCATGACTGTTGGCGTCTTCTTCCTCATGGTGCCGTTCGGTCTTTCGCACGCCGGCGGCTGGGGCGCCATGCACGACCGGCTCGGCGCTGAATTCTTCTCCCTGGACGGCATGGGATTCGAATCGATCATCACCTACTTCGTGATCTACACCCTGGGGCTGCTCATCGGGCAAGACGTCTGGCAGCGCATCTTTACAGCACGGACTCCGAAGGTCGCGCAGGTGGGAGGAATCGGGGCATCCGTGTACATCATCCTCTTCGGTATCGCTGGGGCGGTCGCGGGGATGACGGCTGCGGTTGTCCTCCCGGGCATCGAAGTTCGCGACGAGGTCTACGCCCGCATCGCCACCGAAATGCTCCCCGCGGGATTCGGCGGCATCGCGCTGGCTGCGGCGGTAGCCGCAATGATGTCGACGGCCTCCGGTGGTTTGATCGCCGCAGCAACCGTCGCCCGAACCGACGTGATGCCGCTGCTGCGCAAGGTCCTGTCCGGTGCGAAACCGCGGATACTCAACGCTGAGGAAGCCGCCGAACAGGCCCGCGACAATGCGGCGCGCGAAGAGGATGTCGAAAACGACATGAATCGTAACCGCATCTGGGTGCTGTGCCTCGGCATCGTGACGATGGTGCTCTCGCTCCTTGTCCCCGACGTCGTCGCCGCCCTGACCATCGCATACGACATCCTTGTGGGTGGCCTCCTCATCGCGATCATCGGCGGTTTGGTGTGGACCCGCGGAAACAGCGCAGGCGCAACGTGGTCGATGATCACCGGATCCCTCGTAACTCTGGCCGTGATGGCGTTCCTCGAAATCAACGCAGAGCAGCGTTTCGACGGTGTTTACGCGAACGAACCGATCTACGCGGGCCTGGCTGTCTCGGCGATTGTCTACATCGTCGTCTCTCTCATGACGAAACCCACCGCACCAGATGTCCTCGCCGCGTGGCAGGACCGGTCCGCCAACGGAGTCAGGGAAGACGAGGAAGTTGTAACACCCGCGTGATCCGCGTTTGGGTCACGCAAATTAGACGCGCTGGGGGGCGCGTGACGAAGTAGAGCAACGCGCGAAATAACCGGCCCGGAAATCTACTCCCGGGCGACAAAAAGTAGAGCAACGCGCAAAAACAGGCCTAAAACAAGCCTAGAAATACACGTTGCTCTACTTTCGGACAGAAACACGCCGCAAGCAACAGCGCGGAACTTACTTCGCCACGTAGTACAGCTGCTTATTCACGAACTCGTCCATGCCCAGGGGGCCGAGCTCGCGTCCGTAGCCGGAGCGCTTCACGCCGCCGAAGGGCAACTCGGCGCCTTCGCCGGCGGGGGTGTTCACATTGGCCATGCCGACCTGCAGCTGAGCAGCGAGTTTCTTGGCGCGGGCCTCGTCGGTGGAGAAGACGGCGCCGCCGAGCCCGTAATGAGAGTCGTTGGCCAGCTCGAGGGCTTCCTCGTCGCTGGAAACCTTGTATACCTCCGCGACGGGGCCGAAGAACTCCTGGTAGTAGGGCTCGCTGCCGCGGGGGATGTCGGTGATGACGGCGGGGGAGACGTAGGCGCCGGTGTCGGAAAGTTCACCGCCGGTGCGCAGGTTAGCACCGGCAGCGACGGCGTCGGAAAGCTGTGTGCGCAGGGTCTCTGCGGCGGAGCGCGAGGACAGGGGAGTGTAGGTGCCCTCGGTGTGCTTATCCCAGGTCGTGGGGGTCATGTTCTCGGCGAGTTTGACCAGTTCGGCGACGAAGTCGTCGTAAAGCGTGTCCATCACGATGAGGCGCTTGTTGGAGTTGCACGCCTGGCCTGTATTGGCCATGCGCACCTCCCAGGCCTGTTTCGCGGCGGCAGCGACATCGTCGGTGTCGAGGATGACGTAGGGGTCGGTGCCGCCGAGCTCGAGCACGCACTTCTTCAGGTTCTTCCCGGCCTGCGCGGCGACGATGGACCCGGCGCGCTCGGAACCGGTGAGGGAGACTCCCTGGACGCGGGGGTCGGAGATTATCTCGGCGATTTGGTCGTGGTTGGCAAAGACGTTCGTGTACACGCCCTCGGGAATCCCCGCTTCAAGCACCAGCTTTTCGACGGCCAAAGCACTGCGCGGGCAAATCTCCGCGTGCTTCAGGATGATCGTGTTGCCCAGCATGAGGTTCGGCCCGATGAAGCGCGCGACCTGGTAGTAGGGAAAGTTCCAGGGCATGATGCCCAGCAACGGGCCGATGGGCAGGCGCCGGACCACGGCGTCGCCGTCTGGGGTGGCGATGGGCTGGTCGGCCGCGAAGGTTTCGCCATTGTCCGCGTAGTACTGGATGATGTCGGCGGAGAACTCGACCTCCTCAACCATTTCCTGCAGGGGTTTGCCCATCTCGATGCAGGAGTGTTCGGCGAGCTCGTCCTTCTTGTCGCGGAAGAGTTGGGCGAGGCGGCGCAGCTTCTCACCGCGCTCGGCGAGGGTATGCGCAGACCAGGCGTCGTAAGCTGAGGTTGCTCCGGCGATCGCCTTGTCGATGTCCTCGTTGGAGGCGGTGGGGAAGGTCTCCACCACTTCGTCGCTGACAGGGTTTTGTACTCGGTACTCGAGGGACACGAATGAACTCCTTGTAATCGTTGTTTTCCCCGATGCTACGCATTTAGCTCAGCAACGGTGTCTGATGATCGGTGGATGACGTGTTGCGTGGCAGCGTCTCGCCGCGGAAGAACGCGGGGTGGGCAAAGCGGGTGAAGAGCATGGTCGCCACACCGATGCCGAGGATCCCCATACCTAGCACGAACACTGCGCCCACGCCGAGGATTGTCGAGCCGGAACCGTAGCTCGGGTCGAGGGAGTCGTAGGCCGTGATGCCGAACATGAGCAGCAGGAACCCTCCGCCAAGGGCGGGGAAGAGGAGACGGAACAAGATGTTCCGGGGGCTGGAGAGAAGGTCGCCGCGGAAGTACCAGATGCACGCCACGGCGGTAATCCCGTAGTAGAAGCAGATCATCAGGCCGAGGGCAGTGATGGTGTCCCACAGAGCGTTTTCGGAAAGCAGGCGAGTCACCGCGTAGAAAACACCCGCTGCCACGGCGGAGGCGATGGTCGCTGTGCTGGGGGTGAGGAAGCGCGGGGAGATCTTTGCAAAGGTTGGCGGCAGCGCGCGGTAGTGACCCATCGCCAGCAGGGTGCGCGCCGGGCTGACCATCGTCGACTGCAGGGAAGCGAATGAACTGGCCAGCACTGCCACATAGATAACAAAGGAGAGCGGGCCGAGCACGGGATACGACAGGGCAGCGAAGATGGATTCCTGGTTGTCCGGGTTACCCGCACCGAGCCCCGTGTCACCGGTGCCAGCCCAGACCACGATGGACACCGCGGTGAGGATGTAGAGGGCGATGATGATCAGCACGGTGATGGTGGCAGCACGTCCTGGCGTGCGCTCCGGGTCCTTCGTCTCCTCGTTCATGGTGAGGGTGACGTCCCATCCCCAGAACATGAAGATGGACAGGGAGATGCCGGCTGCGACCGTCGTGAAGTCGCCGATGTCAAGCGGGTTGAACCACGAGAAGGAGAAGGGCGTGAAGTCGAAGCCGTCCCCGCTGTAGGCACGGTAGAGAGCGGCGATGTCAAAAACGACGACGGCAAGGATCTGAAGGGCAACCAGCACGTACTGCAGGTTCTTCGTCGAATCCATGCCGCGATAGGAAATCCAGGCGGCGATGGCAAGGAAGACGATGGTGGTGGGGATGTTGATCCACAGGTTCGACGTCCAGTCCGCAATGCCAGGGCGCTGGAGGATTTGGGCGAGCAACAGGTAGAGGAAGTCCACGGCCACCGCGGCGAGGTTGGACAGGACAAGGATGGTGGCGGTGATCAGGCCCCAGCCTCCCATCCAGCCGACGTAGGGGCCGAACGCTTTGGTGGCCCAGGTGAAGCTTGTGCCGGAGTCAGGAACCGAGTTGTTGAGCTCCCGGTAGGCGAAGGCAACGAGCAGCATCGGGATGAAACCCAGAATGAGGATCGCCGGGACGTGCTGCCCGACGGCGGAAATTGTCGGCCCCAAACCCGAGGTCAAGGTGTACGTCGGGGCAATGCAACTGATGCCGATGACGACGGCGCCGATCAGGCCGACGCTGCCGGCGCGCAATCCTTTAGAAGCCGGGATGCCCTCCGAGGCGGCCGGGGGCGTGATGGTGTCGCTCATGAGAAGCTTCACCTCCTTGCGTGTGGTTTAGGAGTTATCCATGTATCCGTTAGGGATGACGATGGTCGGGACAGGGGTGTAGCGCAGGATCTGGGTCGCGGTAGTACCCAGGAAGAGCCGGCCCTCGGGCGCGATGCGGGATGAACCCACGTATGCGACGTCACCGGGGAGCCAGCTCAGGCCCGAGGTTGCAGTTTCGATGGAGGGCGCTTCGACGACCTCGGCGGTGGCCTGGTTGGCGTCGACAAGCGAGCGCGCCCTGTGTGCGAGCTCGGCGCTGGCCGTGCGTTCAATGCCCTCGAGCGCATCCGAACCCGCTGGCTGTTCGCCCGCGATATTGAGGGAGACGAAGCGGAGCGGGACGCCGAAGCGCGCGGCGCGGTCGAGCCCGACGGCGATGATGTCCGTCGCACCGGGGCGGGTGCCAAACAGGACCGTGATGCGCTGGATGGGGCCGGGGTAGTTGTACCCGCGCGGTGCGATCGCCAATGGGACCGGGCAGCTGTGCAGCAGGGTGTTGACCACGCTGCCCAGGGTGACGCGGCGGAAGAGCCCGCCGCCCTGCGACCCCACGACGACGATCTCGCTGCTGAGCCCGGTGGCCTGATCGATGATGATCTGCGGGATCGAGTCACCGACCGCGACGCGGGTGGTGACCTCGATGTCGCTGGGGACTTCAGCGCGGGCGTCGTCGAGCCAGCCCGCGATGTGCTGCTCCACGATCGTCTCGTAGCCGCGCACGCGCGGGTAGAGGCCCGGGGTGACCTCGTGGTTTGTCATCGCCATGACAATGTCGATGGCGGTGTCACGCTCTTTCGCCAGAGCGACGGCGAGGCGCAGCGCGTCGATGCCGCCGTCAGTGGCGATGTAGGCGACGAGGATTCGTCCGCCGGCCATGTCCTAGGCCTGCTTCCCGGACGCACGCTCCGCAATCTGCAGCGCGACCTTTTCACCCATGCGCACGGCGCCGTCGACGTGCTGGTAACCTTCGCCGGCGATGTCGGAGCAGGCGTAGTAGATCGCGCCGGTCGGCTGGTTCTGCAGGTGGCCCCAGCGGGACAGGCCGCCCAGGTCGTAGCTGGTGGCGTAGGCGCCGCGGGTCCACTCCTCGGCCGCCATGTCCGACAGGTAGAAGGCGATCGGCTCCTTGGTCTTCGGGCCCAGGTAGTCAGCCATGGCGTCGAGAATGGCCTCCTTGCGCGCCTCCGGTTCTAGAGCCCACATCTGCTCGGCGTAAACGTCGGAGACGAAGCCGACGAGGGTGCCGTACTGGTCCTCGCCCTCGGCGAAGTAATTGGTGTTGTCGTAGACCTCCTGCACGAGGCGGCCGCCGCCGAAGCCGGTGCCGGAGAGGCCCTCCTCGCGCCAGAACGGGGTCTCGTAGACGGCGTGCACCTTGATCACCAGGCCCATCGAGATGTGCTGGTGCGCGACGTGCTGCTCGCGCGGCAGCGGCGGGGTGTAACTGATCCGGCTGTACAGGTTCGGCGGCACCGCCAAGACGACGAAGCGCCCGTGCACCTCGAGGTCGTTGGTGTAGACGGTGACGTCCCCGGCCTCGCCGTTGTTGGGCACACCGTTGCGGACGTCGGCCTTGACATTGTTGAGAGCATCGCTTGTCGACGCGTCCGGTTCCGCCCAGTCAATCCTGCGGACGGGGTTGGAAAGAAACACGTCGTCACCCAGCTCCCGTGCCATGGCCAAAGAGACGGACTGCATGCCGCCGACGACGCGGCGGTCCAGGATGAAGTCTTCGTCCACGAGGTTGCTGAACGAGCCAGCGGACGAGGCCATGAGCAGGGCCTGCAGAGCGGAGAAGGTGTAGGACGGCTTGGTCAACATGCCGGACGCGACGTAGATGGAGACGTTGTCGATCGCCTCCGGGTCGTCCGACTGCTGCTCCAACCAGCCGCGGAAGGAGATGCGGTCGAGTTCCTTCGCGCGGGGGTGTTCCCACGGCTTGGCGGGGTCCATCTCGGCGGCCAGGGCGTCGAGCTGTTCGATCAGCTTGTCCATCTCGGCGATCGTCTTCTCCGTGGCGGGGAAGACGGTGCCCTCGTATTCGTGGCGCGTTCCGTCGGGGGAGACGTAGATGGACTTGCCCTCGCGGTAGCGCTGGAAGGTTTTCAGGCCGAGCTCGTCGACAAGCTGGGTGAGGCGGGTCTGGTCGGGGGAGATCCACTGGCCACCGAGTTCGATGAAGTGCTCGGTGCCCTTCTCGTCGGCGACCTTGCCGCTCCATGTGCGGCCGCCGACGCGGTCGCGTGCCTCGAGCACGGCGACCGAGAAGCCTTTCTTCTTCAGCGTTCGGGCGGCGGTAAGGCCGGCTGGTCCTGCGCCTACAATCACTACGTCGCGCTCGAGTCTTGCCACGGTGCGTCCTCCTCAGGAGTCATTTCGATATTAAAATGAACGCAATTCATTTTGCGTTGTGAGTCACATTACCCTCCCCGGTGTGGGATGAAAAGAGGTTAGCTGGGATGAACCGTCAACGATCCCGGGGTAGGCCGGTACGAGCTGTGCTCAACGGTCCGAAAATCGCTGCCGCGGCACTGCGCATTGCTACGGAAGAGGGTTATGAAAAGCTCACAATGGCCGCCGTCGCTAGGGCGCTCGACGTGGCACCTAGCGCCCTATACAACCACGTGGCAGGCAAAGAAGATCTGCTATTCCTCGTGGAGGATGCGGTTATGGCACAGGTTGACACCGAGGCGCTTCACGCATGTGCGGCGGGGAAAATCGGGGCGCGCAGAGCCGTCGAAAAGTGGGCGCATTCGTACCGCGAGGTGTGTGCCCTGCACACCCCGCTCATTCCTTATTTGGCCACGATGCCGATCTCGGGTGCACCAAAGACTGTCGAGATGTATGAGCTAGCCGTCCAGGTCATGGTCGTGGGCGGGGTCGGAGAGGCAAATGCGCTCAACGCTGTGGTCATGCTGGAGTCGTTCATTTATGGCTCCGCCTACGATGTTGCGGCCCCAGCCTCGATTTTCGACGTCCCCAACGCCACTGAAGCGCCAGGCCTGCGAAGGGCAATCGCAGCGCGTGCTGATAGCGGCGGCCTCTCCAACCCCTATGCCGACGCGCCTTTTGAACAGGGCCTTGCCAGCCTACTTAACGGGTTGGTGCTGTAGCTTTTGCCACGGAGGGCCTGGGCGCGTTCGCGGCGTGCCTCGACTGCCTCGATGAGCTTCCGGCCACCGGAGAGTTCCTGGGGGTCCATCTTGGGGTGTGTCGGTCACCTCGCATACGGCTCTCAACGAGCGAGGAGTGCATCCCGATCGGTCGCTCTTGCCGGGATGTCTCGGGGCCCTCCGAGCTGTCCGCGGGGGGCACTAAGATGGCCTGATACATCTGTACACAACGGCAAAGCAAGGTCCCATGTCTTCATCCCGCCAAAAGGGAAACGATTCACCGGCCCCCTACACACCAGAGCACCTCAGGCAGTCGCGCAAGGAGTTCCGCCTGGAAAACCTCACCGAGGCCGATGCGGATCAGATCCGCCTCAACCGCAGCGGCGACGCCCCCAACGGGACGTTTTTGTCTTGGGTGATCACGCTGTTTGGCACGGCGGTCGGAGCGGGCATCCTCTTCTTGCCCATCGATGCCGGCAGTTTTGGCTTCTGGCCGCTGGTCATCGCGACGGTATTCATTGGCCCGCTGGTGTTCTTCTCCCACCGCACCTACGCACGCATCGTCAGCGCCTCCCCCGAGAAGGGCCTCGACGTGCTCCAAGTGGTCACGGCTCTGACGGGCCGAAAGCGAGGCGTGTCCACGGCGGTGATCTATTGGCTGGCGATCTTCCCCACGGTGCTGATCTACGGCATCTCGATCACAAACACGATGGACAGCTTCATCGTCAACCAGCTCCACGGCCCACAGCTGCCCCGCGCGGTGCTAGCCACTTTGTGCATCGGGGCGCTCACCGGAGCCTTCGCGCTGGGCAAGAAGGCGACGCTGTGGTTCGCGAACATCCTCGTCTACCCGCTGATCGTGACCCTAGCGGCGGTCTCGCTCTACCTTGTGCCGAAGTGGGACCTCGCCGGTTTCCGGGCCTCCGAGCCGCAGACTCCGCTGTGGCAGTCGCTTCTGCTTATCCTGCCGGTGCTGGTGTTCTCCTTCAGCCACATGGCGGCCGTCTCGCAGTTTGCTCTCGACGTCCAGAAGGCGCGTCAAGGCGACGTCGCCGCCACGGAGAAGCAGGTGTCGAAGATCGAGCTGATAACGGCGACCCTGCTCGTCGTGTTCACGATGTTCTTCGTCTGGTCCTGCACCCTCACGCTCGGCGCCGACGGGCTCGAGGAGGCCCGAGCCCAGAATATTCCGGTGCTGAGCTACTTCGCCAACGTTACGAACACGCCATTCATGGCGATCATGACCCCGATCGTCGCGATCTGCGCCATCGCGTCCTCCTACTTCGGTCACATGCTCGGCGCGGAGGAGGGCACCGCCTACCTTATCCGCGTTCTCGTTCCCAAGACCGCGAAACGCCTCGGCGACCGCGTCCTCGACTACGCCGTATACCTCTTCGTCTTCGTCACCGGGGTCGTCGTGGCTGTGATCAACCCGTCCATTCTCGACCTCATCTCCGTGGTCGGCGGGCTGTTCATGACCTTCCTCACCTATCTCGTGCCTACGCTGCTATTCCGGAAAGCGACTGCTTTCAGGCACTACGCCAACCGGCCGGACACCCTTTTTGTCGGCGTGGCGGGCGTGGTCATCATGGCGGTCACTCTGTGGCAGATGACGTAGGCGGGATCTTATAGCGGGCCCGGAACCTTGCCGCGCGGGCTGGGTTGGGAGCAAGTAGGGAAATGTGGATGGCCACGCCGACGGCGATGGACATGAGCATGACAGTAAACCACAGCTCGCGGACAATGAGCATAGACAACGCCATCGACATCCACATCAACCCGATGATCCGCACCTTTCGGGTCCGATTGAGCTCGCCGGTGTAGTAGTCGGTGATGTACTTGCCGAAGACGGAGTGGTGCAGCAACCTGTGTTCCAGCCGGGGCGAGCTGCGGGTGAAGAAGAACAGCGCGGTCAAGAGGAACGGCGTGGCGGGGAGGAGGGGCAGAAAGGCACCGAGGGCACCGAAACCCGCTGCGAGAAGCCCGGCGGCGAGATAGAGGTAACGCATGGTGGGCTCAACGCTACACGTTCACGACAGTTTAGGTAAGGTTTGCCATATATCCCAAGTCCCTCTAGCTACCCCGCGCATGAGCACGCGCTAGGAGATCGACTCGACTAGCTGGGACTAGCTGGGACTAGCTGGGACTAGCTCAGACTAGCTGGCCTCGACGCCGTCGAGGCCAGCACCTGGGAGGCGTTCGCGGTGCGCTGGGAGCAGCCCACCCGTGGCTAGGCGCGCTCGCGGAAGGAGCGGGCGTAGCGGTCCGCAGCCCGGATCGCCTGCACGACATCGGTCGGGGTGTGCTCGCCCGGCATCTGCTTCAGCGTTTCATCAGCGGAGCAGGCAAGCTCGGCGATCTTGTACAGGTCATCGTCGGTGGCGTCGGCGAGGTGGATCTCCTCCAGTGTGGTAGGTAGGCCAACGGACTGAAGGAAGCCGAAGTATCGGTCCGCCTCCTCGCGCGTGGCGCCGGTGAGCATGAGCTGCACGCCGACGCCGAAAGCGACCTTCTCGCCGTGGGACATGTGGTGGATGTCGCCCTCGAGCGCGGTGAAGCCGTTGTGGATCGCGTGGACGGCGGCGAGCCCGCCGTTTTCGAAGCCCAACCCGGACAGCAGCGTGTTCGCCTCGCAGATGGCCTCGAGCGCAGGGGAGACGATGTGCTCCTCCGCGTCCTTCAGCGCCTGGTGGGCGTAGGCAAAGAGCGTCTCCTCGCACTTCTCGGCCAATGCCAGGCCGGCGAGGGTGGGCCGGGAGGAGTCGTCCATTCGGCGGCCGTTGGCGCGGTGCACGGCGCGGGCCTCCACGAGAGTTGCAAGGGCGTCGCCAAGCCCGGAGCGAAGCGTGCGCACGGGTGCGTTGGCGATGACGCGGGTATCCACCGCGACGAGGTCGGGGTTGCGGTCGTAGAAGAGGTAGGAGTCGAACACGCCCTCGTCGGTGTAGATCACCGAGACGCGGGCAGTCGGTGCGTCGGCGGAGACGGCGGTGGGGAAGATGGCGACGGGCAAGGAAAGCTTGTCGGCCACCGCTCGCGCGGTGTCGATGGTCTTACCCCCGCCGAGGCCGATGATGGTGTCGGTGTCACCGGCAGCGGCCTTTTCGGCAATACGGCCGATTTCGTTCATGGAGGCCTCCCCGCCGAAGACCTCGTGGGTGGCCTCCATGCCGTCGCCGCGTAGGCTGTCCTGGAGCTTCTGGCCCGCGATACCCCAAACCACCTCGTCAGCGATGATAAGTGGAGTTGAGCCGAGGGGCTTGAGGTAGTGTGCGGCACGGTCAATGAGATCGATGCCCTGCACGTAACGGGAGGGCCCAGTATACATCTTGTCTTGGGTGTAGGAGGCGGCCATCGTCTTTCCTTTCTCTCAGAGGATTTCTCAGATGCCACCATAGGCGCGCGAGACCTTACGTGAGAGTGGCACCGTTCACTATCCTGGCTGCATGTCCGATAATGCGCAGTCTTCACCATCCGTTCGCTCCTTCCGCAACAACCCACGCGATTTCTCGGCGGAGGCGATCGGGGGAACGGTCGCCGCCCACCCGGACGCCGAGTGGAACCCAGCGGGCTTCATTCACCTGTCATCCCCCGTCGTCACGGAAGATGGGGAGCCTGCCGTCGCTGTGGTCTCGGGCGGCGGTTCGGGCCACGAGCCCATGCACAGCGGCTTCATCGGGCGGGGCATGCTCGCTGCTGCCTGCCCTGGGTACCTGTTCACCTCGCCCAACGCGGTGCAGATCGCCGAGGCGACGAAGTGGGCCGACCAGGGCCGCGGGGTGCTCCACGTGGTGAAGAACTACACTGGCGACGTGATGAACTTCTCCGTCGCGCGGCGGATGAACCCGGACGTCGAGACGGCCACCGTGGTGGTCGGGGAGGACATCGCCACCGAGCGGGGCGACGAGGACGGGCCCGGCCGGCGCGGCACCGCGGCCACTATCCTCGTCGAAAAGGTTGCGGGGGCGGCGGCCCGTCGTGGCGACGGCCTGGAGCAGGTGCGTAAGAAGGCCCAGTGGGTCGCCGACAATTCGCGCAGCATGGCCGTGGCCCTGGCGCCGGGTTACCTTCCTACCTCGGGCCGGGACACCTTCGACCTAGACAGTGGCGAGATGGAGGTCGGCGTGGGCATCCACGGTGAACGGGGCGTGGCCCGCGAGAAGATCAAGCCAGCCCGCGACATCGTCGAGGCGATCCTGCCCGACATCGCCGAGGCGCTCGGGCTTGCCGAAGGCGACGAGGTCGTTTGCCTGACCAACGGCCTCGGCGGCACCACCCTGCTCGAGATTCACCTCGTTTTCGGGGAGGTGCTCACCTGGCTCGCCGAACGCGGAATCACGGTGCGCCGCAGCCTCAACGGCACCTTCGTCACCTCCGTCAACATGCATGGCGTGTCCGTGACGCTCGCACGCTGCAACGACGAAATCGCCGAACTTCTCGACGCCCCCACCGCCGCCCCGGCCTGGCCCGGCGCCATCGGCACTAAGGCCGAGTTCGCTCCCGCGAAGATGACCTTCGCCGACAAGCTGCCCGAGGCTGGGGAGAATAACGCCTGGCTGACGGGGTTCATCGAGCGCGCCCAGGCGGGGGTCGACGACCTCACCGAACTGGACCGCATCGCCGGCGACGGCGACTTCGGGGCCAACATTGACGCCGCCTTTGGGGACATCGAGCTTCCGCTGCGCGGCAGCGACGGCGACATCCTCGACGGCCTCGCCCACCGGTGCCTAGTCCGCTCGGGGGGTACCTCCGGTGCCGTGTTCGGTACGCTATTCACCGAGCTTGCCCACGCGGTGGAGGACCGCTTGACCGCGGAGACGCTTAAGGACGGCCTGAACAGTGCCTATGAGGCCATCCACGAGCTCGGTGGCGCCAAGTATGGCGACAAAACCGTGGTGGATGCCCTCTACCCAGCCGCCCGGGCGCTGGACAACGTCGCTCCCGACACCCCACTCGAGGATGTTATGGCCGTCGCTCGCGACGCCGCAGTCGAGGGGGTGAGGAACACCCGGGAGCTCTCGGCAAAGAAGGGACGCGCTTCCTACCTCGGCGAGTCCGCCAGGGACTTGCCGGACCCCGGCGCGATTGTCGTGACCTGGTTGCTCGGCGGTGAGGACAGGGTTGAGGACTTCCGCTAGGGACGTGCCCAAATCACCAGCCACTACACTGTGTACCCATGACTACCGCCAGCGAGGGACCGGCTTTCCGCTACACAGCGGGCCTAGCCAACGACATTGAGAAGAAGTGGCAAAGCTACTGGGTGGACAACGGGACGTTCAACGCTCCCAACCCGGTAGGCAGCCTCTCCACGGGCGCCCCCCTGCCCGAGGACAAGCTCAATGTCCAGGACATGTTCCCCTACCCTTCTGGCGCAGGCCTTCACGTCGGTCACCCGCTGGGGTACATCGCCACGGACGTGTTCGCGCGCTACAACCGCATGCTGGGTAAGAACGTCCTGCACACCCTGGGCTACGACGCGTTCGGCCTCCCCGCGGAGCAGTACGCGATCCAAACAGGCACGCACCCGCGCACGACGACCGAGGCCAACATCGCCAACATGACGCGCCAGCTCAATGCTCTGGGTCTGGGCCACGACCGGCGCCGCTCCGTGGCAACGACGGACCCGAAGTTCTACAAGTGGACACAGTGGATCTTCCTGCAGATCTACAATTCCTGGTTCGACGAGGATGAGCAGCGCGCCCGTCCGATCGAGGACCTCGTCCGCGACCTGATGACGGGCGCGCGAACAACGAAAGACGGACGTAACTTCCGGGACCTCAGCACCGCGGAAAAGCACGCAGCCTTGGACGAGTTCCGTCTCGTCTACCTCGCAGATTCCGTCGTGAACTGGTGCCCCGGCTTGGGCACCGTGCTTGCGAACGAGGAGGTCACCACGGACGGCCGTTCCGAGCGCGGCAACTACCCGGTCTTCCGCAAGCGCCTGCGCCAGTGGATGATGCGCATTACCGCCTACTCGGATCGCCTCCTCGATGACCTCGACCTTCTCGATTGGCCGGAGAAGGTCAAGTCCATGCAGCGCAACTGGATCGGCCGTTCCCGCGGCGCCCAGGTCGCCTTCACCTCCGAGGCCGGCCCCATCGAGGTCTTCACTACCCGCCCAGACACGCTTTTTGGAGCGCGCTACGTCGTCCTCGCGCCCGAGCACGAGCTTGTCGACGCCTTAACCGCCCCGGCCTATCCCGCCGACACCGACGAGCGCTGGACCTATGGCCGGTCCACCCCGGCTGAGGCCGTGGCTGCCTACCGCAGGTCGGTTTCCGCGAAGTCCGACGTGGAACGCCAGGAAAACAAGGACAAGACCGGTGTGTTCCTGGGCACGTACGCCACGAACCCCGTCAACGGGGATGAGGTGCCCATCTTCGTCGCCGACTACGTCCTCATGGGCTACGGCACGGGTGCGATCATGGCGGTGCCGGCCCACGACGAGCGCGACTACGAGTTCGCCACGGTCTTCGGTCTTCCTATCGTGCCGGTGCTCGACGGTGACGTCTCGGAAGCCGCGTTTACGGACGACGCGCCGCACATCAACTCCGCCAACACCGAAGGCTTGGACCTCAACGGCCTCTACTCGGCGGAGGCGATTGACCGGAGCATTGACTGGCTCGTCGAGAAGCACAAGGGCGAAGAGCGCATTCAGTACAAGTTGCGCGACTGGCTTTTTGCGCGGCAGCGCTACTGGGGCGAGCCCTTCCCCATCGTGTACGACGAGAACGGGCAGGCACACGGCCTGCCAGAGGACATGCTTCCCGTGGAGCTGCCCGAGGTGGCGGACTACAACCCGGTGTCCTTCGACCCCGAGGATGCAGACTCGCAGCCCTCTCCCCCGCTGGCCAAAGCCACGGATTGGGTCACCGTCACCCTGGACCTCGGGGACGGGGAGAAGACCTACACCCGCGACACCAACGTCATGCCGCAGTGGGCGGGTTCCTCCTGGTACCAGCTGCGCTACATCGACCCGGAGAACTCTGAGGAGTTCTGCAACATCGACAACGAGCGTTATTGGGCCGGCCCCCGTTCCGAGAACGACCCGGGCGGCGTCGACCTCTACGTCGGTGGCGTCGAGCACGCGGTGTTGCACCTGCTCTACTCCCGCTTCTGGCACAAAGTGCTCTACGACCTCGGCTTTGTCTCCTCGAAGGAGCCTTACCGGCGCCTCTACAACCAAGGCTACATTCAGGCCTACGCCTACACCGATGCGCGCGGCGTCTACGTGCCGGCCGCCGAGGTGGAGGAGAAGGACGGCCACTTCTTCCACAACGGGCAAGAGGTCAACCGCGAGTACGGCAAGATGGGCAAGTCCCTGAAAAACGCCGTCGCGCCCGACGACATCACCCGCGATTACGGGGCGGACACCCTGCGCGTATACGAGATGTCGATGGGCCCGCTGGACACCTCCCGTCCGTGGGCGACCAAGGACGTTGTCGGCTCCCACCGCTTCCTGCAGCGCCTCTGGCGTCTCGTGGTCAACGAGGAGACCGGTGAGCTGCGTGCCGAGGATCGCGCCTTGACGGACGAGGACGCCAAGCAGCTCCATCGCACCATTGCTGGCGTCCGCGAGGACTACGAGCACCTGCGTGACAACACCGTGGTGGCCAAGCTCATTGAGTACGTCAACTACTTAACTAAGACTTACTCAGGAGCCGTGCCCCGCGCTGCCGTCGAACCGCTCGTGCAGATGGTCTCCCCCCTCGCCCCCCACATCGCCGAGGAACTCTGGTCCAGGTTGGGCCACCAGGACACGGTCACGTTCGAGCCCTTCCCCACCTTCGAAGAGGCGCTTCTTATCGACGACACAGTCGAGGTGCCAGTCCAAATTAACGGGAAGGTCAAGGCACGCATTGATGTTGCCGTGGATGCGTCGAAAGAAGACACGGAAGCGGTAGCCCGCGCGGACGCCCGCATCGCCTCCCTGACCGAGGGGAGGAACGTGGTGAAGGTGGTCGTTGTGCCAGGGCGGATGGTCAATATCGTCGTTAAGTAAGTGCCGATCTGACCAGGGGTCAGTACCATCGCTGGGGTACGCCTTAAACGCCTATAAGGAGTTGTTGAGATGTCTACCCCCTACAACGGAGGTGCCGGATCCCCCAACGGGCGCGACTGGCATCCCGAGAACGAACCCACGATGCCGGCCCCCGGTGGGGCGGATGGTGCTTACGGCACTTATGGGGCTTACGGCGCGGGCTACGGGCAGCAGAGCTACGCCCCCGGTGCGTTCGATGTGAACGCTGCAGCCGCGGGCCGCGGCGCCCTGAGGCACCACGGCATCCAGCTTGTTGACGGCACCTACGGTGACGGTTTCACGCCACACCCGATCAACGACCCAGCGCACAACGGTTGGGCCCACGTGAAGGGCACCGGCAAGATGAACGCGATCGAGGCGTGGACCTTCGGTTTCCGCACCACCCTTTCGAACTGGAAGTTTTGGGTGCCGGCGGGCCTGATCATCATCGTTGTCGGCGCGCTTTCCGGAGTTGCCCCCGTCGCGTTGTCGTGGGTTGCTTCCCTGACAATGCTTCTGATTGCGCCCGTCGTGTACTCCGTGGCGCTGATGGGCACGCTGTCGCGTTCGCTTACCTTCAACGAGATCAAGGTCCCGGCGTACGGCAAGACCCTGGGAATGCTCCTGTTCCTAGGCATCATTATCACCCTGATCTTCAGCGCCGTGTCTTTCGTGGCGCTGATGGTCGGGGGCTCTCAATCCAGCGCGTTTGATGACCCCACGGTGTGGGCGTCCGATGAGGCGGCCCTGGAGGCGACCTTACCCGTCCTTTTGGGCGTCATCGCGGCAACCCTGCTGTTTGGTTTCCTGATCGGGCCGTTTTTCTCCTTCCAGGCGTTGTACGCCTCCGATAACGCTGGCTCGTTCGGAGACGCGTTGCGGGAGGGTTTCCGCGCGGGCGCCCGCAACTACCTACAGATCCTCGCGTTTTCGCTGCTCAGCTTCGTGGCGTTCCTCCTCGGAATGGTGCTCTTCGGGGTGGGCCTGCTCATCGTCATGCCCGCCTACCTCCTCGCCATAGCTTATGCCTACCGGCAGATCTCCGGCGGCCCCGTGCCCGTGACCACATAGCTTGTCGCCCTGGCACCGGCGAGCTCACCTCCGCACTTCCCCGAGCTCGCGGGGTGCGGCGAATGGGCTACACTTCAGCACCATGACGGGGCGCGACTGGTTTACACGCACGGTCTTCCCTGACGGGGACGAGCCAGATCCCCGTTTCACCCTGGCCAACGAGCGAACCTTCCTCGCTTGGACGCGCACGGCACTTGCGTTCCTCGCCGGGGGAATCGCGATGGAGGTGTTCGCGATTCCCGGGGTGCCGGCCGAGCTGCGCACGGTGGCGTCGGCAGTAGTGATTGTGCTGGCCATGGCCGTGTCCCTCGGCGCGGCGGTGCGTTGGGTGCGCCTTGAACGTGCGCTGCGTCACGGCGCGCCGCTTCCCGCCCCCGCCATCGTCCCCGTTATCTCCGTCGGCGGTTTCATCGCGGCGACCATCGTGCTCGTGGGCCTTTTCTAGATGTCTTCACCCCCGCCCATCCCCATCCCAGACACCGGCCTGCAGCCAGAACGGACCGCGCTAAGCTGGCAGCGCACTGCGTTGGCCATGATGGTGTGCTCCGTCACTTTGCTGCGGTGGGCTCGGGAGGCGCCCGGGTTCATCGCGGTGGGCGCTTTCATGCTGGCGTGCTTGGGCTTGGGGATCATGCTGACGGTCCGGCGCTCGTACCGGGCGCGAGCGCATGGTCTAAGCAGGGACCACACCCCACCAAACCTCGCCGGCGTGACGATCACTACTGCGATGCTGTGCCTCCTAGGTGGGATGGAGCTATTCCTCGTCCTCATTAATGCCTAGCATCCGCTCGACGAAAGCGGCCCCTCCCGGAGTGATGCACAAACCGCCGTCATCGACCTCGTCGAGCACCCCGATGGCCCTGAGCAGGGCGCGCGTCTTCTCGACGTCCCCAGGCAGCTCGTGCGGCCCGGAGGGGATGATGGCGTATTCGTCAGCAACCCACCTCACCACCACTCGCCACTCCCCGGCCCCTATGACGTGCTCGAACCCGGCGCGCAACTCCGCGTGCAGCCGCACGACCGCACGCTTATCGCTCAGCAGGGCCTCGCCCAGCGTGCCGACGCCCACCCACCCGCCAGCCTCCGTCAGCGCCCCCGATGCGGCGAGGACCCTACGCACCACCTGCAACTGAGGCAAGGACCGCTCGCGCGGGTGGGGGGCTGTCACGCCCAGGTTCATCTGGCGCGCCAGGTTGGCCACCATGCTGGGCGGCAGGTACCCACTGCTGGTCAGTTTCACGCGGTGGTCCGGCTGGTCCCATACCTCGCGTACGACGGCGGTGAGGGCGCGGTACACCTCGTCTTCTCCGTCTCCCACATAATCCTCTGTCCAGTTGAAAACGTCTGCTGCGCTGGTCGCGGTTTCAAACATGCCGGCTGCGTACGCTACGTCGGCCGCATTCAGCCCGTCCTGTTCGTTGAGCCTTTCTTCGAAAAACTCGGCCATCGCCGCGATAAGCGCCGGGTTGCGCTCCGGGTTCGGGTCGTTGTGAAGGATCTCCCGCAGATCGGGACGCGTTTCCAAGAACTCATCGAACTCCGCGGCGAACTGGGGTGCCCGCGGGTCGTCGTCGACGCGGCTCGTGGTGTCTAAGAAGAGGTCCTCGGCGACGAAGCTGACGCGTTCGCTGACCGTCACGGGATCTGCCTGGGTGAGGCGCTGCAGGAGGCGTTCCGGGGTCATCACGGGAAGGAAGCTCAGTAGCAGGGGCGCAACCTCCATGTCTGGGTCGAGACCCGCGGCGATGCGGCGGGCCTCGGAATGGAACCGGTGCATCAGCTCGGGCCCGTTGCAGGATTCGACGACATCGGGGCCGAGGACGTCGATAAGCATGGGCGTCGGGCCGTCAAGCCGCGACAGCCCGAGCACCTCGACGTGGATGTTCCAGTTCGCGCTGGGGTCGTAGACGTAGGTCATTGCTCCCATGCGTTCGACGGTGACGTCGTTTTCCGAGCCTTCCCCCGCCCCGGGGAAGCTGGTGTAGACAGCCCGCGGAGTCCCCCCTGCACCGCCCGCCGACGTGTACACGTGACTGGCGGCGCCAGAAAATCCGAAGGCAGCGTCGATGACGTGAGCGAGCTCGCGGAGGTTCATGGAATCGTCCACGTTGATCAGGCGGGCCATTGTGGGCTGGGATCCCTCAACCGTCATGAGCAGGGACACGATCATGACCACAAGGATACTGGCGGGCGCGATTCCTGCCTGGGAGCCGGATTGTGCCGGCGCGGCTGCTGGGGGTACACATGGTGCAGTGAACAAACTCTCTCCTGGATTGCTCGCCGTACTCGCGCTGCTTACCGCCGCCGGCCCGCTCGGCATCGACATGTACCTGCCGGGGCTTCCGGCGCTCCAGGAAGAGCTGTCTGCCACACCGGCGATGACGCAGCTGACGATCTCCGGGTTCATGGCCGGAATGGCCGTGGGCAATCTCCTCTTCGGCGCGATTTCTGACAGTACGGGCCGGCGCCGACCGATCCTCGTATCCTCCGCGTTTTTCCTCGTCGCGTCTGTCCTGTGCGCGCTCGCCCCCACCATCCAGGCCCTCATCGTGGCGCGGTTCATCCAGGGCCTCGCTGGCGGGGCATCGATGGTCGTTGCGCGCGCCACCATCCCCGACCTCGCTCGCGGCCGAGCCGCCGCCCGCGCGTTCTCGGCGCTCATGGCGATCACTGGCTTTGCGCCCGCCATCGCGCCCGCGCTCGGCAGTGTCATCCTGCCCGCCTTCGGATGGAGGGGAGTCTTTTGGACCCTTGCAGCCGTCAACGCCACTCAATTCGTCGTCGCATATTTTCTTATCGACGAAACCCTGCCCCTCACACACCGCTCCGACAACGCGTTGCGCGGCCTCTTCCCCCGCATCGCCCGCTGTCTTCGGCACCGTGAATTCGTCGGGTACCTCCTCGCGTCTGGGCTTGGGTTCGGGACGCTCTTTTCCTACATTTCCGCCTCTCCCCTGGTGTTGCAGACCCAGCTGGGTGCCTCGCCAACGACCTACGCCATGATCTTTGGGTCGATGGCGTTGCTCATTCCGCTTTCGAACGCTGCGAATATGCGGGCGATCGGCCGCTTTCACCCGCGCACCCTGTTGCGGGCGGCGCTCGTGACGGACATTGGAGTGGGCGTGGGGCTGCTCGTCGTCGCGAAGCTGGGGCCGACTTTGGAAGTGACGGTACCGATTCTCGCCGTGCTTTCGCTGATGGCGGGCTTCATCATGGCCAACGCGACGTCACTGGGCGTGGAGGCGGTGCGCGAGGTGGGGGCCGGTGCGGGCTCCGGCGCAATGGGGTTTTTCCAATTCGTCGTGGGAGGCGTAGTGCCGCCACTGGTTGCGCTGGGAGCGGACCACGCGCAGACGATGGCGATATCTGTGGTCACCTGCGCGGCTATCGCCTTGGTCGCAGTGAGCGCGTTGACCCCGCGCCCGGCCTAACGGGGCAACTCGTCGCCCGCGACCGGGTAGGAGCTTTGTGCCCCGTGGCGGGTGGCGGCGAAGGCACCGACCCGGGCCGCGAACGTGGCTGCCTCCACGAGCGAATCGCCCTCCGCTAGCCGGTGCGCGAGGGCCCCGACGAACGCGTCACCCGCACCGGTGGAGTCCACCGCCTCGACCGCGGGCGTAGGGATGGCGGTGAGACCGGAGCCATCGGCGACGACCGCGCCACGCGCGCCCCGCGTGAGCACTACCGAGGCGAACCCGCATGCGACCAGCTGACGGGCCATGTCTTCTTCGGACGCGGGGATATCACCCACCCCGAACTGGGCCAGAATGAGCCCGGCCTCGTGCTCGTTGGCAACGAGGGGGTCGGCGGTGAGCAGGTCGGGCCGGGGGACGTCGACAACAGGCGCGAGATTGACTATCACCCGGCCGGAGGCGAGTCGTACGGCCTGGCTGAACCCAGAGGCGGGGATTTCCCCTTGCAGCAAAACGATGTCGGCGCTGGTCACTGCCTCGCGGTGGGCCATGACGCGCTGCGCGTCCACCGCGGCATTCGCACCGGGGACCACGACGATCGTGTTCTCCCCGTCGTCCGAGACGGTAATAACGGCCAGGCCCGTGGTCCCCGGCACCGCGTCAACCGCGCCGAGATCAGCCCCCGAACTGCGCAAAAACTCCAGCGCCGGGGCGGCATAAGGGTCGGTCCCCACCGCTCCCACTAACCGCACTCGCGCGCCCATGTTGGCGGCAGCCACCGCCTGGTTCGCACCCTTCCCACCGGCTGTCACGGCCCCACCCTCGCCGAGGAGGGTCTCCCCGGGCAGCGGGTGGCGGGCGACGCGGACGACGAGGTCCGCGTTAATGGATCCGACAACGGTAATGCTCTTCACCCGACCAACGGTAGCAACCCCGCGGCGTTCAACGCGCCTAGATGATGCGCCGCTCGCGAGCCTTATCGACGGCCGCCGTCCGGTTGTCCACGCCCAGCTTTGTATAGATGTGGATCAGGTGCGTCTTCACTGTCGCCTCCGAGATGAACAACCGCGCGGCGATCTCTCGGTTCGACGCGCCGGTCTGCAGTGCCTGGAGGATCTCGATTTCGCGGGCGGACAGCGCCTCGTCCGGGCGCATGACGCGCTCGGCGAGCACGCCCGCGACCTGGGGAGAGAGGACGCGCTCGCGGCGGGAAGCGGATACGACGGCGTCGTGAAGCTCGCTCTCGGGCGCGTCTTTGAGCAGGTAGCCCATCGCCCCAGCCTCGACGGCGGCGACGACGTCGGCCTGCGTGTCGTAGGTGGTGAGGATGAGCACCGGCGGCCCGCCCGCGGCGACGAGGCGACGGGTGACCTCGATGCCGTCCGCGCCGGGCATCTGGATGTCGCTGACCACCACGTCCACGTCACCCGGCACCTCCGCGGTCCCGGAAGCACCCTCGGCGACGACCTCCATGTCACCGAAGGAGTCGAGCACGGCGCGCAGGCCGGCGCGGACGACGGGGTGGTCGTCGATGAGCATGACGTGGATCATCTAGCGCTCCTTCAGCGGGATCGTCGCGGCGAGCACGTTGCCCTCCACGGTGAGTTCGCCGCCGGCTTCCTCGACGCGCGCCCGCAGGCCTTTCAGGCCGAAGCCCTCGGGCCCGGTGATGCCGCGCCCGTTGTCGAAGACGTCGACGGTGACAACGTCGCCCAGCATATCCACGGTGACCACGGCTTCGGTGGCGTTCGCGTGCTGCACGACGTTGCTGAGGCCTTCGCGCACGACGCGCTCGCTTATCGACGCCCCCGGCTCCCCCACATCCGCCACGTTGACGCGCACGTGAAGCGGCGCCCCGAGGGCGCGCTGGCGTTCCTCCGCGGCGCGCGCCAGCCGCTCGATGCGCTGCGGCAGCGGTTCGCGCGGGCCCGCGTTGACGGCGACGAAGCGGCGCGCCTCCGCGAGGTTGTCCGCGGCGACCTGGCGGATGGTGTCCAGGGTGCGCCGCGCGGCGTCGTCCGTGATCTGCTTGTCCAGCGCGCGTCCGAGCAGCACGATCGAGCTCAGGCCCTGCGCCATCGTGTCGTGCACCTCGCGCGACAGGCGTGCGCGCTCCTGGTTCACGCCCGCCTCGTGTTCCGCGGCGGCGAGCTCCATCTGCGCGGCGTGGAGCTGGTGGGCGAGCTGTTTGTAGTGTTCGGCCTCGCCGCGCAGCGCCTTGTAGGACAGGACGATGAACACCGCCAGGATTGTGCCGATGCTCGGCCCGATCACCCCCGCGGGCCCGCTCATCGGGAAGGTGACCGAGACGGTGAACGCCAGGATCGCCAACGACAGCAGGAGGCCCGGGATGATGGGCAGCAGGTACACCGACAGGATGACCAGCGGGAACTCCAGCCACACGAAGGCCGGGGAGGCCAGCGCCAGCGCCACCCACAACACGCACACCACCCCCAGCCACGCCCAGGCGGCGGGCCTGGAGTACGGGCGGTTCTCGTTGTGCCACACCGTTCCCGCCAGGTACACCACCGAAAAGACACTGGCGATGACGAGCAGCCACGGAGTGCGCCAGGCCGAGGACAAGCCCACCACGAGTAGAACCGCGACGAGTACGTGCAGGCTCACGCGGAGGAAGACGAGGATGCGGCTGGTGTGGGTCATGGGTTTCCAACCTAGCCGGGTTGTGCCGCGAGGCGTGGGTGGCGCCTATCAAGATTCGCGATTTGTCAAGGATGAGAGCAAACTACTATCCCCTTAATGCGGTCATCCGCTTCAGTCGGGCTGGGTAAGTTTCAGTACGTGATGTCAAGCCCCGGGTTTTGTAGAGGGTTTTATTGTTGTTGTTTAGGCCGCTTGGGCTTTCGTGGTGGTGTATTCCTGATGGGCCTGGCGGGGTGGGCGGTATCCCAGTGCTGAGTGCAATCGGCGGTTGTTGTAACAGCCGACCCATGTTGAGGTTGCGATGAGAACATATCGTAGTGTCGGCCAGGTCCTACGGTCGATGAGTTCAGCTTTGAACACTGAGTTCAGTGCTTCCGCCATCGCGTTGTCGTAGGAGTCTCCCCGCGTGCCAACCGAAGCGACGACCTGCGACTCAGCCAGGGTCTGTCCGTAGACGACCGACCTGTACTGCACGCCCCTGTCTGAGTGATGGATCAGCCCGGAGATGTCTTCACCGGCGCGCAGCCGCGCTGACAGGGCCATGTCGAGTGCGTCTTTGGCCAGTGATGCGCGCATGTGGTTGGTGATCTGCCAGCCGACAATCTCGCGGGTGTATGCGTCGAGGACGAATGAGGCATACACCCATCCGACACGCGTGGGGATGTAGGTGATGTCCGCGACCCACAGTCGGTTCGGCGCATCGACGCAAAAGTTGCGTTTCACTAGATCGACTGGGCAGTTGTCGGGGTCAGCGCTGCGGGTGGAGGGCTTTTTCTTCCGTCGTCGGATGCCGTGGATGCCTTCGAGTGCCATGAGGCGCTCAACGGTGCATCGGGCGACGTGGCCGAAGTCGCCCTGGCGGTTGATCTCGGCCCATAGTTTGCGCGCACCGTAGCAGGAGTAGTTGTCGTCGTAGATGGCGCGCAAAGCTTTACGTAGTTGTCGGTCCCGGATACATCGGGATGATTCAGGCTGGGATGTGTAGGCGTAGTAGGTGCTCAGGGCGATTTTCACGTTGGTTGCCGCGAGGGCGCGAATAATCGGCTCGACCCCGAATTCTTCCCGGTTGTCGTCGATGAACCTGACAATTACTTGTATGGGCGCTCGCACTCCGCCGCGAAAAAAGCTGACGCTCTTTTCAAAATCTCGTTGGCGCGCTTCGCTTCAGTCAGTTTAGCTCGCAGTCTGCGGTTTTCTGCTGCCAGATCCACCGATTCTGCCGGGATTGTCGCGCCGGATTGTTTATGAGCGCGGACCCGGCCGCGCAGAGTTTCTTTACTCATTCCTAGCTCGCTGGCGATGCGGGTGATCGCACCGCGAGACGTGCGAGGGGCAGCTTGCGCGTGCAGCACCAATTCGATGGCGCGCTGCTTCAGCTCAGGGGTGTACTTCGAGGGCATGTGTAGGGTTCCTTTTCCAATTTCCTGCCCTCCATTAAACCCGGGGCTTACCACTTGCTGCTGCCGCTTCGGCGATGAGGGTTCGGAGATCATCGGGGACACGGAGGGTAATTGCCTGCATGAACCCAAGACTGCCCAAGCTGTATGACCGAATACAAATGTGCACACGGCGAATATGCGTATTCATTTTGCTGGGTCGCCTCACGTGCTGAAGGGGTGCACCCCACTCGCCGAATTCCCCTCGCTGTCCTGGCTCGCCCCCGATCGCCGGGAGGCGGAATCGGGGCTGCTTGATCTGGTTGCCGGGGTCGCCGAGGACATGGAGCGTTCCGGGAAAAATTCCCGTCTCACTCGGGGCGCACCTATTCCGGGCGATTCAATGTCCGAGTTTCCCCGCCGCTGCATCGTAGGCTGGTCATTGAGGCCAAAACTGAGGGAGTTTCCCTAATGCGCTGATCACCCAGAAGCTCGCTTCCGTTTAACACCCCAATCAACCGATCGGTTGATCCCAGGGTCAACCTCCCGCCCGATGTATCAAACCCCTGCTCAGGCCCACAATTGAGGCATGTTCGTAGGAATCAGGGAAATCAAGTCCGCCAAGGGGCGCTTCAGCCTCATTGTCGGCGTCGTCGGGCTCATCACGCTGCTCGTCGTCATGCTGACGGGCCTGACCGCCGGCCTTGGCAAGCAAAACACATCCGCACTCGAAGCACTCAACCCCGCCTCCGTGACCTTCCAAAACATGGACGAGCCGTCGTACACCACCTCGCGTATCGAGGCCACCGCCGGCGCCACCGCCCTCGGCACCGGGCAGACGCTCATGCAGAAGGCCGACGGCTCCGACGAGTCCGTCGCCGTCCTGGGCCTGCCCGAGGGCACCGTGCTACCCGACGGACAGACGCTCGGCAACGCCGCCATCGCCTCGCGCGGCCTCGGGCTCGCCGAAGGTGAGGAGGTGACGGTCGGTGGGGCGTCGATTAGCGTGGGCTCGCTTGCCGACGACCTCTACTACTCTCACTCCCCCGTCATCTGGGTCCCCACCGCGACGTGGCAGCAGGCGATGCACACCGACGCCGACGGCGCGGTGCTGCTCAACACCGATGATTCGGGCATGACACTGGCCCAGTCCTTCACCGCGTTGCCGGCCTACGGCTCCGAACAGGGCTCGCTGAAGATGATCCAGGGCTTCCTCTACGCCATCGCCGCGCTGGTCACCGTCGCCTTCCTCACCGTGTGGACCATCCAGAGGACCCGCGACCTGGCCATCCTCAAGGCTATCGGCGCCTCCAACTCCTACCTGCGCAGGGATGCCCTCGGCCAGGCCGGGCTGATCCTCGCCGTCGGTGTGATCGGCGGTGCGCTGGTCGCCCTCGGCCTCGGTCTTGCCGCGGCGAAGGTTGCCCCTTTCAGCCTGGGCGCGCTCTCCATCGTCGGACCGCCGCTGGCCCTCTGGGCCCTCGGCATGGCAGGCGCCTGGCTGGCCACCCGCTCCATCACCAAGATCGAACCGCAACTCGCACTCGGAGGTATCGCCTAAATGCTCACCATGAACAACGTCACCGTTACCTTCCAGGACGGTCACGAGCGCCTCACCGCGCTAGACAACATCTCTTTCCAGGCGGGTGCGGGCCACATCACCTTCGTGGTGGGCGAATCCGGCTCCGGCAAGTCGACCCTCCTCTCCGCGGCGGCCGGGCTACTCACCCCGGACTCCGGCGAGGTGCTCGTCGACGGCACCCCGGTCAGCGACAGGGTCCGCCTGAACAAGATCGGCATGATCTTCCAGCAGGCCAACCTCATCGGCTCGCTCAACGTGCGCGACCAGCTGCTAGTCACTGACCATATTCGCGGTATGAAACCCCGCCGTGAGCGCGCCGACGAGCTGCTCGAGACCGTCGGCCTTGGCGGGCTCGGCGACCGCAGGATGCAGCAGCTCTCCGGCGGCCAGCGTCAGCGTGTGGGTATCGCCCGCGCGCTCATGGGTGACCCTTCGCTCATTCTTGCCGACGAACCCACCGCCGCCCTCGACTCCGAGCGCAGTCACGAAATCGTGGCGCTGCTGCGCACCCTGGTCACCGAGCGCGGCATCGCAGCGGCGTTTGTGACCCACGACCGCGGGCTGATCTCTGGCACCGACGAGGTCGTCGAGGTGCGGGACGGTCGCGTCTCCGCGTTGGCGGCGGTGTAGCGGGGTTAAGCCCGGTCGCTATTCGACCCCAGCGCATCGGGTGCTGGGGTTTTCCGGCCACCGGTGGCTTGGCGTCGAATAGCGAGGCCCGGGGCCCCGACGGGCTACCGCAAAATCGGCCGCGACCACCACGTGAGAACGGCCGCCGCAGCCGCCGACAACGCCGCGGTGGCGGCGAGGGTCCCTGGTAGCAGTCCGGCATCGACAAACACAGCTCCCACTGCGGAGCCCGCGGCGATGCCCACCTGGAAAGTGACAACGTAAAGGGCGGAGGCGCGGTCGGGGGCATTGCGTCCCGCGAAGAGGAACAGCGTGGTCGCGGCCGTCGGCAGCGCACCAAGCCCGACGCCGAGGACGATGACGTATGCCCCGGTCAGGGCGACCGCCACCGTCCCCTCTGCACCGAGCGCGATGAGGCCCAGCGCAGCGGCGATAACGAGGAGCAGCGCGGGAACGACGTTGATCCTCAACAGGCGCGAGTCCGCGAAGCGCCCCGCCAGCGCGACCCCCGCGAAACCGAGGAGTCCGTACAGGGATAATCCGGGGGCGACGAGGGCGTGCCCTGAGGTGGTTTCAATTGTCAGCCCCAGGTAGGTATAGGCGCAGAACCCGGCGGTGACGGCCAGGGCCAAGAAGATGACCAGGGAAGGCAGCGGGGACCGGGCGTCGCTGTGTCTGGTGGCGCGCACCGCTTCGGACGCCGGAAGCGGAGGAAGCACCCACACGGCGACGGCGAGAGAGGCAACGACGAGTCCTCCGAGCATCCACGTCGCCACCCGCCATCCGGCGAACCCCCCGACGAACGTGCTGAGCGGGGAGCCAAGCACCAGCGCGACGGTGGACCCCAGCGACACCGCAGCGACGGCCTTGCCCGTGTGGCCGGGCGGAGAGATCCGGGCCGCCATGGGGTTGACCATCGACCAGAACACGCCGTGGGTCAGGGCGGCAGTGACGCGTCCAGCAGCAAGCCACCAGTAGTTGGGGGCGGTCGCCTGAAGGGCGACGCCGAGCAGGAGAAACAGCAGAGTAGCCAGGAATAACGGTTTGCGGTCGAGGTACTTCGTCCACTCCATAAGCGGGATGGTCACGGCCGCCACAATTCCCGCGTACACCGTCATGAGCAGACCAATGCGACCCTCGGTGACGCCGAGATCGGCGGCCATGGGGGAGATGAGGCCGACGGAAAACATCTCAAAGGTGACATACACGAAGGCCGCGAAGCTCATCGCGGCCAGAGCAACTACGGGGAACTTCTGGCGGGAATCAGGCACCGTGCCAATCTAGACCCCGCGTCAATTGGGCCGTGGCCGGGCGGACGTGGGCGGCAATCTCGCTTGCCGACGTCGGCGCCTCACCGTACTCCGTAGTTGCAGCCAGCTTCGCAGCTCGGGCGTGAACACAGACAGCCTGGACGAGGTCTTCGACCCCGAGAGCAGGGCCTTTGGCCGAGCGCCGTGCCATGAGTGCGCCGATGATTCCTGCTAAGACATCGCCGGAACCGGGAGTCGCCGCCCAGGAATTTCCCGCGTCGACAATGGAGCTCGGCCCGTCTTTGGGCGCACCCACTATCGACGCTCGCCCTTTGCGAACCACAAACACCCCAAGCATCTGGGCGAGCGAAAGCGTCTCGGAAAGACGATCCGCCTGCGCCACGCCACTCGCCTCACGTAGCCGGGTGAACTCCCCGTCGTGGGGAGTTAACACCGTGACGTGAGTTCGTGCTGCGAGGGCATTACGGAGATTTGAGCGTTGGGTAATGAGGGACAGCCCGTCGGCGTCGATAAGTAAAGGCTCCGCGCGCTGCACAAGCCATGCGAGCTCGTCCGCGGCGGCGTCATCGGTGCCGGCCCCGGGGCCGAAAACCCACGCCTGGACGCGGCCGGTGCGCGGCAAGGTGGCGGCGGCGACGACTTCCGGGTGCGCCCGGACAACCTCGAGGGCCTGGGGGCCGGTGTAGCGCACCATCGCGGGTGTGGCTGCGACCGCGCCCGCCGTGCAAAGAATGGCCGCGCCGGGGTAGGTCTCGCTACCTGCCCGGATCCCCACCACGCCACCGGAGTACTTGTCGTCCTGCGCGCCGGGTTCCAGGCTGGGCAGGGCCGCGAGTTCCTCACCGAGGTACGTGATGCTGTCGGGCCAGCTCAGGCGGGGCCCCGAGGCCCGGGCGACCTGAGCCGACTGTGCGCCAGATAACCTCGCGGATAGGGAATCCCCGCCAACGTGGATGTCGGCAAGCAGCTGGGTCCCGCATTCGGAGGACAGGGCGTGGGCGAGCCGCCACCCGCCGAACGTGATGGTCGCATCGGCGGTGATGTGAACGTCACCGCGCTCGCCCGTATCCGCATTGACCCCGCTTGGAACGTCAACCGCGAGTACGGGAAGCCCCCGCAGCGCGCGACACACGTCCTTGAGCTCCGCAGGCAGGCTACCGCGCCCACCGATGCCCACGATGCCGTCGACGGCGAGCTGGTAGCCTTCGACGCGGGCGGGTTGGGACTCCAGGACCACGCCACCCGCAGCGACGAACGAATCAAGTGCGGGGGAGTGAGCTGTGCCGAAGACGAGCCACGCCTCCACGCGGTGGCCAGCGCTGAGGAGCTCGGCTCCGGCGTAGAGCGCGTCGCCGCCGTTTCCGCCCGCGCCGACGAGCAGCAGGACCTCGGACTGCGCTCCTCCCAGCATGGACTGCGCGACCCGGAAGACTTCGTGGGCGGCGGCCTGCATCAGCTGGTCCGGAAATTCCTGAGCGTCCAGCAGCGGCTGCTCCGCGGCGCGGATTGCGTCGACCGTGTATGCGTACCCCTTCATGCGGCCCATGCTACGCACCTATTCGGGCTGGCAGACAGGACACCGAAAGAGGTTCCATCCCAAGCGGATCTGCCCCCACACGTCCCCGACGGGCTCGAAGCGAGCGAACCGATGAGGCGAAGGTGGATGTGAACGACGGCTGGCGTCGAAGCGCCCCTGCGGCGAGGTGACCTGCAGGGGAGCGGCCCGATAATGCTGGTTCAAATGGCGAGAGAGGCGGTGAATGGGGGCATGGCCTTCTGGCATGCCACTTACCGTCGAGCGCCTAGTGAGTGTCGATGGGCTCCGGGGTCACCACGATGCCGTCCGCGTCTGCGTAAAGGAAATGGCCAGGGTGAAATTCCACGCCGCCGATGGTGACGCGCGTGTTGAGGTCGCCCGCGCCATTCTTCGCGGACTTGCGGGGGTTCGTGCCCAGCGCCTTGCACCCGAAGGGCATCTCAGCGACAGCGGCGGAATCGCGGATTGCTCCGTTGATTACGACCCCGGCCCAACCGTTGTCCACACCCGCCTGGGCGATCATGTCGCCCATCAGCGCGGTGTGAACGCTGCCGTGGCCATCGACGACGAGGACGCGACCGTTGCCGGGGGAGTTCAGGGTCTTCTTCACCAGGCCGTTGTCCTGGAAGCACGTGATGGTGACGATCTCGCCACAGAAGGACGTCTTGCCACCGTAGTTAAAGAACTGGGTGTCGCAGCTGGACAGTTGCTCTTGGTCGCCGTAGAGATCGGCGATGTCGGCGGTGGCTATGCAGGAGGGCATGCAATTACTCCTCTCGGGTAATGAGGGGCTGGGTGGGTTGAGAAGACGAGAAGAGGGGAAACCCGCGGGCAGGCTTCCCCTCTCTCACGTGTCGTCCCGGCGGTGCTTAGAACTGGGACTCCTCGGTCGAGCCCTTCAGGGCCGCGGTGGAGGTGTTGGGGTCAACCGTCGTGGCGATGGTGTCGAAGTAACCGGCGCCGACCTCGCGCTGGTGCTTGACGGCGGTGAAGCCGCGCTCCTCGGCGGCCTGGAACTCGCGGTTCTGCAGGTCGACGAAGGCGGTCATACCCTCGCGTGCGTAACCGTGGGCCAGGTCGAACATGCCGTAGTTGAGGGAGTGGAAGCCAGCCAGGGTGATGAACTGGAAGGAGAAGCCCATCGCGCCGAGCTCCTTCTGGAACTTCGCAATCTCCTCCGGGGAGAGGTGCTTCGACCAGTTGAAGGACGGGGAGCAGTTGTAGGACAGCAGCTGGTCCGGGAACTCGGACTTGACGCCCTCGGCGAACTTCTTAGCCAGCTCGAGGTCCGGGGTGCCGGTCTCCATCCAGATCAAATCGGCGTACGGAGCGTAGGACTTCGCACGGGCGATGCACGGCTCGATGCCGTTCTTGACGTAGTAGTAACCCTCGGCGGACTTCTCACCGGTGAGGAACTGGCGGTCGCGCTCATCGACGTCGGAGGTGATGAGGGTTGCGGCCTCGGCATCGGTGCGGGCGATGACGACGGTCGGGGTGTTGGCAACGTCAGCGGCCAGACGGGCCGAGGTCAGCGTGCGGATGTGCTGCTGCGTCGGGACGAGGACCTTGCCACCCAGGTGACCGCACTTCTTCTCGGAGGCCAGCTGGTCCTCCCAGTGGGTGCCGGCGGCGCCGGCGGCGATCATGGCCTTTTGCAGCTCGTAGACGTTGAGGGCGCCACCGAAGCCGGCCTCACCGTCGGCGACGATCGGGACGACCCAGTTGTCGACGGAGGTGTCACCCTCGACGCGGGCGATTTCGTCGGCGCGCAGCAGGGCGTTGTTGATGCGTCGGACAACGTTCGGCACCGAGTTCGCGGGATAGAGGGACTGGTCCGGGTAGGTGTGGCCAGCGAGGTTGGCGTCGCCGGCAACCTGCCAGCCGGAGAGGTACACGGCCTTGAGGCCACCGCGCACCTGCTGAACAGCCTGGTTGCCGGTCAGCGCGCCGAGAGCGTGGATGTAGCTGCCGTCGCCCTTGGAGACGCCCTCCCAGAGGATCTCGGCGCCGCGCTTTGCCAGGGTGTGCTCCTCGACAACGGTGCCCTGCAGCTTCTCAACCTGCTCGGCGGTGTAGTCGCGGCGGATGCCCGCCCAGCGCGGGTTCTCGTCCCAGTCCTTTTGGATTTCTGCGGCGGTGCGAGCTTTGCCGGTGTTGGTGGTCATATGTGAACGTGCCCCTTTCGAAAAATTGCTGTGCCCGTGTGCACCCTTGCCCGAAGGTGTGAAGTGCGCCACGTTCACTTGGCGTTAGGCAACAGTATCCTTGCCACCTCTGAGTACGTCAACACCTCCCCAATTGTTAGTTTTCGCGCGGGGGGAGGCGGGTATTTTGCAAAGTTTGTTAATCCTCCTTCCGGCACTTACCGCTGGTGATGGGCGTGCTTGCAACACCAGCCCAGCTCACGGCCGACGCTGCGCTACGTGGAAGTGTCGAAGCGGGGGAGGGAAGGGGTAGGCGATTCGGGCAGGGGACAACGCCGTATCCGCGCAGGGCGGGGGTAGTGGGCGGGCGCGGTTGGTGAAATCGTTTACAGCGGTGACCAACGTCACTAACCTCGTGCAATAGAGCCCACCTAACAACTCCGGTCGCTTCCGGGGAGAAACCCATGAAAGGACGGCGTCTTTATGACTACACCCACGTTCGAGGACCACGCCGAGCGCGTCGAGGTGGCGGGTCTGCAGGTGGCCCGGCCCCTGTATGACTTCGTCACCGAGACCCTCTTGCCCGAGATCGGGGCGGACGCGGAGGACTTCTGGGAGGGGGCTGCGCGCTACTTCGCCGACCTCACACCGAAGAACCGGCAGCTCCTCGCCCGTCGCGACGAGCTCCAAGCCACACTCGACGAGTACTACCGTGCCAACCCGGGCCGCCCGGACCCAGAAGCGCACGCGCAGTTCCTGCGCGAGATCGGTTACCTGGTGGAGCAGCCCCGGGACGTGCAGATCCGCACTGAGAACGTCGACGATGAGTTCGCCGTGGTGGCAGGACCCCAGCTCGTCGTGCCCATCACGAACGCTCGCTTCGCCATCAACGCGGCGAACGCCCGCTACGGTTCGCTTTACGACGCCCTGTACGGGACCGACTCCATTTCGGAGGAGGGCGGCGCAGAGCCCGGCAAGGGGTACAACCCGGTTCGCGGAGACAAGGTCATCGCCTGGTCCCGTGTCTTCCTGGATAAGGCTGTCCCGCTTGCGGGGGTCAGCCACGCGGACGTCGAAAAGTATGCCGTGAGCGGCGGTGAGTTGAAGGCGACCGTGGGCGAGCAGGAATACACTCTCGAAGACCCCGAGGTGTACGTGGGGTACCAAGGCAGCGAAGACGCGCCTCAGGGCATCGTCCTGCGCCACAACGGGTTGCACATCATTATCCAGATCGACGCTGAGCACCCAGTGGGCACGACCGACAAAGCGCACGTCAAGGACGTTCTCCTGGAATCTGCGGTCACCGCGATTATGGACTTCGAAGATTCCTCCGCGGCGGTCGACGGTGCCGACAAAGCCGCTGCCTACGCCACGTGGTTCGGCCTGAACAGGGGTGACATCTCCGAGACCGTCTCAAAGGGGGAGAAGACCTTCGAGCGGACCCAGGCCGATGACCTGGAGTACACCTCGAAGAACGGCGGGACTGTTGCGCTACACGGCCGTGCAATGATGCTGTGCCGCAACGTTGGCCACTTAATGACCACCCCGGCAATCCTCGTCGACGGCGAGGAAGTCCCCGAGGGCCTGCTCGACGCTTTAATCACCGTCGCCTCGGCCATCCCGGGCCTGCGCGAGGACAACCCGCACCGCAACTCCCGCACCGGCTCGATGTACATCGTCAAACCCAAACAGCACGGGCCGGACGAGGTCGCTTTCACAAACGAAATCTTCGATCGCGTGGAGGACATCTTCGGGTTGCCCCGCCACACCGTCAAGGTTGGGGTGATGGACGAAGAGCGTCGTACCTCAGTCAACCTCGATGCATGCATCGCCGCCGCCGCAGACCGCCTGGTGTTCATTAACACTGGCTTCCTGGACCGCACCGGTGACGAAATCCACACTTCCATGCAGGCTGGTCCCTTCGTGCGCAAGGCCGATCTGCAGACCGCCCCGTGGAAGCAGGCCTACGAAAACAACAACGTCGACGCCGGCATCGAACACGGGCTGCCCGGTCGCGCTCAGATTGGCAAGGGCATGTGGGCGGAAACGGAACACATGGCCGCCATGCTGGAGAAGAAGATTGGCCAACCCCGCGAAGGCGCCAACACCGCGTGGGTCCCGTCCCCGACGGGTGCGACTTTGCACGCGACGCATTACCACCAGGTGGATGTCCCCGCGGTCCAGGAGGAGTTGCGCGCGGCCGGACGCCGCGAGAGCTTCACGGACTTGGTCACCGTCCCCGTCGCCGACGGTGACCGCTGGTCGGACGCGGAAAAGCAGGAAGAGGTGGACAACAACTGCCAGTCCATCTTGGGCTACGTGATCCGCTGGGTTGAGCAGGGCGTGGGGTGCTCCAAGGTGCCGGACATCCACAACGTCGACCTCATGGAGGACCGGGCCACCCTGCGCATTTCTTCCCAGCTCCTGGCAAACTGGATCACCCATGGCGTTGTTTCCAGCGAGCAGGTGTTGGACTCCCTCGAGCGCATGGCGAAGGTCGTCGATGAGCAGAACGCGGGGGATGACACCTACCTCCCCATGGCGCCGAACTACGACGCGTCGATCGGTTTCCAGGCGGCGAAGGACCTGATTCTTAAGGGCACGGAGTCCCCGTCCGGATACACCGAGCCGATCCTTCACGCGCGCCGGCGCGAATTTAAGGCGGCGCACGGCTTGTAAAAACACCATGTGAACTGCCCGGACGGCCATGGAGTAGGGCCGGCCTCACACGTGCGCGCTAGAATCTTGAAGTTGCCACGCGAAAGGAAAAGGCTGTGCCCTACACCATTGGATTCGACCGTGAGAAGTACATCGAGATGCAGTCGGAGCACATCAGCGCCCGACGCGACGAGATCGGTGGAAAGCTCTATCTAGAGATGGGGGGCAAGCTTTTCGACGATCACCATGCCTCCCGCGTTCTGCCAGGTTTCACCCCGGACAACAAGATCGCGATGCTCGAGCGAATCAAAGATGAAGTCGAGATCATGGTCTGCGTCAACGCAGGAGACATCCTCCGGCAGAAAGTCCGTGCCGACCTTGGCATCACCTACGAAGACGACGTGCTACGTCTTGTCGACGCCTTCCGCGATCTCGGCTTCCACGTCGAAAACGTGGTCGTCACTCAGGTTGAAGACGGAACGCCGCAGGTTGAAGCGTTCATTCAGCGCTTGAACCGGCTCGGCCTGAAAGTCTCGCGCCACCGCGTCATCCCGGGTTACCCCAACAACACCTCCCTGATCGTCTCTGACGAAGGGTTCGGCCGCAACGAGTACGCCGAGACGACGCGCGACCTCATCGTGATGACCGCGCCGGGGCCCGGTTCCGGCAAGCTCGCTACCTGCCTGAGCCAGATCTACCACGAGCACAAGCGTGGCATTAAGGCCGGCTATGCCAAGTTCGAGACCTTCCCCATCTGGAACCTGCCGCTGAGCCACCCCGTCAACTTGGCCTACGAAGCGGCCACTGCGGACCTCGACGACATCAACGTCATCGACCAGTACCACCTCGAGGCCTACGGCGAAAAGGTCTCCAGCTACAACCGCGACATTGAGGTCTTCCCCCTGTTGAAGTCCTTGCTCAAAGAGGTGACGGGGGAGGAACCCTACCAGTCACCGACCGACATGGGCGTCAACATGGCCGGCTACTGCATCTCCGACGACGCCGCCTGTCGCCACGCTGCGCGCCAGGAAATCATCCGCAGGTATTACAAGGAACTTGTCGACGAGCGCCGGTCCGACCGCGATTCCACCTTCTCCGACCGCATCTCCAACGTGATGCGGAAAGCGGAGTGCAGCGTGGAGGAGCGCGTCGTTGTGCGCCCGGCGCTCGAGGTCGCCGAGGCGACCGGCCAACCGGGCGCCGCGCTTGAGTTACCGGATGGTCGCATCGTGACGGGGAAGACGTCGGACCTGCTCGGACCCGCCGCGGCCGTGCTACTCAATGCTCTCAAGCTCTTGGCCGGTATTCCCGCTGATGTCCATCTCCTCTCACCCGAGTCGATCGAACCGATCCAGTCGCTGAAGACGAAGTACCTCGGTTCCCAGAACCCGCGCCTGCACACCGACGAAGTGCTCATCGCGTTGTCCGCTTCCGCGGCTACCAATCCCTCCGCGGCTCGCGCGCTGCAGGAACTTAACAGCCTGCGGGGATGCGACGCCCACACGACCACGATCCTCGGGTCGGTGGATGAGGGCATCTTCCGCAGTCTCGGCGTGCTCGTGACTTCGGAGGCCCGGTACTGGAAGAAGGCGCTCTACCACAAGAAGTAGTTTTAGCTTCCCTGACCAGGGAAAAGTGATCCCACGGCGGGGGCTCGTAGAATCAACGGGCATGACCGGAAAGATCCTCCTCTACTACAAGTTCCAGCCCATCGCAGATCCGGAGGCGGTGCGCCTCTGGCAGCGCGACCTCTGCGAGGGCCTGGGGCTGAACGGCAGGATCCTCGTCTCCCCGCACGGCATCAATGGCACCGTCGGCGGTGACATTGACGCCTGCAAGGCCTACGCCCGGAAGACGCGTGAGTATTTCCGCGGGATTGACTTCAAGTGGTCGGAAGGGGGCAAGGACGATTTCCCGAAGCTGAGCGTCAAGGCGCGCGAGGAGATCGTCTCCTTCGGCGCTCCGGGCGAGCTCGAGGTCGACGAGCACGGCGTCGTCGGTGGCGGTACCCGCCTCTCCCCAGAGCAGGTCAACGAGCTTGTCGACGCCAACCCCGACGTCGTCTTCTTCGACGGGCGCAACGCCAGGGAGGCCGAGATTGGCCGCTTTAAAAACGCCGTCGTACCCGACGTGGAGACCACCCACGACTTCATCGCGGAGCTGGACAGTGGCAAGTATGACTGGATGAAGGACAAGCCCGTCGTCTCCTACTGCACCGGTGGGATCCGCTGCGAGGTGCTGTCGAGCCTGATGAAGAACCGCGGTTTCAAAGAGGTCTACCAGTTGGACGGCGGCATTGTTCGCTACGGGGAGAAGTTCGGCAACTCCGGGCTGTGGGAGGGCTCGCTCTACGTCTTCGACGATCGGATGCACACGGAGTTTGGCCCAGCAGACGACCCGCACTACGTCCAGCTTGGCCACTGCGTTCACTGCGGGACCGCCACAAACCAGTTCTATAACTGCACGCGAGAGCCCGAGTGCCGGGAGCAATACCTCAGCTGCCCCGAGTGCAGAGAATCCAATCCTCTTTGCGAGCAGTGCTCACCGCGGGTGGCCTAGACGCTATCTGCCGCCAAGATCCCAATCGTCACAGTGAGCCACCACATGGTAAACGGGACGATAGGAAGCCAAAACACCCCCATCCACGGCATCCACCGCTCGTAGCGGTTGAGTTTGCGCACCATGATGACGGCGCACCCGAGAAGCATGACCACTGGCGGGACGGAGTTGATGAGCGCCCAAATTGTCCGCGCCCGCTGCGTGCAGAGCCAGGTGGCCGCGTCGGCGTCGCAAAGTGGGCCGCCCACCACTCGTGCCGCACCCGCCGTTACGAGCCCGACGAGGACAGTAATAAGGACGGTTGCAATCGCGTACACCACCGCCTGCTTGGTGGACCTCGAGTTCACCCGAGCAATTTCGGCCGGGTCAGGCTGATCCGCGAGCTCGTCGAAATCCACGGGCTCAGGGCGGGCGCGATTGGAGTAATCCGCCGCGGAATGCAGATCATTTTCCGGGTGGTCGTGCATGATCCCCAGCTTAACCCCTCCGTGGAGCGCGCCTACACTAGCGGACAGACGATCACGGGAGCCCGCGAGTGGCGGACAAGCTCCCGCACGCGGGGGTCGAAGACGCCACGACGGCGGGTTGGCTCCCTCCCGGCGGCGGTGAACACGAGATCGCCCCCGCACCAGGGGATGGAGTCGACGGCCTTGCGCCACCCTTTCCCGCTGGCCAGCCCGACCTCTACTTCGAAACCCTCCCCACCGGGTGTCCCCCCGGCTGCACTAACGGCTAAGTCCCGGGCGAGGTCGAGGCTGGCAAGGGAGCATTCGTACCAATCGTCGGCCGCGCGTTCATGCGCCGGGGCTTGTAGATTTGGTTTGAGGGCTGCGCGGGGGTTGATCGCTATGAGGCGTAGGGGCACGCCTATTCTGCCCGCCAGAGCTGCGGCGCGCGGCACCATCGGTGAGAAATGTGGTCTTCCGGACGAGGCAAAGACGCAGTTCAGACGGGTGATTCCCGCCGTGGATAACTCCACTCCCCGCGGCACGAACGCGAGCGGGGTGAGGGTCTCGGACAAAATGGTCTCTACCGCGACGGATGCAGCTAGGCGGGCAGGAAGATCCTTCGGGCTCGTTTCCCCAAGCTTGGTCGAACCGGTCCCTGGGCCGAGAATGATCATGTCCGCGCCGAGGCCGGTCACCGTATCAACGAGCCCAGCGGTAGCGCGCTGGGCTTCGACGAGATGGGTGAACGTGGTGTGTCGCTGATGTGGTGCGAGGAGGCCGTCGACAAGCTGGCTCACTTCGCTGGCTAACTCATCCCCCGCCGCCGAGAGCCACGTCGAACGTCTCTCGCCGGGTAGTCGTTTGGCCAACGTTGGTTTTGCAACAGCTGACACGCTGACGCTCACGGGGACGGACCGTCCGAGCCACGCCGCGAGCTTGAAAGGCTCCGCGTGCTTTCGATCCCACCCGATGTGGAGCCGGAGGGGGCGGCTTTCAGACAGCACCGCAATGGGAAGCGTGGAATTTAAGGTCATTCAGGGGAAGGGGATCGACTACACAAGTACCCCTCCATTATGACGCTTTACTGCCCCCGCTCCGAATGGCTGTTGTTCACGTAGAGCTCCGCGAGAAGGTTGATCGAATCGGTCAGGTGAGCTATTTTGGACAGCTCCTCCTCCGGCAGAGCGCTGATCATGTCGGCGAGGTAGTCAGTTCGTTCGTCCCCGACGCGCTTGAGCTCCGCGCGGCCCTTATCGGTTAGTTCGACGCTTACGCCGCGGCGGTCCGTTTCGTCGCGTACGCGCCGGACAAGGCCTCGCTTTTCCAACTGGTTAACGGTGTTCGACGCCGTCGGCATGCGAACGCCCTCGGCCTCCGCAATTTTGCTGATGCGGTGCGCCCCATCATCCTGGAGACGGGTCATGATGGATAACTGCGGGCCGGTGAGGTCGGACTGCTCCGCGATGCGGAAGTATGTCACGTACAAGCTGGTCATGGCAGGGCGAATACGGCGCGCGATTTCGTGCGGATTGGGCGCCTGCCGCGAGCTAGCGGAGTCGTTCGGTTCAGTCATGTTCTACCCTTACGTTTACCAAAGAGAAACTAAATGCTACCACCGGTAGCTGGGGATTCACTGGGGAGAAGCATTAGGATGGCTCGGGTGTTCGCCTACAGCCAAGAAGTCTCGCACGAGTGGCGCAGGCGCGCCACACTACGGGAATTTCGCGAAGGGCTCCTTCCTCTGGACGAGTTGTGTGATGCAGATTTCCTGCTCAAAGCGGCCGCGCGTTTCCACGGGGAGCCCTCGCCGCGCCCGTGCCCAATCTGCGGGAAAGAGCTACGCGTCGTGAAGTGGGTGTACGGGGACAGGCTGGGGCGACGCGCCGGCACCGCGCGGCAAGACGACGAAATCGAGCAGCTGGTGGCCGAGTTCGGGCCCATTTCAGTCCACTTCGTCGAGGTATGCCCTCACTGTTCGTGGAACCACCTCCTCAAAGAAGTCACAGCAACACCAGTAATGTGATTCCGCGACAGAAGAAGTAGGGTTGCTGCTAAGTAATCTCGGCAATATTCAGCGCTAACGCAGGGAAATCTCGTGACAAAAACAAAAAGCGGTGCACAGGACAACACGGGTGGAAAGGCACACAAGCCTGCGACTTCTCAGGGGTCTACTGCCCGCCGCTTTCGCGTCAGCCGAGACTCGCGCGCAGCGCAGTGGCTGCTCGCTGCGTTGCTTGGGGTTGCGCTCCTGATTCTCATACCGCTGGTGTGGTTCGGGTGGGAATACGCGCGCGCCGACGTGCCCCAGCCGGGAGACATTCAGGCGGCCCAGGTTTCCAGCATGTACTTCAATGACGGGACGACGGAATTGGCCCGGGTCGTGCCCGCGGAGGGAAACCGGGTGCAAATCCCGCTCAGCGAGGTTCCCGCTGACGTCCAAAGCGCCGTGCTCGCCGCCGAGGATCGCGATTTTTGGACGAACTCCGGTTTCTCCTTCACCGGGTTCGGCCGTGCAGTCGTGGGTCAGCTCACGGGTAACTCCTCGGCCGGCGGTGGGTCGACGATCACGCAGCAGTACGTTAAGAACGCGCTTGTCGGCAACGAGCACTCCTATCAGCGCAAAGCAAAGGAACTCGTCTACTCCATAAAGATGACCAACTCGTGGACGAAAGATGAAATTCTCAACGCCTACCTCAACACGGTGTACTTCGGCCGCAACGCGTACGGGGTCGAGGCTGCGGCTCACGCATACTTCGGCAAAGGCGCCAAAGACCTGACGGTGGAAGAAGGCGGTGTGCTTGCGGCGTCGATCCAGCTGCCCAGCCAGCTCGACCCGTGGACGAACCCGGATGGTGCCAGCGCGCGGTGGAATTACGTTATGGACGGGTTGGTGGACATGGGCGAGCTGACCGCCCAGGAGCGGCAGGGGTTGGTATACCCGCAGACGCGTGACCCCCAGACGTATTCCGCCTACACCGAGGCCACCGGACCGAACGGGCTGATCAAGAACCAGGTCATGACAGAGCTGCAGACCATCGGCATCACCGAGGACGACCTGACCAACCGCGGCCTGCAAATCACGACGACTATCGACGCCCGAACGCAGCAAAACGTCGAGGATTCTTCCAGGGAGCGGCTGGCCAGCTTGCAAGACGACGCGCGTTCTGCCGTGGTGGCCGTCGAACCTGGGTCGGGCGCGGTGCGTGCTTACTACGGGGGCGACGAGGCGAGCGGTTGGGATTATGCAAACGCGGGCCTGCAGACTGGCTCGACATTCAAGATTTTTGCTCTGGCCGCCGCGCTGCAGCAGGGCATCCCGCTTAGCGCCACGTTTGATTCTTCGCCAGTCACCCTCCCGGGAAATATCACCGTCACCAACTGGGACGGCGGTGGAAGCGGCAGGCTGACAATGACCGACGCCGTCCGGACCTCATCCAACACCGCGTTCATGCGTATTCAGGATGAATTGGACAATACGACCCAGGACACTGCTGACATGGCACACGCGCTCGGGATTGCCCGGTCGATCCCCGGGGTGCCCGAGACGCTCACTGAAAACGGCGGACAGCCCTACGAGGGAATTGTGCTGGGTCAGTACCAGTCTCGGGTGCTGGACATGGCCACTGCGATGGCGACGCTGACCAACCGTGGTGTATACAAGCCGACGCACTTCGTCGAACGGGTCGTTGACGCCAGTGGCGAGGTGCTGTACCAAAACGACCCGAGCTACCAAGAGCGCCGTGTGGCGCCGCAAGTGGCCGACAACGTCCTCCAGGCGATGCAAACCGTGGTGGGTTACTCTAACGCCACCCTCGCCGGCGGGCGTCCCGCCGCAGCCAAGACCGGAACGTCCCAGCTGGGTGACACGGGCAATAACAAGGACGCTTGGATGGTGGGATCAACCCCGCAGCTCGCCGTGGCCGTGTGGGTTGGCACCGCAGACAACACAAGTGCCATCTTCAACGAGTATGGCGCCAACATGTACGGCTCGAATACCCCTGCGCGCATCTGGAAAGACGTTCTCGATGAGACCCTTTCCGGGCAAGACTTTCTCGACTTCCCCACGGCCGTTCCGGTGTCCTGGGGTGTCGATCCCTACTCCGGAGGCGTTGGCCTAGGTGGGTCTTACAGCTCCGGTTACAGCTCCGGTTACAGCTCCGGTTACAGTTACGGGACGGGCACTGGGACGGGTACTGGAACAGGCACTGGGACGGGTACTGGAACAGGCACTGGGACGGGGGGAACTGGAACTGGCACGGGGTCGCGCACCGCGACGGGGAATGCGCAGGCATCGCAGCCTAGCGCAGCGACCCAGCCGGTTCCGGACGCCGCGACGCCCGAAGCGCCCGCGGCGCCCGCGGCCACGCCGCCCGGCGTCCAAGACGCGCTCGACGCCATCGGCGGCCTCCTCTCGCCGCAAGGGTAGGCCCGATGTCTACGTCTCGGGTTCAGCCCGCTTTGACAGAGCCAGTCGCTGCCGGGTGGGTCGAGTTCCTCGGCGGGCCGATGGGGCGGTTTTCCCGCCTCGGACGGGCGCGCTTCTGGACTCCGCTGCGCACGATTCTTGCTGTGGCATGGACGTTCCTCGCCTTTGGTGTGCTGTTTAAGTCGAACTGCGCGCAGGGAAAGCCCGACGGTAACGGGGTTCTGCAGCTGGATTGGTCCGGGAACCGCCAGTACACGTCGTTTTGCTACAACGACATCGTGCCGCTCTACAGCGGACGCGGACTCGACCACGCCGGATTCGTGTACGACTACTCCTGGGTTGAAAACGGGGTGACCCGCTACATGGAGTACCCCGTGTTGGCGGGAATGTTCCAAAACGTCGTCGCCGCCCTGGCGCGGCAAACGTACGGGGTGGCGCGCGACGTGCTCCCCGAGGTGGGGTGGTACTTCTACCTCACAGCCTTCATCATGGCGGTGATCTGGGTCGCGACAGTGCGCATGGTTGCGGAACTGGCTGGCAACCGGATCTGGGACACACTCCTCGTCGCTGGGAGCCCCCTTGTGCTTATGCACGCCTTCACCAACTGGGACATTCCCTCCGTTTTCTTTCTCGTCGCGGCGCTTCTCGCGGCTCGGAACCGACGCTTTGTTCTCGCCGGGGCCCTCATCGGGTTAGGGACGGCCTTCAAGCTATGGCCGTTATTCGCGCTCGGTGCGTACCTCACCCTGGCCATCCGGCGGAGGCAATGGCGCCCCTTCCTGCTCATGGCGGCGTCCGCGGCAGTGGCGTGGGCGGCGGTCAACCTTCCTGTGTGGCTGCGCAATCCCGCGGCGTGGGGCGAGTTTAACCGTCTCAACACCACGCGCTCGTGGGAGTGGACCACCATTTATGCCGTTTTCAGTCGGATGACGGGGTGGGCCGGTTTCGACGGGCAGGGGACCCCGGAAATTCTCAACTTTGTCACACTTGTTTTGTTCGCAGCTGGCTGCTTATTCACCCTGGTGCTGGGGGTTAAAGCTCCGCGTACCCCGCGCGTGGCCGAGTTGTTGTTCCTCATCGTCGCGTTCTTCCTCCTCTTTAATAAGGTGTGGAGCCCGCAGTACTCACTGTGGCTGGTGGTCCCCGCGGTGTTGGCTCTGCCACGCTGGCGGTTGCTGCTTTCGTGGATGACGGTAGACATGATGGTCTGGCCCATCCTGATGTGGCACCTTCTGGGCACGAACAACAAGGGCTTGCCCGGGGAGGCTGTGAACGTCATCGTGCTGGCTCGCGACGGGCTCATCGTAGCGATGATGGTTCTCGTGGTGCTGCAGATCCTGGGCAGGCGCCGAGACAAAGTACGAGAGGCGCATTCCGGGCAAGACCCCCTAGTGGGGCAGTGGCGATGACGGCCGCAACGCTCGTTGGGATTGGGTCGATCGTCGTGGGCTTTGTGCTCATCGGGGCGGCATTTCTCGCGGTGGCGCGGAAAGGGAACTACCTCGCGGGCGCGGCCTTTGGTATCGGCGCGTTTGTCTTCATCACGGTGATTCCGGTGTTCCTCGCTGTCTTCGTCGCGGCGCCGCACCCCACCGGTTCGTAGCAACCGTGACGGGGGCTGGCGTCGACAAGCATTTGGCCCCACCACCTGCGTGTTGTAGGCTTGCGGGGTTGCTTGACGCAACGACCCTCCTGCCACCGCAACCCGCGGTGGCCGAAACGTATACCCAAGACCATAGGAGGTGATGAGGTCCGTGCGTCACTATGAAGTAATGATCATCCTCGACCCGCAGCAGGATGAACGCACCGTTGCCCCGTCCCTGGACAAGTTCCTGGAGATCGTCCGCAAGGACAACGGCACCGTTGAGAAGGTTGACGTGTGGGGCAAGCGCCGTCTTGCCTACCCGATCAACAAAAAGGAAGAGGGCATCTACGCCGTCGTCGATCTCGACTGCACGTCCGAGACCGTCAACGAGCTCGACCGCGTTCTCAACCTCAACGACACCATCCTGCGCACCAAGGTTCTGCGCACCGATAAGTAAGAGCGGATAGGCTCGGTTCCACCGGTTCCACAGTTACCGAGGACCAGCGAGCTTAAGCAGGAAGGCGAAAAAACATGGCCCAGGGCGATACCCCGATCACCGTTGTCGGCAACCTTGTTGCGGATCCGGAGCTGCGCTTCACCCCAAGTGGGGCAGCGGTTGCCAACTTCCGCGTGGCGTCGACCCCCCGCACGTTCAACCGTGAGACGAACCAGTGGGAAGACGGCGAGGCTCTGTTTCTTACGTGCAACGTTTGGCGTCAGGCGGCCGAGAACGTCGCGGAGTCCCTGTCCAAGGGAGCTCGCGTCATTGTTCAGGGTCGGTTGAAGCAGCGTTCCTTCCAAACTCGCGAAGGTGAAAACCGCACGGTTTTCGAGGTCGATGTCGATGAGATCGGCCCCTCGCTGAAGTATGCCACGGCTTCCGTGAGCCGCACGCCGCGTGAGGGCGGCCAGGGTGGATACGGAAACCAGGGCGGAAACCGAGGCGCCAACTCTGGCCAAGGCCAGGGCGGAAACCCGGGTGGAAACCAGGGCGGTTTCGGTGGGCGATCCCAGTCCCAGCAGGGCGGGCAGCCTCAGAACGACCCGTGGAATTCTGCGCCTCCCGCCGGTGGCTTCGGTGGCATGGATGACGAGCCCCCGTTCTAAACGATTCACCAAGACAGCACAATTCAACTCAAGGAAGGTAAGGATTCATGAAACTGATCCTCACCGCTGCCGTTGATAACCTTGGCGAGCCCGGCGACATTGTCGAGGTCAAGGACGGCTACGGACGCAACCTTCTCCTCCCGCGTGGGCTGGCAATCCCCGCCACCCGTGGTGCAGAGAAGCAGATTAACGACATCAAGCGGGCGCAGGCCGAGCGCCAGGTCCGCGACCTGGAGCACGCTAAGGCGCTGCGTGATCAGCTCGACCAGCTGACCGGCGTCAAAGTCAAGGTTCGCGTCGCGAACAACGGCAAGCTCTTCGGCTCTGTCAAGGCCGCCGACATCGTCGACGCAGTCAAGGCTGCGGGCGGCCCCTCCCTGGACAAGCGTCGTGTCAACGTGCCCAAGGGCCTTGTCACGAAGACCGGGGGATACCAGGTCAAGGTCGGCCTCCACGACTCCGTGGATGGCAAGGTGAACTTCGAGGTCGTGGGCGCCTAAAGCCCCGCGGCAATCTAGCTAGCTAGATTCAACGACAACAGCTTTAGCGTGGGTCCTGCTTGTGAGGAGCAGGGCCCACGCTTCTTTATGCCCGCTTTACGACGTCTCAAGGAACCCGCCGGTATCCCGCGCGGTACATTGTGGGGCAGCGATTTTCAGTGAGGGGAGGAAGCGATGGCCGGCGATAATGTCGCGAGCTTTGACGATTACGGGGTGTACCCTCCGCCCCCGGAACCCCCGGAGGGCGGAGAGACCTACAGCGCCGGGGGGTCGACCCGGCAGGGCGGCGGCAACCGCGGGCGCGGCTCCGTCCCGACTGAATACCGCCAGCCGCCCCACGACGAGCGCGCGGAGCGCGGGGTGCTCGGCGCGATGTTGCTTAGCCCCGACACCGTCATCGAGGTCATCGAGACCCTCCACCCCGAGGATTTTTACTTCCCGTCCCATCAGCTGATCTACCGCGCGGTGCTCGATCTCTTCGCTACGGGAAGTGACGTGGATGTCCTCATCGTCGCGGCCAAGCTGGACCGGCAAAACGAACTGGAGCGCGTCGGCGGGGCACCGTACCTTCACACCCTCATCTCTGAAGTGCCCACCGCTGCCAACGCGAAGTACTACGCCGAGATCGTCGAGGAGAAGTCTCTCCTGCGCCAGCTGGTTAGCGCTGGGACCCGGGTGGTTCAGCTCGGTTACGACGGCGAGGAAGGCATGGAGATCGAGCAGCTCGTCGACCGCGCGCAGCAGGAAGTGTTCGCGATCGCCCGCAACCAGTCGGGAGAGGATTACAAGGTCCTCTCGGACCTGCTTAAACCAACTATCGACGAGCTGACCACCATTGAGCAGGGCGGAGGACTAGAGCAGGGAGTCCCCACCGGTTTTATCGACTTGGATCGGCTGACCAATGGTCTGCACTCGGGCCAGATGATCATCGTTGCTGCGCGACCAGGCGTGGGTAAGTCAACGCTTGCGCTCGACTTCATTCGCTCGTGTTCGATCACGCACCGAAAGACGTCGGTAATCTTCTCCCTCGAGATGAGCGCCTCTGAGATCATCATGCGCTTGTTGTCAGCAGAGACGGAAATCAAGTTATCCGCGATGCGCTCCGGTCAGATGATCGAGAGTGACTGGGAGAAACTGACCACCCGCTTGACGGAGATTCAGGACGCCCCGCTGTTCATCGATGACTCCCCCAACCTCACCATGATGGAGATCCGTTCGAAAGCCCGCCGCCTCAAACAGGCGCACGGCTTAGACTTGGTGGTTCTTGACTACCTGCAGCTCATGAGCTCCGGGCGACGAGTCGAATCCCGCCAGCAGGAAGTGTCTGAGTTCTCCCGCCAGCTCAAATTGCTGGCCAAGGAGCTCGAGGTGCCCGTCGTGGCCATCTCGCAGCTCAACCGCGGGCCCGAGTCTCGAACGGACAAGAAACCACAGCTCGCGGACCTGCGCGAGTCGGGCTCGCTGGAGCAGGACGCCGATATGGTGTTCTTGCTCTACCGACCCGACTCGCAAGACCGCGACGACGAGCGCGCCGGCGAGGCTGACATCATCGTCGCGAAACACCGCGGCGGCCCGATTGACACGATCCAAGTCGCGCACCAGTTGCACTACTCGCGTTTCGTGAACATGGCGCACGGCTAGGGGCTTCTAGCTTAGCGACGCCCCCCGCTTCTCCGGCAGTGCAAAAGCCGCGGCGCATGCGATCGCGAAAGCCGCTCCAAACACCGCAAATACCGCGGTGGTGCCCCCGAAGGCGAGCAGCGGCGGGACGATGAGGGGGGCGATTATGGACCCGATGCGACCAAAGGCGGCCCCGGCACCCGTACCGGTCGCGCGAACTTCGGTGGGGTAGAGCTCGGGGCCGATGGCGTAGAGAGCGCCCCAAGCACCGAGGTTGAAGAACGACAGGAAGCAGCCGGCCGCGATTATCTGCCAGGGCGAGTCGGCAGCGCCGTAGGCGACGGCCGATATCGCGGACCCAGCGAGGAAAACAGCTAGGGTACTCCGCCGCCCCCACACTTCGATAAGCCAGGCGGCCGCCGCGTAGCCCGGAAGCTGGGCGAGCGTGATAACCAGGGTGAATGTAAACGACGTCACCAGACTGAACCCTTGCGCGACGAGGAGCGAAGGGATCCAGATGAAGGCTCCGTAGTAGGCCAGAGAGACGCAGATCCACACGACCCAGAACGCCGCGGTGCGGCGCCTCAACGTCCGACCCCAGATTCCTCCCACGGGTCTCTCTTCGGCGTCGGCGACCGGTTCTGGCGCCCTGGTGCGGGTGCCTCCGGGGACAATCTCCGCGGCCCTCTCGAAGTCTCGGACGATCGCTTCCGCTTCCTCCTCTCTGCCTGCGCGCTCGAGGAAGCGAACCGATTCTGGCAGGCTGCGTCGAACGTACATGGCGTAAAGAGCGGGGACGGCGCCGATGACAAGCCCCCACCGCCAACCCTGCGCACCGCTGGAGACGACGAAGGTCCCGATAAGCGCGGCGAAAATCCATCCAACAGCCCAGAAGGCTTCCAGCAGGACGACCATCCGACCCCGCACCAACCGCGGGGAGAACTCACTGACCAGGGTCGATGCGACGGGCAGCTCACCTCCCAACCCGAGCCCGACGATGAATCGGAAGAGCAGAAGTACGGCCACGGATTCCGACAACGCCGACGCGCCGGTGGCAAGCCCGTAAACCAGCAGGGTCAGCGTGAACACCTGCTTGCGGCCCATTTTGTCCGCCAGTAGGCCACCCAGGGCTGCGCCCACCGTCATTCCGATGAAACCCACGGAGGCGATCCACGACGACGTCGCCGTGTCTAGATCCCAGTGAACCGCGAGGGCGGCGATGACAAACGAGATGAGACCGATGTCCATTGCGTCGAGCGCCCACCCGATCCCCGAGCCGACCAGAAGTCGGCGGTGGCGGGCGGTGACGGGGAGGGAGTCGAGGCGGGCAGAACGCGACAACGTTCCGGGTGGAAAACGGGTGGCTTGCTGGGACTGGGGCATGGAGGAATCGTATCGGTTAGGTGCCTCGCTCGGGCCCAAACCGCCCGAGGAGAGCTAGCTGAGCGTGTAACCAGCCTCATTGACAGCTTTGGATACTTCTTCCGCCGAGAACCCCTCGCCAGTGACCTCCACTTCACCTGTTTTGTGGTTGGCGGTCACCGCGGTCACTCCGTCGATTGCGGAAATTTCTTCTTGAACACTCGCCTCACAGTGCTCACAGGTCATTCCTTCAACGCGAAAACGGCGTGTCGCCATGGTGGCCTCGCTTTCTTCAGTGTGGTCGGCGCGGTGCATTCCCGCAGGTCTGCCTTCACGCTAGCACCGTCGGCCGGAGTTTGAGCTGGCGCAATGGGGGCCTGGAATGAGAGCCATATTGTTAGTGTTGAATACGAGCGGAACGACATACGACAGTACGACAGCAGTATTACGCAGCGCCCACCACGGGCCAAGAGAGGAAAGCAACGTGAGCACCATCAATGTGACCGAGGAGTCTTTCGAGTCGACCGTTACGGCCGATGGAATCGTCTTCGTAGATGCTTGGGCCGAATGGTGCGGCCCCTGCAAGGCGTTTGCACCAACCTACGAGAAGGCCTCGGAAACACACGCAGACGTGACTTTCGCAAAGCTGGATACAGAGGCTAACCAGCAACTCGCTGCTGCTCTCGAGATCCAGGCCATCCCGACGCTCATGGCCTTCCGCGACGGAATCATGGTTTACCGCAATGCCGGGGCCCTTCCCCCAGCGGCGTTTGATGACCTTGTCAACCAGGTCAAGGCGCTGGATATGGACGACGTTCGCCGCCAGGTGGAGGAGCAAAACCGCCAGCTCGACGCTGAGAACTAATCCACGTCGACGTCAAGCCGCCACCGGCTGCTGGGATGAGGCGCTCACCGCGAGGTGAGCGCCTTTTTTGGCTAAGCTCGGAATGGTTCACGCCGGATGAAAGGATATTCCCTCATGGCCAATCCCCTCTCCAAGGGCTGGAAGTACCTGATGCAGTCGTTCGATTCCAAGATCGACGAGAATGCGGACCCCAAGGTGCAGGTCCAGCAGGCAATCGCGGAGGCGAAGAAGAGACACCAGGAGATTTCTCAACACGCGGCCAACATCATCGGCAACCGCAACCAGCTGCAGATGAAGCTCGACCGTCTCGTCGGCTCCCAGCAGGATTTGCAGAACAAGGCGCGTACGGCGCTTCAGGCCGCGGACAATGCCTCGGCGGCGGGGGAAACGGAGAAGGCCCAGCAGCACAACAACACCGCTGAGGTCATCGCAAGCCAGCTCGTCTCCGTTGAGCAGGAGCTCGAGCAGACGAAGACAGCTTATGCCGCTGCGGAGCAGGCCGCCGACGAAGCTCAGCGCCAGCAAAAGCAGTCGGAAGCCAAGCTGCAGGAGCAGCTCAACGAGGTGTCCAAGCTGGAGAGCCAAATTGACCAGGCCAAGATGCAGGAGCAGACAGCCAAGTCGATGGACTCCGTGAATCAGTACAACGCCGATGATTCCGTGCCTACGCTCGAAGGCGTGCGTGAAAAGATCGAACGTCGCTACGCCAACGCCCTCGGCGCCCAGGAACTAGCGCAAGATTCCATGACGGGGCGGATCGCAGAAATCGAAGCCACGGGCACCGATGTCGCCGCGTCTAACCGTCTGGCGGAAATTCGGGCCAGCATGCAAAGCGGTGCCGGCAGAGAACTCGAGGCCGGGGACGCGGAAGCGAACCCGACGGAGGGCGCGGCGGAAGAGGCTCACCCTCGCGACCCGCAGGCCCCGGATGCTCAAACAGGAACCCAGAAGGGCGAGTAGCGAACTCGCCCGAGCCGGCTAGTTGGAGTGCCGGAGGTTGATCAGCACTCCGCGGATCCCGGAGTGGAAGCCGTCCCGCAAATTCACACGCTGAGTCTCGCTCAGCGTGTACTCGTGGAGAGTCTCGCAGGCGAACTGCAGCAGCGGCCTGTCAATCTCTGGCGGCAAGCCGCCCCCAGAGAGGAGGTGGGCGTTATCCCGCTCTTCGGAGGTCGCCGCATTTTCGTACCACCATGTCGCGTATTGTTGCCCCACATCGTAAGGGGTTTGGAACCCCGCTGAAGTCCACACTTCCTCGGGGAGGGGCACGTACCGGGAGCGAAGCTTGCGGCGGGGCGCCATCATCGACGGCTTGGGCGAGGGTTTTGGGCCCGGCTTTGGAACCCCCGGCCCCTCCTGGGGACGCGTCGCGGGGCTGATCGATTGCTGGTTGACTTCCGCTTCAACTTCGGTGGGCTCATCGTCTTCGTAGGGGACCAGGGAATCGTCCGCCTCCGGAGTCGAGACGGTGGTCTCGGGTTCGGGGGTGTCCTCCTGGGTCTCCCCTTCGATAGTCTTCTCGGGTTGAAGCGGGTTGCCGTAAGGAACGGGGGCGGGCCCTTCGTCCTCCTCGGGGTCGAAGGCGTCGTTAAGCGGCCGCTCCCTGATGGTCGGAGGGAGCGGGCCCTCGAGCACCTCCAGGCGCATCGAGTCGGCAAAGTCCGCCTTGGGGTCGAGGATGGTGGTGGTGTCGCATGCGTGGCGCAGTGCCGCAGACATCGAATTCCACCCAAATCCATACAGGTGCACGCGGGCGCCCAGTCGTGTCGCCTCTTCGACCCCGGGAATCATGTCGGCGTCGCCCGTGACTAGCACAAAATCGCTGAACTGCCCACGGGTGGCGTTGACTACCAAGTCGGCTACCAGGCGCGTGTCAACACCTTTTTGAGTCCGCCGGTCACCCCACTCGATGAGCTGCCCAGTTCGCAGCTGCACACCATCGCAGCCGAGGAGGGCGCGCTGGTACTTGTGCGGGCCGGACTCGGGAATGCCGTCGTACCAGTGTTGTCGGTGAATTGGCTGATGGAGTTGCTGGGTGATCATGGTGCCCAGGGTCGACACCACCTCAGGTAAGTCAATTTCTAGTTGGGCCCTCGCCCCGATCTCCCACGAGTTGTAGAAGCTCGCGAGCAGGTAGGAGGTGTCGACGAAGACAAGAGTGCGTTCAAGCATGGCTCCTAGGTTCCGTATCTGTTGATTCTAAATTTCGTTTGCATCTCCAGTGTGCCCGACAACCCCTCGCACGTCACGGACTGGGGTATCAGCGGCGCCTCGCCCAGCCCGCGGGGCAGCTCGCTTATCGACGGCCAAGCGCGCACTACAACAACATCGCAGAAAAGAGCGATGACCTGGTGATTTGTGTGTGTGGTGGGGGGTGTGTAACTTTGTGTGAGTCAGCGAGACTGACAGCGCCGCGCTTGGTTGTGTGACTGGGTGTGTCGGCGGTGTGGGAAAGTGTTCGCTGGTTTTTGTAGCGTGGCTGTGCCCCTGGCTCTGTGTGGGTTGGTGGTGGGGTGTGCGTGTGGTGTTTGAGAACTCGATAGTGTGCCAATGTACTTTTGTTTGTGGGTTGGTTGTGTGCTGTGTGTGTCTTGCTGTGCTGCTGCTTGGTTGTGGTGGTGTGGTGGGGTGTGTGCCGGCGTGCATGTGCTGCTGCTGCTTGGTTGTGGTGGTGGTGTGTGTGGTTGGTGGCATGGTGCGTGATTGATTCGCGTGGTGTGTTTTTTGTGGCTGGCCTTTTGTGCTGCACTGCTGTGTTTTGTGGTGTGGTGTGGGGGTTGGTTGTTTTTTTGTGCGTGGCTGTGTGCGCTCTGCTTTGGTGTGGGGTGTGTGTGGTTGCGTGTTTTGGTTGGGTTTGGGCTTTTCACGGCCTGTTTCTGCTGAAACGTTTTTGTGGAGAGTTTGATCCTGGCTCAGGATGAACGCTGGCGGCGTGCTTAACACATGCAAGTCGAACGGAAAGGCCCTGGCTTGCTGGGGTGCTCGAGTGGCGAACGGGTGAGTAACACGTGGGTGATCTGCCCTGTACTTCGGGATAAGCTTGGGAAACTGGGTCTAATACCGGATAGGAATCGCATGTTGGTGTGTGGTTGGAAAGCTTTTGCGGTATGGGATGAGCTTGCGGCCTATCAGCTTGTTGGTGGGGTAATGGCCTACCAAGGCGTCGACGGGTAGCCGGCCTGAGAGGGTGTACGGCCACATTGGGACTGAGATACGGCCCAGACTCCTACGGGAGGCAGCAGTGGGGAATATTGCACAATGGGCGCAAGCCTGATGCAGCGACGCCGCGTGGGGGATGACGGCCTTCGGGTTGTAAACTCCTTTCGCCAGGGACGAAGCTTTTGTGACGGTACCTGGATAAGAAGCACCGGCTAACTACGTGCCAGCAGCCGCGGTAATACGTAGGGTGCGAGCGTTGTCCGGAATTACTGGGCGTAAAGAGCTCGTAGGTGGTTTGTCGCGTCGTTTGTGTAAGTCCATGGCTTAACTGTGGGGTTGCAGGCGATACGGGCATAACTTGAGTGCTGTAGGGGTAACTGGAATTCCTGGTGTAGCGGTGAAATGCGCAGATATCAGGAGGAACACCGATGGCGAAGGCAGGTTACTGGGCAGTTACTGACGCTGAGGAGCGAAAGCATGGGTAGCGAACAGGATTAGATACCCTGGTAGTCCATGCCGTAAACGGTGGGCGCTAGGTGTGAGTCCCTTCCACGGGGTTTGTGCCGTAGCTAACGCATTAAGCGCCCCGCCTGGGGAGTACGGCCGCAAGGCTAAAACTCAAAGGAATTGACGGGGGCCCGCACAAGCGGCGGAGCATGTGGATTAATTCGATGCAACGCGAAGAACCTTACCTGGGCTTGACATGAACAGGATCGCCGCAGAGATGTGGTTTCCCTTGTGGTCTGTTTGCAGGTGGTGCATGGTTGTCGTCAGCTCGTGTCGTGAGATGTTGGGTTAAGTCCCGCAACGAGCGCAACCCTTGTCTTATGTTGCCAGCAATTCGGTTGGGGACTCATGAGAGACTGCCGGGGTTAACTCGGAGGAAGGTGGGGATGACGTCAAATCATCATGCCCCTTATGTCCAGGGCTTCACACATGCTACAATGGTCGGTACAGCGCGTGTGCGAGCTTGTGAGAGTGAGCTAATCGCTGAAAGCCGGTCGTAGTTCGGATTGGGGTCTGCAACTCGACCCCATGAAGTCGGAGTCGCTAGTAATCGCAGATCAGCAATGCTGCGGTGAATACGTTCCCGGGCCTTGTACACACCGCCCGTCACGTCATGAAAGTTGGTAACACCCGAAGCCGGTGGCCTAAACCCTGTGTGGGTGGGGAGCTGTCGAAGGTGGGATCGGCGATTGGGACGAAGTCGTAACAAGGTAGCCGTACCGGAAGGTGCGGCTGGATCACCTCCTTTCTAAGGAGTTTTTTGTGTGCCCCCTGCGCGCGTGGTCGTGTGGTGGGGGTGGTGGTTGATGTGTCCGTGTGTGGCACTGCCATCTTTTTTTTAAATCTGGCCGGGTGGTCGCGCACCCCCTGTTGTGTGGATGATGCTGGTGTGTTGTTCGTGTGATGGTGGGCGTATGTGGTCATGACCGTGTGTCCTGCAAACGGGTGGTTGGCATGCTGTTGGGTGTCTGGGGCACTTCGCGTGTGTGCGCATGACTGTTGTGGTTGTGTGTGTGCGTGGTGTTCGTGGGCGTGCCTGTCATGATTGTGCACGGTGTGTGTGGTTGTGGGGGGTGTGTGTGGTGTGTGAGAACTGTATAGTGGACGCGAGTATCTTTCTTTTTTGTGTGTTGTGTGCCTGATTGTGTGTGTTGGGTGTGTTGTGAAGGGCGTACGGTGGATGCCTTGGCATGCTGAGCCGATGAAGGACGTGGGAGGCTGCGTTATGCCTTGGGGAGTTGCCAACCGAGCGTTGATCCGAGGATGTCCGAATGGGGAAACCTGGCACCAGTTGTGTGGTGTGACCTGCAGGTGAATTCATAGCCTGTGTGGGGGTGTACGCGGGGAAGTGAAACATCTCAGTACCCGTAGGAAGAGAAAACAAGTGTGATTCCGTTAGTAGTGGCGAGCGAACGCGGATGAGGCTAAACCATGTGCGTGTGAGACCTGGCAGGGGTTGCGTGTGTGGGGTTGTGGGATGATGCGTGTGTTCGGGCTGCCACCTGGGCCATTGTGGTGTGCGCGTGAGCGGAAGCATCTGGGATGGTGCGCCGTAGTGGGTGATGAGTCCCGTACGTGGTTGCGTGTGTGCTGTGGTGTGCGTGTTGTCCCGAGTAGCAGTGGGCTCGTGGAATCTGCTGTGAATCTGCCGGGACCACCCGGTAAGCCTAAATACTCAGTGTGACCGATAGTGGATAGTACCGTGAGGGAATGGTGAAAAGTACCCCGGGAGGGGAGTGAAAGAGTTCCTGAAACCGTGCGCTTACAATCCGTCAGAGCACCGCTGGTGTGTGATGGCGTGCCTTTTGAAGAATGAGCCTGCGAGTCAGCGGCATGTCGCGAGGTTAACCCGGTTGTGGGGGAGTCGTAGCGAAAGCGAATCCGAAGAGGGTGTGTAGTGGCATGTCCTGGACCCGAAGCGGGGTGATCTACCCATGGCCAGTGTGAAGCAATTGTAAGAGGTTGTGGAGGCGCGAACCCACTTAGGTTGAAAACTGAGGGGATGAGCTGTGGGTAGGGGTGAAAGGCCAATCAAACTCCGTGATAGCTGGTTCTCCCCGAAATGCATTTAGGTGCAGCGTTATGTGAGCTTGCCGGAGGTAGAGCTACTGGTTGGTTGAGCGGGACTATCATCTTAGCAATGTCAGCCAAACTCCGAATGCCGGTTAAGTGGTGCATGGCAGTGAGACTGTGGGGGATAAGCTTCATAGTCGAGAGGGAAACAGCCCAGATCGCCGGTTAAGGCCCCTAAGGGTGTACTAAGTGGAAAAGGATGTGGGATCGCGATGACAGCCAGGAGGTTGGCTTAGAAGCAGCCACCCTTGAAAGAGTGCGTAATAGCTCACTGGTCGAGTGGTTCCGCGCCGACAATGTAGTGGGGCTCAAGTACACCGCCGAAACCGCGGCAATGATATCCCTGTGGGGTGTTGTTGGGTAGGGGAGCGTCGCGTGTGGGGTGAAGCAGGACCGTGAGGGGTTGTGGACTGCACGCGAGTGAGAATGCAGGCATGAGTAACGAGTGGTAAGTGAGAATCTTACCCGCCGGATGACTAAGGGTTCCTGGGTCAAGTTCGTCTTCCCAGGGTGAGTCGGGTCCTAAGGCGAGGCCGACAGGCGTAGTCGATGGTCAACGGGTTGATATTCCCGTACCCGTATGCACGCGCCCAAGACGTAACGGGTGATACTAACTTCCCGCATGCTCATTATTGTGCTGCCGTCCCCTTCGGGGGGTGGTGGTGTGGTGGGTGTGTGGTGGAGGGCCTGAACCTTAGTAGGTCAGTGATGGGGTGACGCAGGAAGGTAGCCACGCCGCGGAATGGATTGCGCGGTGTAAGCGTGTGGCACGGTGGGGTGTGAAATGCAGCCCGCTTTTGTGTGAGGCGTGATGCGTAGCCCCCTAGGGGGTGATGGTGGTGATCCTATGCTGTCGAGAAAAGCCTCTAGCGATGTGTGCGTACGGCCCGTACCCGAAACCGACACAGGTAGTCAGGTAGAGAATACTAAGGCGGTCGGGTGAACTGTGGTTAAGGAACTCGGCAAATTACCCCCGTAACTTCGGGAGAAGGGGGACCCTACGAGGTGATCACACTGTTCGTGTGTGAGCGTGGTGGGGTCGCAGAGAAGAGAGGGGAGCGACTGTTTACCAAAAACACAGGTCCGTGCGAAGACGTGATGTTGATGTATACGGACTGACGCCTGCCCGGTGCTGGAAGGTTACGAGGACCTGTTAGACCCCCCCTGTGGGGGTCGAAGCGGAGAATTTAAGCCCCAGTAAACGGCGGTGGTAACTATAACCATCCTAAGGTAGCGAAATTCCTTGTCGGGTAAGTTCCGACCTGCACGAATGGCGTAACGACTCCCCTGCTGTCTCAACCACAGGCCCGGTGAAATTGCAGTACGAGTAAAGATGCTCGTTTCGCGCGGCAGGACGAAAAGACCCCGGGACCTTCACTACAGCTTGGTATTGGTGTTCGGTGCGGTTTGTGTAGGATAGGTGGGAGACTATGACACCATCACGCTAGTGGTGGCCGAGTCGTTGGTGAAATACCACTCTGACCGTAGTGGATACCTTAACCTTGGCCCATGATCTGGGTTGGGGACAGTGCCTGGTGGGTAGTTTAACTGGGGCGGTTGCCTCCCAAAGAGTAACGGAGGCGCCCAAAGGTTCCCTCAGCCTGGTTGGCAATCAGGTGTTAAGAGTGTAAGTGCACAAGGGAGCTTGACTGTGAGACGGACATGTCGAGCAGGGACGAAAGTCGGGACTAGTGATCCGGCACCTACGAGTGGAAGTGGTGTCGCTCAACGGATAAAAGGTACCCCGGGGATAACAGGCTGATCTTCCCCAAGAGTCCATATCGACGGGATGGTTTGGCACCTCGATGTCGGCTCGTCGCATCCTGGGGCTGGAGTAGGTCCCAAGGGTTGGGCTGTTCGCCCATTAAAGCGGCACGCGAGCTGGGTTCAGAACGTCGTGAGACAGTTCGGTCTCTATCCGCCGCGCGCGTTGAAACTTGAAAAAAGCTGTCCCTAGTACGAGAGGACCGGGACGGACGTACCTCTAGTGTGCCAGTTGTTCCGCCAGGAGCACCGCTGGTTGGCTACGTACGGAAGGGATAACCGCTGAAAGCATCTAAGCGGGAAGCCTGTTTTAAGATGAGGTTTCATTCGAGGTTCCCCACAGACGATGGGGTTGATAGGCCAGAGTTGGACACACAGTAATGTGCACCAAGACGACTGGTACTAATACACCAAAACCACCCGCACACGAAACACACACCACAAAGGTGTCATACCCGCGTCCACTATGCAGTATCTGACACACCACACCCCCCGGCCACGGGGCGCCCAACAACAAAAAAATGTGTCGGTGGTCAATAGCGGCGGGGACACGCCCGGACCCATTCCGAACCCGGAAGCTAAGCCCGCCCGCGCTGATGGTACTGCCCCCGGGAGGGGGTGGGAGAGTAAGTTACCGCCGACCAACAACTCAACAACACAAAAAGGGGCGCCCCCACCAAGGCGCCCCTTTTTTACCATCCGACGCAGCGGAACACTCGAGAGGTGCCGCTAAGCGGGTCCTGGAAACTTAGCTCGACCGACGCCAACAGAAGGGGCCTGCCGAAGTCTTCGGCGGGCCTCGTGACAACCGGGTAGAGGGGGTCCCCGACTATCCCGGCTGCGTTGAGCGCCATGTGGGCCCGGAGCTGGTGGGTACGGCCGGTGAGGGGCTGGAGAAGGTAACGCGCCAGCGGGGTACCTGCATCATTGCCGCCGGGGACAGTGTTCGCATCTATTGGGCTGATTGAGAGCACGTCGGTCGCGCTGTTCGGTGGTTGCCCGGAATCGATCCTCGTGCGTAGCTCCCCTGGGACTTTGTCTAAATGGTGTTCCCAACGCGTAGGAGCGGGGATGCTCACCTCCGGGCCGATCGCTTCGTACAGTTTTTTCACCCGTCGCTGCGCGAAAAGTTCCTGATACGCGCCTCGAACTTCGCGGCGTTTGGTCAGAAGGAGCAAACCCGAGGTGAGACGGTCGAGCCGGTGCGCCGGCGTGAGCTCCTCGTTACTGGTGGCGCGGCGAAGGCGGACGGTGACGGACTCGGTGATGTGGGAGGCGCGGGGCATCGTCGCCAAGAAAGGCGGCTTCCGCACTACCATAAGATTCTCGTCCTCGAAGATGGTATCTATCTCGAAGGGGACGCGGCGCTCGGGTGCGGGGATACGGTAAAAGAAGATGTCCGTGCCTGGGGCTACGAGATCCTCTGGCCGGAGTGTGGTCCCGTCACGCAGAACGACCTCTCCCGCCGAAAACCGAGCGCGGAGCGCGTCTTCGTCATCCTCGGGGTGGCGGTGCCTTTGCTCGCGGATCACCTTTTCTAGAAAGTGAAAAGCGCTGATTGGCACGGGTCCCGGTAGGCGAACTCGGCTCGCGCCCAATCCGTCTCGGGGCGGAAGTGGACCGGATTGCGATTGCCTGCGTCTAGCCATTGTGTACTAAGTTTATCCGCATGGATTTCAACGTTATTCTCGACTCTTTGAACAACTTTTCCTCTACCAACCAGGGGAAAGTGCTGTCCGCCATTTTGAATGCGATCTTCTCGCTGCTCTACCCGGCGAACGCGCCGGCTGCCCACCCCATCGAGATCCCGAGGTAGACCCCGTACCCCCGTTCCGGGCATGGGCCCCTTGCTGCGCGGTAGAATTCGGGGTGTACGAGATGGTCCGGTACGGTTGCCGCGTCAATCGTGTGGGCGCGCGCTGGCCGGCCGCTGAGACGGAAAGGGGCCGATCATGGCTCAGCCAGATGGTGTCAACAGAGCTGATCAAATTATCGTCGCGGTCGACGGGAGTCCCGCATCCGAGAATGCGGTGAGGTGGGCTGCGAATACAGCCCTGAAGAGGGGAACCCAACTCCGTTTAGCAGCGAGCTACACAATGCCCCAGTTCCTCTACGCGGAGGGGATGGTTCCCCCGAAAGAGCTCTTCGACGACCTTGAGCGTGAGACCGTTGAAAAGATTGACCGCGCCCGCGATATTGCTCTGGAGGTGGCCCCGGACATCGAGATCGGGCATGTCATCGCGGAAGGATCGCCGATCGACATGCTCCTTGAGCTGTCGAAAGGGGCTGCCATGATCGTGATGGGTTCCCGCGGGCTCGGCGGATTGTCGGGGATGGTCCTCGGCTCCGTGTCCGGCGCTGTGGTCTCCCACGCGTCGTGCCCCGTCGTTGTGATCCGCGAGGACAGCAACGTCACCGATGAGAACAAGTACGGTCCTGTTGTCGTCGGGGTCGACGGGTCGGAGGTGTCCCGACGCGCCACAGAGGTCGCGTTCGAGGAGGCAGACGCCCGCGGTGCTGAACTGGTCGCGGTCCACACGTGGGTTGACACCCAGGTGCAGGGGCCGGGTGCCGGCTTCGCCGTGTCTGACGACTACTGGGAAGCCGTGCAGCGCGAGAAAAGCGACAAGCTCGACACGTACCTGTCCACACTGAAGACTCGGTACCCCAACGTGCCCCTGCGCAAAATCATTGCGCGGGACCGCCCGGTTCGTGCTTTGACTGAGGCGGCGGAGGGCGCCCAACTTCTGGTTACGGGATCACACGGGCGCGGTGGGTTCAAGGGAATGCTCCTCGGGTCAACGTCGCGTGCGCTTCTCCAGTCGGCGCCGTGCCCCATGATGGTTGTCCGACCGCAGGACTAAAACCCCCGGTTGTTGTTTACTTGTTACCTAATTACGCGCCTCCACAGTGGTAATCGGGTGCGACCTCGGGAATAATCGGCAGCAAGTTCGCCCACTATTTCGAAGGGATTATATAAATGACTCCTACACTCGGGTTTATCGGATGGATCGTTATCGGCGGCCTGGCTGGCTGGATCGCCTCCATGGTGATGAGCCGTGACGCTTCCATGGGAATCTTCGCCAACATCGCGGCGGGTATCGTTGGCGGTTTGCTCGGCGGGTTCCTGCTCAGCCTGTTCGGTGTTGATGTCGCCGGCGGTGGAATGATCTTCAGCTTCCTTACCTGCTTGCTTGGTGCTGTCATCCTGCTGTGGATCATCAACGCGGTGGCGGGGCGTAGGCGCTAGACACCCCGCACGAATCAACCCCGGCCATGAGGCCGGGGTTTTTGCATGCCTGCCCCAAGGTGGTGCGTACGTACCGGTTTGTCTATATTTGATTCGAGACGCAGGATAAAGCACGGAGGTAGGTGACCGGTGGCCCAAGCCAGTACGAGCAGGAAGAAGCCGAGTGCAGGCCGACGGAACCGTCCAAGCCCTCGGCAGCGGCTTCTCGACGCGGCCACGAAGCTGTTTACGGAAGAAGGGATCCGAGTTATTGGGATCGACCGCATCCTCCGCGAGGCCGACGTGGCAAAAGCCTCGCTCTACTCCTTGCTAGGTTCCAAGGACAACCTTGTGATCGCCTACCTCGAACGGCTCAGCGAGGAGTATCAGCAGCGCTGGGAGCAACGCACGGGCTCGCTCAGCAGTGTCGACGAGAAGATCCTCGCCTTTTTCGATATGGCGATTGATGAAGAACCCGACAAGGATTTCCGCGGATCGCCCTTCTTTAACGCGGCGAACGAATACCCGCGGCCCGAAACGGACTCGGAGGAACGGATTGTCGCGACGTGCCGCGCCCACAGGGCGTGGATGAGAAACACCATGGCACGGCTCCTGACCGAGAAAAACGGGTACAGATCCGACGACCAGGCCGATCAGCTGCTGATTTTCCTCGAAGGGGGCCTGGCCGGCGCCCGTTTCGTCCAAGACGTCAGCCCGCTGGTCACGGCGCGCTCGCTTGCGGACGGCATGTTAGGCGCGCCGCCCGCCGACTACTCCATCTGATCCTTTTCTTCGGCCCTCTTCTCCCGCGCCTGCTTCAGGCCCTCGCGACGCGCGACGGCGCGCTGGCGCGCAAGCTCACGTTTCTCCGCCCTCGCATCGATCTTGGCCTGTTTCGCTTCGCGCTTCTCCTCGAGCAACTCCCGGCGCACCCGAAAGAATGAGGTGGGGTGGATGAGGACGGAGGCGCGCCGCCGGCGCCGGCTGCGCTTCACCTCCCTGGCCGCGCGCCCCTGCTCGATGGCTTTGGTGCGTGAGGTGGCGATGTGGGCGACGGTGGCGTCGTCAAGCGGAAACGCCCTGACCACGAGCCACCACAGAAGGATTGTCTGGCCCAGGGTCCAGAGGTTGCCGGTGAACCAGTAGAGAAGGAGCGCGACCGGCACCACGCCCGTGAAACCGGCGATGAGGATGGTCAGCGGGACGAAGGGGACGAAGAGCCAAAATAGCTTGTACATGCGGCGGCTCAGGCCGTTGTCCCATTCCAGCGTGGAGCGGCTGCGTAACTGGGAGAGCACCGTGTTGAGGGTGGTGAAGAAGGTGGCCGCGACGATGAGGGGCAGCGCGACGTCCTCGAGCGCGGGGCGGGTTGTGCCTAGCTGGGCCAGCTGATCGACGGGCATTGCTAGGTAGGCAGTGAGGGGGACCCCGAAAAACGTTGCTGATTGGAAGGACTGCGTCTCGTGGGCCGTGAGCAGGCCGAGCGAGTGGCCCTGGGCTCGATCGGGGACCGCCATCCACAACAACAGGCGGTAAAGGCCCAAGAAGAAGGGCACCTGAAGCAGCCCGGGCACGCAGCCGGCGAAGGGATTGTACGAGTGCTCCTTGTGGACCTTGCGCCGCTCCTCCTGGTGGGCGAGCACGCCTTCAGGGGTTGTGTCGGTGGCATAGCGTTCTTCGATGGCGGCGAGCTTGGGCCGCATGACAACGAGGACGCGCCCGGACTTGTACACAACCCATATCAGAGGGGTAATCAACGCACGAATGGTGACAACGAGAAGGATTACCGAGGCCACCCACGCGTGAGAGCTGTCCACATGCATCGTCGAGGCCAGCAGCCAGTGCCAGAACTTCATCACTGCTGAGACCGGGTAGACAAAAGCTTGTATCACGGTCAAACCACCTGAACCGTCGCACTCTTCATTGCGTTAATGTTAGGCCATGCCTTCCGCCGTCCCCACCCGTGCCACAGCGAGCCAGGTGGTCGGCGAGGCACTCCTGACCGTCGGGGCGGTACTCCTTCTCTTTGCTTTTTACGAGGCGTTTTGGACCAACCTTCATTCGCAACGTCTCCAATCGGGAGCCCATGAGCAGCTCGAGGGCCAGTGGGTCAACCCGAGGGGCACGTCCGAGCCTCAGCTTGGCGACGCCTTCGCGTTGCTCCGCATCCCCGCCTTCGGAGCCGATTACGCGTTCGCGGTGGTAGAAGGGGTAGACGAGGCCTCGTTGCTCGTCGGTCCGGGTCACTATCCCGGCACGCAACTGCCAGGCCAGCCGGGTAACTTTGCCGTCGCCGGGCACCGCGTGGGCAAGGGGGCGCCGTTTAACGACCTCGGCCAGTTATCGGCGTGTGATGCGGTCGTCGTCGAGACCCAAACGCAGTGGGTCACCTACCGGGTCCTCCCCACCTCGACGGAGGCGGCCCAGCGAGCCGCGGAGGCGGCGCCGTGTTTGTCCGGGGCACTCGCGGAGCGCGTGGTGGGCGGTGACTACGCAGGCGTGGCGGGAAAAGTCATCACCACGCCGCGCGACACCAGCGTGATCGCCCCGCTCCCGGGGCGGGAGGGGGATAGCGTCGCGGGTCTTGCTGGCGTGCTCACCTTGACCACGTGTCACCCCCAGTTTTCGAACGCGGAGCGCATGATCATTCACGCGATCCAAACCGAAGTAGTCGAAAAATCCGACGGCGTGGTGCGGCCCCGAGCGCTGCAGGAGGAGAGTTAAGGAATGTACGCAGCATTGTGGCGCATGCTTCCCGGCGGCCCAATCACCAAAGCCCTCATCGCGGCCGTGCTGGTGGTTCTGGTCTTCCTGCTGCTCATGGAGGTCGTATTCCCCTGGGTTTCCTCGCACATGCCCTATAACGACGTGGCGGTTTAGGCGTCGAGGGCGCGGGCGACCGCTTCGGCCATGGCGCGCTGGCCGGCCGGGGTGGGGTGTGCCGGGTAGGAGCCGGTGGCTTTGCCCTCTGCGTCCACCCATCGCTCGCTGACCTCAGCGCACGTGGTGTGTCGCTCCACGCCGTCGGGGAGGACGTACAGGGCCCCGTTGGCCTCCGCGGTCTGTTTGACGATGTTGTTGATCACCGCGGTTAGCCACACGACCCATTCGACGGCGTCCGCCGACAAGCGGTCGGTGGCAGCGCACGATTGTTCAACGGAAACGAGGGGCGTGTACCCAGTGGCGACGATTGTCGCTCGAGGCGCGGCATCGTGGATTCGCGCGTACACCTCGTTAATTCGCCCCGGCAGTTCAGCGAGGGACACGGCGGTGGGGGCTGCGAATTCCTTTACGCAATCACGCTGTGCACCCCCGATCGCGTCTTGCACGCAGTGCGCGATCCCCGCGAAGTCCATGTCGTTGCCGCCAATGGAGAGGGTGATGAGGTCCGTGCGACGGTTGACGTAATCCAGTTGCGGGTGGAGGGGAGTGCTCAGCTCGTGGGAATCACGGGGCCCGGGGATGTTGGCGGTGGTCGAGCCTTGGCAGGTGGCGTCGACAAGCGTGATGGCGTGGTCGAAAAGCCCGGCCAGCTCGTGCGGGTAGTTGTCAGCGGAGCGCGCGCAAAAACTCGGGTCCGCGGCTTGTCCTACGGCTGACCCCATCGACGCGTAGGAGTCACCGAGGGCCACGTAGCGCTTGATCGACGACGGATCTTTCGTGGGCTCAGGTGTGGCCATGGCCGTCGCGGTTTCCACGTTCGGGTCCGTTGCGACGACGACTGGAGGCACGACAGAGGTGACCGTCCCGACGTCCTGGACGGGCTCCGCGTAGCACGCGGTCAGCGTGCACGTTGCCGTCGCTGCGACAACGGATAACAACTTTCGCATGGGGTCTCCTGGTCTTTCCCGCGGACAACGAACGAGAACAACCTTAAAACGACACGGGCGCCGTGTCCTGTCTAGAGGTTCAGGCTGGTGATCACCTGCTTCGTCACATTTTCGGCTTTGATGGACTCGGCTTGGTCTGTCCACACCGCCACCGCGAAGGGCCCTTTCGACACGGCGTAGACCGCCCCCGCCGCCCCGGGCACCCGTCCGGCGCCTGCCCGGCCGCCCTCCCAGCCGGAGGGAAGCGAGGCGGCGTCAGAATACCCAACCGGCGCCGCCCAGTCGACCACCGCGCGGGCGGTTTCGGTGGAGGCAGTGTGGCGCACGACGACGGTGAGCTGGGGCGCCTCCGCACCCGCCCAGAACAGGCAGGCTGGGGTATCGAATCGCGTATCGACACCCACACCGGAGACCCGCTGGCCGTTGGTTTCGGCAACCCACTGCGAATCGAGGTACGGGCACTCCACGCCCGCGCTCGGTTCGGCCACGGGCGCGGCGTCCGGCGGCAGTCCCGCGTCGTAAACCCGCTCATCGCCTTCGAAAGGTACAGGCGACGTGGGGGCGTCAGCCGCCTGCGGCGCGCACCCAGAGAGGGCGGCACCAGCAAAGACAGGCGCGACGATCGCAGCCAGGGCGGTAGGTATCGTAATGCGCATGAGTTCTAGGGTATCGGTGGCGGGCGACGGTCCCGACGCCATTCCAGACAACAAAGCGCTCGATACGGCGATTACCGTTCTTAGCGCCTCTCTCCTGGTGATTTCCCTGGTTGCTCTCGCCGGCATGGCGCTCAACTACGCGCTGCTGCACCTGCTCCTGGTGTCGTCGTTTGCGTTCTTGCTGTTCTACGGAATGGTGGAGATGCATCGCTGGGGTCGAGCCGGCCTATCGTTATGGCTCGTGGCGCTCTCCGTTGTGTGGGTAGCCGACATGCTCCTCACGACGGTCGCCGTGTACTGGGTGTTCATCCTTTTCTTCATCTACCTCCGCGCGTTTAATAACTGGGTTGGGTTGGTATGGGTCAGTGTGGGGTTGGGGGCCGCGGTAGGAATGCAAATTCCCGGCGGCCTCACCGTTGGGGGAATAATCGGCCCCGTACTGTCCGCACTCGTTGTCGTTGCGTCCAATTACGCGTTTACCACCATTGCAAGGGTGAGCAAAGAGAGGGAGCAACTTATCGGCGAGCTGCTCGACACCCGCAAGCAGCTCGCCGAAACGGAACGGGCGGCGGGAGTCGCGCAGGAGCGCGAACGACTCGCCCACGAAATTCATGACACGGTGGCCCAAGGCCTGTCTAGCATTCAGATGCTGCTTCACGCGGCGGAGCGCGACCTGGAATCCCTGGCCAAGGACGTGGGGCTGACGCAGTCGCAGGTCAGCGGCCCGCGTCGTCGAATGGAAGCGGCGCGCCGGGCGGCGTCGTCAAACTTGGCGGAAACCCGGGCGATGATTGCGGCGTTGACTCCGGCGGTGCTGACGGAGACGTCGTTAAGCGAGGCTCTCGAGAGGATCGCTGCGGATTTCAGCGCGGCGGGCAACATGCCCATCGAGGTGGAAAGCGACGGCGCCCCGCGGAAACTGCCGATGCGCTGTGAGGCGGGGCTGCTGCGCATTGCGCAGGGAGCGGTATCGAACGCCGTTCAACATTCGCGTGCAACGCGCGTGCGGGTGACGCTGACCTATAACCCGGAGGAGGTGCGGCTAGATGTCGTCGACAACGGGTGCGGCTTCGATGTCGAGGGGGTGCGGGAAAAACCAAACGGATTGGGGCACCTCGGCCTCGACGCGATGCGCACGCGCGCTGAAGAGCTGGGGGGAGAACTCGTCGTCGAGTCGGAGCAGGGCGGGCCGACCGCCCTTTCCGTCGCGGTGCCGGGTACCATCAACCGAAAGATGGAGGAGGACGAATGATCCGCGTTTTGCTCGCCGACGACCACGAGATAGTCCGTTTGGGGCTGCGTGCCGTACTGGAGGAAGCTGAGGACATCATCGTCGTCGGCGAAGTGGCGACCGCTGAAGGCGCCATTTCCACAGCCTGCGCGGGCGGCATCGACGTTGTGCTGATGGATCTACGCTTCCGAGCGGGTGCCGACGGTGCCCGCGTGACCACGGGAGCGGAGGCAACGGCGGTAATTCGCAGCTCCATGGAGCACCCACCGAAGGTGCTCGTGGTGACGAACTACGACACCGATGCGGATATCCTCGGCGCGATCGAGGCCGGCGCGGTGGGGTACCTCCTGAAAGACGCACCGCCGGAGGAGCTTCTCGCGGCGGTCCGCTCGGCGTCGAAAGGCGACCCGGCTCTCTCCCCTGTGGTGCGGGACAGGCTGCGCACCCGAGACGCGACCCCTCGCTCAGCGCTTACCCCGCGCGAGCTTGAGGTGCTACAGCTTGTCGCGGGCGGCGCGTCGAACCGGGAGATCGGGCAGGGCCTCATGCTGTCGGAGGCGACAGTGAAGTCCCACCTCGTTCACATTTACGACAAGCTAGGGGTCCGCTCCCGCACGTCAGCCGTTGCGTCAGCGCGGGAGCAGGGCGTGCTCTAACCCGCTGGGGGTCTACTCGGAACCGGCGGCGACCTTCTCCGCGATCTCCGCGGTAATGTCCTTGAGCTCTTTCTCGATCGAACCATGAGCCAGGCGCTGCTGCTCCGGGTTCATCTTCTCGGCGTTCGCCACCGCGCTGCTCAGCTCGTCGAGGCGGACGCGCAGATCCTTGGTAAAGCCCGAGCCCAGCGCGTCGTTGTGTGACGTGTTGTTTCGGATCGCGTCGATGCGGGCCTGCAGCTCGGCGCCGCGCCCCGAATAACGCGCCAGGTCCTGGGTGCTCAGCCCTAGGTTCTGGGCGCGGCCCTCAATGCGGCGCTGCTGGTAGGACGTCAGGGCCTTGTATGCCAGGGGGACAAGCACGGGCACCGCAATGCGGGCCGCGCCCACCCAGTTCTGGGCCTTCTTCTTCGTCAGGCCGGCTTGTTCCACCCGCTTAAGGTGGGCTTTCGCCAGCTGCTTCTCGTGCTTGCGCTTCCGCTTCAGACCCTTCTTCTCTTCCTGAAGCAAACGCCTTTCGGCTTTGTCCAGCAGCTCGGCGGTGCGACGGTCCGTCTTGGCCTGTTCCTTTGCCGCCTGCCGCGCTTTGGCCTGGGCTGCCTTTATCTCGGCTTTGGTTTTGGCGCGGGCCGCGCGGATCATCTTGAAGATGCCCATGAGTGGTTGTCTCCTACGTCTTTATAGGTGCTTTTCTCGTTTAACCTTACCCGGACGCAGGCGTTAGGCTTGGGGATGTCGTGAGCAATCCGCGTTCTGCACCCTTTTTTGTCCGCGCGTCCGACCTCGTCGGATGCCGCTTTCGGCTGCGCCAGCGCGTCACCCATCCGGGCGTTGAGCCGTCGCCGGGTGCGCAGTCGCGGGCGGAGCAGGTCGAGGCAGCTCGCACCGCCGTGTTCTCGCGGTTGCCCGTCAAGCGCGCCCTCGGTGACGGTTCCGCAAGACGTTTTGTCCGCGTCGACGTGCCCGGGCCGCATCCGTTCAGCTCGGACTCCGGTACCAGCGAGGAATCTACCGAGGAATCTACCGAGGAAGATACCGAGGAAGCCACGCGCGCGGCCATGGCCGAGGGTGCGAATCTCATCACCGGCGCACGGCTTACTGGGCGGGTCGCCGGGGTAGATGTCGAAGCGGAAATCGACGTGCTTGTGCGGGCGGACGATGGGCGCTACATGCCCGTTTTCGTGTCGAACCATCGAGTCGCGCGGGCAGTCCCAGGAGAACCGTCAGGCGACGTGGTGACGTTCATCCCAACGTCCAGGCTCGGCTTGGGCCGCCCGCTGGAGGTCGCGGCGCGGCCACGCCATCACACGGTTGACGGTTACCGTCTAGCGCTAGCTCACCTCGTGCTAGGTGAGCGTTCCGCCGGTGTGGGCGGGGTTATCGGACAAGACCGGACCCGAGCGTACCTCGCGACCCCGGAGAGGTTCATCGCCCCGCTTCTCGACGCCCTCGAGGCGCCGACTCCCCTCGAACCGCGCCGCCTGAAACAGTGCGCCAGCTGCCGCTTCTGGGAACTTTGTGAGCCACGGCTGCACCAGCTCGACGACATCTCCCTGGTCTTCCCAGGGGGAAACGCGGACCGGCTGCGGGAGGCCGGAATTACAACCGTGAACGGCGCCATTGCCGCGAACCTCGGAGAGAAGTCGCGCATTGCCCAGGCGTGGCGCGACGGTGTGCCGGTGTTGAAGCGTTCCACGCCCACGGGCGTCCGCCGCGCAGACGTGGAGGTCGACGTGGACATGGAGGCGTACCTCGATCAGGGTGCGTACCTCTGGGGGACGTTCGATGGCGAGGCCTATCGGCCGTTTGTGACGTGGGAAGAAGTCGGCGGTGAGGCCGAGGCGGAGAACTTCCGGCAATTCTGGACGTGGCTGATGGCCACGCGGGATGACGCGCACGCGGCGGGGCGGTCCTTTGCTGCCTACTGCTACGCAGCGGGCGGGGAAAACCACTGGCTGCTCGAGTCCGCGCGCCGCTTCGGCGGAGTCGCACCGGAGGAAGTGCGGGAGTTCATCGCGTCAGACGAGTGGGTTGACGTCTTTTCCGGCGTGCGCCGGCACCTCGTGGGCACCGACGGGCTGGGGTTGAAGGTCGTGGGGCCCGTGGCCGGTTTTAGGTGGGCCGACGAGGACGTTGATGGCCAGCAGTCGGTGGCGCTGCGGCGCGCGGCCCGGCTTGGGTCCACTGAAGCCCGAACCACCCTTTTGCGCTACAACGAGGGCGATTGCCGGGCGACCCGAGCGGTGCGCGAGTTCCTCAGCGCCGGAGCGCCGGGCGTGCCCGTCGTATAGACGCGTCACATTCTTTTTTCCACCGCCGCGAGGGCGGCCGCGACCGCGACGAGAACGCCGAGGATCGCACAGAGCGTGAGGACGAATCCCCACCACGGGAACGCTTCGAACGCGCGCCCGGTGGCCACCCCAAGGACGGACGCGCCGACATAGTAGAACAGGACGTAGAGGGAGGATGCCTCCGCGCGATCCCGGCTGGCAATGAGCCCTACCCATCCAGAGGCAACGGAGTGGAGCGCGAAGAAGCTTGCCGTGAAACCGAGGAGCCCGAGGAGTGCGATGGGAAGGGAGGAGCTGATGGCCACGGCCGCCCCGCCGAGCATAAGCACGGCCGAGCCCAACACCACCCGGCCCCGACCGAAGTGAGCGACGAGGGCCCCGGCGCGTGCCGACGACCACGTCCCAGACAAGTACATGAGGAAGATCAAGCCGGTCAAGGCAGGGGAGAGCCCGAACGTATCGACAGCCCGGAAGCCGAAGAAGTTGTACATGGACACAAAGGTGCCCATGGCGATAAAGGCGGTGGTGTAGAGGCCGAGAAGGCGCGGGCTGCGCAGGTGACGGCCCATGGCCCGCAGCTCGATGCTCGGGCGGAGCGAGTCCTTGGGTACGAAGTTGCGTTGACGGGGTAGGAGAAGGGCAAAGGCTAACGCCAGGGCGAGGGCGGTTGCGCTGGAGGCGAACAGGGCCCACCGCCAGGTAGCCACCTCCATGACGGCCGCTGGAATGAGCCTGCCGGTGAGCCCCCCGATTGTGTTCCCCGCGATGTAGAGGCCCATCGCGGAGGCGAGATCCCGCTCGTCTAACTCCTCGGCCAGCCAGGTCATGGCGACAGCCGGGGTCCCCGCGATCATCGCGCCTTGAACAGCCCGCAGCGCCGCGAACTGGGTCGCCGATTGGGCAAGAGGAAGGCAAAGCCCCAGCACGGTCGCCGCCAAAGCGGAGATGATGAGGATACGACCGCGGCCGTACTTCTCGGAAAGAATGGAGAAAGGAACGACGCACAGGGCCAAAGCCCCCGTGGCGGCTGACACGGTCCACGCCACGGTGGAGGGGGAAACCTGGAAGGCATCGGAGAGGGCGGGCAGGAGGGCCTGGGTGGAGTACAACGAGTTGAAAATCGCCAGGCCAACCACCAACATCGCGGCCGACGCTCTACGGTATTCAGGTGTTCCCTTCCTGATACCCACCGGGTTACAACCTCCTCAACGGTTACACAATTTTCCTAACCGGAGCCCTTGGCAGTATACGAGGCAGGGAGCGTCGAAAAGTTTTGCCCCCTGCCCCTTGCGCATTTAGGACAGCCTTACCTATAGTTAGAACGGGTTCTCCGCACGGAACTCGTCGTGAATCAGATGGCGCCGGCGCCCACCATGTGTCTCTTTCTCCTCTCGTGGTGGGTGCCGGCGTGTTTCTACCTAACCGGCAACGAGCTAAGCCCCGCCGGAGCGGGGCTTAGACCTGTGGTGCGACTTAGCGAGCAGCCGCGGCGAGACGTTCGTTGACGTCCTCCCAGTTAACGACGTTCCAGAACGCCTTGGCGTAGTCCGCCTTCACGTTCTTGTACTGCAGGTAGTACGCGTGCTCCCACATATCCAGCATGAGCAGCGGAGTGAAGTCAACGGAGACGTTACCCTGCTGGTCGGTGAGCTGCTGGATGATAAGGCGATCCGCAATGTGGTCGTACCCAAGCACGGCCCAGCCGGAGCCCTGGAGCGACGTTGCGACACCGGAGAAGTGAGCCTTGAACTTCTCAAAGGAGCCGAAGTCTCGGTCGATAGCCGCCGCGATCTCCCCGGTCGGAGCGCCGCCGCCGTTGGGGCTCAGGTTCTTCCAGAAGATCGAGTGGTTCGTGTGGCCACCCAGGTTGAACGCCAGGTTCTTGGACAGCGCGCGCAGCCGGTCGGGGTTGGCCTCCCCCTCGCGCTCGGCCTCGAGAGCCTCGAGCGCGGCGTTAGCACCGGCAACGTAGGTGGCGTGGTGCTTGGAGTGGTGCAACTCCATAATCTCGGCGGAGATATGCGGCTCCAGTGCGTCGTAGGCGTAGGGCAGCTCGGGCAACTCGTAGACGGCCATGATGAATCAAGTCCTTTCGAAGCGTTTAGTGTTTGCCCGGCCCATCATAGGCGGATAGGCGACATGTTCAAGGAATTACATTTCCGCCCGAAAATGTGCCGGAAATGGGAATGTCGACACGCGCTCAGGCGTTGAGAGAACCATGGGATTTCTCTTCGGCCGCACACCTGAGCTCGTCAGCCACGACCGCACACTGCCCGGACGGGCCGAGCCTGTCCTGGCGCACCCGCGCCCGCACGCCGTGCTGGGGACCCCGCTTACGGGGCCTTGGCGGGAGGGCCAGCGGCGTCTGCTCGTCGGCTTAGGCTGCTTCTGGGGAGTTGAGAAGATGTACTGGCAGATGGACGGGGTCGAATCCACCTCCGTCGGGTACGGCGGGGGAGAGACAAAAAACCCGACCTACCGGGAAGTATGCACCGGGATGACGAACCACGTCGAGCTCGTCGAGGTCGTCTACGACCCCGCCTCGATCACACTGAAGGACCTCGTCCGCGCCGGGTTGGAGGCACATGACCCGACGCAGGGCTTCCGGCAGGGCAACGACGTGGGCACTCAATACCGTTCCGCGTTCTACACCGATACTCAGCAGGAGGCTGACCAGATCCGGGGCTGGCTCGCCGAGTATGAAAAGCAACTAGCCGCGGCTGGTCTGGGCCCCATTACGACGGAAGTGCGCACCGGGGTGGACTACTACCTCGCGGAGGACGAACACCAGCAGTACCTGCACAAAGTGCCGGGAGGCTACTGCCCGCATCACTCCACCGGGATCGCCTGCGGCATCTAGCGGGTGCCACAAAAGCGCCTAGTAGTGGATGTTTTTCTTCCGTCCGCCCGCTGGGTGGCGGAGTTTTGTCGCATCGCGGTGGATCCACAGGCTGATCCGGTGCAGCGTCGCCTCGTCTACATCACTGCCCATCACCGCCGCCCAGTACTCCACCGTTTCGTCGTGGTAGTTGTGCCCGTGCGGGGAGCGGTAGCTTTGCGACGACAACTGGTCAATACCGACCTGCCAGAATGTGATGAAGGGGGCCCACCGCATCGTCTCGGGGACGTCGAGGTGCTGGGCCGCGGGGGCCGGAACGCCGCGGGAGCCCGCCTCCCTTAGCCAATCGGGTGCGCGCCACGCGAGATCCCAGTCCCACCACACCACCGGGTCGGAGGCGTGCTGGGCAAAGACAGCACGGGGGGTGTCCCATTCGCGCGCGTAGGGCTTGCCTTCGAAGTCGTGCTTGAGGTGATCGGGGTGGGAACAGAAGCGGATGTGACGGCCGCCGTTGATAAGCGGAAGGCGCTGCGGGCTGCCCTCGTCGCGGCCGCGGGTGAGTTCGGAATGGATCGCGGCGAAGCCGGGGACTCCGGTGAACACGCCTCCCGTAACGCCGTCGAGGAACCCGTCGACGTTATCGAAGGCGTCAGACACCCCGTACGCGCCGAGCGATTCCCCTCCCACGTAGAGGTGCGGGCGGGACTCCGCGGGCATCTCGCTCAGCCTTCCGGTGATGGCGCTAAGCAGCGCGCGGGCCGTGCGCACGGAGGATTCCCGGTCGGCGAGGTATGAATACGCCGAGGGCAGGTAGGAGTACTGCATCGCCACGATGGCGGTGTCGCCGCGGCCGATGAACTCAAAGCCCGAGGTGTGAAAGTCGTTGATCCACCCCGTTCCCGCGGCAGACATGACCGCGATATGGCGGCGGGACCACGCGCCGGTGCGGTCGAGCTCGGCGAGCGCCAGTTCCACCATCTTGTCGAGACTGTCCTTGCCGTTGAGCCCAATAAAGACCCGGATTGGTTCGCGGATCGGTGCTGTTCCGCCACGTGCACCAAGCAGTAGCTCGATGTCGCGCTTGCGCGGTCCACCCGCGACCACGGCTCGGCCCTGGCGGCCCAGCGTGTGCCAACGCTCGTAAGAGAAAGGCGAACCCGAGCGTTCCGGCTCACGCGGGCGGGGAGCTCCCCGGAGGAACTGGCGGTCCAGCTCCTCGGCGTTGCGGTAGACGCGGGACAGGGCGTTGCGCACGACGACGCGGTCGGTGACCAACGCGAAGACGGCGCCCGCCCCGGTTACCGCGAGAGGCCACGAGGTGACGGGAGGCAGCTTCTTGCCGAGGAACACATTCAGGACGTCGACAAGCGCCTGCAAGGCCTCGCCGACGACTAACAAGCCACCGTAGCCGAGGGTACCGAGGGTGACTCCGGTGAATGAGCTGGTGAGGCGTAACTTCTCGTCGCTTTCCACCATGTCGATCTGACGGATGTGTCGACGTCGCGCCAGTACGAAGGTGGTCAGGGTCACCCCGCTCATGGCCAGGTGAAACGCTGCGTTAGCGGTGTGGCGGGGGGACGAGGCGTCGGGGACCCCGGCAAGCACTCCCACTTGACGCAGAGCCCCGCCGATTCCGGCGCCCAACGCGTGGCCCACCCCTTGGCAAATTGCGACGTTGGACGCGATCATCCACCACTTGTGGGGAAGGAGCGAAGGGGAGATCGCACCCCACGTGGCTACCTCGGCACCGAGAACCCCAGCGCCGAAGTTGCGTGGCAAGCGACGCAGGCCTCCCATGCGGATGACCGGCGAAAGGTCCGCCAGCACCTCGACCGCCATGAGCGGCACGCTGAGCAGACCGTGCCGGCTAAATGGGTACCGTCCGCGTGCTTTTTTTACCGCCCGCCCGGCTTTGACTGCCGCCTTCAACGGGTTCGACAGGTGCGGCCCCGAGGGCCTTTTCCAACGCTGCACCGTGGCAATTACAGGCATGCCGGCTATTGTTCCAAAACCACATCTGCACTGCACGGAAGCGGCGACTTTTTTTCGTAGCGGTCGCGCGAAGTGCGAGGTGGTTGTAGGTTAAGCACACGTGACGACACTGCTGGGCAGCAACAGCGAGAAACCGAACACAGCCACTCCCTTCAACCCCAAGATCGTCGCTCACCGTGGGGCCTCGGGCCTCTACCCGGAGCTGACGTTCCAGGCATTCGACGCGGCGCTTCGAATGGATATCCACGGCATTGAGTGCGATGTTCGATTAACGCGGGACGGGCGTCTCGTCGTCTTCCACGACGCGCTGGTCAACCGCACCACGAACGGGCGCGGGCGCGTAGCCGCCATGGATTTCACGGATCTGCGGGCGCTCAACGTGGGCACGAAAGAAAACCCGCAGCGCATCATGCTTCTCGACGAACTCCTCGAACTGATGCAGGACTACCCCGAGAAGCATATTTACATCGAGACCAAACACCCCACGGTGTACGGCCCAGAGGTCGACGAGCAGACGCTGCGTCGCCTGACGTACGCGGGTATGCGCGACTCGGAGCGGGTGCACCTCATCTCTTTTTCTCACCGGGCGATGCGTTACTTCACGGAGTTCGCGCCCGAAATCGAGACGTTCTACCTCTTCCGATTGCGGGAGAAGAAGTGGAACAAGAAGAACTGCATGCTCTCGCGCCCGTATGGTGTCGGACCCGCGATCAGCCACCTCCAAGCACGCCGCGAGTTGCTCGGTTTCAAGGGGTTAAAGACGTACACGTGGACGGTGAATCTGCCGAAAGACATGCTCTGGTGCCGCGACCACGGCGTCGACGTCTTCGCCACCGATCTGCCCCACCTCGCCGTTGAAGTCCTCGCCAGCCGGCAACGGCCGCAGGTAGAGCTCCGGTAGCATTTCGGCCTATGGCCGAGAAAAACCGCACCAAGAACCAGGATTCAGCCCCGGTGCCCGAGGGCATGAGCCGCCGCCAAGCGAAGCTCGCCGCCCGCGCGGCGGAGCGCGAGGCGTTGAACAAGGATCCCCGCCCCTTCGGGGGCCTCGCGGCTGAGGCTGACCTGGTCGCCCTGCGCGAGTTCGTCCCATCCGCCGCGGCGACGCTCGACGTTCACGGCACCCCCGTCACTATCTGCACCGTCTTGCCCGGGGCCGGCGCGGGCGTGATTCGCTCCGAAGAGGAGGGAGGGGAGCGATTCGTCGCCCTGCAGGTCGCGTCCCACTCGCACAATCCGGGGCGGGATCTTGCTTACGCGCTGAACTGGGCGCTCACCGCCCAGCCGGGGGACACGTTGCAGTCCACGACAGCTGACGGAACGCAGCCGGAGCTTTCCTCTCTCATCGATACGGCCGCCTCCCTGTCCATCACCTCCTACCGTGATTTCTTTTGGTGGTTCCCCCCTGGCTCGGATGTCCCGGCGGATGTCCAGCAAGCCCTCGCCCGTGCGAACGCCGCTGTCGTCCCTTCCACCCAGGTGGCACCCGACCTCCCGGGGTCGATCTGGTGGGTCAACCCGGGCGGAGGCAAAGCGCACATCCGGTGGGTACGCTCCGAAGACAGTGAACCCCGCCTGCTCGCGGCACTCGCCCGCATCGCGGCACGGGGTGACCTACACCTGGGGGAAGGGACGAAATTCGCCGGGGCGTTTCGTGTCCACGGGGTAACCGTCCCGGTCTGGGACCTAGACCCGTCTATCGAGCCGGACGCATACGCTGCCGCACTCGAAGCCCTGAACGGTGCAATCGAAGCAGGGTACGCGGACGACTCCGCTTTGAGCCCCGCGGAGCGCCGGCAGTTGGACAACATCAAATCGCGCCAGGTGACTATCTAGTCCCGATATTCGCGTTTTATTCGCCGGGGTGAGGCCGGGTGGTCACCAAAAGTTCATTCGAGATCCTTAAGTTGTTCCCTCGTGGCTTCAGCGACTTCAGAGGTTCCAGCGGCTCCGGCGGCGCCCGACCGCACTGCGATTCCCGCGGTGCATTCGCGCCCGCAGCCGTCGACAAGTAAGACGGCTTGGTTTGTGTACCCGCCACGATTGCAACCGCTTCTGGTGGTATCTCGGGAGATATAACCGCAGCTACGTGTCACGGGGCAGGACGCGCACTGACCACTGCCGCAAGCTGTTAGGTGGACGTCGTGACCACTAAGTCTCAGAACTCTAAAGAGGGGGTCAGCTGGATCCTTTCTGTGATTCTCGCAGCAAATCTGTCTGTGGGCCTTGCACTATTTAGCGGTGATCACGTGCCTAACTGGGCTTACGGAGCTAAGTTCCTCGCGATTCTTTTCGCAGTGAGAGCACTCAATCAGCTTGCCTACGACCGCGGTGACACGAAGAAGATCAGTTGTTTGCCCTAGCTTCGGCGGTCTTCATCATTCTCTTTGTGGTCGCCTTCGCGTTGGCCTTAGCCGTACACCTTCTCGCCGGCGACCCACGTCTGCCACGTGATCGGCATGCCGGGGCGGTAAGCCAGGTTGATGGCGTTGGCGGCGTCGAGCACGTGCAGGTCGGCGGCCGCGCCGGGCACGAGGGTGCCCTTGGCGGGCCGGCCCTGCGGGTCTTTACCGGCGCCGACGTTGTGGCGTCGCAGAGCCGTGGCTCCGCCGGTGGTGGCGGCGGCGATGGCCTCGTCGAGGGTGAGGCGCTGCTGCAGCACCGCGGTGGTGACGCAGAAGTTCATCGAGCTGGTGAACGAGGTGCCGGGGTTGAGGTTGGAGGCGATGGCGACGGTGGCGCCGGCGTCGATAAGCTCGCGGCCTGGCGCGAGTGACTCGCGGGTTGAGAGGTCGCAGGCGGGCAGGAGAGTGGCCACGGTATCGGACTTGGCAAGCAGCTCGATGTCGGTGTCGGAGAGGTAGTTGACGTGGTCGACGCTCGCCGCACCCATCTCTACGGCTAGGCGCACGCCGGGGCCCTCCCCAAGCTGGTTCCCGTGCACGCGCACGCCAAGGCCGGCGTTCGTGCCAGCCTCGAGCACGCGGCGGGACTGCTCCTCGTTGAACGCGCCGCGCTCGCAGAAGACGTCGATCCACTGCACGTGTTCTTTCACGGCGTCGAGCATCGGGCCGACGACCTCGTTGACGTACTCCTCAGCGTCCGCGCCCGGAGGAACGAGATGCGCACCGAGGAAAGTCACCTCATCGACGTGCTCCGATGCCACCCGAGCGGCTTCGGCTTCGGACTCGACGTTGAGGCCGTAGCCGGTCTTCGTTTCGAAGGTGGTGGTTCCGCCGGCGCGGCCCGCGGCGACGCGTTCGGCCACGAGCTGGTGCAAGCGCTGCGTCCCCGCCGAGCGCGTGGCCTCCATGGTCACGGCAATGCCGCCGGCGGCGTAGGACTGACCCGCCATGCGCGCCTCGAACTCCTCCGCGCGGTTGCCGTCAAACACCATATGGGTGTGGGAATCAACCCACCCGGGCAACACGGCGCGACCACCGAGGTCGACGGTCTCATCGGCGGTAGGGGCGTCGGATGCCCAACCGACCCACTCGATGACGCCGTTGCTTATCAGGAGGGCAGCATTTTTGATCGTGCCGAGTTCAGAGACGGTCCGTAGTTCCGAGATGCCAGTGAGAAGAGTGCTCATGGTTGCCTTTCTACGTGGTGAGCAGATGGGAAACGCCCAACCGTGGGGGACGGTTGGGCGCCGATAAGCGAGGTGCTAGTCGCGTGCCCTGAACTCCATGGGGACCCGGACACCGCGCTCCCGGGCTACCTCGTACGCGCGGGTGTAGCCAGCATCGACGTGGCGAATGATGCCCATGCCCGGGTCATTAGTCAGCACAGCCTTGAGCTTCGCTTCTGCGAGCTCGGTACCGTCAGCCACGGTGACCTGGCCGGTGTGGATGGAGCGGCCCATGCCCACGCCGCCGCCGTGGTGGATGGACACCCAGGTCGCCCCTCCGGACACAGCGGTCATAGCGTTGAGCAGGGGCCAGTCGGCCACGGCATCGGTGCCGTCGAGCATGGACTCAGTCTCTCGGTAGGGCGAAGCGACGGAACCGGAGTCGAGGTGGTCGCGGCCGATCACGATTGGGGCCTTGACCTTCCCTTCTTTAACGAGGTTGTTAAAGATCACGCCTGCCTTGGCGCGCTCGCCGTAGCCGAGCCAGCAGATGCGCGCCGGCAGGCCCTCGAACTCGACGTATTCCTCGGCGGCATCGAGCCAGTCGTGCAGGTGCTGGTTATCCGGGAAAGCCTCCTTGATGGCCTGGTCGGTGACCTTGATGTCCTCCGGGTCACCGGACAGGGCGACCCAGCGGAAGGGGCCGAGTCCTTCGCAGAACAGGGGACGAATGTAGGCGGGAACGAAGCCGGGGAACTCGAAGGCGCGGGTGTAACCGGCCTTGCGCGCCTCGTCGCGGATCGAGTTGCCGTAGTCGAAGACCTCGGCGCCCTCGTCCTGGAACTCGACCATGGCTTGAACTTGTGCGGCCATGGACTCCCGCGCCTTCTTGGTGAAGGTGATCGGATCTGCGGCAGCCTCCGTGTGCCACTCCTCAACCGTAATCTCGGTGGGCAGGTAGCTCAAGGGGTCGTGGGCGGAGGTCTGGTCGGTGACAATGTCTACGGCTAACTCACCGGCGCGGTGGCGACGCAGCATTTCGGGGAAGACCTCGGCTGCGTTGCCCACGAGTCCGACCGAAAGCGGCTTCTTTTGCTCCTTGGCCTCGGTGACTAGGCGGATAGCCTCGTCGAGGTCGGCGGTCACCTCGTCGAGGTAGCGCTTCGCCTGGCGCCGCTTCAGACGTGACTCGTCGACATCGACGATCAGGCAGGCGCCACCGTTAAGGGTAACGGACAGCGGCTGGGCCCCGCCCATGCCGCCGCAGCCGCCGGTCAGGGTCAAGGTGCCTGCGAGGGTGCCGCCGAAGCGCTTCTTCGCCACGGCGTAGAAGGTCTCAAACGTGCCCTGCAGGATGCCCTGGGTGGCGATGTAGATCCAGGACCCGGCCGTCATCTGGCCGTACATCATGAGGCCCTCGTCCTCCAGCTTGCGGAAATGCTCCCAGTTGGCCCAGTCGCCGACGAGGTTGGAGTTGGCGATGAGAACGCGCGGTGCCCACTCGTTGGTTGTCCACACACCGACGGGCTTGCCGGACTGCACCAGCAGGGTCTCGTCGGCTTCGAGGTCCTTAAGCGTGTCGATGATCGCGTCGAAGGCCTCCCAGCTGCGGGCGGCGCGGCCGGTGCCGCCGTAGACCACGAGCTCGTCGGGGTGCTCGGCGACCTCGGGGTCGAGGTTGTTCTGCAGCATGCGCAGGGGTGCTTCTGTCTGCCAGGATTTGGCGCTCAGCTCGGTGCCGCGGGGCGCGCGGACCACGCGGGCACCCTCGGCCCAGTTCTTCTCGGTCATGGTTGGGTCTCTTTCCTTGTGCTCCTTGTAGTTGCACTCCCGCGCTTTGGGCCGGTGTCCCGGGGCTGTCCCCTCCGCGGCGGGATGTTCACGGCTGATGGTAACGGCCGCCACATTCGGCCCGGGACAAAAAAGAAGCCGAGCGTCTCGCATTCGAGACACCCGGCTAAAGGTGGCGCTTAACGCAGGTTTCCAACACGCTTTTCGACGGCTGAAACATACGCCCCGTCCTTCACCAGCGCCACGGAGTGCTCGATCTCCGGGGAGAGGAAGCGGTCCGTGCCCGGGCCCTCGACCACGCCGCGCAGGACGTCGATAACCGCCTGCGTGCCGGGTGCCGCGGCGAGTTCCCGCATGTCGATCGCGCGCGCCGCGGTGAGGATCTCGATGGCCAGCACGCGCTGCAGCCCGTCGACGCTGCGGCGCAGCTTGCGCGCCGCCGACCAGCCGAGCGAGACGTGGTCCTCCTGCATCGCCGAGGACGGGATCGAGTCCGCGGATGCCGGGTTGGCGTTGCGCTTCAGCTCGCTGACGATGCCCGCCTGCGTGTACTGCGCGATCATGTGTCCGGAGTCCACGCCGGGGTCGTCGGCAAGGAAGGCGTTGAGCCCGCGGTTGCGCGCGGTGTCGAGGAAGCGGTCGGTGCGACGCTCGCTCATCGACGCCACATCAGCCGTCACGATGGCGAGGAAGTCCAGCGCATAGGCCACGGGCGCGCCGTGGAAGTTGCCGTTGGAGGCCACCCGGCCGTCCGGGGCGACCACCGGGTTGTCCACCGCGGACGCGAGCTCGCGGTTCGCCACGAGCTCGGCGTGCGCAAGCGTGTCGCGGAAACCGCCGGAGACCTGTGGGGCGCAGCGCACCGAGTAGGCGTCCTGCACCTGCTTCTCCTTGAACTCCTCGGCGGCCGCCGCGAGAATTTCCGAACCCTCGGCGATGGCGCGCACGTTCGCCGCGGCGTCCGCCTGGCCCGGGTGGGGGCGCAGCTGCTGCAGGTCGTCGGCGAAGACGGTGAGCGTGCCGGTCAGGCCCTCGACCGTCATGGCGGTGGCGATGTCCGCCACCTTCGCGGCCTCGCGCAGGTCCGTAATCGCCAGGCAGAGCTGGCCGAGCATCCCGTCGGTGCCGTTGATCAGCGCCAGGCCCTCCTTCTCCTTGAGGGCGAGCGGCTCGATGCCGGCGGCGGCCAGCGCGTCGGCCGAGGGGATGATCTCGCCGCCGTTCACGCGGACCTCGCCCTCGCCGAGCAGGGCCAGGGCGCAGTGCGCCAGCGGAGCGAGGTCGCCCGAGCAGCCCAGCGAGCCGTACTCGCGCACGACCGGGGTGATGCGGGCGTTGAGCACGTCGGCGTAGGTCTTGGCGACCACCGGGCGCACGCCGGTGCGGCCGGTGCACAGGGTGGACAGGCGCAGCAGCATGAGCGCGCGGACGACCTCCTCCTCGACCTCCGGGCCGGAACCGGCCGCGTGGGAGCGGACCAGGGAAAGCTGCAGCTGGGCGCGCATTTCCTCGGGGATGTGGCGGCGGGCGAGGGCGCCGAAGCCAGTGGAGATGCCGTAGACGGGGGTCGGGTCGTTTGCCAGCTCCTCGACGCGCTGCCGGGTCGCGGCGACCTCCTCGAGCGCGGCCGGGTCGATCTCGACGGTTGCGCCGTGGCGGGCGACGGCGACGACCTCCTCGATGCTGAGCGCGCCGATGCCGACGGTGATGGTGGAGGGGTAGGTGGTGGTCATGGCTGTCCTTTCTGCGGGATGCATGGTGATCGGAGCCCTGCGAGGGCTCGGGTGATTACAACGCGCGACAGCCAGACGCGACGGGGGTAAGTGTAGCGGGTGAGTGGGGCGGGGCGCTACGGGGGTGGTGGGCACTTTCAACATGGCGTCTTGGCGGTGCGTAGGGACTTACTTGAGTGCGAGGCATTCGGAGGGATGGCCGGCATACCAGCTACGTCGACTAGAAGCTCTCCTGGGCTCTGGCACCACATAAGGCGCCACCCTTCCTGGTACTGTATGTGGTACTATCTGCCGCATGGGCAGTGGCATCGACGACATTGTGGCGAAAATGAGGAAAGCCCCTGCCAGCGTCAGGTTCTCCGAGCTGGAAAAAGTGTGCGACCACTATTTTGAGAGCCGTAGCTCAAAGAAGACATCTCACAAGACCTACAAGACACCCTGGCCCGGAAACCCCCGCGTTAACATTCAGAATGCCAACGGTAAGGCGAAGCCTTACCAGGTGAATCAGGTGCTGCAGGCAATCGACAAGTTGGCCAGCAACAATATGGAAAAGGAGGAGTAGGACACATGGACATTAACAAGTACACCTACCAGGTCTCCTGGTCCGAGGAGGACCAAGATTACGTTGCCACCGTGGCCGAATTTCCCTCGTTGTCTTGGCTGGCTCCCGATCGCCAGGAGGCGGAGGCGGGACTGCTTGAACTGGTCGCCGAGGTCGTCGAAGACATGGAGAGCTCAGGGGAGGAGATTCCCGAACCCCTCGGCGCGAGGTCCTATTCCGGGAGGTTTAATGTCCGGACCTCCCCGTCGCTGCACCGCAGGCTGGTTATTGCCGCTAAGACTGAGGGGGTTTCCCTCAATACGCTGATTAACCAGAAGCTCGCATCCGTCTAGGCCAGGTCTTGGTGAGCACTGTCTGGAACTGGTACGGGGACGCGGGTAATCTCCTCCTGCATCTAGCCACCCTTTAACGGTTCGCGGTGGGCCTACGCCGCCTCTGGCGGCAAAAGCTCCGAAGAACCGAACCCTGGTGTAAATATCTCGTGCCAGCGGTGTTCGGACAGCGGTGTCCGGCTACACTGAAACTTGCGTGGCTCGGCAGAAACACCTCACTTCCCTAGCAAAATTCCGGTTTCAGCGTGTCCACCACATGGGGGTCGGCTCCCTCGAAAAATTTTTGCAAGAGTTTAGGACAAACCAAGGAGTTTGGCGGACAAGCGGAGTCGAATAGCGCGCCTCAACGACCTACGCCCCACCAAAAAACCTCCCCGCTACCCGCCGCGCCGCCGTCGAAAGCCGCTCAATAACCTCCGCGCGCTGCCCCTCGTCCCTAGACCCCGCCGCAAACGTCGCCGCGAGTGCCGCGGCCGGGCGGTCCAAATGGTCAAGCACCGCCACCGCCACGGACTCCTGGCCGCGCGAGACCTCTTCGCGCTCGTCGTCCCATCCGCGCTCGCGTGCGAGATTGAGGCGGGATGTGATTACGCGGTAGGCGCGCTGCTCGCCAGAGGCGGAAAACACGGCCTTGACCTCCGCCTCGGGCAGGTGCGCCACCATGATCCTGCCCGAAGCGGTGGACAGGGCGGGCAGGCGTACGCCGACCTCGGTGACCAAGGAGACGGCCTTGGGGGCGCGGGCCTCGTGCAGGTAGACGATCTCTGAGCCCGCCATGCGCGACAGGTGGGTGGACCCGCCGACAAAAGCCGCGACTGCTTCCAAGTCCTTTGCAGCCAGGCGCACCAGCGGCTGCTGGGTGGTGTAGGCCGCGGACATCCGGTAGGCGGCAAGGCCAAGGCCGTAAGTGCCGGGGTTGGATAGGTGCACTACGAAACCGGAGGCCTCCAGCTCGCGCAGCAGGTGGTAGGTGGAGGAGCGGGGGAGTTCCAATTCACGTTGGATGCGGGCGGCGGACAAGGGGGCGTCGCTAAGTGAAAGCAGCGTGAGGATGCGCAGCGCGTTGCGGGCGGCGGGGACCTGGATCATGAAAAAAGTCTGGCATGCGAGACAGGGGAAAGAAAGGCGAATCACAGCGGGGAGAAAACGTGACCTACACTTCCCAGCCATGACGACGATTCACCCCGGTGGCGCTCCGGCCCACACCGAGGGACGCGGACTAACCAGCCGCCACCTCCACTTCATCGCGCTCGGCTCCGCCATTGGCACCGGGCTGTTCTACGGTTCCGCCGGCGCTATCCAGGCTGCCGGCCCGTCCGTGCTTCTCGTCTACCTCCTCGGTGGCGCCGTGATCTACTTCGTGCTCCGCGCCCTCGGCGAGATGGCCGTGCGCCACCCCGTTGCAGGCTCCTTTGCGGAGTACACACGCGCCCACTTGGGGGGTGCGTCCGGTTACCTTACCGGGTGGATGTTCGCCTTCGAGATGGTCATCGTGGCCCTCGCCGACCTCACAGCAATCGGCATCTACATGGGCTTTTGGTTCCCTGATGTGTCGCGCTGGGTGTGGATTGTCGTGGCGCTGTTGATTGTCGGGGCGGCGAATGTGGCGTCGACTAGAGCGTTTGGCGAGCTCGAGTTCTGGTTCACCCTGGTGAAAGTAGGCGCCGTCGTCGCGATGATCATTGCGGGGGCGGCAGTCTTGCTCTTCGGGCTCTCCTCGGCTGAGACAACCGGCCCTCAAAACCTGGTGAATAACGGGTTCTTCCCCCACGGTTTTGGTGGGATGGTCTCGTCGTTTATTCTCGTGCTCTTCGCGTTCGGCGGAACTGAAATCATCGGCGTAGCGGGCACGGAAGCCGAGGACCCGTCCCGGGCGATCCCGAAGGCGATCAACACTGTGCCTGCGCGCATCCTCATCTTCTACGTGCTGGCGATCCTAGTCATCCTCATGATCAACCCGTGGGACACCATCACCGGTGAGGAGTCGCCCTTCGTGCAAATTTTCTCCGCCCTCGGTGTCAACTGGGCCGCCGCGCTGCTCAACGTCGTGGTCATCACCGCTGCCTTGTCGGCGATCAACGCTGATCTCTTCGGAGCGGGACGCGTGCTCAACGGCCTAGCTAAACAGCGCCTCGCGCCCGCGGTGATGGCGAAAACGATGCGCGGCGTGCCCGTGATGACAACGGTCATCCTGCTCGGTGTGATGATCATCGGCGTGGTGCTCAACGCCGTCATCCCGGAAGGCGTGTTCGAGTTGATCGCCTCCCTGGCCACCTTCGCCACGATCTTCGTGTGGCTGATGATCCTTCTGGCGCACATCGCTTCCCGCCGCCGCATGACGGCGGAGGAGGTGGCGCGCCTAGACTACCGAGTCCCCTTCTGGCCCTACGGTCAGTACGCGGCGGTTATCTTCATCCTCTTCACTTTCGGCGTCATGGCATGGCAGCCCGATTTCCGCCCGGCGCTCGCCGTTGGCGTCATCTTCAGCATCGCGTGCGTGGGCCTTTACTTTGCGACGGGCCGCGCCAAGGTTGAGGGCGTCAACCACCCCGTTCCGGGCGGGTACGCCCCCGACGCGGTGTAAACGGTGGGTAATCTGACCGGCATGAGCCTCTACACTCCCGCCTCTGCCTGGACCGGACGCGACGACGGGCCTGGGCCCGAGCACGCCCGCTGGCACAGCGTGATCAACCCCGCGTCGCCACACACCCGCGATGCCGTGGCGTTGCTTGGCTTTTCCTCCGACGAAGGCGTGCGTCGAAATGGCGGGCGACAGGGAGCGGCCGACGGTCCCGAGGCCTTGCGCGCCGCGCTGGCGAGCCTCGCGGTCCACCACGACTACCCGCTCGTAGACGCCGGCACGGTGACCACACAGGGCGAAGACCTAGAGGGCGGGCAGAAGGAGCTGTCGAGCCGCGTTCGTGGTCTCGCCGAAGCTGGCAACCTCACCGTCGTTCTTGGCGGCGGGCACGAGACGTCGTTCGCCTCTCACCGCGGCGCCTTTGAAGCACTGGGGCCGATGAGCATCATCAACTTCGACGCCCACTTCGACCTGCGCCAGGCGGATCGGCCCACCTCGGGAACGCCCTTCCGGCAGATCGCCGACCTCGTGGGGGAGGACTTCTCCTACTCGGTCTTCGGAATCTCGGAGCCGAACAATACAAAGGCACTTTTCGACGCCGCCGCGTCCCTGGGAGTCACCACTGTCCTCGACACGGATGTGGCGGAACTGAGCGTGGGTGACGCCGCGCGACGGGCCGCCGCGGCCGTCGAAGGCGACACGCCTATCCACCTGAGCATCGACCTCGACGTCCTTCCTGCGTCAATCGCGCCGGGCGTGTCCGCGCCCGCGGGGTTCGGTGTGTCACTGGAGAAGCTCCGGGCCATGGTATGCGCCGTTGCGGCTACCAGGCGTGTCGCGGTTCTCGATGTGGTAGAACTCAACCCCGCCTACGATATAGATGCCCGTACCGCGCGGGCGGCCGCGCGGCTCATCCACGAGATCGTGAATGAGCACGTCGCGGCCGTGCGGAGAGGCTAGCTTAACGCGGTTCGAAGGTGAGGCAGTCGGCGGTGTCCGCGCCGCTGCCAACCAACACGGACGTTGCGTTACACGCCAGGCTGTCGTTGTGCGTGCAGTCGGTGCGCTGGCACGCGCCCACCTGCGCCGAGGCGACCGGCAGGCCGCCCTTGCGGGTGAGGGGGATGAACGTGGCGCACGAGGACGTGTTGTCGATGGTCACGGCGAAAGCGTGGCAACCGCTCTGGTTGAACGAGCAGGCATCGACGCTGCAGGTGCGGACGGGGGGCATCTGGGTGGTGGACATGGCGGTGATCCTTTCGAGGAAGTCCCAATCTGGGACGGCGGCGGGCTCCTACATGGGTCAGCGTAAAGCACCTCTGTCCACCTGTCACCCAAGGTTTGCCTTAGATAATCGCAGGTCAGGGTCTATTTTTAAAACCTTTTCGTTGCTAAATTCCCGGGGGCGCATACTCGGGGCGTCGAAAAAGTGCGCTGCCCGAGTGCCTGCGCAGAGACAGTTTGGGGCGGTAACGTACCGGCTACGAGGGGCGGCGTGGGCCGTAACTCGCGGTCTTTGCCCATCCCCAAGGAGGAGATATGGATAGCGTCTTATCCACGCTCAATGACCTCATCTGGTCCAACTGGCTTGTGTACCTCTGTCTGGGTGCCGGCGCGTATTTCACGCTGGCGACCGTGTTCCTCCAGATCCGGTGCATTCCGGACATGATCCGGCAGATCACCCAGGGTGAGAAATCGGAATCCGGCATCTCGTCATTCCAATCGCTGATGGTGTCTTTGGCAGGACGCGTTGGCGTCGGCAACATCGCCGGCGTGGCAACGGCGATCGCGTTCGGCGGCCCGGGCGCGGTGTTTTGGATGTGGGCGGTGGCCCTGCTTGGCTCTGCGACCTCCTTCATCGAGTGCACCCTGGCCCAGATCTACAAAGAAAAGGACCGGGACACCGGCGAGTACCGTGGCGGGCCCGCGTATTACATCGAGAAGGCCTACCGCCACACCAAGGCGCGCCCCTTTGCGTTGGTGTACGCGATTGCTTTCGCGCTGAGCATGCTGCTGGCCACCTCGTACTTCCTGCCGGGTATTCAGGCCAACGGCGTGGCTGCGGCGGTGGAGAACGCCTGGAGTGTGCCCACGTGGGTCTCCGCCCTGCTCATGGCCGTGTTGCTGGGTGTGATCATCATCGGTGGAGTGAAGCGTATTGCGACGTTCGCCTCCCTCGTCGTTCCGGTCATGGCGGTGGTCTACATCGTTGTGTCGATCCTCGTTCTGTTCGCTCACGCGTCACAAATCCCCGAGGTATTCGGGCTGATCTTCCGCTCCGCGTTCGACCACGAAGCGGCATTCTCCGGCATGCTGGGCGCGGCCATCCAATGGGGTGTGAAGCGTGGTATTTACTCCAACGAGGCGGGGCAGGGTACTGGCCCGCAGTCGGCGGCCGCTGCCGAGGTGTCCCACCCCGCCAAACAGGGCTTCGTCCAGGCGTTCGCGGTGTACGTCGACACCCTCTTCGTGTGTTCCGCGACCGCGTTCATCATCATCTCGACCGATATGTACAAGGTCTTCGAGGGGCAGTCTGAGGACGGCGCGGTTCGCTACGCCGGTTCGCTTCCCGACGGCGTTGCCGTCGGCCCCGGTTTCGTTCAGCAGGGCCTGGACACGTTCGCGTCTGGCATCGGCCCGTCGTTCGTCGCGTTGGCGATCATGTTCTTCGCGTTCACCACGGTGCTGGCGTACTACTACCTGGCCGAAGTTAACTTCGCCTACCTCAACCGCTGGGTCCACAACGAAACCGCCCGCCGGGTCATCATCTGGCTGCTGCGCCTCGTGATCGTTATCTCCGTGTACGTCGGTGCCACGAGCACGCCGGGTGATGCCTGGGCGCTCGGCGACATCGGCGTGGGCACAACCGCGTGGCTCAACATCCTGGCCATCCTTGTGCTGCAAGGCCCGGCGCTGAAGTGCCTGTGGGACTACCGGCGCCAGAAGAAGGCCGGGCTCGAGCCGAACTTTGACCCCGAAGCCCTGGGCATCAAGAACGCGGACTTCTGGGAGGAACGAAAGGCAGCCATGCTTGCCGACGGCACCTGGCCCGCCAGCGGTACCCCTCCAGGTTCAACCCGCGCGACTGTTTAACGCAGCGAGGCGAACAGGTCCTCAGCGGCAGCGTCATCCCAGAGGATGACGCTGCCGACGTCGGAGTCCTCGAAGCCACCGACGGGGACAGTGACGGTACTGACCCCGCCTCGCATGGCTAGGGCGATGCGCGCCAGGTTCCAGATGTGGTCGCCGCTACCCACGGTGAACAGGCTGGGGATCACCCACGCGAGGCGGAGCGTGCGGAAGGGGTTGAGCAGGACGGACGGGGACGTGACCTTGTCCACGATCGCGGCGAGGAACTCCCGCTGGCGCTGCACACGGTCGATGTCCCCCTGGGCGGTGGCGCGGGTACGCACGTACCCCAGACCCGTCGGCCCGTCCATTTTTTGGCACCCCGGCTGGAGGTTGATGTTGGCTAACGGGTCGTCGATGGCCTCGCGCACACACATCTCCACTCCGCCGATTGCGTCGACGACGCCGGATAGGCCTCCCATGCCGATCTCCGCGTAACGGTCCACCCGCAGGCCCGTCGCGTGCTCTACGGTTTCACTGAGCAACTGCGGGCCGCCGTAGGAAAACGCCGCGTTGATCTTGTCCATCCCGTAACCGGGGATAGACACGTACGAGTCGCGGGGAATGGACATTAGCGTCGCCGACCCCGTCAGCGGAAGGTGCAGCAGCATGATTGTGTCGGTGCGGGTACTGCCGATGTCCCCGCCCGTGCCTAAACGCGCTGCCTCGGCGTCGCTAAGTCCTTGCCGGGAATCTGAACCTACGAGGAGCCAGTTCGTCCCCGCGGTGTTAGCGATGTGCTGGTCGGGCAGGGCGTCAACGCGGGCCAGGCGTGCGTCGGTGATCAACGTCAACGCCAACAGCAGCGCCACAATGAGACCGAAGATGCCACTGCACCCGAGCCCAGGGCGCAAGCGCGGCACACGGGTCGAGCTCACCCTCGGTTTTTCCCTCCGGCGCGACCGAGAGATGCGCATGGGGACGGGTTCCACTCTGGCCTGCTGGGGTTGCACATGCTGCCGGGGCTGATTCTGGCGCGGGGCGATCTGCGGAACGCTGCGAGGCCTGTACTCCCCCGCCGCGCGCTGTGGCTGCCGTGGCTGCTGTGGTCGCACCGGTGGCGTCCCGGGACGCCGCAGGCGGACCGGGCGTCCGTACCTGTCGACGATGGGAGTGCCGTCCTTGCCCAGCACGTATTCCCCCAGGTTGTCGCGGGGGTCGTTCGAGTGGGGGGCGTTCGGCATGGGTAACAGCTTAACGTCTCACAAACCGAGCCACGAAAGGTCGAGGAGCTGGTAGCCGAGGTACGCGGTGGCGTCGATAAGAAAGTGCGCGAGGATCAGTGGCCATATCCGCCCGGTCTTATGAAACGCCCAGCCGAAGAGGATGCCCATAGCCACGTTGCCAATACCCGCCGATATCCCCTGGTAAAGATGGTACGTCCCGCGCAGCACCGCGGACGCGACGATGGAGGCGTTCCTGCTCCACCCCAGCTGGCTCAGGCGGCGGGTGAGCCAGAGGACGACCACGACCTCCTCACCGAAGGCGTTGGCCGCGGACCACAGCAAGAGGGTGGGTAGCTGCGCCGTATCGGTGGCGACGACAACCTCCTTCGTCCACCCGGCGTGCAACGCGGTGACGTAGAGGGCAAGCCCGGGAATGCCGATGAGGAGGGCCAGCCCCGCACCTTGCACCCAGTCTGTGGTGCCGGGCCGGGGAAGGCGGGCACCGAGCAAGTAGAGCGCTAGTGCTCCCCAACCGAACAGCGAAGCGGCGGATGCAACCTGGAGGGCGAGGTCGAGCCACGACACGCTGGACTCGGCGGAATTAAGGGTGACGCTTTGCTGGTTGAGGGGCGCGGGGGACGCCAGCGCGTCGAGTAGCCGCAGTACCGCTCGGATGCCGCTTGTGCCGAAGGTGACCGTCAAGACGATGAGAATTTCGGCCCTGAGGCGGGTCTGCTCTGTTGACGGCATGGGATAACTTTAAGGCATGACTCGCGTTGCCTACCTGGGACCAGCCGGAACGTTTACCGAGGAGGCTCTGTGGGCTTTCAACATCGCCGGGGCCGAGCCGGTGCCGGTGGGATCACCGGCGGAGGCGCTGAGCTCGATGCGCTCGGGGGAGGCGGACTTCGCGGTCGTGGCCGTGGAGAACTCCGTGGACGGTTCTGTGACGTCCACGTCCGATGCGCTCATCGAGGCTCCCGGGGTGCAAATCTATGCGGAACATGAACTCGAGATTGCGTTCGCGATCATGACCCGCCCCGGTGAATCGCTCGACGCGGCGACGCGTTTTGCCAGCCACCCCGTCGCGTATCGGCAGGTCAAAGGGTGGCTTGCTGTGAACGCTCCGCGCGCCACCTACGTCCCTGCCGCCTCGAACGCGGCGGGGGCTCAGATGGTCGCGGAAGGGGCGGCAGACGCTGCGGCCGCCCCGCGCCGGGCGGCGGGCCTCTTCGGACTCGAGGTGCACGCCGAGGGCGTGGCAGACGTCGCCGCGGCGCGAACGAGGTTCGTTCTCGCAGGGCCCGTCGGTGCACCGCCGGCGCCAACCGGCAACGACCGCACCTCTGTCGTGTTCCAGCTGCCCAACAAGCCGGGCACGCTGGTTGCCACACTGCACGAGTTTGCCAGCCGCGGAGTCGACCTGTGCCGGATCGAATCGCGCCCCACCCGCGAAACACACAACACCTACAATTTCTTTGTAGATCTCGTGGGACATATCGAGGACGAACCGCTTGCCGACGCTCTGCGGGCGGTGCACCGCAGGGCGTCGACACTCGTGTTTCTTGGCTCGTGGCCGCGCCACTCTGGCGAGCCGTACTCGGTCGACCACGCCCGTTTCGCCGCCGCCGCCGAGTGGGTGGCGCGAGCGCAGAAAGGACTGTAGATGCTCATTCTGCTCCGCCACGGACAGACTACGTCGAACGTGGCGCGTAAACTGGATACCGCGCTGCCGGGGGCGGAACTTACCGAGCTCGGCCGTGAGCAGGGCGTGGGGGCGGGGCGGGAGATTATGCGTTCCTACGACGTCACCCGCGTGGTTAGCTCCGAGGCATTACGCGCCCGGCAGACCGCGGAGGTTGCCTTCGGCGGGTCGTTTCCCGATATTCCTGCAGTGCCTGGTCTCCAGGAGTTGCACGCCGGGCGCTGGGAAATGATGAACTCGCTGGAAGCCCACGAGGCGTACTTCGCGGCGGTCAGCGGATTCTATCGACGCGATCTTTCGTCGATGATCGACGGCGGCGATTCCCTGGATACCTTTCTCACCCGCTACCGCGCGGCCATCGAGCCTTTCACCGAGCCAGGATCCAACACGGTCGTGGTGAGCCACGGGGGTGCGATTCGCGCTTTCGCGGCGAACGCCGCTGACGTTGACCCGTCTTTTGCGGAGCAGGCGTACTTACCCAACTGCACCTACGTCGTGCTTGATCCGGTCGGTGACTTCGGGTCCTGGCGGGTGGAAAAGTGGGGTGACTATGCGGTGCCGTGACGTCTCATTCGCGACAACCCTAACCCCACCCGAGCTCATGCAGCTCATCTTCCTCAAAACCGAAGTAGTGGCCAACTTCGTGGAAGACCGTGACTCGTATTTGCTCGCGTAACTCCTCGACGTCCGCGCTCGCCTCTTCGTGTGCCGCTTTGTAGACGAAGATGGTATCTGGGAGGTAACCGGTGTGGTTGGCCTGCTTTTCGGGCAGTGGGACTCCCTCAAACAGGCCGAGCAGCTCAGGATTGTCCTCAGCGCGGTCGCGCGCCAGAACGACGACGGTACTCAGCTGTCGTGCGAAAGCATCGGGGAGCTCATCGAGGGCATCATCGATGAACCCCTCGAATTCCTCGTCCGTGACGCTGACCACGAGCGTGCTCGCCTAGGGGGTCGGTGCCGGAACCGGCGTGGCGGTGGCGGACGCTGTGGCAGCCTGATCGCGCAAGGGTCGGCGCTCGGGTCGCTCCGGGGGCGGGTTGCCGTCGATACGCAGCACGTCCCGTCCGCTCGTAGCGGACCCGGTCAGCGTGGCAAAGGAGCCACCGTCGGAGTAAACGAGCGCGCAGTTGACACTGCGGGAGCCACCGTCCCAGCGGGCGGCGGGAAGCGTGGTCCAAAAAGGCTGGAGGGCAACAAGGTAGAGGTTGTTCTCGCCGCCGAGATAGTCCTGCGCCGCGGTGGTGCATATGTCGCCGAGGTACTTGTCCTGTTCTTCAACGGACGGGGTGTGGTCGGCGAAGACGGGTGCGAGGTTGACCGTGCTGGTGATCTCAAGCTGGTGTGGCTGCGCGCAGTCGACAGCGGCCACGGTGTTTGCCGCATCCGCCGTCGCGCACTGCCCGGGGTTGAGTACGCGGGCTTGGTCCTGGCTCGCCACCGTCCCGGTGGTCAGCGTGGGCGAACCGGAGGAATCTGTCACCTGAAGCCCGCATAGCATCGTGCGATCTCCGCGCGCCCACGCGTCCGCGGGAGGCAGGATGGAAGCGATGGAGTAGCGCCCGGCCTGGTCGTAGACCCCGTTGAGGTAGCGCAGTGTGGCGGCGCCACACAGTTCCTCCCGCAGTTGCGCTTGACGGGTTGAGTTCGGTGCTTCGGCGTCCGGCCCAAACTCGGATGAGGGGAAGGTTGCCAGATCCTCGCGGGCCGACACCTCGAAGCGGTGCTCGCTGTCGCAGCCGGCTTGCTCGAATCCGAAGATGGACCCATCACCACCCACCTGCCACGTCAGACATGAACCTTGATCGGCGGTGGTAAACGGCGCGGCTGGTTGGACACCATGCGCTGCGGTTGCCCCCGAGCTTGCCACTGTCGCCCCGTCACCGTGCTGAGCGCCCGAAAAAGCTGAGAAGGACGCAGTCCCCACGGCTCCAGCCAAGGCAGCGAGGAGGACGGAGCGAATGCCAGTCGTGGGTGAAACCATGTGATTTATTGTGCCCTACTCATGGCTGGCTACGCTCAACCCGGGTGGTGAGGCGGTAGCGATCGGTGCGGTACAACGAGGAGCACAATTCGACGTTGTGGTCGCCACTGCGGGCGTAGCGCAGGATGTGTAAGAGGGCAGCGCCCGCGGGGACGTCGAGAAGCGAGGCGTTCGTTTCCGACGCTTGAACTGCGGTAACGGTTTGATCAGCGGTGGTGATGCCAAGCCCGTAGTTGTGCTCGAGGAGGGTGTAGACCGAGTTGTAGACGTCGTGCTCAAGCAGATCCGGGACCAGAGTTGCGTTGTACCACGCGTCGTCGATCGCGTAGGGTTCGCCGTCGCCGCGACGGAGGCGTCGGAGGTGGATGTGGGGGACGGGGGAGTCCGTACCGCTTTCGTCTACGTCGTGGGTGCCGAAGAACTCCGCGACCTCGCGCGGTGGGACGGACCAGCCGGACAGCAAGATTTTCGACGACGCCGTGACCCGTTGGGCACGCATCTCATCCGAGAAGCTGGCGAGTTGCAAGTGGCTGATGAGGGGACTTGGTGCCACGTACGTTCCCTTGCCACGGATTCTCCGCAACCGACCCGCGGCGACGAGGTCGCCAATCGCGCGGCGCACGGTAATGCGGCTGACGCCGTAGGCTTCCTCGAGGGCGCGCTCCCCGGGCAGGAGGTCGCCGGGGGAGAGCTCCGTGTCACACATGTTTTCCAGGATGCGGCGCAGCTGCTCATGCTTGGGGGCGGGGCCGTCGGAGATGTGCATGTCCCCATTCTAACCCGCTGGTTATGACCAGCGAGTCCCCACGCCAGACCGAGCGCACGGGCTAGAGTGGGTAGGCGTGATTGATCTGAAATACCTCCGCGAGAACCCGGATGCGGTCCGGGAATCCCAGCGGGCTCGAGGCCATGACCCCAAGCTCGTAGACAGCCTCCTCGCCGCCGACGAGGTGCGGCGCAGCGCGATTCAGGCTGCCGATGACCTCCGGTCTGAGCAGAAGGCCTTTGGCAAGAGGATCGGCCACGCCACGCCCGAGGAGCGCCCCGCGTTGTTGGAAGGTTCCAATGAGCTCAAAGCGCGGGTGAGGGCGGCGGATGCCGCGCGAGCCGAGGCTGAAGCGGAGGTCGCGCGCCTCCTCAGCAGCATCCCCAACGTGATCCAGGGTGCGCCCGCCGGCGGGGAAGAGGATTTTGAGGTCATCGAGCACGTGGGAGAGATCCCCACCTTCGACTTCGAGGTCAAGGACCACCTCGAGCTCGGAGAGTCGCTTGGGCTGATCGACGTCAAACGTGGCACCAAGGTCGGTGGGGCCCGGTTCTACTACCTCGTCGGTGACGGTGCGTGGATGCAGCTCGGCATGCTCATGCTCGCCGCGCACAAAGCACGGGAGGCCGGTTTTACTGTGGTGATCCCCCCAGTGCTCGTGCGTCCCGAAATCATGCAGGGCACCGGCTTCCTCGACGAGCACGACGAGGAGATTTACTACCTCGAGCGCGACGAGCTCTACTTGGTGGGCACCTCCGAGGTCGCGCTCGCCGGGTACCACCGTGATGAGATTATCGATCTGTCAGAAGGCCCCTTGCTCTACGCCGGGTGGTCGTCGTGTTTCCGTCGGGAAGCGGGTTCCTACGGCAAGGACACGCGCGGGATTTTGCGCGTCCACCAGTTCGACAAGTTGGAAATGTTCGTCTACTGCCGCCCCGAGGAGGCCGAGGACATGCACCGACGCCTCCTCGCGCTGGAGAAGGAGATGCTCGCTGCGGTCGAGGTGCCCTACCGGGTCATCGACATTGCGGCCGGCGACCTGGGCACGCCGGCGGCGCGCAAGTTCGACACCGAGGCGTGGGTTCCCTCCCAAAACACGTACCGCGAGCTGACGTCGACATCGAACTGTACGACGTTCCAGGGGCGTCGATTAGCGACGCGCTACCGCGACGCCGAGGGAAAGACACACACCGTAGCCACATTAAACGGCACCCTGGCCACCACGCGTTGGCTCGTTGCCATCCTGGAAAACAACCAGCGGGCTGACGGGTCCGTCGTCGTCCCCGCCGCATTACGCCCCTGGGTGGGCAAGGAGGTCCTCGTCCCATGACCGGTGCCCGTGACCGCTCCCCGGAAAAAACTTTGGAGAACCTCTTTGTCGTCGAGCCTGGCTATCGCGCTGAAGCAGATCATGCACAGGAAATCGACGACCGTTTTTACCAACGCATGGTGGCGTTCATCAAACGAGTCTTCCGGGCGCAGGGTACGAAGGCAATCGTGCTCGGCCTTGAGAACCTGCCTCGCGAGGGCGGCGCTGTTATAGCGATCAACCACACCGGCTGGTTCGACTTCATTTTCGCTGGAATGGGCCCGCACTTGACGGGGAAGCGGCTGGTCCGCTTCATGGCGAAGAAAGAGGTCTTTCACGTGCCCGTCATTGGTTGGTTGATGCGTAGCATGCGTCACGTCCCGGTCGATCGCGCGGCTGGGGCGGACAGCATCGACAGTGCCGTGGAGTGGATCGACAACGGCAGCCTCGTGGGAATCTTCCCCGAGGGAACAATCTCCCGTGCTTTCGAACTTTCTGACTTTAAGACCGGCGCCGCCCGCATCGCGCAGCGCTCCAACGGCCTGCTCATCCCGTGTGCGATCTGGGGGTCGCAGCGGATCTGGACCAAGGACCTGCCGCGCCGCCTGGGCCGGACCCACACCCCAGTCATCGTCAGCTACGGTCCACCCGTTGATCAAAGCGGCACCCCGGAGGAGGTCACGGCGCGTTTGAAAGAAGCGATGGGCTCGCTCCTCAGTGCCGCCCAAACGGAGTACGCGGAGCGCTTCGGGCCTTTCCCCGCCGGGGAGCGGTGGATGCCCGCGTCCTTGGGCGGGTCTGCCCCTACTACGGAGGAAGCTCAGAAGATGTACGAGCAAGAGAAAGCGGCGCGGGCAGCGAAGAGGGTCGGGAAGGCCGGAAAGGCTTAACAACAATGGCACCGCGGCTCATCGTGAGTGATATCGACGGGACCTTTCTCAATTCACATGGCCGTGTCACGCCGCGCCTGCGGGACACGGTCATGCGCGCCGTGCGCCAGGGTGCCCACTTCGGTTTGGCCACCGGCCGCCCTCACCGATGGCTGATGCCCGTGCTGGACCAGCTTCCCATCTCGCCGGTCTGCGTGTGCGCGAATGGGGCGGTGGTCTATGACCCGTCTGCGGACGTTGTTCTGCAGGCTTTCGAGCTGGGTGCGACGCCGATGGCGGAAATCGTCGAGATCGTGGACGACACGCTGCGGTCACTACACGTCCCCTTCGGCTACGGGGTGGAGCGCGTGGGGCAGTCAGCCTTAGACCCCGAGAACGAGGTTTTCTTGGTCACGCCCGCGTACAACCCGGACGCTTGGGATTCTCGCTTTGGCATCGTTCCCATCGACGAGTTGCTTGCAGAGCCCGCGGCGAAACTCCTCGTGCGATGCCCGGCCCTCAATTCCGCCGAGATGTTCGATCTCATCGCCCCATCCATCGACCCAGACGTTGCCCACGTGACGTACTCAATGGACGAGGGCCTGCTTGAGTTCTCCAGCCCGGGGGTGAATAAAGCGACCGGGGTTTCCATCTTGGCGGCGCGCTACGGTCTGGATAGCGCCGACGTTCTCACGTTCGGTGACATGCCTAACGACGCCGAGATGCTCGCCTGGTCGGGCCTCGGGGTGGCAATGGGTAACGCGGCACCCGTCGTGCAAGATGCTGCGGATTTCGTCACGCACACTAACGACGAGCACGGCGTGGCCGCCGTGCTCGAGCGCTGGTTCTAGCGAAGTCGTAGACAGATCTGTCTATCGTCGAAAAGCGGTGAGCCTTGGGGCCGCCGAGTCGTCCTGAGTAATCACCGTTGTCGCTGCCCTGAGACTATTCGCGGAATATTCGCGCGCGGGTGGTGCGCCCGGGCATTATCGAAACAACGGTGATGGGTGCGGCCTCGGCGGCAGGGATCGGGGCCTCGCTTATCGACGCCCCCGTCGATCTCGGCGCCCGCATCACCTGGAAAAGCAAGGCGGACCCGGCCGAGCGCGGGCGCCTCATATCCGGCTGGTCGAGCGCGGTGGAGCGCTCGTACAACCAGAGCCAGCTGCTACTTGACGTCGACTGAGACTTCCCCGGAGTTCTCGTTGAACGTGACGGTGCCGCCTTCGAAATCGACGGACGTGTGTCCGCCTTCCGCCGAGTAGGGCTGCGAGGTGGGCAAACCGAGCGGGCCCGCGTCGAGACCCTGCTGCAACCACGCATCCGCGATGCGACCCGCCAGGCTAAAGACCTCTCCGTTCGCGTCACGCACGCCGATGCCGTTGTTGTAAAACGCGTACTGCGCGGTGCCGACTGTGCCGGTCGTAGCAACCAGCTTTCCCAGCAGGGGTTGGAGCTCACTCCACGCGTTGGTGGCTTCGGAGTTGCCCAGGAACTGCAGGATTGGGTTGATGTACGGGGTGATCGTGGCCAGGCTCAGTCCGGGAATGAGCTGCAACCCAGCTACGTCCGAGGAGATGCCGTCGATGACCCCGTACTCCTTGGCGAGGAGGATGAGCGTGCCCGCGATGGTTCCGGCGGCGGCCGCAATGGCTTGAGGGTCACCCTTGGCCAGACCGTCGAGGGACACGGTATTGCTGTTGATCAGTTTGTTCAGATCGCTCACCGTGACTTTGGTGGTACCGCTGGGCGCGGATACCGTGCCCGACTGCGTATTGGTATTCGCGTTAGTAGCGGGGGCGGAAGAAGTCGTCCCTCCGTTTTTGCCACTGCGCAGTGCGTCATACTTCGCCTTGGCGATGGTGCGGATGTCACCCATCCGGTTGTAGAGGTAATCGCCCGGGCAGGTGTTGTAGTGGAAGTCGCGGTGCGCGTTGATGTTCGGGAAGACCGCACCCTGTCCTGCGGAATAACGGCTCCCGGGGTACGTGAAGTCGGCGTAGTGGTAGCTGGACCCGGTCGGGTCGAAACCGGAGACGGCGGCCTTCCAGCCAATGATGTTGCCCATCGCCTGGATCGCGGCGTTGGTGGGAGCAGCGGACTGGTAGTCACCCAACATGGACACGCCCCAGGTGTTTTCGTTGAAGCCACCAACGTGCGCCCCCTCGACGGCCTTGTCCAGACCACCGTAGCGTCCCTCGTAGATGTTTCCGTACTTGTCCACAAGCGCGTTGTACCCGATGTCGCCCCAGCCGAGGGTATTGGCGTGGTATGCCCAGATGGCGCGGACGATACCGGGGGCTTCGGCAGCGGTGTAGTTGTTGGAACCAGCAGTGTGGTGCACCGTCGCCGCCGTGACGGAATCGTCGTACGTCGGGCTGTCGTTGTACCCGGCGCCCCACTGCGCGCGGGAAATAACGTTGGGCATCCCCTGGGCATAGGTGTCAGCGACGGGGGCGATGTCACCCTGAGCGGTTCCCTCTCCACCGTCGATAAACACGGCTTCGATATCGCTGGCCGTGGTGGCTGCCGTGGAGTCGGTACGGCCGCCGGCAAGCAGGTCGATATTGCCGGTCGACACCTGGACCTTCGTCGTCGGTTCCACGTAGATCGGCTCGGTGCCGGCCTTCGCGCCCAGGGTGGTGTTATTGGCCGCGTCCATGGGGAACCATTCGGACCACGTGCCGTCTGCGCTCTGGGAGCGAACGTAAGCCACGACGTCTCGGTCCCCCGTCCACGTCAGGGCGAAGACCGAGAAGGGCTCGCTGCGGGTGAACTCCTTGACTACGTGCTCGGTGCTGCCGTCTCCCTGAGTGGCCACGGCGGCATCGGCAACGGTGACGTCAGCACCGGCGGCGAGGGACTCGCTGGAGCTGGTAACCCGCATGTCACCCGCGCCAATCGACTCGCCAATCGACTGGGTCTGGAGGATGTGCTGGCCGCCGAACGCCGCAGCGGCGACGAGAGTGAGCGAGGTGACCGTCGCCGTGATGGCGGATCGGACCGGGTGGCTCCCGCCAACTGGCCGGGAGAGTCGTCTACGTTGGTGCACAGTGGGGCTCCTGTTGCGTATGTGGTAATAGCTAGCCACTGGGCAGTCTAGAGCAAGATGGGACGTCAGGGAAGAAATGGGGCCAATGGTGCGCCGGGCGGGTCGCAGGGTGCGGGTGTGTCGAGCGCGGGGGCGTCGATAAGCGAATGTGCCAAGATAGGCCCTATGGATTACGACCTCATCGTTGTGGGCTCCGGGTTTTTTGGACTCACCGTTGCCGAACAGACCGCGTGCGAACTGGGCAAACGCGTGCTGGTGGTGGAAAAGCGCGAGCACATCGGCGGCAACGCTTACTCGGAGAAAGAACCGACCACGGGCATTGAGGTGCACAAGTATGGCGCGCACCTGTTCCATACTTCTAACGAGCGCGTCTGGAACTACGTCAACCGCTTCACCAGCTTCACCGGGTACCAACACCGCGTTTTCGCGATGCACAACGGCACCGCCTACCAATTCCCCATGGGCCTGGGCTTGATCAACCAGTTCTTCGGCCGCTACTACTCGCCGGACGAGGCACAGGCCCTCATCGAGGAGCAGCGCGAGGGCCGCGACCCGGCGGAGGCGACGAACCTAGAGGAGCGTGGCATCGCGCTCATCGGCAAGCCGCTCTACGAGGCCTTCGTCAAGCACTACACCGCCAAGCAGTGGCAGACCGACCCCACCGATCTCCCCCCGGAGATCATTTCGCGCTTGCCCGTGCGCTACACCTTCAACAACCGCTACTTCAACGACACCTATGAGGGCCTACCCGTTGACGGCTACGCGGCGTGGTTGGGGAACATGGCGGCGCACGAGCTCATCGACGTCCAGCTCAACACGGACTGGTTCGACGTGCGTGACAATTACAAAGGAATCCCCGTCGTCTACACCGGTCCCCTCGACCGCTACTTCAACTACTCCGAGGGGCGCCTCGGCTGGCGGACCCTCGACTTCCAACAGGAAGTCCTGGACACCGGCGACTTTCAGGGCACCCCCGTGATGAACTACAACGACGCCGACGTGCCCTACACCCGCATCCACGAGTTCCGCCACTTCCACCCGGAGCGCAGCGAGTACCCGGAGGACAAGACGGTCATCGTCAAGGAGTACTCCCGCTTCGCCGGCGAGGACGACGAGGTCTACTACCCGATCAACACGCCCGAGGACCGCGAGAAGCTGCTCGCTTATCGACGCCTCGCCGCCGCCGAATCCCGCGACAAGGGCGTCCTGTTCGGCGGGCGCCTGGGCACCTACCAGTACCTGGACATGCACATGGCCATCGGCGCTGCGCTGTCACTGTTCGACAACCACCTGCGCCCCCACTTCGTCGACGGCAAGCCGATCAACCAGGAGCGCGGGCACTAGGGCAGGTCTCATACTGGGGGAGGTGAGCGGGTCGTATGTCGCGCTTCCAGACGCTCACCGATTCCTAAATCGACTCGATTGCTGACCTGTTACCCAAAAACCCACCGGAAGGCCAATACAGCGACTATAGGTGGTAGATGCGAGACAAACGGTGATCGTGCCAGAGGCTGCCGTTGTTCCACGTGGTGCCACGTGGTGCCACGTGGTGCATTGTCATGGCGAGGTACAACTAGGGCCTTCGGCCTACCTATCTTTGGCGGCTGAGCCCTGTTCGAGGGCGTGCAGCGTATCGAGCAGGGCGCGGCTGTAAAAGGAGCGGGGAAACTCGTCTTCATCTCTGCAAGCAGCATGTCTTCCCAGAGGCGCGAGACGGCGGCGTCGGGGAAAAGGCGGCTCGCTTACGGGGAAAGAACTGTGGTGTAGCTGTACAGGTGCGGCTCATCTGGGTCCTATGCGTCCCCGCGCTGAGCCCGCAGGTCGGAGAGCAGATTCTCACGGGCGATGCTATGGCCGTCTCCGCGGAACGCCTGTTCCGAGCCCAGGTGGACCGTGGTGACGGACTTCACCCGATCAACGCGCTCCAAGTAGCGTTCGTAGCGCCGGGGGAGGTCCGCCTCCCGTGTTGCGGCGCGGGCCGTCCAGGCCCCGGTCGCTCGGGCGCTGGTAGCCGGGGTCGGTGAGCGGGTCGTCGTAAAGCTCGGGCTTGGGCGCCCCGCCCTGCGTGCCCATGATGAGCAGGACCGCGCCGCCCACGGCCGCCGCGATGCCCGCGAAGACCGCGGTGGGGCCGTCGAGGAACGCGAAACAGGCGACGGCCACGACGACGAGCGCGCCTCCGGCGACGAAATTCGGTGCGGGGTCTCTCATGCCACCCAGGGTAGGCGCCGCAAAGCCGCGTCGAGGTGAAGGTTCACGGCCGGCGCGCACTACTGTCTAAAAACGTAGGAAGGTACGCGAACCCGAAAGAGAGATCTGTGAACGCCGAATCAGCAGTCGAGGTGCTGCAGCGCATTCTCATGCCCCGCAAGGGCGAACCGCACGACGTCCGGATGCTCTACCTGATCGAGGCGGAGCAGAACAAGCAGCGCTTGAGCTGGCCGGACCGCACCCGGCTGAGCATCCCGGCCGGCGCCGAGGTGTCCTTCCAGACCTACTTCAACGCCTTCCCGGCTGCGTACTGGCGCCGCTGGTCCCAGCTCGACCGGGTCATCCTCTCCCTCGACGTCGAGGGGGAGGCCACCATTTCGGTCTACCGCTCCAAGCACGACGGCGTGCGCATCTCCGTGGTCAACGTCGAGGCGCGTGACGAGCACGTGGAGATCCCCCTCGAGCTGCGCAACTTCGAGGACGGCGGGTGGCTGTGGTTCGACATCGCCGCGGAGACGGAGGTTGCTATCACCAACGCCGCGTGGTGCGCGGCCCAGCCCCCGCAGGCGCAGACGCTTCCCGACGGTACCCAGGTCGGGCCCTTCCCCAAGAAGGTCGCGGTGGGCATTCCCACCTTCAACCGCCCGCGCGACGCCGTCAACGCGCTTCGCGCCCTTGCAGAAGACGCTACTGTCCTCGAGGCGATTACCGACGTGCTTATGCCCGATCAGGGCACCCAGCACCCGGCGGACGAGCCCGACTTCGAGGAGGCGGAGCGCCAACTCGACGGGCGGCTCCGAATCTACCCGCAGGGCAACCTCGGCGGCTCCGGCGGGTACGCCCGCATCATGTACGAAGCGCTGGAATCCACCGAGGCGCCGTACATCCTGTACATGGACGACGACATCGCCATTGAGCCCGACTCGATCCTGCGCGCCGTCCAGGCTGCCCGCTACGCAACGTCCCCGGTTCTGATCGGCGGACAGATGCTCAACCTGCAGGATCGCGCCCAGCTGCGAACCACGGGCGAGGCGGTCGACCGGCGCACGTTCATGTGGGGTGCGGCGGAACACGCTGTCTACGACCACGACTTTGCGCGCTACCCCCTCGGGTACACCGGCACCGACAAGGAGGAGCTCGATCCGAGCGCAACCACCTCGCGGGCCCTGCACCGCCGCGTCGACGTGGACTACAACGGCTGGTGGATGAACTTGTTCCCCCGCGTCGTCGCCGAGCAGTGCGGCCTGCCCCTGCCCTTGTTCATTAAGTGGGACGACACCGAATACGCGCTGCGCGCTAAGGCTGCGGGCTTCCCGACGGTCACCTGGCCCGGCATCGCCATCTGGCACATGGCCTGGGCCGACAAGGACGACGCGATCGACTGGCAGGCCTACTTCCACACCCGCAACCGACTCATCGTCGCCGCCCTCTACCACGAGGGGCACGGGCCCGAGGCCATCCTGAACAACATGCTGAAATCGACCTACAAGCACCTCGCGTGCATGGAGTATTCGACGATGGCCGTTCAAATCGAAGCCTTCAAAGACTTCCTGTCCGGGCCTGACCAGCTCTTCGACGTTCTCGAAACAAGCCTGCCACGCATCCAGGAGATCCGGAGGAACTACTCGGACGCCGTCATCGTGGGATCCGCGGCGGAGCTACCCCCCGCGACGGGTGCGCCGGGGGTGCCGACGAAAAAAGTGGGCGGCAGGCTGGCAAAGGTGAGGAAGATCCCCTGGGCCCTCAAAGCCCTGCGCCACCAACTCAGCACCGAGGACCGCTCGCATTGGGGGGCGCCGCAACTCAACCTCACCGCCGACGAGGCGCGCTGGTACACTCTTGCACGCCTCGACTCCGCCACCGTCTCCACCGCCGGTGGCACGGGGGTGGCGTTCCGCAAACGCAACAAGCAGCTTGGCGGCGACCTCGTCGACGAAACAAAGGATCTTCACGACGCCATCCGCCACCGCTGGCCGGAGCTCACCCGCGCCTACCGCGCCGCGGTTCCGGAGCTGACCAGCCGCACCAACTGGGGAAAGGTATTCGATGAGCAAGCGTGAAGTTGAGATTCTGCTTGCGGTCCAGAATGCGCTCTACACCCCCGCGGTCGTCACAACGGCGCGGACGCTGAGCCATTTTGGGGAGCACGACCTAGGTTGGCTGGCGGTGGCGGGTGTCGGCGGGATCGTCGATAAGACAAGGCGGCGCGAGTGGGCGACCCTTGGGGTGGCCACGTTTAGCGCTCACGCTGCCTCGGTGGTGATCAAGCGCATAGTGCGGCGTGCGCGCCCACACGACAAGCGCCTGCACATCGGCGTGAAAACGCCCTCCCAGCTGTCGTTTCCCTCCTCCCACGCGACGAACACGGCGGCCGCGTCCGTCATCATCTCGCGCATGACCGGCTCGCCGTGGCCGCTGCTCGGAGTTCCGATCATGATGGTTTCGCGTATGGTGCTTGGCGTGCATTACCCGACGGATACCCTCGCGGGTGCTGCCCTCGGCGCCGGAGTTGCCGGTGTCGCTAGCTACGTGGAGAAGGAGACCCGGTGAGCCACCCGCACCATTCAGCGCAGGAACCGCTCCTCAAATCCGAGCCCCACACAGAGGGCGTCGACGTCCCCCGCACGAAGACGCCGCCGAAGAACCTGCCCGACGCAATGATCAAGGGTCTGCGGCCGAAGCAGTGGGTCAAGAACGTCCTCGTCCTCGCCGCACCCCTCGCTGCGGGTATGGATGCGCTTAACGGGCGCACGCTTGCCGACGTCGCGCTCGCCTTCGTCGTGTTCTGTTTCGGCGCGTCTGCGATCTACCTTGTCAACGACGCCCGGGACATCGAGTCGGACCGGCAGCACCCGACGAAGCGGTTCCGCCCCATCGCCTCCGGCATGCTCCCGCTGAACCTGGCCTACGGCATGGCGGCGGTCCTGATCGTCGCCGCCATTGCCCTCTCCCTGCTGGCCACGGATGGCGTGGCGTTGGCCAGCGTCATAGGCATCTATATTGCGCTGCAGCTGGGCTACTGCTTCGGGTGGAAGCACATCCCGGTCATCGATATTGCTCTGGTGTCCTCCGGGTTCATGCTCCGCACGATGGCCGGTGGCGTCGCCGCCGACATCCAGCTGTCCCAGTGGTTCCTCCTCGTAGCAGCATTTGGGTCGCTCTTCATGGCCTCCGGGAAGCGCTATGCCGAGCTCAAGCTGGCGGAGGAAACCGGAGCGAAAATCCGCAAGGCCCTGGAAGGCTACACGGCCACCTACCTGCGCTTCGTGTGGACCCTTTCGGCCACGGCCGTGGTCATGTCTTACGCGCTGTGGGGGTTCCAGCTCTCCTCGGCCGTCGCTGGGCCGGCTGCGATATGGTACCAGGTTTCGATGGTCCCCTTCGTCATCGCGATTCTCCGCTACGCGGCTAAGGTCGACGGCGGCCACGGTGGCGCGCCCGACGAGATCGCCCTGGAAGACCGCGTGCTCCAACTCCTCGCGCTGGCGTGGATGTTCTGCATTGCCATGGCGGTCTACGTGATGCCCTCGTTGTCCGGTTAAGCTAACCGAGTGACTAAAAACGCCCGCTTCTCGCTGTACGCCTCCGCAGCCGTGGCGGGCGTTTTCGCACTTTGGGGAGGATGGCAGCGTCGCTGGATGAGCGACGATGGCCTGATCGTGCTGCGCACGGTGCGCAACGTGCTGGCGGGCGACGGCCCGGTCTTCAACGCGGGCGAGCGCGTGGAAGCGAATACGTCCACCCTGTGGCAGTACCTAATCACTGTTGTCGGATGGGTCTCGGGCGCGCGCCTAGAGTACGTCGCCCTCGCCCTCGCGCTCTTCTTGACCGTGGCGGCGGTTGTCCTATCGACGCTGAGCGCGGGACGCTTCTGGGGAGGCGCCGTCCTTCCCTTCGGTGCCATTATTTACCTCGCGCTCCCACCGGCGCGCGACTTCGCCACGTCCGGCCTTGAATGGGGGCTTTCGCTCTTTTGGCTTGCCGCGTGGTGGGCGCTCCTCGTCGCATGGTCGCGGCCGTTCGAGGACCGCCCCGTCACCGCGCGTCGCAGGCACGGCCGACCCTCACGTGAGGTCGCCTACCTGCTTGCTTTCTGGTCTGGCCTCTCCTGGCTCGTTCGCCCAGAGCTCGCCCTGTACGGCGCGGCAACGATCGTTGTGCTGCTCACCTCGAGCCTCCTCGCGCCCCGAGACCTGCGGAAAGCCGGCCTCATCCTTCTGTCGGGCCTGCCGCTGCCCGCTGCTTATGAAGTTTTCCGCATGGGGTACTACGGTCTGCTTACCCCGCACACGGCGGTGGCGAAGTCGGCCGCGGAGGCTGAGTGGGGCCGTGGGTTTGCGTACGCGTGGAATTTCCTGAGCCCGTATGCCCTGTGGGCGCCCTTGCTTGTCGCCGCGGTTCTGGGTGTGCGGTTCTTTGCCCAGGCCAATGGGCGAGAGCTGGGGCGTCCGCTTGTTGTTGTGCTCCTCGCGGTGGGCTGCGCGCTGGCGCACACCTTGTATGTCATTCGGGTCGGTGGTGACTTTATGCATGGGCGGATGTTGCTCCTGCCGCTTTTTGCTCTCCTATTGCCTGTGGCCGCCGTTCCCGCCCGGCGGATCACCGCCGTGGCTGTGATTGCCCTCGCATTGTGGGCGGCAGTCGTGATTGAACGCGGGCACCCCTTGCCCGGTAATACTCGAGAGCTCACCGCGGAGGAGCTCAACATCGTGGACGAGCGCGAGTTCTGGACTATGGCAACTAACCGCACACCGGGGCACCCGCCGCTCGTGGCGCAGGATTTCCTGGGCTCCAAACTGATGGATAACTGGGTGGATAAGGAGGCGGACGCCCGCGCCAGCAATGCCGGACAGATGATGCTAGCCCGCATCTCTGAGGACCCGGAGACGTACGGGTGGTTCACCGTCCCGCGGAAGTCGGATGGCTCGGACCTGAGCCAGCTGGCTGCCACCGCGTACCTTATCAACCTCGGGATGACGGGGGAGAACGCTTCGCTTGAAACGCGCGTGCTTGACACGGTAGGCCTGGCCACGCCTCTGGCGGCACGCATGCCACGTGAAGAGGGGGGGCGCGTGGGCCACGACAAGTCGCTGGCGGTGGAGTGGCAGGTAGCGGACAGCGCCACCGACCTGAGCCAGCTCCCGTCGTGGGTTGACCGCGAGAAAGCGATGCAGGCCCGCGCGGCGCTGCGCAGCCCCGACATCGCCGCGCTCATCTCCACGTACCGCGATCCTCTGACGTTGAAACGTTTCGGCGAGAACATGCGATACGCACTTACAGAAGGCCGCACGCTAACGCTTGACGACGACCCCGCGACCTACCTCGACGCCTCCACGCTGGAGCGCATTGAGGCGGGAGAAGACGTGGGGTGGAGCGCCGGCAGGTAGCGGTTTGTGCAACAATTTGATAACTTCTGGTTAATTCTCGCCTGGTAAAAGACTTTAGGGGGACTTGTGAACACACGATCTTCGATGCGACGCGCCCTTGTGGCGCTGTTTGTCATGCTCGCCACGGCCCTTGGTTTGCTCGCGGCTCCGCAGCAGGCAATAGCGGCGAACCGGGATGTGCTGCGTCCTGATAACAGCGGCACATGCGAGTGGGATGCAGCTGGCTACTGGGTGCAGCGCTGCGACGTATGGTCGGAAGCGACGGGGCGCAACATCCCGGTGCAGATCGTTGCGGCCACCAACGGCGGTAACGCTGGCCTGTACATGCTCGACGGGTTGCGCGCCACCGAGCAGAGCAACGCATGGTTGGTCGACGTCAACGCCGCTCAGATTTACGAAGACTCCAACATCACCCTCGTGATGCCGGTGGGTGGCGCCTCGTCCTTCTACGCCGACTGGGAAGCGCCCGCGACCTACGACTTCAACAACCCGGTCGTTTACAAGTGGGAGACCTTCCTCACTTCGGAGCTGCCCGCCTACCTCGAGCAGAACTTCGGTGTGTCGCGTAGCAACAACTCCATCCTCGGCCTGTCGATGGGCGGCACCGCGGCGATGAACCTCGCGGCGAAGCACCCGGACCAGTTCCGCCAGGTGATGTCCTTCTCCGGTTACCTAGCCACGACGCTTCCCGGCTCCCAGACCGCCTTCCGCGCGGCGCTTCTCGACGGTGGCATGTACAATCTGAACGCGATGTACGGCCCCCTCCTGAGCCCGCGGCGCTTTGAGAACGACCCATTCCTCAACATGGATGGCCTGCGCAACAGCGACGTCTACATCTCGGCGGGTGCAGCGGTGCCGGGCCCACAGGACGCGGACTACCTGCCTGAGCACGTCGCATCCGGTGTGGCGCTTGAGAGCTACGCTAACTTCATCACCCGCCTGTGGGGCCTGAAGGCTCGCGCCTCGGGGATCAACTTCACCGAGGTCTACACTCCGACCGGGATTCACAACTGGGAGCAGTTCGGCAGCCAGCTCGAAGAGACCAAAGGCCGCGTTCTTGATGTCATGGGCGCCTGGTAACGGGGGCAGCCGGGTGACAGGTGCGAAAGCTCCGCTCGCGGTCGTCTCCGGCGCTACGTCGGGGATCGGCGCGGCGACGGCGCGCGCGCTGGCCACGAGCTTTCGCGTGATCGGAACGACCCGAGACCCGGCGACTGTTACCGATCCTATTCCGGGGGTCGACTACGTCGCGCTGGATCTGGGGGATCCGGTATCAATCCGCCGATGCGCCGAGGAAATCCTGTGCCGTGGAGTGCCCGAGGTTGTGATCAATAACGCGGGTGAGTCGCAGTCCGGCCCGTTTGAAGAGCTGCCGCGCGACGCTATCGAGCGCCTCTTCCAGGTCAATGTCATCGGCCACGTGGATCTCACGCAACGACTCCTTCCAGCAATGCGCCAAGCCGGGCGGGGGCGAATCGTCATGGTCGGTTCGATGCTGGGCAGCTTCCCGCTGGCGTACCGCTCGAGCTACGTGGCGTCCAAGGCGGCGATCAAGGGGTTCGCGCTGGCGGCTCGCCGCGAGCTGAAACCCTTTAACATCGGGGTCTCCGTTGTTGAGCCGGGGGCCATCGCCACCGGTTTATCGGCTCGCCGCACTAAATACGTCGATAAGAGAGGGCCCTACGCCCGCGAGTTCGACCGCATGCTGACCAAACTTGACGCGAATGAGCGTAACGGAATCAGCGCCGAGCGCGTCGCGCGGGAGATTGTGAAGCCGGTGCAGGCGAAGTGGCCGAAGCCGCACTACGCCTGCGGTTCACTAGCTGGGGTGGCCTTCCCTCTGTCTCGCCTCGTCCCGCTGCAGGTCATGCTGGACGTGATTGCCCGTAAACACGATCTCTAGATTTACGGCGTGGCTCCCAGTAAAGTCTAAAGCGAAACTTAACCTTTAGGAATCGTAACGTTACGCATGTGACCGTCGATACGGCTACCGTACGTGTGTTTAGAAGCGCACCACAGCATTCCGCACCGACCGATTCATCATCAGGAGAAGGCAGAAACCAATGCGAGTTCCCCGTCTCGGACACCCGACCGCCCGCCGTGCCTGGATCGCGGCCGCCGCTATCCCCACGGCCTTTGTCGCTGGCCTGACGTCAGTCCCCGCTGTAGCGCAAAGCAGCTTTGGCGGGTTTTCTGATAACATCCGCCCCTCGGACCCGCCGGTGCGCACGCCAGTGGAGACAGAGTCGAACCCGCAGATTGCCGGCCTTCCCGAGGGCGTGTCCGTGGAGCGCGTCGATTGGTTGAGCAGCCGCCGCGTCGCGGTGTTCATCCGCTCCGCTGCCATGCCCGAGCAGTTGATGCAGGTGCAGATTCTCCTCGCGCGGGATTGGCACTCCAAGCCGACAGCGACCTTCCCCGAGGTGTGGGCCCTCGACGGCCTGCGTGCGCGCGACGACGAAAACGGCTGGACGATTGAGACGAACATCGAGCAGTTCTACGCGGACAAGAATGTCAACGTCATCCTCCCGGTGGGCGGGGAGTCCTCCTTCTACTCCGACTGGCAGCGCCCTGACAACGGGAAGAACTACAAGTGGGAGACCTTCCTCACCCGCGAGCTCATCCCGGTGCTGCAGAACAAATTCCGCTCTAACAACACCCGCGCGGTGGTCGGCCTGTCCATGGGCGGCACCGCCGCCGTGAACCTGGCGGAGCGCAACCCCGGGCTGTTCACCTTCGTCGGATCCCTCTCTGGTTACCTGGACACGACGACTCCCGGTATGCCGCAGGCAATTCAGGCGGCACAGTTGGACGCCGGCGGATACCACTCCGAGGCGATGTGGGGACAGCCGGGCTCGCAGGATTGGATCGACCACGATCCGAAGTATGGCGTAGAGAGCCTGAAGAACATGACGGTCTACGTCTCCTCCGGTTCTGGGCGTGACGACTTCGGCTCGCCGGACTCCGTCGCCCAGGCGGCGGCGAGCCCGGCCGGTGTGGGCTTGGAGGTCATTTCGCGTATGTCCACGCAGACCTTCGTCGATTATGCCAACCGCGCGGGTGTTAATCCCATCGTTCAATTCCGCCCTTCCGGCGTCCACGCATGGCCGTACTGGCAGTTCGAGATGACGCAGGCGTGGCCGTACATTGCCAACGCGTTCAAGCTCTCCGGTGCCGACCGTGGCAGCGACTGCTTGCCCATCGGTGCGATTGCCGACGTGACCAAGGGCGGCATCATCGGCACCTGCGTTAATAACGAGTACGACGTGGCCGGTGGCAAGGCCGAGGACTTCCGTGGTGGCCAGGCCTACTGGTCCCCGTCCACCGGAGCGCACGCGCTCTTTGGTGCGATTTTGGCGAAGTACAATGCGCTGGGCAGTGCGGGCGGATGGCTCGGCTTCCCCCGCACCGGGGAGACGGCAACTCCTGATGGGATCGGCCGTTTCGTTCACTTCGAACGCGGTTCGATCTACTGGACGCCGGGCACGGGTGCGATCGCTATCCCGGCGGACATGGTCACCAAGTGGGGCACCAACGGTTGGGAGGCGGGCCACCTGAAGTACCCCGTGGCCGAAGCTGAGGCGATCGGCCAGGGCCTCGTACAGAAGTTCCAGGGCGGGTACCTGACGCGCAACCCGAACGGCACCAATAACTACGTGCACGGCGCCATCGCCGCGAAGTACGGCGAGTTGGGTACGGCGAAATCCGCCCTTGGCTACCCGAGGGGCGAGGAGATCGCAATTAACGGCGGGTTCTTCCAAGAGTTCGAGCACGGCAACATTTACTTCTCTCCGGCCACGGGCGCGCACGTGATCTACTACGGCGGAATCTTCAACAAGTGGGGCGAGGACCGATGGGAGCAGGGCCACCTCGGTTGGCCCACCTCGGACCAGACGGCCGCTACGGGCAACGCGCAGATCACCTTCCAGAACGGCACGATCCGGTCGGTCAACGGAAAGGCTGAGGAGGTTCGTTAAGTATGAAGCGAGCAGCATGCGCCGCGGCGCTCGTGGTCGCGGCTGCCGGTCTTGCGGCCTGTGGCGGAGAGACAGTCGACAGCTCCGATGTCACGTCCACGTCCTCCGCACCATCCGCGGTGACGTCCTCGGTGACGTCCTCGGTGACGTCGACAAGCTCGGTGCCGACGACGACGGCGACGCACACGGCCACCGCAACCGCTGCGACGTCGTCCCCTGCTGCGGACGCGCCGGCCCGAGAAGTGACCTCGGCTCCTAACGAGCTGTCGTACCTCTCAGACAAGGAGCGGGCCTACCTCACGGAGGTCAGGGATAAAGGAGTCAACGTCGACGGAATTGAAGACCAGCTCACAGCAACGGGTTATAGCATCTGCGGGGGTACGACCGTCACACGCGACGCAGTAGCGGGACAGCTGGGAGAGCAGGGTCGCACCACCATGGACGCGGCCGCAGCAGCCTCGCTTATCGACGCCACTGCGCGCGCCCACCTGTGCTAAGGAGATAGATGCGCAAGTCGCTTCTGGTAGGCGCAGTCATCGTCATCATCGCTGTCATCGGCGTCGGTATCGCCCAGTGGCAGCGGGGGCAGGCCCCTTTGCCGGGTGGTGAACCGCCCATCTCGCTGCCGTCGGAAATTCTGCCTCCGAGCGAACCGGACTGGTGCCCGGCCGTCGAGGTCGTCTCCATTCCCGGGACGTGGGAGTCGGCGGCCAACGATGACCCGTTTAACCCGCAGGCGAACCCGTTGTCTTTCATGCTCTCGATCACGGGCCCGCTACAGCAGCAGTACCCGATCGACCGCGTGCGGGTCTGGACGACCCCGTACACGGCCCAATTCCGCAACATCCAGACCAAAGCCGGCCGCGCTGAGATGACCTATGACGATTCGCGCGCCGAGGGTCTGGCTCGCGCGAATGCCGAGCTGAAGTACGTGGCAGACACCTGCAAGAGCACGAAGTTCATTGTCGCGGGATTCTCGCAGGGTGCTGTGATCGCAGGCGACATCGCGAACCAGATCGGCACCCGCCAGAACGCGGTGACACCGGAGCGCCTGCTCGGGGCTGTCATCATTGCCGACGGCCGCCGTGAGACCGGCGTGGGCATCAACCCCGGGGTGGCGGTCGCGGGCGTGGGCGCGGAAATCGCGTTGCAGCCCCTCAACGGCGTTGTTCAGGCCGTCACGCCGGGTGCGACGATGACGGGTGCTCGGCCGGGTGGGTTCGGAGAGGTGGCGGACCGCGCGTACGAGATCTGTGCGCCGAACGATTCCGTCTGCGATGCCCCCCAGGATGTCGGTACCCTCGTGGCGCGTGCCGGTGACCTCCTCCTGGCCAACGGAAACCATGCCCAGTACGCAACAAATCCGGGTGTCATTGAGGGGACAACTGCCAGCGACTGGACAGTGCAATGGGCGCGCAGCGTCATCGAGGCCCGATAGGCCCCTGGTAGAATTTTCCACTCACAAAGTTTCTCTACTTAAGGAGTTCTATGGATCTCAACGTCATTATCCAGCGCTTCATCGACGACGACGGCAACATCGCGCTGCCCCACAACTTCACCATTCCGGCACTCGCCGAAATGCTGCACTTCATGGGCGCCCAGATGGGACAGCTGGATGAGACGAACATCCGCTACTGGGACTACTCTTCCAGCGCAGAGGGTGAGCAGGTCGTCTACACGCGCAGGGAGGTCAACACGCGCGTTAAGGCAGTCGCGGCCCGCTTGATGCAGGTCGGGCAGCCGGGCGACCGCGTGGCCGTCCTCGCCCCGAACTCTCCCGAGTACCTGTTTTCCTTCATGGGTGCAATGTATGCCGGCCAGGTGCCCATCCCGTTGTACGACCCGAATGAGCCGGGCCACGGAGACCACCTCCGTGCCGTCATGGGGGACTCCGGCGCGACGACCGTCCTGACCAATAAGGCCGGGGCGCCCGCGGTGCGGAGTTTCTTCGCCGACCTGCCATCATCCCAGCGGCCCCGCATCATCGCCGTGGACTCCCTGCCGGATTCTCTCGCCGATTCCTGGGTCCCCCTGGAAACCCCGGAGGGCACGGATACGGCAAACGAAACCGCGTTCCTGCAATACACCTCGGGTTCGACGCGCATGCCGGCTGGCGTGGTGCTGACCAACGAATCCGTCGTGACAAACGTCATCCAGATATACACCGCGGCGCAGCTGGAGTACCCGCTGCGAGGTGCGCTGTGGCTGCCGCTGCACCACGACATGGGCATCATCGTAGCGATGCTGTTGGTGGTCATCGGCAACGAGATTGAATTGATGGCGCCGCGCGACTTCGTCCAGCAGCCGAAGCGGTACGTCAAGCAATTGTCCCGTCGCGCCGACGACCCAGACGACATCCACGTCTACTCCGTGATGCCGAACTTCGCGCTGGATCTAGCGGCCCGCTACGCCAACATCACGGACGAGGACAACATCGACCTCTCCGCCGTCGAGGGACTTATCATCGGCTCGGAGTCGGTGACGAAGACCGGCGTGGACACCTTTGTTGAGGTCTTAGGCCCTTACGGTTTCCGCCGCGAGGCCATCCGCCCCGGTTACGGTCTCGCCGAGGCCACCCTCATCGTGGCGCTGGAGCAATCCCCCGAGCGCCCCAAGTTCACGGCATTCGACCGCGAGGAGCTGGCGCAGGGGCGCGCCGTCGAGTCCGAGAACGGCCTCCCCGTGGCGGCTGTCGGCCAGCCGGTCCGATGGATGGACTTTGCGGTGGTGGACCCAGAGACCAAAAACGAGGTTCCGGACGGGGTAGTCGGCGAGCTGTGGGTTCACGGTGCCAACGTCGCCAGGGGTTACCTCGACCGGGAGGAAGAAACGCGCGAGTCCTTCGCGAACACGATCGGGCAGACGATTCAGGAGGGCTTGCCCAAGGACAACTGGCTGGCCACCGGTGACCTGGGGGCGTACGTCAACGGGCACGTGTACATCACCGGAAGGGTGAAAGACCTCGTCGTCGTCGCCGGGCGCAACCACTACCCGCAGGACATCGAGGCCACGGTGCAGGATGCGACAGCTCACGTCCGCCCCGATTCCGTGGCGGCCTTCGCTGTCCCCGGGGAGGACGTGGAGCGGCTCATCATCTTCGCCGAGCGCGCTGACGGGATGCCGGAGGACGGGGACAAGGCCGCGGAGGACGCGATCCGCGCAGCCGTCACCAACACCCACGGCGTGGCGCCGCACGTCATCGAGTTCTACCCGCATGGCGGCGTTGCGCGGTCCTCCTCGGGCAAGATCGCCCGCCGCGTGAACATGAAGAACTTCCTCGAACGCGACAACCGCTAACGCCGAGCCGGCCGGGAACGATACTTTGGATTGCTATGAATGAAAACGAGCTAAGCGAATGGCTGAGGAAATGGGTGGCCGACACGACCGGTGTGGAAATCGGCGAGGTCGACCCGGCGAAGCCGCTCGAATTGTTCGGCTTGTCTTCCCGCGACGCAGTCGTCCTCTCCGGCGAGCTGGAGAGCCTCCTCGGACGTCGCATCGACCCGTCCGTTGCCTACCAATACCCCACGATTGAGGCCATTGCGTCTGCGCTGACGGCCCCGGAGCCCGGGCCGAGGGCGGTGTGGCGTCGACACGCATCTGCGTCCCCTGCAACTCATGACATCGCAATCATCGGTTCTGCCGGCCGCTTTCCTGGGGCGAAGAACAACGATGAATTTTGGCAATTGCTTATCGACGGCACCGTGGCCATCGGCCCCCTGCCCCCCGGTCGCTGGTCCGAATACGACGGTGACGACGTAATCCGGGAGCGACTGTCTCGGACCAACGTCGACGGCGGGTACCTCGCCGACATCGAGTCTTTCGATAACGAGTTTTTCGGTCTGTCGCCGCTTGAAGCGGTTAATATGGACCCGCAGCAGCGCATCATGCTGGAGCTGGCGTGGGAGGCGCTGGAAAACGCGCACATTCCCGCTAACTCGCTGCGCGGGGAGTCGGTGGGCGTGTTCGTCGGCTCCTCGAACAACGACTACGGCATGCTGCTGGCGGGCGACCCCTCGCAGGCCCACCCCTACGCATTAACGGGGGCGGCCAGCTCGATTATCCCGAACCGCATCTCCTATGCGTTCGACTTCCGCGGCCCCTCGCTGAGCGTCGACACCGCCTGCTCTGCGTCGCTCGTATCCGTACACCACGCCGTGCGTGCCCTGCGCGACGGTGAAGCTGACGTTGCCCTCGCCGGCGGTGTGAACGTCATGGCCAGCCCCTTTGGCTCGCTCATGTTCGCGGAGCTGGGGGTCATTTCGCCCACGAGCAAGATCCACGCGTTCTCGAACGACGCCGATGGCATTGTGCGCTCCGAAGCCGCCGGTCTCCTCGTACTGAAGCGGGTGGAAGATGCGATGGCGGATGGGGACACCATTCTTGCCGTTATCAAGGGGTCCGCGACCAACTCGGACGGCCATTCCAATGGCCTCACCGCGCCGAACCCGGATGCGCAGATTGATGTGCTGGAGCGGGCCTACGCCGACGCCGACGTTGACCCGACGCAGGTCGACCTCGTCGAAGCCCACGGCACGGGCACGCTGCTGGGCGACCCGATTGAGGCCAACGCCCTCGGAGCGGTGCTCGGGGCGGGACGAGACAATGCCACCCCGCTGTTGCTCGGCTCGGCGAAGTCCACCGTGGGGCACTCTGAATCCGCGGCGGGCGTGGTCGGGGTGATCAAGGTGCTCGAGGCGCTCAAGCACGACACGATCCCCGCCTCCGCAAACTACGTCGCGCCAAACGAGCACGTTGACTTCGACGCCGCCCACGTCGAGGTTGTGGACGATCCCCGCGAATGGCCGCGTTATTCGGGCCGTCGCATCGCGGGCGTGTCCGGGTTCGGCTTCGGCGGAACAAACGCGCACCTCGTCCTAGCGGATTTCGACGCATCCGAATACGACGCCGCGCCGGCCCCTACTCCCGGGGAGTTGACGGGCGGCTCCGCCGTTGCGCTGCCGGTATCGGGCCACGTGCCCTCCCGCCGGCGTGCCGCGGCCGAAACGCTCGCCTCCTTCCTCCGTGGCCGTCCCGATTCCGATCTCGTGCCGGTTGCCCGCTCGCTGGCTAAGCACAACCACGGCCGCTCCACCGCCGTGGTCCTAGCGGAGAACGTCGAACAGGCGGTCGCTCGCTTGGAACGCGTCGCCGAGGGCAAGGTGGCCCCCGGCATCGCTGTGGCTGATGCGCCCGACGCCCGCGGGCCGGTGTTCGTCTACTCCGGTTTTGGCTCCCAACACCGCCTCATGGCGAAGGAGCTCCTCCGCGTTTCCCCACTCTTCGCCAGCCGGATGGAAGAGCTCGACCAGTACGTCCAGTTCGAGGCCGGGTGGTCGATGCTCGACCTCATCCGCGACGACGAGCAAACGTACGACACCCAGACGGGGCAGGTCACCATCACCGCGATCCAGATCGCGCAGACGGACCTTCTTGCATCGCTGGGCATCACGCCCGCCGCCACGATGGGAATGTCGATGGGGGAGATGGGCGCGGCCTACGGCGCCGGCGGGATCAGCGCACGCGATGCGATCATGATCGCCTGCCACCGTGCCCGCCTGATGAGCGAGGGGGAAGAGTTCGTCGCCGGCACTGACGCTGAGGGTGCGATGGCGGTTGTGGAGCTGGGCCGAGAGGAGCTCGCTGACTTCATCGCCGAGCATCCGGAGGCGCAGGGTGCGGAGCCGGCCGTCTATTCAGGCCCGGGAATGACCACCATCGGCGGCCCCGCCGCGGCGGTCGACATCATCGTGGCCGAGCTGGAAAAGCAGGAAAAGTTTGCCCGCAAGCTCAACGTTCGCGGGGCGGGTCACACGAGCATGCTCGACCCGATCATGGGCGAACTCGGTGCGGAACTCGCTGGCCTCGAACCGCAGCCATTGCGCGTCCCCCTGTTCAGCTCGGTCGACCGGGGGGTGGTCTACCAGCCGGGGCAGATCGTCCATAACGCCGACTACTTCCTGCGCATGACCCGCCAGCCCGTCTACTTCCAAGACGCCACCGAAGCGGCGTTCGCCACGGGGCACACCACCATGGTGGAGATCACCCCGAACCCGGTCGCGCTGATGGGGGTGATGAACACGGCGTTCGCCCTGGGCAAGCCCGACGCGCAGCTCCTCTTCACCACGAAGCGCAAGGTTGACGAGGTCGAGTCACTGGTGGACCTCGCCGCCAAGCTGTACGTCCGTGGCACGCAGGTCGATTTCACCGGCTTCTACGGGCCCGGGAAGGTCATCGAAGCTCCGTCCACCCCGTTCAAGCGCTCGAGATTGTGGACGGACGCGCGCCCGTCGTCGGCGCCCACTGCTTTGCTGGGCTCGAAGGTGTCGCTGCCCGACGGTACCGTCGCCTACTCGGCACGCGCGGACCAGGTTTTCAGCCCGCACCAAGTGCTGGAGGCCGTGGCCTCGGATGTCGCGCCGGGCTCCCGGGTCGTCGCAACGCAGGAACACGCAAGCCTGCCCGCCGACGGTGAGATCACGGTCGTTGCTGCGACCTCGCTCGGCGGCGCATCCATCACGGTGTATGCGGGCCGCGAACTCCTCGTCGAAGGCTTTGCTACCGCGCTCGAGCTGGACGGGCCGAGCCAGGCTGAGCGGGAAGAGCAGGATGAGAAAGACTCCCCAGCTCCGCTTCTCGCCGGTGCCCTCGATGAGCAGGACAAGGCCTCACGCTGGGACCCCGAGACCGAGACCGTGGAGCAGCGCCTCCGCGCGATCGTCTCCGATTCGATGGGCTACGACGTCGCGGACCTGCCCGATGAGCTGCCGCTTCTCGACCTCGGCCTCGATTCTCTGATGGGGATGCGGATTAAAAACCGCGTGGAGAACGACTTCCAGATCCCCCCGCTTCAGGTCCAGGCAATTCGCGACGCCTCTGTGGCCGAGGTCATCCGCATCGTCGAGGATGCCGTCGCCGGACGCGAGGATGCGCCGCAGCCGCTGCCCTACAATTCGGAGACGAGGGACCCGGCTGCCGCTGCGACACCGTCACGTGGTGTGGGCGTTGCCCCCCGCGACGCGGCGGAGCGGGTGGTGTTTGGCACGTGGGCCAAATACGCCGGCGCCGCTGCTGCGGGTGTGACCTCTCCGCTTGACAGCATCACGCCGGAACAGGCGGAGGGCATCGCCACCCACCTGCAGGAACGCTCTGGCGTCGATATCTCCGCGCAGGACGTGTTAAACGCCGAGACGCTGGAACCCCTGGCCAATCTGGTCCGCGAGGGGCTGGAGACGCCCGTTGATGGCAACATTCGCGTGTTCCGGGAGCGGCAAGAGGGCGTCGACAAGCCGAGTGTCTTTGTCTTCCACCCTGCTGGCGGGTCGAGCTCCGTCTACCAGCCGCTCGCGCGGCGCTTGGCGGACGACGTGCCTGTGTACGGTGTCGAGCGACTCGAGGGGAGCCTGGAGGAGAGGGCGCGCGCGTACGTCGATGACATCGAGCGGTTGTCTGCCGGACGCCCCGTTGTTCTTGCCGGTTGGTCCTTTGGCGGCGCGTTGGCCTACGAAGTCGCGCGGTTGCTCGGTGATGGCAAGGTGGCGTTCATCGCCCTGCTGGACACCACTCGGCCGTCCCATCCTGCCCCCGACACGCCGGAGGAGACGAGGCGGCGGTGGGAGCGCTACGAGGCGTTTGCGAAGGACACGTACGGGCTCGACTTCCCGGTGCCCTACGACCTGCTGGAATCTGCGGGTGAGGACGCCGTCTTGAGTGTGCTCGCGGAGTTCCTCGCCACCACTGACGCCTCCGAGCACGGCCTGGCCGCGGGTGTGCTTGAGCACCAGCGCGCGTCGTTTGTGGACAACCGGATCCTGAACAATCTGGATTTCGCGCGGTGGGTGGACGTCCATGCGCCCGTGCTGCTCTTCCGTTCCGAGCGGATGCATGACGGCGCCATCATCCTCGAGCCCGCGTACGCGGACATTGACGAGGACGGCGGCTGGGGCGCTATCGTGGACGATTTGGAGATCGTTCACCTGCCGGGGGATCACCTCGCGGTGGTGGACGAGCCTGCGGTGGGGATCGTGGGTACTCGGATGAACGAATGGATTGACAATGTCGACAGCCTCTAAGCTCGCTGATCTGCGCGCCCGGCTGGAAAAGGCTCAGGACCCGGGGTCGGAGCGCGCCCGCAAGCGCCGCGACGACGCCGGCCAGACCACCCCGCGCGAGCGCATCAACGCCCTCCTCGACGAAGGGACCTTCGTAGAGATTGGCGCCCTGGCCCGCACGCCGGGCGACCCGGATGCGGTCTATTCCGACGGAGTGGTCACCGGGTACGGGCGCATAGACGGCCGACCCGTGGCCATCTATGCCCACGACAAGACCGTCTACGGCGGTTCCGTGGGTGTCACGTTCGGACGCAAGGTGACCGAGGTGATGGACATGGCGATCAAGATCGGGTGCCCCGTCATCGGTATCCAGGACTCCGGCGGCGCCCGCATCCAGGACGCAGTGACCTCGCTGGCGATGTACTCGGAGATCGCGCGCCGCCAGCTGCCCATTTCGGGCCGCTCTCCGCAGATTTCCATCATGCTGGGCAAGTCCGCGGGTGGCGCGGTGTACGCGCCGGTGACCACCGACTTCGTTGTGGCCGTTGACGGCCAGAGCGAGATGTACGTGACTGGTCCGAACGTGATCCGCGAGGTGACGGGCGAGGACATCTCCTCCGCAGAGCTCGGGGGCGCGCGGATCCAGGAGCAGTCGGGCAACGTCCAAGCGGTAGTGGCGACGGAGGAGGAGGCGTTTGAGTACGTGCGCGATCTCCTCGCCCACCTGCCTATCTCGACGTTCGACGAGGCCCCCGTTGCGTGGGCACCTGCGGACGAGGACTTGGACGATACCGAGCTCGATGCGTTCATGCCCGATGACACCAATGCGGGTTACGACATGCGTGATCTTCTCTCCCAGCTCGGCGACGACGACGAGCTCATCGAGATCCAGGCCAACTACGCCGAGAACTTGATCTGCGCGTTTGGGCGCATCGACGGCAAGACGGTCGGGTTCGTAGCCAATAACCCGATGCACTACGCGGGGTGTATTGACGCCGATGCCGCCGACAAGGGCGCCCGCTTCATCCGAACCTGCGACGCTTACAACATCCCGCTTGTCTTCGTCGTGGACACGCCCGGCTACCTTCCGGGCGTCGAACAGGAGCGCCAGGGCTTAATCCACCGCGGCGCGAAGTTCGCCTTCGCGGTGGTGGAGGCCACCGTGCCGAAGGTCTCCCTCATCGTCCGCAAGGCCTATGGCGGTGCGTACGCCGTGATGGGTTCGAAGAACCTCTCCGGGGATATCAACCTGGCCTGGCCGACGGCCCAGATCGCCGTGATGGGCTCGGCCGCGGCCGTGGTGATGATCCAGGGCAAGCAGCTCGCCGCGATCGAGGACCCGGTTCAGCGCGAGGCGATGAAGAAGATGTTTATGGACTTCTACGACGAGAACATGACCTCGCCGTATGTTGCGGCTGAGCGGGGTTACATCGACGCGCTCATCGAGCCATCGCGCACCCGCATCGCTTTACGACGTGCCCTGCGCCAGCTGTCCACCAAGAGCGAGCAGGAGATTCCGAAGAAGCACAGCATCGCGCCGTTGTAACGCGCGGGCGGGTGCCCACCGATGTAGTGGAGAGTACTAGCTTCACCCGCCTTGACCAGAAAGGTTTTTGCGTATGCTTTCCAGCGTCCTCGATATCACCGGCGAAATCTTCAACTACATCGTGTGGTTCTTCGGCGGCCTGTTTTCCCGGGATCCGCTCTACAGCTGGGGATCGAGCTTCCCGCGCTAAGTTAGCGGCCCGCCGCTGGGGCGAATCCCTCACTGGGGTTCGCCCCTTTTTCCTGCCCCGAACCGGGTTCGCTCTTAGCGACGGGAAAGCGCCACCCGAGCTACTCCGCGCCACCCGAGCATGAGCAGCGCTGACATTGACGACGCCACGACAATGAAGGACCAGTGGGGCAGCTTGTCGCGGTACAAGCTCCAAATGACCAAGCCGACGACGAGGGTGATGAGCCAGGTGAGCCAGCCGCGGTCGCGCCGGAAGACGAGCCAGGCGAGGGCGACGCCCGCGGCGAAGGGGAGGAAGGTCTCAACCCAACCCGAGAGGCTGAAGGGCAGCTCCTCGGAGCGGTGCGCGGCGCGGGCGAGGAGGGCGAAGGCAGCCATCGCCGTGAAGTCGGCGGCGATGGCGTAACTTTTCTTGATCATGCCTCGACCTTAGAACACGAGCTGGACATGGGGCCCTAACTGTCGCCCTAACTGTCGCCCTAACTGTCGTAGGAGGGCCGCCCTAGAAGAAATCCCTGCCCTGCGTAGCGCACCCCGTAGACGACCCAGCCGCAGGTTGTAATCAGCGCGAAGGACACAAGGCGGTAGATGAGGGCGGCGGCGGTGGCGTCGACAAGCGTCATGCCCGCGGCGACGAGCGTGCCCGCTGCTGCGGCCTCGACCGTTCCGAGCCCTCCCGGGGTGACCTGAGCAGTGCCGGCGAGCTTGGTCATGAGGTAGGCCAGGGTGACCCCCGCCACCGTTGTGTGGTCGGGCGCGGGGGACAAGCCGGGCGGGCTGCTCGTAACTGCCCACACCGCGAGATAGAGTGTGACAACGTCAATGAGAAGGTTCAGCAGCGAACCTGTCGCGGCTAGGACGTAGGTGTACGCGGGCGGGCGGATGGCCGCTACTTGGTCGACGAGCTTAAGCAGGCTGCCGCGGAAGCGCGCGGGGGCGCGGGAAGCCAGCGAGCGCAGCGGGCCCGGGTGAAGGGCTGCCCACAGCACTGCCCCTGCGGAGCCAAGGGCGATGGCCAGCGAGGTAAGGAGGGACCACACGGACAGGTGGGCGCCCAAGAACACGATCGACGCTACCCCGACTACCACGAGCCACACCGTCGACAGCGCACCGGAGATGACGATGAACCAGCCGCATAGGCCGGGGGAGGCTCCCCACGACCTGTGGACGCGGAAGGTGAGCCACGCGGCGATCGCGGGACCACCAGGGATCGTCGTCGACCAGGCATTCGAGGACAGCGTCAGGGCCAGGCACGGCCCGATCCCGACGATCCGCCCCTCTGCGTTCATCAGCACCTGCATGACACTGGCCATGGCTAGGATCGCCAACAGCGCCGTCGCCACAGACGCGAGAACCGGGCCGGGCGCGGCCGAAAGCAGGGCGCGCCAGGCTCCCCCGAGGAAAGGCAGCTTCTCCCGAAAAAGGAGCAGAGCCACGCACAGGGCGATTAGCGGGGCGAGCCACCTCACCCAGGAGCGCCCTTGCTGCTTAATCAAACTCACTCAATCTCGCGGGGTTTCTGCCGCTGAAGGCGCCTCATGAGCTCGTCAAAGGGGATGAGCTCCGAGTCCTCGGCGACGGTGATGCCGGAGCGAATGTGCCGCGCGTCGGGGACGGCGTCGGCGATTGAGATCTCTCCCGTCCGCGGGTGGGTCTCCGGCGGGGGAGCCACGCTGGGCTCGGAGGTGTCTCCGAGGTGGCGCGAGATCCGCGTCACCCAGCGAGGCGCCCACCAGTTGTCCTCGCGGAGCAGGTGCATGACCGCGGGGACGAGGAGGAGACGGATGATCGTGGCGTCGAGGGCGAGCGAGAAAATCATGCCGAAGGCGATGTACTTCATCATCACGATGTCGCTCATGGCAAACGCAGCTGCGACGACGATCATGATGGCCGCGGCGGCTGTGATGATCCCGCCGGTGTGCGCCGTGCCGTACTTAATTGCCTCGTCGGTTGTCGCGTTCTTCTCCCGCGCCTCGACCATCCGGGAGACGAGGAAGACCTCGTAATCCGTGGAAAGGCCGTACAAAATGGCGACGATGAGCACGAGCACGGGGCTCATGAGTGGCCCGGGCGTGAAGTTGAGCGCCCCGGCCCCCAGCCCGTCGACGAACATGGCGGTGAGGAATCCCAGCGTCGCGCCGATGCCCAGCACGTTCATGATGACCGCCTTGGCCGGCAGAATCAGCGAGCCAAACAGCAAGGCCATGAGGATGAAGGTGGCGACCACCATGTAGAGCGCCATCCACGGCAGCTTTGCCAGCAGGGCCTCGATCGATTCGACCTCCATCGCGGGGGTGCCGGAGACGTAGAGTTCGACGCCCTCGGGGGCTGTGATCGCGCGCATTTGCTTGACGACGTCAGCCCCGCCGTCGCGGTCCGCCAGCGGCGCCGAAAGGATTGTCGTGCCGTTGTGCGTCGGGTGGGACGGGGCGAGAGGCGAGGCGAGGCCCTGGATCTGGCGCGCCTGCACGACGACGTCGACAAGCTGGCTGTTGTCGGCCCCCGTGACGACGAGCTTGACTGGATCGGTGCGGAAAGCGGGGAACGTCTCGTTGAACTCGTCTTGGGCTTGGCGGGTTGCTTGGGTCGGCGGGAGGTAAGACTCGTTGATACCGCCAAAGGTAATGCCGATGATCGGTACAGTCAGCCCGATGAGCAGCACAGACATGCCGGTGACGACGAGACGGGAGTGCGTGATGGACCACTGCGGGATCTTGTACCACGTGCTGGTGGAGGTATCAGCGGTGCCCGGGCGGCGCCGGCGGACCGACCACCTGTCGATGTTGCGGCCCAGCAGGCCGAACAACGACGGGAGCATGGACACCGAGATCAGCGCGGCGAGGACGACGGCGCTGATGGCGCCGTACGCGACCGACTTGAGGAATGCCTGGGGGAACATGAGCAGGCCGGAGAGGGCGACGCCCACCATAAGCGCGGAGAAAAACACCGTCTTGCCGGCCGTGGCGGTGGTTGTGGCCACGGCCTGCTCCACGTCGCGGCCCTTAGCTAGCTCCTCGCGGAAGCGCGAGACCATGAACAGGCCGTAGTCGATGGCCAGCCCGAGGCCGAGCAGCGTGACCACCGATTGTGAAAAGACGTTGACCTGCTGGAACAGAGCCAAAACGGAGAGCGCGGACAGGGAACCGAGGACGGAGAGGAGGCCGACGATGATCGGCATGCCCGCGGCGATCACCCCTCCGAAGACGAAAAGCAAGATCACGGCTACGAAGACCAGGCCAATGCGCTCGGCCCGCGTGATGTCGTTGGCCATTCCGTCGTCTAGGGCATCGGCGACGGCGGTGGAGCCCGCGATCTGGACGGTGGCGCCGTCGGCAAGCGAAAGCTCGTTCAGGGCGGGCTCGATGACGCGGTAGTCCTTCAGGGTTTGCTCGCCGTCGCCCTTTAAGCTGATGGCCGCAAAAGCGCGGGTGCCGTCCTCGCTCACCAGTTGTTTGTTGGGGTTGGCGAAGTAACTGGTGATGTGGTCGATCTGCGCGGGGAAGCGCTGCTGCAGCGCGGAGATCTGCCGGTTCGCCTCGTCGAAGACCGGGCCTTGGGTAACCCCGTCTGGGTCGCTGACTAGGACGATGACGTCGCCTGAGTCGTCTCGTCCAAAGGTCTCCTCCTCGATCCTCGAGGCGGTAGTCGAGTCCGCGCCCGGGTCCTCCCATCCCTCCTGGGACAAGCGGTCCGCCAGCTTGGAACCGAACAGGACCTCCGCCAGGAGGATGACGGCCACAACGACCAAGGGGATGATCCTGCGGAACCGGTAGGCAAAGCGCCCCCACTTGTAGAACAACGGGGCCTCCTAGCGGCTGTCGCGGGTGTTGTGCAGAAGCGCGGAGAGCGGGCGGAACGGCTGGAGCCACGCTCCTTCCTCCGGCAGCTGATCCAGGTTGACCCGCGGGAGAGGCTCGCGGAACACGCCGGGGATGTCCTCGAGGTCGACGAACGTGATGTCCTTCGCCGTCACAGCCCAGGAGGCGTGTTCGTGGAAACCGAGCACGGTGACGGGAACGCCCGCCGCGACAAGCTCCTGAATAGGCTCGAGGAAGTTCTGTCCGTCGGCGGAGGCGACGACGACGCCGCGCAGGACGCCCTCGCTGAAGCGACGGTCGATGTGGGCGAGCATGTCCTTATCGACGTCCGAGTCCTCGTCTGTCTTCGGCTTGGCGAACACGGCAAAACCGACGTTGCGCAGAGCCTCGACCCAGGGGCGGACGACGTCAGCGCCCTGGGCGGAGATGTTGGTGAAAACGGTCGCCTCGGGTTCGACGCGCACACCCAGCTGCGCGGACCGCTCAGCGGCGCGCTCGATGAGCCATCGCCCGATGGCGTCGAATCGCGGGCGATAGACAGCGGTGGGCCGCCCGCCCAGGATGGCGCCAAGACCCATATCAAGGTTGGGCGCGTCCCACACAAGGAGAACACTTTCGGGCCCCGGCGCCGCGCCGGGCGAGTAGGGGTGAGTCATCTCGTGTAAGTCATTCATGGCTACTTCTTTTCCCAGAGGTATTCGCGGATAACATGGTCTTTGTCTAGGCCCTTGCCCTCAAACTTCGTAATGACCTGGCGGTCTGTCAACATGGGAGCCTCGGGCCAAGGCCATCCTTTGTACTCGAGGTGAGGCTCGGCGGTGACGAGCTCGTCGATCCACGCGGCGTAGTCGGAGTGGTCCGTGGCCACGTGGAGGACGCCACCGCGCTTCAGGCGGGAGGCGATGAGGTTGAGCGTGCCCGTCTGAATGATGCGGCGCTTGTGGTGGCGGGCTTTGGGCCACGGGTCGGGGAAGAAGATGCGCACCCCGTCGAGAGAGTCGGGCGCGATCATGCGGGCTAGGACCTCCACGCCGTCGCCGCGTACCATCCGAATATTGTTGATATCCTGGCGAACCACCGCGCCCAGCAGCTTGGCCAGGCCGGGCTTGTACAGCTCAACGGCGATAATGTTCGTGTCCTTCTCGAGCGGTGCCATCGCCGCGGTGGACGTGCCCGTACCGGAACCGATTTCCACGATGGTGGGGTGGCCAGAGCGCCCGAACCAGCTATTCACGTCGATGCACTCGTCGCCGAGCACGCGCCCGAGGCGGGGCCAGTGCTCGTTGAACAGCGCCTCTTGGTTGTCGGTGAGGGTGCCGCGGCGAAATGACACCGAGCCGAGGCGCGGGTAATCCAACCCGGTATCGAAGGTGGTGTGTGGGGGCCGGCCCGCCGGGAGCTCCCCTATCCCCGCTCGCGCATGTTCAGAAAAATCAGGACTATTCATTACGTCAATTGTCCACATGACGTGGGTGAACGCAAGTTTCTTGGGGGAAACTCCGGCCGGTGCACGGCCCCCGAGGCGCGCACCCCTATCTGGGGGTGGCAATCGGTCACGAGCCGCATCCTCCTTGTTGACTTACATTCCCTCGGTCGTCGTCGCAGCGTACGGGGTGAATGGCGCGGGCGTACGCAGGGTGTATCACCCCCTCTAGGGGGTGCGTGACGGCGGGGCGGAGGCGCGAAAACCGTGCCTTTCGTCACTTGATATAACCGAAGGGGGTCTGCCGTTTTCCCTCTTCGTCCAGATAGGATACGTATTCGATAATCTAAAAGGCGACAGATTTTATCTTTCACGAGCCTGCTGGAAATAACCGGTTGGGGACGAACGGGTACAGGAGAGACATGACCACCGCAGTCAAGGGTATGGCGCAGGCCGCGCCGACAGACAATGAACAGCTCATTGCATGGATTAACGAGGCTGTCGAGTTGTTCCAACCCGATCGCGTGGTTTTCGCCGACGGATCCCAGGAGGAGTGGGACCGGCTAGCCGCTGATCTGGTGGCAAAGGGCACGCTGATTAAGCTCAACGAGGAAAAGCGCCCCAACTCCTACCTCGCGCACTCCAACCCCTCAGACGTGGCGCGGGTGGAGTCTCGCACTTTCATCTCCACGCAGCGCCAAGAGGACGCCGGCCCGACGAACAACTGGGTCGCCCCCGATGAGCTGAAGGCCGAGATGCGTAAGCACTTCGAGGGCGCGATGAAGGGTCGCACGATGTACGTCGTGCCGTTTTGCATGGGCCCCATCTCGGACCCGGACCCGAAACTCGGCGTGCAGCTGACCGACTCGGAATACGTGGTGATGTCCATGCGCATCATGACGCGCATGGGTTCCGAGGCCCTGGCGAAGATCACCGGCGACAACTTCGTGCGCTGCATGCACTCGGTGGGTGCGCCGCTTGAGGCGGGCCAGGAAGACGTCGCCTGGCCGTGCAACGACACGAAGTACATCTCTCAGTTCCCCGAAACGAAGGAGATTTGGTCCTACGGTTCCGGGTACGGCGGGAACGCCATCTTGGCCAAGAAGTGCTACGCGCTGCGCATTGCCTCGGTGATGGCTCGCGAAGAGGGCTGGATGGCGGAGCACATGCTCATCCTCAAACTGATCTCGCCGGAGGGCAAGGCCTACCACATCGCCGGGGCGTTCCCATCCGCATGCGGCAAGACGAACCTGGCCATGATTACCCCCACGCTTCCCGGTTGGACCGCCGAGGTCGTGGGCGACGACATCGCGTGGATGCATCTTCACGACGACGGCCTGTACGCCGTCAACCCCGAAAACGGCTTCTTCGGTGTGGCGCCGGGGACGAACTACGCGTCCAACCCCATCGCAATGCGGACGATGGAGCCCGGTAACGCCCTGTTCACCAACGTCGCCCTCACCGACGATGGCGACGTGTGGTGGGAGGGTATGGACGGCGACACGCCGGCCCACCTCATCGACTGGCAGGGCGAGGACTGGGCGCCGGAGTCGGGACGCAAGGCCGCGCACCCGAACTCGCGCTACTGCGTGCCGATCGAGCAGTGCCCGACCGCGGCACCTGAGTTCAACGACCCGAAGGGTGTGAAGATCGACGCGATCCTCTTCGGCGGTCGCCGGCCGGACACTGTTCCGCTGGTCACCCAGGCTTTCGACTGGGAGCACGGCACGATGATTGGCGCGATGCTTTCCTCGGGCCAGACCGCGGCATCGCACGAAGCAACCGTCGGCGCGCTGCGTCATGACCCGATGGCCATGTTGCCGTTCATGGGTTACGCGGTGGGCGATTACTTCCGCCACTGGATCGACATGGGCATCAAGGGCGGCGACCGCATGCCTTCGATCTTCCTGGTCAACTGGTTCCGTCGCGGTGAGGACGGGCGCTTCCTGTGGCCGGGCTTCGGGGAGAACTCCCGCGTCTTGAAGTGGATCGTCGACCGGATCGAGGGTCGCGTGGGTGCGCACGACACCGTCGCCGGGCACACTGCGCGCCCCGAGGACCTTGACCTCACCGGTTTGGACACGCCTGCCGAAGACGTGCGCGAGGCACTCAGCGCAGATCCGGAGCTGTGGTCCCGCGATCTCGCGGACGCCCGCGCGTACTTGAACAGCTTGGGGGAGCGCATCCCCGAGGAAATCTTTGCGCAGCTCGACCGCCTGGGTGAACGTATCGAGGCAGCGCGCAGCTAGCTCTCACGCGCGGAGGACGACCACCAGGTTCGAAACCGCGAACTCCCGCAGGACCGGCACCCGCGTGAGCCACCAGGCCCACGCGGGGTGGTAACGGGGAAACGCGGTGACCATCAGCCCGGTTTCCTTGGCCCACGCGAGGCCGTCGGACGCGGAGACGTCGAAAAGCGAGGTGCCCCAGACGTTTTTCGGCTCGCGTCCGTGCTTCCTCGCGTATCGACGCCGCGCGAACTCCCCGCCCACGTAGTGAGGCCACAGGCCGGTTTCATGCCCTCCGAACGGGCCCAGCCACACGGTGTAGGACACCACGACAAGCCCGCCCGGTTTGGCCACGCGGATCATTTCGGCCCCCATCTTTCGCCAATCGGGGATGTGTTCTGCGACGTTAGAGGAGTAGACCACGTCGAAGGAGTCGTTAGCGAAGGGCAATGCGGTGCCATCTCCGCGGACCGCGCCATAGCCACTCAGCCCGGCTACCGACAGTTCCGAGACGCTGGGTTCAAGCCCGACGTACCACGCGCCGTGACGGGCGAACTCGTCAGCGAAGTAGCCGGGCCCGCCCCCGACATCGAGAACGCGCGCTCCCCGCAGGGAGGCTGGGGTGAGGTCGCGCGAGAGGGCGTCGAGAAGAGATGCCGTGTCTGCGGCAAGACCCCCGTAGAACACCGCCGGGCGGTACTGCTCGTAGGGGAAAGAGCGCAGCAGGCGCAGCGAGCGGCGGAGCGTGGCCATGCGGCGGGTACGGTACATGATCTATGAAGATACTTTTGCTCTGCTGGCGCGATACGACCCACCCGCAGGGCGGGGGCTCCGAACGCTACCTGGAGCGCGTGGGGGAGTATGTGGCGGCGCAGGGCCACGAGGTGGTGTACCGCAGCGCATCGCACACGGATGCGCCGCGCCGGACCAAGCGGGCGGGGATGGTGTGCGAGCGCGCTGGGGGAAAGTATGGTGTGTACCTTCTCGCGCCGCTGGCGGTGCTGCGCCACAGGCCGGACGTGATCGTTGATACCCAGAACGGGGTGCCTTTTTTTGCGCGCCTCTACGCGGGGCTGGTGGGGGCGAGAACAATTCTTCTGACGCACCACTGTCACAAGGAGCAATGGCCGGTCGCGGGCCCAATCATCGGCCGGCTGGGTTGGTTCCTCGAGTCGCGCGTGGCGCCGCGGGTGTACCGCGGCGCACCGTACGTCACCGTGTCGGAGGCGTCGAAGGCGGACCTAGTAGCGCTTGGTGTCCGCCCGGACGACATCACCATCATTGAAAATGGGGTCGATCCGGTCCCCGATGCGCTGCCTGAGTTGCCGCCCGACGATTTCACGCACGTTGCCACCCTCTCGCGCTTGGTGCCCCACAAACGCATTGAGCAGGCGATCGACGCGGTCGCTGATCTAGACGGCGTCGTCCTCGACGTCCTCGGCGGGGGGTGGTGGGAGGACAAGCTCCGGGAATACGCTGCCCCGCTGGGGGACAAGGTCATTTTCCACGGCCACGTCAACGACGCGTACAAGCACGCCGTCCTCGCCCGCGCCTGTCTGCACCTCATGCCCAGCCAGAAGGAGGGGTGGGGTATTGCGGTGATCGAGGCCGCCCAGCACGCGGTTCCAACCATCGGCTACGCCAGCGCCGGAGGCCTGCGCGATTCTATTGAGGACGGCGTTACCGGCAGGCTCGTTCGAGACGAAGCCGAATTCCGAGAGGCGACGAGGGCACTGCTTGCCGACGCCACCGCGCGCTCCATCCTCGGAGCGGAGGCGCAACGGCGTGCGTCCCGTTTCTCCTGGGAAGAAACGGGACGACGGTTTAGCGAGCAGCTGTCCTAGGCGCGAGCCTTAGAGAGAGCCCCCCCGTAGGCGGTTGAGCATCGCGGCCTCGACGAGGATGGGAACGAAGTCGTCCACCGCCGCCCGCCTGCGGTGCGTGGCCAGCTCGTTGTGGAACGTGTCGCTGATCTTCTTGGCGCTGTAGCGGTCCGACCAGTTACTGATGAGGTCCTCGCGGATGTTGCGCAGGGCACGTTCGCGAATGATGCTGAAATCGATCTTGTTCTTGTTCTTGGTGTTTGTCATTGTGTTCTCCAGTCTCAGCGGGCGAGCCGCTCGTTGGTTTCCGCCTCTGCGAGCACCGGAATGAAGTCGGTGACGGTGGCGGCCTTGACGTGCCGGGCGACGACCTCGTTGAAGATCGTTTCCACCTCGTCGGCGGGATAGGTTCCGCGCCACTTGGAGACGAGGTCGCGACGCACGTTGTCCAAAGCGTGGTCAGTAATTGCGTGTGTCATGGTTGCGCACCTCCTTAGGTAACCTCGTGTTCATCTGGCGTTAACTTTAGAGGCTAAGGGGCGTTCCGCACAAGCTCCCTTAAGGTGGGAACGGGCCATTAATTGATAATCGCCAACTAAATCGCTTAAACGCGCAGCTTAGAGCGTCTATAACAATTCGATAACGATGCGAATATGGGCGTGAAAAGCCACAAAGCCAGGAGGGATACACCGACTACCGGCAGGCCGCGAGCAGGCGCGCCGGTCTCCCATACGGTTAAATCAGGGTAAACGACAACCCCAACGCCCACACCGCGAAGCGCCTCCACGTCGCGATCATGAACGGCCCGCGACGCCGCCTCCCACCGGGGTGACGGGGGGTCGACGACGGTGGCGTCGACACGCAGCTGCCCGGACTCGACGACGTTCATGACCTTGGGGGCGGGGTCCACAACGACGACCCCGTCCGTGCGGCGGGCGAGGGAGGGGCGGTCAACGAAGAAGACGTCGCGACCCGCGTCGTCGACCGCTGGGACCTGCACAGAAACGGGGCGCAGGGCGGAGACGGCGAGCGGGGCGTCGGGGACCTGGAGCAGCGCGCAGGCCAGCGCGGCGCCAGCCACCCGCGAGGACAGCGCCCCTGCCGCGGACACCATCGCCGGGATGGCCAGCATGACCCACTTGTGCCCATCGCGCAGCAACCCCCCGCCAGGAAGGCCCTGCACCGCCCACGCCAACGCGCCGGACCAAGAGAGGATGGCCAGCGCGAAACCGAGAGCGGCGAGGGCGTGGAGGCGACGCGGAACTGCCCGCCACCCGAGGGCGAGCAGGGCGAACAAAACGACTCCGAACAGGGCGAATCCCGCTGCGCGAGAGGGCGGGACGGCGTCGGCATTCCAGATCCCGCCGAGGCCGAGCAGCGCCCCCAATGTCCCCACGCTCACCTCGGCGCGGGGGCCAAAGGCCGCTGCGGATGCCTCCGAGGCGGTGCCACCGCCCGCTAGAGCGCCCGCGACCACCCAGGGCAGACACAGTAGCGCGGCCACGATCACCTGTGCCCACGACCGCGAGAACAGCAGCGAAGCTATCGCCCCAGTCGGCGTGAGCGACGCTGCCCACCGGGCAGCCCACGAACCCGATACAGCGATCCAGGGGAGCAACCACGCTGCGATAACGAGAGACCATTGGCCCTGCAGTAGGCGCTCCACGACGAAGGGGTTCCACACCGCCACCGTCATCGCGGCGGCGCGACCAAACGCCGACTCTGACGCGCGCCACCCCGCCCACGCTGCGCACGCAGCGGCGGACACCACGAGAAGGCGCACCGCAAGAACCGGAAAGGGGACCAACCCCAGCAGAGCATCCTGGGGGACATTACGCGCCGGGAGGTCCCCGAAACCGAGCGCGGCGCGGGTGAGAGCCATGTCCGGCAGCACCATCATGTCGCGCAGCGCGAACGCCTCGCCCGGCAGAAAGAAGGGCCACGTCAGCGCCAGGACGACAACGAGCCCCCAGGCTCTAGCGGCGCGCAAAGGCGACCGCCAAGCCAACAAGCGTCAGGACCGCGACAAAGCGCGTCCCCCAGGCCAGCACCTGCAGGACGCGAAGGATGGCAACCTCGTCCCGCGCCGCGTCGAGGGCCTCTACCCGCGATTGCTCGGACAGGCGGAAAAAGCCCTCTGCGAGGCCACCGGCGACCGTCCACGTCTCGTCGAGGACACGCCCGGTGCGCCGCTCAAGGTCGAAGATGCGCTCGGCGTGGTAATCGCCGTCGTCGATAACCGCGCGGTACTTGTACGTCTCCAACCCCCCAACGCTTCCCATCCCGGCGTAATCCAGCGGGACCGCCGACAAGGAGAACGGGTCGGAATACGGGTAGCTGCGCCGTTCCGGGCGGTAGGGGAAGAAGTAGGTCAACCCTCCGCGGTCGCGAACCGGGAACGCGCTGGAACGGTTCGCGGTGTAGGAATCGCGGTACTCGTTGCCGTCGAGAAGAATGCGCGTGTCCACGGTGACCTCTTTGCGGCTTTGGCCCGGCCCGAGGATAGTCTCGCGGGTGAGCTCGACGGGCCCGTCGTAGGTTACGGACTCGGTGCCAGACGTGGGGAGTGTGCGCTGGGCTGCGATGATGAAGGGCGCGGGAAGGTTGAGGAGGAAGCAGAGCAGGAGGACCGCACCTGCCCGCTTGACTCCTACAATGAACACATCAGAAACAATAACGTACTGCCGGAACTCGAGGGCCTGCGCGCTGTCGCGGCGCTGGGCATCCTTGTCACGCACGTTTCTTTCCAGACGGGCACGTACTCGCCCATCCTCGAGCGCTTCGACTACTTCGTCGCCGTGTTCTACGCCCTCTCGGCGTTTCTGCTCGCGCGCGGCACGCCCCGGCCGGGCTACTACTCGCGCCGCTTAGCGCGTATCGCCCCCGCGTACGCCGTGTGCGTGTGCGTTGTGGCCCTTACGCTGCCAGAGCTTTCGCTTCTCGACGCCCCCACGTTCCTGGCGAACCTCTTCCTCCTTCAGATTTACGTCCCAGACGGGCTCATCGCCGGCCTAACGCAGATGTGGTCTTTGTGCGTTGAGGTGGCGTTTTACCTGGTTCTCCCGCTCTACCTCAGAGTGCCCGCGCGGTCGCGGTGGGTCCTCCTGGCGGTGCTGGTGCCGCTGTCGTGCGCGTGGCCCTGGCTGGTCGATTCCGTCACCTGGGTCAATATGCAGATCTGGCCCCCCACGTACGTCCCCTGGTTTGCCGTTGGCCTTGCCGCGGCGGAGTTGGAGCGCCGCGGCGCGGTGTGGCGCTGGCCACGATGGCCCGTCGCGGCGCTGTTCGTGCCACTGGCCTGGCTGGGTGGCGTGGCCGGACCCGTCGGACTTACGCACCCCAGCCCCCTCGAGCTCAACGTGCGCGTCCTCATCGGATCGGCGTTTGCGGCCGTGCTGGTGGTGCCGTTCGCGCTGGGCCCGCGCGCTGACGGGGTGCTGGCGTCCCGTGCGATGACGCACCTCGGCCGGTGGTCCTACTCGATCTTCCTGTGGCACGTGGCGGTGCTGTCCTTCGCCTTCCCGGTACTGGGCATCCCCGTCTTCTCGGGGGGATTTTTCGCGGTGCTGGTCTTTACGGCCGCGGCGAGCATCGCCGTCGCGTACGTGTCCTACGAGTTTGTCGAGGTCCCCGGCGCGCGGCTGCTCCGCCGCCTGCTGGATCGGGGCACGGCCTACTCGTCTGGGAACGCGAGCGCCGCCACCGCCGCGCACCCCGCGACCAGCATGAGCGCGGACCCGCCGGCGTAGTTCTCCCCGGGCCAGGGCGCGCGGGCGAGCCACAGCCCCATGAAGACGGCGAGGCCCCCGGACAAAGCCCAGCTGGGGATCAGTGTGTACCGGCGTACCGCCCACACCGCGGTGGCCGCCAGTGCTCCGGGGGCCAGTGCGGGGGCTAGTGCGGGGGTCAGGCCCACCGCTACCGCCGCGACGATGGGCGAGGCCATCACGCGGGAAGCACCCGCGAGCTCGGGGGAATGTGGAGGTGCGGGGGGCTGACGCCGCCACGCAGCCCACACGCACACCGCCAGCGCCAACGCGGAGACCGCGCCGCCGCACGCTAAGCTGAGCCGGTACGGGCGGTCGCCGGCAAAGGTCATCGTGAACGTTCCGCTGAGGCCGGCGGGGACGCGGAATGCCTGGGCGCCGGCGTCGATAAGCTCGGGCTCGAGCTCGACGCCTCCGATGTGTGCGCGGAGGCCCTCGTTGTAGGCGCGGGTGGTCACGATCGTGCGCTCCTCGTCCCGCGCCTCCAGGGTGCCGCCGAAGCTTTTCCAGCGCGCGTCGGGCACGTCGGTGCTGGATATGAGGAGGGTCTCGGCGTCGGTGAGGATCTCGTGGGTGCCCGCCTGAAGGGACACCGAGCCCTCGACCCGTTCGCCGTCGACGGTGGCGGGGTGGCTGAAACGCCAGGTGGCCGCCTCCGCCGTGGTGAAGCGGCGCTGAAGAATGTCCGTGGCCGGGAACATCCGCTGGAAGAAGTACGTGTCGGCGGTGCCGGGCACCTCGACGATGCGGTGCGCCCCCGTCTCCAGGTCCGTGATTCCCACGCGCTGCGTGAGGGTGATGCGCACTGTCGGCCCGCCCACCGAAATGGTGCGCGGCTCGCCCCCGACGAGGGAGACATCCTCCACGGAATCGCCCGAGCTCACGCTCATCGTCGTGTCCTCTGTAGCGGTGATCGTCACCCGTCCGTCGGTGACGCTGGATTCGATCCACCCCCGGGTATCGCCGGGTGCGGGCCACCACGCGGTGTCGGCGAGCCCGTCGAAAGCGGCGGTGAGCGACGCCGCAGGATGTGCGCCGCCGAAGGCGGTCGCATCGGCGGCGGAGCTCGATGCCCGCGTGGACCCGTCCTGCGTCACGCCGACGCGGGTGCCAGCCGAGGGGTAATCCTTCAGGCGGTTGCGTACGTCGGCGCCCTCGGTTTCATCGTGCAGCTGGGCGGAAAGCGGGGAGTCGAGCGTGCCGTAGTTGCGGGCGGCCAGCGCTGGGGTGTCGGTGACGATGTCCGCATCACCGGAGCCAACGCGCGCCGGGAAGTAGCCCAACTCCCGGTAGAGCAGGGGCAGCACCTCGCCTCCACCGTCGACACGCACTGGCTCGTCGCTGGTGATCATCATGCCGCGGTTCACGTCGCGGGCGTAGATATCAACGTCGCCGAAATTGACGGTCGGCTCGCCGAGGTCGGGGGTGGTGGGGTCGGACGCCAGGTCGTGTCGCACCACCACGACGCCGACCCCGATAGAGCGCAACGCCTCCCAATCCAGCGCCGCGACCTGGCCGTCGAGGCCGCGGATCGCCTCCGGGTTCACAAGCGGAACCGCGTCGCGCACCGCGAAGGGCACGTGGCTGACGGCCTGGATCGGCTCGTCCCGGGTCCACCCCCACGTCTGACGGGCGAACGACGCCGCCGGGACGACCAGCGTGCGCGTCTGCGCGGCGTTGGCGTCGAGCCACTGACCTGCGGCGATCCAGTCGGGAGAAACCTCGGTCCACGTCCCCTCCGGCAGCAGGCGTAATGACCACGCCGGGGCGAGGGAGACAACGACCACGAGCAGCGCGCCAACAAGGGCGGGGGTGCGTCCGCGCCTTCGCAGCTTCTCGACGGCCCAGCCAGCGCCCAGGCACAGGGGAAGCCGGACCGCCGGATCCAATTTGTGCAGGTTGCGAAAGGGGGCGAGGGGGCCGTCGAGAAGCGAGGTGGCAAAGTGCGCCCCGCAGAGGACGAGGAACCCGGTGCTGAGCAGAACCACGCAGAAGGTGCGCCCCGGCATGTCGCGGCGCGCGAGGCCGGCGAACCCGAGGGCGGCAACGAAGGAGGTGGCCAGGATGAAGACGGGTTCAGAAACGAGCACGAAGCCGGCGGCGCGTTCCGTGTCAACGAAGGGCGACCAACTCGTCGTGCCGCGCAGCACCTCGGCGGGGTTGAGCCAGTGGGTGGTAACGAAGGCGGACTCGATGAACTCCGTGAACGGGGGCGAATACCGGCCCACGACGAGCAGCGGTCCGATCCACCACGCGCTGACCAGGACAGTCCCGCCGCACCACGCGGCGAGGCGCGCCCAGGAACGGCGCGTGAGCAGGAGGACAAACGCGGGGACGCAGGCCAAGATCGTCGCCGTGGCGTTGACGGCGCCCATCAGCGCGATGGGGATGAGCGAGGCCGCGACCTGCGGCGTGCGCTGCATCAACGGGATGAGCGTCCACGGGACGAGCGCCACCGGCCACGCCTCGGAGGAGATGGCGGTGAGCGTGGTCAGGATGCGGGGGCTGAGGGCGTAGAGCGCCGCTGCGGTCATCGCGGGGCCGCCGGGGCCGATGCCCATGCGGCGCGCGAGGATGAGCATGCCGGAAAAGGCCAGGCCCATGAGCAGGGTCCACCACAGCCGCTGCGTGACCCAGTCCGGGAGCGGGAGCAGGAAGAACGGGCCCTGGGGGAAGAAATAACCGTAGGCCTGGTTTTGAATTTGACCCAGCGTGAAGCGGTCGGTGTACGCGCTTGCCGCCTGGGCCAGGAAGCCAGCCGGGTTCTGCGTCAGGTCAAACTTGGTGTCGGCGCTGACACGCCCCGGGGATTGGAGGAACGCAAGCGTGGCAAGCACCACCCACCCGACCCAGTGGGCGGCCGACCCGCTGGCAGCCCAGCGGCGGGCGGGCACGGGCGGTACAGGCACGAGCGGTTACTGGCGGGAACCGTACTCCGGGCCGCCCAGCACGGCCTGGTCGGCGGGTACGGCGTTGCCGGAGGGCACGGTGTTCTGCCCCGAGAACGACGCCACGCCCAAGATCCCCACAGTACCCAGCACGATACCCACGACAATGCTGGCCAGCAGCGGGGACACCGCGCGGCGCAGCTGCGCCCGGCTTTCGATTGGCATGGGCAAAAGTGTAGCAGCGAGCAATCCGCGCGGCCTCTATCTGGGCAGTTGGGGCGTTGTCCACTACCTTTAGATGAGTGACTACCCTCAAGTCTTCTTCCTCCTCCACGGGCGGCCGCGGCATGAGCGCCGGAAAGGTCGTCGCGGGTGCGGTGCTGGGCCTGCTCGCGGTCGTCCTCGCGATCTACCTCGCGGACGTGGCCTTGAACCGCGGAAGCGTGCCGCGGGGGACGTCGGTAGGCGGGGTGTCGATTGGCGGGATGGTCCCGGATGAGGCAGTGAGCACGCTCGAGCGCGAGCTGGGTAGCACCGCCAGCTCACCCGTAACCGTCACAGCGGGGACGAAGACCGCGACGGTCGTGCCCGCCCAGGCAGGCTTGGGCATTGACTGGCGCGCGACCGTCGACAAGGCGGGCGAGGAATCGCTCAACCCCTTCACCCGCCTCGCAGGGCTCCTGCGCTCCCACGAGGTAGATATCGTCTCCACCGTCGATGAGACTGCGCTTAGCCCCCAGCTTGAGCGGCTGCAGGCTGAGCTTTTCAGCTCGCCTATCGACGGCTCCGTGACCATCGCCAACGGCTCCCCCCAGGTGACCGACCCGGTGCTCGGGCAGCAGGTGTCCGTGGCCTCGCTGAAAGATGAGCTGACGGCGGGCTGGCTCAACCCCAGCGGGGTGAAGGTGGAACCGGAGGACGTCGAACCGGCAATCAATAAGGACGCCATGGACGCCGCGTTGAGCGGGCCGGTGAAGGCTGCGCTGTCCGGGCCGCTGACGTTGCGGGGGCGGGGCGCGGAGGCCGTCATCGCGAAGGAGCAGATTGGTGATGTGGTTCAGTTCCCCAACGTAGACGGCCACATCACGCCACGCGTGGACCACGCGCGGGCCCAGGAGCTCTTCGCGGAGCAGCTGAGCGGCACCGAGACACAGATGCAGAATGCTCGTGTGCTCTCCGGTGGCGGGGTTCAGCCGAGCGTGGATGGGTCCGTCGTCGACTGGGATAAGGCGTTGGCCGACCTCGATGCGCGTGTCCTCGGCACCGCCGAGCGGGCGTGGGACGCCGAGTACAAGGCCGTTCCCGCTGCCTATACAACGGAGCAGGCGCGAAGCGCCACCTTCAACGACGTCGTCGGCACGTTCACCACCGGCGGCTTCAGCTCCGCGTCGGGCACCAACATCCGGCTGGTTGCCAACACGGTCAACGGCGCGATCGTCAACCCTGGTGAGACCTTCTCCCTGAACGGCTACACCGGGCCCCGCGGCACCGCGCAAGGTTACATCGAATCCGGCATCATCCTGGACGGCCATTCCGATACCGCGGTGGGCGGCGGCATTTCGCAGTTTGCCACCACGCTTTACAACGCTTCGTACTTCGCCGGCATGATCGACGTGGCGCACACCGCGCATTCCTATTACATCTCCCGCTACCCGGCCGGGCGCGAAGCCACGGTGTACGAAGGTGCCATCGACCTACAGTTCCGCAACGATTCTCCTTACCCGGTCAGGATTGTCGCCAGCGCGGACAGCTCACAGGTCACCGTCAATCTCATGGGCGTGAAGACGTACAGCGTCGAGTCCATCAACGGGGGCCGCTGGGCCCAAACCGAGCCGCGCTCGCAGACCCTGTCGGGTTCAACCTGCTCGCCCTCCGGTGGGGCACCAGGCTTCACGACGTCCGATACCCGCGTCATCTCCGACCTCGCGGGCAACGTCATCTCCCGGGAAACTCAGACGACCGTCTACGACCCGCAGCCGATCATTCGCTGCAGCTAGCCTGGGGCCATGAATGCACCCGACACCCTCCAAGACCTCGCTGCGCGAGTCCGCTTCTCCCTCGCTGAGCTTCCCCATCTGACGGGCAAGCGCCTCGCCGCCCACCCTGGTGATCACCCCAACTCGGTGGCGTGGCTGCTGTGGCACACCGGCCGCGAACTCGACATCCAGCTCGCGGTGCTTTCCGGCGGGCAGGAGGTATGGGTTTCGCAGGGTTTCAGGAATCAAGTCGCGCTTGGCGAGCTCGGTGACAGCATGGGCTACGGGCACACCCCCGAGCAGGCCCACGCGGTGCACGTCTGCGACGCGGACGTCCTGCTTAACTACGTGTCAGCCTCTTTGGACGCCGTCTCCTCCTACATCGGCGCGGTGGGCGAAGACGCCTGGGACGACACCGTGGATATCTTCGACGGAGAACCCGTCTCACGCCAGGTGCGGGTGACCTCGACCCTCCTCGACGCCCTGGAGCACCTCGCGCAGGTGCACTACGTGGCGGGTATGCCGGCGGTTTAGGTGCCCGTGGGCCGCAACCGCGATTCTGGATACCCCGCGGGAACGCGCCGCGAACGGTTCGGAAGAGGACTGGGCGCCTGCTGACGTGCTGAGCACCGACGGCACCGCGATACCCGCAGCCGAGGGCCAGCTGGTGATCTACAACCGCGCGCCGAACAGGATGGGGGACACAGTGGAGTACAACGAACGCTGGGGCATGCTGCGCGGACCGGAAGATGAGAGCCAGGTAGCGGTCATCGCCGAGGAAGAAGTCCACGTCATCCCTGCCGTGTGGGCCTCGCTATTCGACGCCAAGGCTTTCGCTCCTGGGCTTTCACGTCCCGCACGCGCTTGTGGTCGAATAGGCCCGCCTCGGCACGAAACCGGGGAGCGGCAAAGCAAAAAGCCCTGCACAAGCGGAACACTGTTCCAACCGTACAGGGCCATCTGGCACACATGCCGCGACTGATGACATTGGAGCCGGCGACGAGAATCGAACTCGCACTCTCAGCTTGGGAAGCTGATGTTCTACCACTAAACTACGCCGGCAGCGCGTTTTACTGTAGCACTCGGCTGCCGAGAGATAAAAAACGCACCTCCCGTACACTGATCGACGTGCTTCTCTCTGATCATGACATCCGCGATGCAGTCGATTCCGCCCGGCTCGGTATTGATCCGTACGATGCGGGGTTGGTGCAGCCGTCGTCAGTTGATGTGCGCATGGATAAGTTCTTCCGGGTTTTCAACAACTCGAAGTACACCCACATCGATCCGAAGCTCGAGATGGAGGACCTCACTACTCTCGTTGAGGTCCCCGAGGGAGAGGCGTTTGTCCTGCACCCGGGCGAGTTCGTGCTCGGATCAACGCTGGAGAAGTTCACCCTGCCCGCAGATCTGGCGGGCCGGTTGGAGGGGAAGAGCTCGCTGGGCAGGCTTGGGCTTTTGACCCACTCCACGGCGGGGTTCATCGACCCCGGGTTTTCGGGTTACATCACGTTGGAGCTGTCGAACGTCGCGAACCTGCCGATCACCCTGTGGCCGGGGATGAAGGTGGGGCAGTTGGCGCTGTTCCGCATGACCTCGCCCGCCGAGGTGCCGTACGGTTCCGGAGCGCTCGGATCGAAATACCAGGGGCAGAGGGGACCGACGCCGTCTAAGGCGTATTTGAACTTTCGTTAGCCGCCGCTGAGCACCTGCACTCCCGGCGTGTCATGATGGAGCGCATGCGTATGACGGTTATCGGCACCGGTTACCTCGGTGCAACGCACGCCGCCTGCATGGCCGAGCTTGGCCATGAGGTGCTGGGTGTGGACGTGGACGAAAGCAAGATCTCCCGCCTGTCTAGCGGGGAGGTGCCGTTTTTCGAGCCGGGGTTGCCCGAGGTCCTCGAGCGCAATATCCAGGCCGGCCGGCTCGATTTTACGACGGATTACGCACGCGCAGCCGACTTCGCCACGGTTCATTTCATCGGGGTGGGCACCCCCCAGCAGCGCGGGTCTTACGCGGCTGACACGCGCTATGTCGAGGCCGTCATCGACGATCTGGTGCCCCAGCTCACCGGCGATCACGTCATCTTCGGCAAGTCGACGGTCCCTGTTGGCACTGCCGCGGCCCTCCAGGAGCGTGCCGACGCTTTGTCTAAACCGGACACGACCGTCGAGATTGCCTGGAACCCCGAGTTCCTGCGCGAGGGTTACGCGGTAAAGGACACCATCGAGCCGGACCGCATCGTCCTGGGCACGTGCGGGGTGGATTCCCGTGCGGAAGCGATCGCCCGCGAAATCTATGCCATCCCGCTGGCGCGTGAAACACCCTTCCTCGTGACGAATCTCCAGACCGCCGAGCTGGTCAAGGTGTCGGCCAACGCGTTCTTGGCCACGAAGATCTCCTTCATCAACGCCGTCAGCGAGGTCTGCGAGATCGTCGGCGCGGACGTCACCCAACTTGCCGACGCCATCGGCCACGACGACCGCATCGGCCGCAAGTTCCTGGGCGCAGGCCTCGGCTTCGGCGGCGGTTGCCTGCCCAAGGACATCCGGGCGTTTATGGCGCGCGCCGGTGAGCTCGGCGCCGACCAGGCCCTGGCCTTCCTCCGTGAGGTCGACGCGATCAACATGCGCCGCCGCCAGCGCGTCGTCGACCTTGCGCGCGAAGAACTCGGCTCTCTCATCGGCCGCCGCATCACCGTCCTGGGCGCCGCGTTCAAGCCCAATTCCGACGACGTCCGCGATTCGCCTGCCCTTGCCGTTGCAGGCCAGCTCTCCCTCGCGGGTGCCGCCGTGCGCGTCTACGACCCCGAGGCCATGGACAACGCCCGCCGCGTCTTCCCGACCCTCGACTACGCCACCTCCCTCGACGACGCCCTCACCGGCGCTGAACTCGTCATCCTCGCCACCGAGTGGCAACAGTTCCGTGAGATGGATCCCGCCCATGCCGGCGAGCTCGTGCAGGATCGCTTGCTTATCGACGGCCGCAACGTGCTCACCACCGAGGCGTGGCAGGCCGCGGGGTGGAGGCTCCGCGCCCTGGGCCGGGGATAATCCCCTTTGCGTTCCCTGCGTTCTTACCCGTTAATGCGCCCCGCGCCCGGCCCTCGCCGCCGTGGGTGTCTCCGTGCGCAGTCCCGCAATTTCTATGATTGTGGGTTTCCCCTGCGGGCGTCGTGGCAAAACGGTGGGCGCGCGCCACAGCCGTGCTGTTATCCACAGTCTACGTCCTCTGAGCTCTCACGCCTTGACACGTCGGGGTTGAGGCCGACGGCGCGGAGGCCAGCGGCCACCTGCGTATAGCTCGGACCAAGCCGCGACCTCTCAAGGTTGCGCAGCAAAGGGCGGAAGGCTTGCGACGGGGCGGTGGTGCGACTTCAAAGCTGAGTCTAGAACTCCTTGCGGGCTCACATTCTTCCCGACGATGAAGGGGGTTCCCCGCGCTAGCGGGGAGGAGCCCCCTGTTGCTTCGGTGCAGGGGAACCTGTGGGTATTGGCGCGGGAAACAGCTCGAATATCGGTCACGGAGGCTACCACGGCGTACCGGATGAGGTTGGCCCAAGCGGGTGAGGTAGCGCCGTGACGAGAAAACGGCCGGGGAGAAAGCCGCGAACCCAAAGTGAGGGGCCGAAAAGACGTGCCCTACTTCCCAGGATCGACCGGCGGGTACTTCTTCTTCGCGGCCTCGGACAGCCCAGTGGGGTTGCCATTTTCGTCGTAGACATAGAAACCTTGGCCGGACTCTTTTCCGATGTTGCCCTTGTCGATGAATTCTTGCTTCAGGCGTCGGCTGAACTCGGCGGCAAGCGGGTCGCCCGTTGCTGCGCGATTCTTCGTGATCTCGTAGGCCACGCCCAATCCGGTGTTGTCCTGCGCGAGGAACGGACTGAGCTGTTCGGACCCCGCGATCATGGCGGCGACCTCATCCAGCGTTTCAATATCAGCGACTCCCTTGACCCACATGTCGCGCGCTTGGTCGACCCAGGTGGAGTAGAAGGAGTTGATGATGTACTTCGCGTGCTCGCGGTGCAGCCGGATGGGGCGCATGCCCATCGTCTGCGCAAACTCGATCACCTGTTCTACGATTTCCGGGTTCGTATCTCGAGTCGGCATAACCTCGACGACGTTGGCGATGTGGATATTGTTCGCAAAGTGGTAGGCCAAGAACTTCTCGGGCCGCCCGGTTGCGTCCTTGAAGTCGCTGGGCAGCAGAGTCGAGGTGTTTGTGAGAAGGACGGTCTTCTCCGGCAAGAACCTGGCCAGGCGTGTGTAGGTGTCCCGCTTGATCTCTAGGTTCTCGGGCACGGCCTCGATAACGTAGTCGGCGTCTCTGGCTGCGTCCTCGAGGGTCGTCGTGAAAGTGATGGCAGCAGCGGCGGCCGCGGCCGTGTCTTCGGAAACTCCCTCAAGATCGCGGGTGTAGTTGCCGGCGATCGTTTGTACCCGTCTCTTCGCGGCTTCGATGGCGTCGTCATTGATGTCGTAGGAGGTGACATCGTGGCCGTAAAAGGCGAGGCGGTAGGCAATTTGGGCACCGAGGTTACCGGCGCCCAGCACAGAAACAGTCTTGGTCTTTGTCATGCCCAGAGCGTACCCCTAGTGCTGGTGGTAGTCGCTGAGGAAGTTGCCCAGCCGTTCGATCGCATTCTCCAGCTGTGACGCCCACGGCAGGGTGACCACGCGGAAGTGGTCGGGGGTGGGGTAGTTGAAGCCCGTGCCCTGAACCATAAGTATCTTCTCGGATTTGAGCAGGTCCAGCATGAAGCGTTCGTCGTCGTGGATGTTGTACATCTGGGTGTCGATCTTGGGGAAGGCGTAGAGTGCCCCCTTCGGCTCGACGACGGACACGCCGGGGATCTCGCGCAGCTTGTTCACGGCGACGTCGCGCTGCTCCAGCAGCCGCCCGCCCGCACCGGTGAGCTGGTAGATCGATTGCCGGCCACCGAGGGCGACCTGGATGGCGTGCTGGCCCGGAACGTTGGCGCACAACCGCGTGCCGGAGAGCAGATCAAGGCCCTCGATGAAGCCCTTGGCGCGGCGGCGCGGCCCGGTGATGATCATCCACCCGGCGCGGTACCCCGCGACGCGGTACGCCTTGGACAACCCGTTAAAGGTGACGGTGAGCAGGTCGGGGCCGACTTCGGCCATGGAGATGTGGTGGGCTCCGTCGTAAAGAATGCGGTCGTAGATCTCGTCGGCGAAGACGATCAGCTCGTGCTCGCGCGCAATGGCCGCGATGCCCTCGAGGGTTTCGCGCGAGTACACCGCCCCGGTCGGGTTGTTCGGGTTGATCACCACGATGGCCTTGGTGCGTGGCGAAACCTTGGCCCGGATGTCTTCGAGCGAGGGGTTCCAGTTGTCTTCCTCGTCGCACACGTAGTGCACGGGGGTGCCACCCGCGAGGGTGGACGCGGCCGTCCAGAGCGGGTAATCGGGTGTGGGGATAAGGATCTCATCGCCGTCGTTGAGCAGGGCCTGCGTGGCCATCGAGATCAGCTCGGACACGCCGTTGCCCAGGTAGACGTCGTCGATGTCGAAGGGGGGGAAGGCCTCGATCTCCTCGTACCGGGTGACCACGGCGCGGCGCGCGGGGATGATGCCCTTGGACGTGGAGTACCCCTGGGAGGTGGGCAGCGCCGCGATCATGTCGCGCATGATCACGTCGGGGGCGTCGAAGCCGAAGATCGCCGGATTGCCCGTGTTGAGCTTCAGGATCGTGTGCCCATCGCGCTCCATGTCCTCGGCGGTGGCGCTCACGGGCCCGCGAATGTCGTAAAAGACGTTCTTCAGCTTGTCCGCCTGGTCAAAGTGGCGGTGCTTCTTCACTCCCGGGGCCACGCTTTTCGACGTCTCCAGCTCCGCTTGCTTTTTACTCATGGAGCAAGTCTAGCCACTACCGTTTCCTGAACCGGCTCATAGTTTGCTGAGCGACGTCGAGCGCATCGGACTTCAATTGCTCCAATTGGTGCTGGCGCTGGACGCGAAGGAGAGCCGCTTGCTGCGCGTTCGCGGCCTCGATTTCAAGCTGCTTCGCCTTGACCAGCTGGCGGCGGTGGCGCTCCAGCTGGCGCAGGCTGGGGGCGTACCAAGAATTCGGGCCGACCTTCATGACGTATAGCAGGATGAATAACGTGGGGATAAGCAGCAGGAGAAGGGCGGGGGCTCCACTGCCGGATACCGCGGTAAGCAGCGATGTGGCACCCACCGCGCCGATGGATCCGAGCCAGAACACGCCGGCCCGGATGTGCTGGCCCGAGCGGCGTGCAGCGGCGATTTCCGGCGCCGTGTACACGGCGACGTTCCCGGTGCTCGGCGCCGGCACCGCACCCACGCCGGTCGGGTTCTGGGGCAGGTCCGCGAAGACCTCCGCGAGGTCGGAGTGGAACTGAGCCGCGGCGATCCGGGAGCACCGCTGGTCGAACTCGTCCATTGTGATCCTGCCCTCGCCGAGCGCGCGGCTCAGGGCAGTCGTCGCTTCAGATCGCTCGGCATCGCTGATGCGGAAGTTCCCGTACGAGGTGCTCACACCCGCTAGCTTAGCGCGCGACGGCTAGTCGTCTCCGGCGAACTGGGACTGGTTGAGCTGCCAGTACGCACCCTCCTTGGCCAGCAGCTCCCGGTGCGTTCCCTGTTCGACGATGCGCCCAGCCTCCATGACGAGGATGAGGTCCGCGTCGCGGATCGTGGACAACCGGTGGGCGATGACGAAGGACGTGCGGTCTGAGCGCAGCGCCTTCATCGCATCCTGGACGAGGACCTCCGTGCGGGTGTCTACGGAAGACGTGGCTTCGTCGAGGATGAGGATGGCCGGCCGCGACAGAAAGGCGCGGGCAATCGTGATCAGCTGGCGCTCCCCGGCCGAGACGGAGCCGCCGTCTTGGTCGACCACGGTGTCGTAGCCGTCGGGAAGCGAGTGCACGAAGCGGTCCACGTAGGTGGCCTTGGCGGCGGCGAGGATCTCCTCGTCGGTGGCGTCGAGCCGGCCGTAGCGAATGTTGTCCCAGATCGTGCCCTTGAATAGGACCGCGTCCTGCAGGACCATGCCGATGTTTCCTCGCAGCTCGGCGCGGGAGAGCGAGCGCGTGTCCACGCCGTCGATGCGGATCACCCCGTCGTCGATGTCGTAGAAGCGCATGAGCAGGTTGACAAGGGTGGTCTTGCCCGCGCCTGTCGGGCCGACAATCGCCGCGGTCTGGCCGGGAGCCACCCGCAGGGACAAGTCCTGGATGAGGGGCTCGTCGGTGTAGGAGAAGGATACGTGGTCGAACTCGACGAGCCCGGAGGTGGGCGTGTCGAGCGTGGCCGTGGCGGCGTCCGGGTGTTCTTCCTCCGCGTCGAGGAATTCGAAGACGCGCTCCGCGGAAGCGACACCAGACTGGATCATCTGCGCCATGCCAGCGAGCTCACCGAGCGGTTGGTTGAACTGGCGCGAGTACTGGATGAACGCGGTGGCGTCGCCAAGCGTCATGTGCCCTGATGCGACCTTAAGCCCACCGAACACCGCGATCACCACGTAGGAAAGGTAGGAGACGAACTGCATGATCGGCTGCATCGAGTTGGCCAGGAACTGCGCGGACCGCGAGGAGGTGTAGAGGGCCTCGTTGCGCGCGTCGAACTCCTCGCGCAGTGCGTCCGTCCGGCCGAAGATGAGCGCAACCTCGTGGCCGGTGAAGGACTCCTCTACGTGCCCGTTGAGCTCGCCCGTGGACTTCCACTGCGCGGTGAACTGGCGCTGGCTGCGGGAGCCGATCACGGCGACCAAAAGCCCGGTCAGCGGCAGCGCGAGCAGCGCCACAAGAGCGAGCTGCCACGAGATCCAGAACATCATTGCCACAATCCCGAGCAGCATCAAGAGGGAATTGAACAACTGGGACAGCGCCTGCTGCAGGGCCTGCTGGATGTTGTCCACGTCGTTGGTGGTGCGCGACATGACGTCGCCACGCTGGCGCGAATCGAAGTAGTTCAGCGGCAGCCTGTTGAGCTTCGCCTCCACGTCCTGTCGCAGCCGGAAGACAGACGACATGGTGATCCTGTTGAGCACCGCGCCTTGCAGCCACATCAACAGACTCGAAAAGACGTAGAGTGCGACTACCGCGAGGATGAACGTGCGCAGACGGTCGAAGTCGATGCCTTCACCGGGGCGCAGGTCCATGGCCTGGGCCATGTCCGCGAATCGGTCTTGCCCCGCCGCGCGCAACCCGTCGATCGCCTGTTCCTTGCTCACGCCGGCGGGCAGCATTGTGGACACAGCTCCGGAGAAGATCACGTCCGTCGCGTGGCCTAGGACGCGGGGCGCGTAGACGGAGAGGAGGACGGACGCCGCGTTCATAACCAACACGGCGGCTAGGCTCAGCTTGTACGGGGCGAGTAAGCCAATCAGGCGCTTCGCCGAGGGCCAAAACGCTTTGACCTTCCGCGGTGCCCTGCCGCCGAAGTCGTCTCCAGCCATCTTCTCTTCGTACGCGGCCAGCTGCTCGTTGGTTAAGTGCTCGCTCATGCGTTCACCTCCCGTTGAGACTCGCAGATCTCGCGGTAGGTTTCGCTTCCGCTCAACAGCTCCTCGTGAGTGCCACGTGCGACGATCCGCCCGGCGTCCAAGACGAGGATCTGGTCGGCATGGCTTATCGACGCCACACGCTGCGCCACCAGCACGACCGTGGCCGAGCGGGTGTACTCGGTCATCGCCTCGCGCACCCTGGCGTCCGTCGTCGCGTCGAGCGCGGAGAAGGAATCGTCGAAGAGGTAGACCGCGGGGTGCGCCACAAACATCCGGGCGATGCTGAGGCGTTGACGTTGGCCCCCGGAGACGTTCGTGCCACCCTGGGCGATGGGCATGTCGAGGTCCTCGACGAAGGCGGCCTGGGCGACGCGGAGGGCATCCCACAGTTCCTCATCCGTGGCACCGGGGCGGCCCATCCGCAGGTTTGAGGCGACGGTGCCGCTAAACAAGTACGCCTTCTGCGGCACGAGTGAGACGCGCGAGACGATATCGGGGCGTGACATGGTGGTCACGCTGGTGCCGTCGAGAAGAACTGCCCCGGAAGTCGCGTCCCGCAGGCGAGGGATGAGGGAGAGCAGCGTCGACTTACCCGATCCGGTTGACCCGATGATCGCCGTAGTCGTGCCGGGCGTCGCGGTGAAAGAAATATCGTGGAGGACGGGTTCGGCCGCGCCGGGGTAAGTGTAGGACACCGAGTCGAAGGTGACAACACCATCCGCTGCCGCGGGCGTCACCGTGGTAGCGGGCTCGGGGATACTGGGCGTGTGCTGGAGAAGCTCCGCGATGCGGCGAGCGCAGACGATGGCGCGGGGCAGCATCATCATCATGAACGTGCCCATCATGACGGCCACGAGTATCTGCATGAGGTACTGCATGAACGCGGTTAGCGAGCCGACTTCCACCAGGCCCGCGTCGACGCGGTGCCCGCCGAACCACAACACGGCGGCCGTGGCCACGTTGAGGATCAGCATGATGACCGGGAAGAGGAGAACGAAGACGCGGCCGATGTTGCGAGAAACACGGGTGATGTCGCTGTTGGCGTCGGTGAACCGCTTGCTTTCAAACTCCTCCCGTCCGAAGGCGCGCACGACTCGGATCCCGGCGATGTGCTCACGCAGCACGCCGTTGATCGTGTCCAGCCGGTCCTGCATCTTTTTAAACATGGGCATGAGCAGGGAAATGAGAACGCCCACCACGACGGCGAGGACCGCGACGGCGGCGACGACAAGCCAGGACATTCCGGGGTCCTGGCGCAGCGCCATGATCACACCGCCGATCGCCATGATGGGGGCGGCGACCATGAAGCTGAGAAACAGGATGAACACCATCTGGACTTGCTGCACGTCGTTGGTGCCGCGGGTGACCAGGGTGGGTGCGCCGAAGTGCGCGAGGTCTTCGGCGGAGAAACTGCTCACCTTCGTGTACACCAAGCGGCGCACGTCTCTGCCGACGCCCATCGCGGCGCGGGCAGAGAGCCACACGGCGCCCACCGCCGCGATGACTTGGACGAAGGCGACGGCGAGCATGACCCCGCCTGTTCGCCAGATGTAGGGGACGTCGGCCTGGGCGACACCGGTGTCAATGATGTTTGCGTTGAGGTCGGGCAGGTACAGCGTGGCGATCGTCGTGATGAGCTGCAAGACGATGACCGCAACGATCACACCCGTATACGGCCTCGACGCACGGGTGAGGATTCTGAGGAGATCCACGGTGCGGGCCCTTTCTTCGTGATGGGACCACGCAAGCGTATACCTAGCCGACGGGGGGCGTCTGAATGTCAGCCCTGCACCTGCAGCGCTACGGCACCTGCGGCACGGTGCGGGCCCGCTCGACCATGTCCTCCCACTCGACGATCTTCTTGCGCTCGCGCGGCAGGCGGCTGCACTCGGCGCCGAGGGCACGCTCGGCTTCGTCCAAGCGGTACCAGCCGTCCCACGTGGTGTAGGCGATATTGCGCTCCTCCAGCAGGCCGATGATCGCGTCCGCGTCGGTGTGCTTCGGGGTGTTCAGCTTGCCGGCGTCAGCGTCGGCGATCAGCATGTCGGTCGTTTCTTTCGCATCCGACTTGGTGTTGCCGATCAAGCCGACCGGGCCGCGCTTGATCCAGCCGGTGACGTAGAGGGAGTCTTCAAAACCCTCCTCACCGAGCACGTGGCCGCCGTCGTTGGGGATGACGTTGCGCTCGAGGTCGAAGGGCACTCCCTCAACGGGCTCGGAGCGGTATCCGATGGCGTGGTAGACCTGCTGCACCGGCCAATCGGTAAACGACCCGGTCCCGCGGACGCCGCCCTCGCCGTCGAACTCCTGGCGCTCGGTGCGGATTCCGACGATCGCGTCGCCCTCGGTGAGCACCTCGACCGGCTCCTCAAAGAAGTGGATGTGGATCTTGTGCGGGCTGTCGTCGGGCTCGCGCATAGCGTACTGCTCGAGGACCTGGCAGTTCAGGTCGATGGACTTGTCCGCGCGGCGTAGGTCCTCCGAGGCCTGGTCGTAATCGATGTCTTCGGGGTCGACGAGCACCTGGATGGTGTCGGACTCGTCGAGCTCGCGCAACTCCTTGGGGGTGAACTTCGCGTTGGCGGGGCCGCGTCGGCCGAACATGTGCACCACCTTGGCGCGGTTGGCGCGCAGCGAGTCGTGTACGTTGTCGGGGATTTCGGTGACAAGAAGCTCGTCGCCGGTCTTGGCCAGGATGCGGGAGATGTCGAGGGCGACGTTGCCCACGCCAATGACAGCGACCTCGCGCGCCTGCAGGTTCCAGGACCGCTCGAAGCGTGGGTTGCCGTCGTAGAAGCCGACGAACTCGCCTGCGCCGATGGACGTGTCTCCACCAGGGATGAGCAGCTCGCGGTCGCGCACAGCACCGGTAGAGATGACGATCGCGTCATAGTAATCGCGCAACTCCTCAATGGTCACGTCCTTACCCACCTCGATGTTGCCCAGCAGGCGCAGGTGAGGCTTATCCAGCACGCGGTGAAGGGAGGTGACGATTCCCTTGATGCGGGGGTGGTCCGGCGCGACCCCGTAGCGGATGAGGCCGAATGGCGCCGGCATCTGCTCGAAGAGGTCGACGTGGATGTCGTGATCTTCGTTGCGAATGAGCAGGTCGGAGGCGTAAATGCCGGCGGGGCCAGCGCCAATCACAGCGACGCGCAGACTCATGTGCGGGTAATCCTTTCCACGGTAATTCGTATGTAGTGGGCCATCATAGCCCATAGACCGCTCGGTCTGTAAAGGGGGCGGTTTCTCCAGCTTTGCCCACCCCGGCCCTCACGGGGCGTTGGCCCTCGCTCACTTTCACAATATATTCACCGCTATACGGGCAGGTCAAAGAGCGTGATGAGAGTCACGGCGTTGTGGCGGACCAAGGTGTCCGGCAGACTTACGTGGCAACACCGAACCGCGTCCTTTCTAGACCGATCGGTACGAAACGTTGAGACAGGAGCTTTCATGGTCGCCCAAACCACGGCAACCCGCCGGACCCGAGAGGTGAAGGCGCGCGCCGCAAAGCCCGAGGGGCAGTGGCTTATCGACGGCACCACGCCGCTGAACCACGACGAGGAACTCAAGCAGCTCGAACCCGTGATGCAGGTCAAGCAGCGCGTCATTGACATCTACTCCAAGCAGGGTTTCGCATCCATTCCTCCGGAGGACCTCGCACCGCGCTTTAAGTGGCTGGGAATGTACACGCAGCGCAAGCAGAACCTCGGCGGGGAGTTCACCGGCCAGGACAACTCCGTGCTGCAGGACGAGTACTTCATGATGCGTATTCGCTTCGACGGCGGGCGCTGCACCTCCGCGCAGGCGCGCGTTGTCGGTGAGATCTCGCGCGATTACGCTCGCTCGACGGTCGACCTCACCGACCGGCAGAACATCCAGCTGCACTGGGTCCGAATCGAGGACGTCCCGACGATCTGGGACAAGCTCGACTCCGTCGGCCTCAACACCTGGGACGCCTGCGGCGACGTGCCGCGCGTCGTGCTCGGTTCTCCCGTCGCGGGGATCGCCAAAGACGAGATCATCGACGCCACGCCGGCGATCGAGGAAATCCAGCACATCCACACCAACGAGGAGTTCCAAAACCTCCCGCGCAAGTTCAAATCCGCGATCTCTGGCAACTCCCGCCAGGACGTGGTCCACGAGATCAACGACATCGCCTTCATCGGCGTCGTCCACCCCGAGCTGGGCCCGGGTTTCGAGTGCTTCGTCGGCGGCGGCCTGTCCACCAACCCTATGCTGGCGCAATCGCTCGGCGCGTTTGTCACCCTTGAACAGGTCCCCGAGGTGTGGGCCAACGTGGTGCGCATCTTCCGCGACTACGGCTACCGCCGACTGCGCAACCGCGCCCGCCTGAAGTTCCTCGTCGCGCAGTGGGGCATCGAGAAGTTCCGGCAGGTCCTGGAGGAGCAATACCTGGGCTATTCGCTTCCCGACGGCCCCCGCGCCCCCAGCAACCTCGTCGACAGGGACCACATCGGGGTCCACGAGCAAAAAGACGGACGCTTCTACATCGGGGTCAAGCCGACGCTGGGCCACATGTCCGGCGAGCAGCTCATCGCGGTTTCAAACCTCGTCGAGTCTTACGGGATCACCCGGTTGCGGTTCACCCCGTTTAAGGAGCTGCTTTTCCTGGACGTGGAGCCGGAGGACGTCGAGAAGCTGCAGGCCGACCTCGAAGGAATGGGCCTGTACTCTCAGCCGAGCGAGTTTCGCCGCGGGCTCCTGTCGTGCACAGGGCTGGAGTACTGCAAGCTCGCGCACGTGACCACGAAGTCCCGGGCCATCGAATTGGCCGACGAGCTGGAGGAGCAGTTCGGGGACCTCGACTCTCCAATCACGATTTCGCTCAACGGCTGCCCCAACGCCTGCGCCCGCCACCACGTCTCGGACATCGGGCTCAAGGGCCAGATGGTGGTCAACGACCAGGGTGAAAAGGTAGAAGGCTTCCAGGTCCACCTGGGCGGCACGATCGGAGAGGGCGCCAACTTCGGCCGCAAGCTGCGGGGGCACAAAGTCCTGTCCACCGAGCTGACGGAATACGTCACGCGGGTGGTGCACAACTACGTGGACAAGCGCGCGGACGGCGAGACCTTCCGCGCCTGGCTGCGGCGCGCGGACGAGGCGGACCTGCTGTGAGTCTGCGCCGTGCCCCCAACCCCAGCAGGAATTTCCCCACCTACTGCCCCTACTGCGCGGGGGAGGAGCTGTACCCGGACGAGGTGACGGACTTCGGGTGGAAGTGCGGCGAGTGTTTGCGCGTCTTCGAGGTGAAGTTCCACGGCCAAGACGATCCCGTGACGCCGCCGGCCCGAGCGAAATCGACGCAGGAGGCACTCCAGGACTCGTTGGCCAGGCACGGACACGCTGCGGTCCTACGTGAAGTGGGTCAGACTGGACAAGACCTACGAGAGGGAAAGAAGAATGCTTAACTTATTAAACGGAGCGGGAAACTACCGGGACCCCGAAGTCTCCCCCGAAGGCCCCACCGAAACACGGCCGCTGTCGGAGGCACAGCGGGAGAGCAACGCGCGACTCGTCGACACCTACGCGGCCGAGCTGTACGAGGCCCCAGCCGAGGAGATTCTCGCCTGGGCTCACGAGCACGTCCACGGCCCGCTGGTTGTCACCCTCTCGATGGAAAACACCGTCTTGGCGGAGCTCGCGCACCGGCACCTGCCGGACGCAGACTTCCTTTTCCTCGATACCGAATACCACTTCCCCGAAACGATGGAGGTGGCCGACCAGGTCGAACACCGCTACCCGCGCCACCGGCTGGTCCGTGCGAAGGCCGTCCTCCCTCGCCCCGAGCAGGATCGCGTCTACGGGCCCGGGCTGTACCGGTCGAACCCAACCGCCTGCTGCAGGATGCGCAAAGTCGAGCCGCTCGCGGTGTCCCTCTCCCCGTACATCGGGTGGGTCACTGGTCTGCGCCGCGCCGACGGACCCACGCGTGCTGAGGCTCCCGCTCTGTCCCTGGACCACACCGGGCGGCTCAAGATTTCGCCGCTGATCACGTGGACGCTTGAGGAAACCGAGGAGTTCATAAACGACAACGACCTTATTATCCACCCGCTGACCAGGCAGGGCTACCCGTCGATCGGGTGCGCCACCTGCACCCTCCCGGTGGCGGAGGGGCAGGACCCGCGCGCCGGGCGGTGGGCGTTTTCCGCCAAGACCGAATGCGGCTTGCACGAGTAGGGCACGAGCAGAGGAGATACATGACTATCGCAACGAACCGGCAGATCTCGCCCCACCTGAAGGATCTGGAGGACGAATCCATCCACATTCTGCGCGAGGTGGCGGGGCAGTTCGACAAGATCGGGCTGCTTTTCTCCGGCGGCAAGGACTCGTGCGTGGTGCTCGAGCTCGCGCGGCGCGCCTTCTTTCCGGCGGCGATGCCTCTCGAATTGCTCCACGTGGACACCGGCCACAACTTTCCGGAGGTGATCGAGTTCCGCGATCGGATCGTCGAAGACTACGGTGTGCGCCTGCGCGTTGCCGCAGTGCAGGACTGGATCGACCGGGGCGACCTAGTGGAGCGGCCCGACGGCACCCGGAACCCCTTGCAAACGGTTCCGCTCGTGGACACCATCGCTGAGGTCGGTTACGACGCCGTCCTCGGCGGCGCACGACGTGACGAGGAGAGGGCCCGGGCGAAGGAACGCGTGTTCTCCGTGCGGGATGCCTTCGGCGGGTGGGATCCCCGCCGCCAGCGTCCCGAGCTGTGGGACCTGTACAACGGTGAGAAGCTGCCGGGGGAGAACATCCGGGTGTTCCCTATCTCCAACTGGACCGAGGCCGACGTGTGGGAGTACATCGGCGCCCGCGGCATCGAGCTTCCCGGCATCTACTTCGCCCACGACCGCGAGGTGTTCAACCGCGGCGGAATGTGGCTCACGGCCGGCGAGTGGGGAGGCCCGCGCGACGGCGAAGAACTCGTGGTCAAGCGCGTGCGCTACCGCACGGTGGGGGATATGTCCTGCACCGGGGCGGTTGAATCTACCGCCGAGACGATCGACGAGGTACTCGCCGAAATTGCCAGCTCCACTCTGACCGAGCGCGGCGCAACCCGCGCGGACGACCGACTCAGCGAGTCCTCGATGGAGGACCGCAAGAAAGAGGGGTACTTCTGATGACCGCCACGTGTCCCGCCGCGAGTGACGTCCTCGCGCAGCGTCAGACCCTCCGCCTGTGCACCGCTGGTTCCGTCGATGACGGTAAGTCCACCTTCGTCGGACGCCTCCTGCACGACACGAAGTCGGTGCTCGCCGACCAGCTCGCCTCCGTCGAGCGCACCTCCGCCGACCGCGGTTTCGACGGGCTCGACCTATCCCTGCTCGTCGACGGCCTGCGCGCCGAGCGCGAACAGGGCATCACTATCGACGTCGCCTACCGCTACTTCGCCACCGACAAGCGCACGTTCATCCTCGCGGACACGCCGGGCCACGTGCAATACACGCGCAACACGGTGACGGGCATGTCCACGTCGCAAGTGGTTGTGCTTCTTGTCGACGTCCGGCACGGCGTGGTCGAACAAACCATCCGCCACCTCACCGTGGCCGCGCTACTCGGCGTGAAAACCGTCATCCTCGGAGTGAACAAGATCGACCTCGTCGGGTACTCCGAGGAGGTCTTCTCCCGCATCCGCGAGGTGTTTGAGACCAAGGCCGCGGAGCTCGGCATCGCGGAGCCGCACGTCGTGCCCATGTCGGCCCTCAAAGGTGACAACGTGGTGGAACGCTCGGCGAACACCGAGTGGTACACCGGCCCCACCGTCCTGGAGCTGCTTGAATCCATCCCCGTTAACTCGGGGCGGGCGCTCGACCTCGGCTTCCGCTTCAACATCCAGTACGTCCTGCGCGAGCACACCAGCGACTACCGGGGTTACGCGGGCCGCGTGAACGCAGGGGCCATCAGCGTCGGCGACGCGGTCACCGCCGGCGGGCGCCAGACGACGGTACAGCACATCGACACCGCTGACGGAGAGCTCGACCAGGCGCGCGCCGGCGACTCGGTGGTGTTGCGCCTTGCGGATGAGATCGACCTCGTCCGAGGTGACCTCATCTCCGCGGGGTCCCAGCCCCAGCTCACTCGGGAATTCACGGCAACCGTCGTGGGGCTGACGGAGAAGGAGATCACGGCAGGACAAACCGTCAAGCTGCGCCTGGGCACAGCACTGGTGCGCGCCCGCGTTGCCAGCGTCGATGCGGTGCTCGACATTGATTCCCCGGCCGGTGATCTCGCGAACCCCGCGTCTTTCGGGCTCAACGACATCGCGGTAGTAACGGTGCAGTCCGCCCAGGACCTGCCAGTAGAGGCGTACGCCGCCCGCGGGGCAGTGGGCTCCTTCCTGCTCATCGACCACGCCAGCGGGAACACACTCGCCGCCGGCCTGGTGGGAAACCGGTTGAGGTAACCCGATGGCTGCCCGGACCGCTGTGCTCATCACCCTGTCTCACGGCTCGCGCCATTCGGCTGCCAGCGACGGGGTCCAGCGTCTCACCGAGGCAGCCGGCGGGGTGCTGGGAGTCCCTGCGGTGGCCGCGCACCTCGAATTCACCACCCCCGACCTCACAGGGGCGGCAGCCACTGCGGCGCGGGCGGGCCACACCCGCGCCGTGGTGGTGCCTCTCCTGTTCACGAAGGCATTCCACGCCACGACAGACGTTCCCGCCGCGGTCGCCGCGGCGCGGGAGAATACCGGTGTGGAACTCATCCTCGCGGACGGGATTGGCCAGGGCGATGACGTCGTCAAGCTCCTTGCTGCGAAGCTGCGCAGTGACGCGCCTGACGGGGCCCACGTCGTCCTGTACCCGGTGGGAACCTCCAATGCGCGAGCGGCGGGGGCGACCACCGAGTTTGGCGCGCGGCTCGCCGCGGCGAGCGGACGCGGGGTCACCGTTGTCCCGGCGACGGGGCGCGGAGAGGCCACGGGCAACGACGGCCTAGCCTCCGTCGCTGCGTCGTACCCGCGGGTGCACGTGCTCCCTCTTTTCGTGACGGATGGGCTGCTTCTCGATAGAGCCCGTCGAGCCGTCGCCGGCATCCAGGACGCCACGGGCGCCCGCATTACCCAATCAGCACCTCTCACGACAGGCCTAGCGGGCATCATCGCGGCCCGGTATCGAGGTGCTCTCCACGAGAACACGAGGTCACAATAATGTACAAGCTTCACACTCTTATCTTCATCGCGCTCGCGGGGTTAGCGGCTCAGCTTGTCGACGGCGGCCTCGGCATGGGCTTCGGCGTGACCTCTACCACGATCATTGTCTTGCTGGCGGGCCTAGGTCCCGCCCAGGCATCGGCGGTGGTGCACACGGCTGAGCTGGGCACCACGCTAGCCTCCGGCCTGTCCCACTGGCGCTTTGGGAACGTGGACTGGAAGACGGTGGCGCGCATCGCCATCCCCGGCGCCGTTGGCTCCTTCACGGGGGCGACGGTCCTGTCCAACCTGTCCACCGAGTGGGCGAAACCCGCGATGGGTCTCATCCTCTCCCTCATCGGGCTCAACCTCATGATTCGCTTTTCCCGCGGCCGGGCCCGGCGGACCAATCCGGCGCCTCACTCCCCGGTGTTTCTTAGCGGCCTCGGTGTGTTCGGCGGGTTTGTCGACGCCACCGGAGGCGGCGGCTGGGGCCCCGTGACCACCTCAACGCTGATGTCCGCTGGGCGTTCGGAACCGCGCCGGATCGTCGGCACGGTCAACACCGCGGAGTTTTTCGTCACCTTCGCGGCCACGGTCGGCTTCGCCATCGGCATGTGGGAGGACCTCGTGGCCAATCTGGCTGCCGTCGTCGCGTTGCTCATCGGCGGTGTCATCGCCGCACCTCTCGCGGCGTGGCTGATCAGCCGCATTAACCCAATTTTGCTCGGCGGGATCGTGGGCACCCTCATTCTCATGCTCAACCTTCCCACCGTGTTGAAGGCGGTAGGCGTGACCGACCACCTCTGGATCGCCCGCGCGGCTGTGCTCGTTATCGGGCTGGCGCTCTCCGCGCGCGGCGTCGCCCGGGCGCGGGCGAACTCCCTGGCGGCGTCCGAAAAGGAAGGGCACAGCGCGGCCCTGGACCCCGAGGTGGAGGACGCGGGGGTGTCCGCGGGGCGGTAGTTACGGCACCCGGTGAGTCCACTCCCGGGTGCCGAATTTCTCCTCCACCAAACGCTCGCCGGCGGCGATGTCGTCGGCGCTAAGCTCCCCGGTCACGGAGGGGTACCGGGAGGTAAACGACGCGATCAGCGCGTCGATGACCTGCTCACGGGGAACCCCCGTTTGGCGCCTCAGGGGGTCAACCCGCTTCTTCGCGGAGCGCAATCCCTTGTCCGCCAGCTTAACTTTCCCAATGCGCAGGACTTCGGCCATCTTGTCGGCGTCGATGTCGTAGCTCATGGTCGTGTGGTGTAGCACCGCGCCGGGCACGCGCTTTTGCGCCGCTCCGCCGATCTTGCCGCCGTCCGAGGTGATGTCGTTGATGGGCACGTACCATGCGTTGACGCCGAGCGATTTCAGGCCGGCTAGCACCCACGAATCCAGATAGGCGTAGCTCTCCGCGTAACTTAAGCCCCTCACAATGTCTTCGGGGAGGTACATCGAGTAGGTGACGCAGTTGCCGCCCTCCATGAACATCGCGCCACCGCCCGACATGCGCCGGACCGGCACGATCCCGTGGCGCTCCAGGCCGTCCGGGTCGATCTCGTTGCGGAATGACTGGTACGAACCGAACACGACGGCTCTGTCCTCCCACTCCCAAAACCGGAGCAGTGGCCCGCGGGCGCCGGAGCGCACCTCACCCAGGAGGTATTGATCGAGGGCGACGTTGACGGGTGAGGGCAGGACGGGGGAGTGAATGATGGTCCAGGTGTAGTCGGTCAAATCGCGGGCGTCGAGAAGAGCTCGGCGCGTGGCCACTGCGACGTCGCGCGGGCTGAAGCCGTGGAGGTTGACGCCCTCGAGGCCGGCGAGTTCGCGCGTGACGCGAGCTTCGAGGCTGTCGGTGTCCTCGGTGATGGACGCGCCCGTGAGCGAGCGGTTGATTGCGTCGTAGGCGCTCTCCGGTTCGAGGAAGAAATCCCCAGAAATCGTCGCGGACGTGACGACCTTCCCGTCCTCTTCCACGTCGGCCACGACGAGTTTGCCGCCGGCCACTTTAATCTCGAAATGGTGTGCCTTCACGCATGTAACCTTAGCCTGCACACTCGTTTCCGAAACCGACTCACAGAAAGGTGGTTGCCAGGGGTGAAGGTGCTCTCCATCGCACCCTCGAACGTGTTTTCACATCGTCGCTTGGAGCACTTGCCGTGCTCGGCGCGGCGATCGTACCCGTAGCGCACGCTCAAGAAGGGGTGAATGGAAGCTCCGCCGTCGTCCAAGGCTCCTCCCAGTACCCGCTCGACGCTATCGCCACAGGGGACAGAGCTCCCGATCCTTATGCCCTTGAGGGTGCATTCCACTGTTCCTCACCAGAGGCGAATCCCGAGGCGCGCAAGACCGTCCTTCTCGTGCATGGATTCGGATTCGATGCGTCCGCCTCATTTTCGTGGGGGTACATTCCGCAGCTCACCAACGAAGGCTTCGACGTCTGCTGGGTGACGCTGCCCCACAGCGGGCGGGGTGACATGACCGAGTCAGGCATGTACGTGGCCCACGCGGTGAAACTTGCCCACCAGCGCCTCGGCCGCAACATCGCCGTGGTCGGGCACAGCGGTGGACCGCCCATTGCTCGGTGGGGCTTGAGGTACGACGCCGAAGCGGCCTCGCTTGTCGACGATGTCATCTCCGTAGCCGGAGCAAACCACGGGGTTGCGCTCGTCGAGCCGGCGTGTCAGGTGACGGGTAGGTGCCCGGTTTCGGTGTGGCAATACCACCCGAACTCGGACTTCATGCAGGCTCTCAATGCTAAGCCACTGCCTGTAAATGTGTCTGTGACCAGCATCTATGCAAACTCGGATTACGGGATCCAACCAGCTAAGGCGGCCAGTTCTATCGACGGCGCGGCAAACTTCGCCGTCCAAGACCTCTGCCCCAATCAGGTTCCTGGCCACGTGGGGATCCTCGCGAACAACACGGCCTACAGGTTGCTCCTCGACGCCTTAGAAAACCCCGGTCCGGCCGATCCTAACCGGCTGGAGGGTTTCTCCTGCACCGAGCACGTCGCGCCCGGTATCGACCCTGCCGCGCTCCCAAACGCCATCCCCGCTTTCGGAGAATACGTGGCCGCTCTCGGCGAGCCCCTATACAGCTCGCAGCCACCCCTCCCGTCCTATGCTCAAGCGGACGTGGCCAACCACGCGGAACCGGGTGAGCTGACGGAAGGCTCAGCGGGCCGTCTTGCGGACTCGAGCAGCACCTTCACCGGTGCATACCACGGCGCGGCGTCGAGCGGTTCTGTGTAGCGCCGGGCAGGTTTACTTGGAGAACTCCACCACAATCGCCTTGTTGAAGGCCGGCAGGTCATCGGGAGTGCGCGAGGAGACGAAGCCGTTATCCACCACAACTTCCTCGTCCACCCAGGTTGCGCCCGCGTTGCGTAGGTCCGTCTTGAGCGACTTATACGACGTCAGGGTAACGCCCTCGATGACGTCAGCCTCGGTGAGGATCCAGCCACCGTGGCAAATCACGCCCACCGGCTTGCCTGCCGCGCGGACCGCCTTGACCAGCGCCACGGCATCCTCGTCCGTGCGGATCGTATCGGCGTTGGAGGTGCCCCCGGGGAGCACAATAGCGTCGTAATCCGAAGCGTTGGCGGCGCTTGTGGTGCCGTCAACTTCCACGGTCGTACCGTTTTTCCCTTCGATTGTCCCGGCTTCAGTAGAGAGCACAACCGCGGTCGCGCCGGCGGCTTCGACCGCCTCACGGGGCGAGGTGAGCTCGGAATCCTCAAAGCCGTTCGTAGCGATGATCGCGATGTTCTTGCCACTTAGGTCAGACATGTGTGTTCCTTTCGTCGTTCGTCGGCGGGCCGTCTGGGCCCACATGAAGCCAGGGTAGGGACGAACGGCGAGAGCCGCTACCGGTCCTTGCGCCCGCCCTTCTTCACCGCCCGAGTCTCACCGGGTGCCTGAGGGTCGTCGCGGAGGGGCGCCTCGTCTGCCGAGGGTGCCCGAGTCGACCCCAGCGTTTGTTTCGGCTCTGCCTGACCCTTTGTGGTGCGGCGCAGCCCCATCGTCTGCAGCTGTTTACGCATGGCCAAAAGCGCCTCGCGCGAGTCCAAAGTTTGACTTTGCTGGGTGACCATTTTGATGTCGTCGGGTGTGATTTCACCGGCGCGCAGCGAAGTCATTTCTGCCCAATACCCCAGCCACACGGCGATGACGGCAGCCACCGGCACTGCGAGGAACGCCCCGACGATTCCGAAGAGCGTGCCGCCCACGGTGACAGAGAGCAACACGATGGCGGCGTGCAGGCCCATTGCGCGGGACTGCAGGATCGGCGAGAGGATGTTTCCTTCGAGTTGCTGAACTGCGACAACGAGCAGGAGGGCGAGCAGCGCGTTGACCAATCCGTTGGACACTAGCGCGACGATGACGGACAGGGCGCCCGCTGTGAACGCCCCGATGATGGGGATGAAACCGCCAAAGAAAGTCAACACGGCCAGTACAGGCCAGAGCGGGACGCCAAGAAGCAACAGACCCCCTCCGATGAAGACGGCGTCGACGGCTGAGACGATCGCCTGGGCGCGAATGAATCCCGCCAACGTGTTCCAGGAGCGCATCAGTACTTCGGTCAGGTGCCACCCCGCCTTCACACCGACGTACTTGCGCAGCCAGGGAAGGAAACGATCGCCGTCTTTGAGGAAAAAGAAGGTGAGAATGAGGGTGAGTACGAGGGTTGTTCCCGCGGAGGCAACCACGCCGATTCCAGACAGCACCCCGGAGGCGATGTTCGACGCCTGCCCGCGCACGACGTTGACGGCCTGCTGCAATGTCTCCTGCACCCGGGAGCTGTCGATGATCCCTATGTCAAAGCGCTGCTCGGCCCAGGACACGATATCGGTGATGCCCTTTTGCGCCTGGGAGATTAATTCTCCGCTCTGGCTGCCGACGATCGGGGCCATAAGGCCGAACACCGCCCCGATGAGGGCGAGGAAACCGATCAGGACGACGGCGACTGCAAGCGCGGAGGGGAACTTCCACTTCCGGAGCGTCCGTACGACGGGCCATAGGACGGTACACACGATGAGGGCGAGCAGAGCCGGCAGAAGGCCAATCCACACGAATTTGAGCAAATAAAGCGCCAGTGCCGCACCGGCAACGATCAAAATGAATCGCAGTGACCACGCAGCGGCTGAGCGCCCGTCAGCGGCGAGGATCTCACCGCGGTCGAGAGGCTGCCCGGACAGGTCCTGGGCAGCCTCAGCAGGGGTGGGGAACGTCTCCGGCTGGCTTACTACAGTGTCGAGGGCGCCGACAAAATCTGGGCCTTCGTTGGCGGCGGGCGTGGCCCTACCCCCGTTGCGTTGATTCTCTGGTGTGTTCACCCTTGCGTATTGTGCCAGAACGGGGGGAGCGCTGCCTCACCATCTGGTCGCTATCGCCTCGCCGCGGTTGTAGTGTGATCCTAATCATATTTTGCCGCAAAAGGACCCGGCTCTCCGGGCCCGGAAAGGCCACCACCATGACCGTCTTCCCTAACCCCGGCTCGGACGGCTCCGAAGTCACGTTCCGCGCCCGCTACGACAACTACATCGGCGGCGAGTGGGTCGCTCCCGTCGACGGGGAGTACGTCGACAATGTCACCCCTGTCACGGGAGAGGTGTTCTGTCAGGTCGCCCGCGGCAAGGCCGGGGACGTCGAGAAGGCTCTCGATGCGGCGCATAAGGCTGCCCCAGCGTTTGGGCGCACGTCCCCCGCCGAGCGTGCCCTGCTGCTGAACCGTATCGCGGACCGTATGGAGGAAAACCTCGAGCGCCTCGCGGTGGCGGAGACCTGGGAAAACGGTAAGGCCGTACGCGAGACGCTGGCCGCGGATATCCCGCTCGCCGTTGACCACTTCCGCTACTTCGCGGGCGCCATCCGGGCGCAAGAGGGCAGGTTGTCTCAGATCGACGAGAACACCGTGGCGTACCACTTCCACGAACCCCTCGGCGTAGTAGGGCAGATCATCCCGTGGAACTTCCCGCTGCTTATGGCCGCGTGGAAGCTGGCCCCAGCGCTGGCCGCCGGCAACACGGTGGTGCTCAAGCCCGCTGAGCAAACACCGGCCTCCATCCTCTACCTCATGGATCTCCTCGGGGATCTCATTCCGGCCGGGGTCATCAACATCGTCAACGGCTACGGTGACGAGGCCGGCGCGGCGCTTTCCAGCTCGGACCGGATTGCCAAGATCGCCTTCACGGGGTCGACCGAAGTGGGCAAGATCATCAACAAGTCCGCCGCCGACAAGGTCATCCCCGTCACGCTCGAGCTGGGCGGCAAGTCTCCCGCCCTCTACTTCCCCGACATCATGGAACGCGACGATGCGTTCCGCGCCAAGGCGATCGAGGGCTTCGCCATGTTCGCCCTGAACCAGGGCGAGGTCTGCACCTGCCCGTCCCGCGCGTTGGTGCACGAGTCCATTGCCGACGAGTTCCTCGCGCTCGGCGTCGAGCGCGTCAAACGCATCAAGGTGGGAAACCCCTTGGACACGGACGTTCAAATGGGTGCCCAGGCTTCCCAGGAGCAGATGGACAAAATTACCGGTTACCTGGAGCTGGGCCCGAAGGAGGGGGCGGAGACCCTCACGGGTGGTCACGTGAACTCCATTAGCGGTTTGGAAAACGGCTTCTACATCGAACCGACGGTGTTTAAGGGATCGAACGACATGACGATCTTCCAGGAGGAGATCTTTGGCCCGGTTCTGTCGGTGACCACGTTCAAGGACTTCGATGAAGCAATCCGAATCGCGAACGATACCGTTTACGGTCTCGGCGCGGGAGTATGGTCGCGCAACGGCAACATCGCCTACCGGGCGGGCCGCGCCATTGAGGCTGGCCGCGTGTGGGTAAACCAGTACCACTCCTACCCGGCGCACGCCGCGTTCGGTGGCTACAAGCACTCCGGCATCGGGCGCGAGAATCACCTGATGATGCTGAGCCACTACCAGAACACGAAGAACCTCCTCGTGTCCTACGCGGAGGAGGAAACGGGTCTCTTCTAGGCCGCTAGCGCGCACCCGCTTATCGACGCCCACCCGCCCGCCACAACAGCGGGCGGTTTTTGCGCCTCTCAGCAGGGAAAACGAAAAACCGAGAGGTACCGTGGAACAACTTTTCCGTATCACCCGTTACAGAAGGTGAGCGCGACAGACTCAATCCTGGCGGCGGTCCGTGTATAGTGGTCGGCAGGAGTTGAGCCTTAAGCAATCAACTTGACTACGAACCGGTCTTCAACAGGAGGAATCACAACATGGCACGTGCCGTAGGTATCGATCTTGGAACGACGAACTCGGTCGTTTCCGTCCTCGAGGGCGGGGACCCGATTGTTATCGCCAACGCGGAAGGTTCCCGCACGACCCCGTCAATCGTCGCCTTCGCCAAGAACGGCGAAGTCCTCGTCGGTCAGTCCGCGAAGAACCAGGCAGTGACCAACGTCGACCGCACCATCCGCTCCGTCAAGCGCCATATGGGCGAGGATTGGACCGTCAACATCGACGGCAAGGAGTACACCCCCCAGGAGATCTCCGCGCGTACGCTGATGAAGCTCAAGCGCGACGCGGAAGCGTACCTTGGTGAGGACATTTCCGACGCCGTTATCACGGTCCCCGCCTACTTCGAGGACGCGCAGCGCCAGGCCACCAAGGAAGCCGGACAGATCGCCGGGCTGAACGTCCTGCGCATCGTCAACGAGCCGACGGCCGCCGCGCTTGCTTACGGCCTGGAGAAGTCTGACAAGGAACAGACCATCCTCGTCTTCGACTTGGGCGGCGGTACCTTCGACGTCTCGCTGCTTGAGATCGGCGACGGCGTCGTCGAGGTGCTGGCTACCGCTGGTGACAACGAGCTGGGTGGCGATGACTGGGATCAGCGGATCGTCGACTGGCTCGTCGATAAGTTCAAGGCTCAAAATGGCATCGACCTGACCAAGGACAAGATGGCCATGCAGCGCCTGCGTGAGGCTGCCGAGAAGGCGAAGATCGAGCTGTCCGCCGCGCAGCAGGCCTCCATCAACCTGCCCTACATCACCGTGGATGCGGACAAGAACCCCCTGTTCTTGGATGAGACGCTGACGCGCACCGAGTTCCAGAAGATCACTTCTGACCTGCTCGACCGCACGAAGGCACCGTTTAACCAGGTAATCAAGGACGCCGGCATGTCCGTTGGTGACATCAACCAGGTCGTGCTCGTTGGCGGATCCACCCGTATGCCCGCCGTGTCCGACCTGGTCAAGGAGCTCACCGGCGGCCAGGAGCCGAACAAGGGCGTCAACCCCGACGAGGTTGTCGCGCTCGGCGCCGCACTCCAGGCCGGCGTGCTGCGCGGCGACGTCAAGGACGTGCTTCTTCTCGACGTCACCCCGCTGTCCCTCGGCATCGAGACCAAGGGTGGCGTGATGACGAAGCTGATCGAGCGCAACACGACGATCCCGACGAAGCGCTCCGAGACCTTCACCACCGCAGAGGACAACCAGCCCTCCGTGCAGATCCAGGTTTTCCAGGGCGAGCGTGAGATGGCCTCCGCCAACAAGCTGCTCGGCTCCTTCGAGCTGGCCGGCATCGCTCCGGCCCCGCGCGGTGTTCCGCAGATCGAGGTCACCTTCGACATCGACGCCAACGGCATCGTCTCCGTCTCGGCTAAGGACAAGGCCACCGGCAAAGAGAACACGATCAAGATCCAGGAGGGCTCTGGCCTCTCCCAGGAGGAGATCGATCGGATGATCAAGGATGCGGAGCAGCACGCCGACGAGGACAAGAAGCGCCGCGAGGAGCAGGAAACCCGCAACAACGCGGAGTCCCTCGCCTACCAGACGCGCAAGTTCATCGACGAGAACTCCGACAAGCTGGCGGAGGATCTCAAGACCCGCGTGGGTGAAGCCATTGACGCCGTCGAGGAGGCGCTCAAGGGCGAGGACCTAGACGCTGTGAAGGCTGCCGTCGAGAAGCTGTCCACCGAGTCCCAGGAGCTGGGTAAGGCCCTCTATGAGGCGGAGGCGAACTCGGGCGCAACCCAGGCAGACGCGCCGGCCGACGACAACGTCGTGGACGCCGAGGTTGTCGACGACGAAGACACCGACAAGAAGTAAGGGCGGTACGAACGATGAGCAACCCTAACCCCCAGATGCCCAACGACCCGGGCGCGCCCGAAAACACGGACACCGAGTACGTCTCTCCGGACAAGGCGGAGGCCCTGGCCGACGAGGCCGCCGAGTCCGAGGCGCTGCAGGACGAGGACCCCCTCAGACCGACCGCCGAGGAGGAGGCCGCCGCCGGCCTCACCGGGGACGTGGATGCGGACGTGGCCCAAGATTTGGACCGGGATTTGGCTCAAGACGTAGCCGGGGACGCGGCACCCGCGGAAGAGGCACCGGATAGCGCGGCGCTGCTCGTGGAGCGCACCGAGGACCTGCAGCGAGTCAGCGCAGAGTACGCCAACTACCGGCGGCGCACCGAACGCGAGCGTGGCAGCATCGCGGAGCAGGCCAAGACCACGGTTCTGGTCAACCTGCTTCCCCTGCTCGACGACCTCGACCTCGCCGAGCAGCACGGGGATCTGGCTGAGGGCCCGTTGAAGGTGTTCGAAGGGAAGTTCCGTTCTCTTCTTTCCGGCCAGGGTGTGCACGCCTTCGGCGAGGAAGGCGAAGCATTTGACCCCGAGATCCACGAGGCGGTCCAGGACTTGTCGTCTGGGGACGACAAGGTCGTGGGCACGGTCCTGCGCAAGGGATACCGTGTGGGAGAGCGGCTGGTACGCAACGCGATGGTAATCATCGCGGACCCAGCCGGAGCCAGCGAAACAGCGGGCGAATAGCGCGTGTTCCCGTGACCGGTGCCGGGGAAGGGATGCCTACTCTCGGCGATCCTTTCCCCGGCGCTGTCTTTGGGCACCACAATTTTTCCCAAAACAACTCAACAACCATTTCCACGCGAAAGGAGGGGTGGAGCTCATGGCCATGCAGCAAGAGTGGGTCAATAAGGACTACTACGGTGACCTCGGTGTGTCCTCCGGTGCCAGCACGTCGGATATCAAGAAGGCTTACCGCAAGCTGGCCCGGGAAAATCACCCGGACTCAAACCCCGGCGACAAGGCGGCCGAGGAGAAGTTCAAGCGGGTTGCCGAAGCGTACGACGTAATCGGTGACGAGGCGAAGCGCAAGGAGTACGACGAGCTCAAGGCCATGATCAGCTCCGGCGGCTACGGCCGCTTCGGGGGGACAGGAGGCTCGGGTTTCCCGGGCGGGTTTCGTACGACCACGACGGAGTCGGACTTCGACCTCGGAGACATCTTCGGGCGCGCCTCTGGTGGACAAACTGCAGACGGCGGCCTTGGTGATATCTTCGGTAGCTTCTTTAACCGCGGCGGCGGTGCTGGCAGGAACGCTCGGCCGTCGCGGGGGTCCGACGTCGAAACGGAAATAACTCTCGAGTTCCGCGAGGCAGCGAAGGGCACAACGATCCCGGTCGAACTCACCGGCGACGCGCCGTGCACCACCTGCCACGGCTCGGGCTCCAAATCCGGGCGCACCACCCCGTGCGACGAGTGCTCGGGCTCGGGTTACGTGCGCGAGAAGAGCGGCGCGTTCGGAATGGCGCGGCCGTGCGCGAAGTGCGGGGGAACGGGTTCGATTGTGGAGGACCCCTGTGACACGTGCTCGGGCACCGGGACGGTCCGCCGCACCCGCTCGATTACGGTGCGTATCCCCGCCGGAGTTATCGACGGCCAACGCGTGCGCCTAGCTGGCCAGGGAGAAGCGGGCCCAAATGGCACCCCGTCAGGGGACTTGTTCGTGGTGGTCCACGTCCGTCCAGACAAGGTGTTCACCCGTACCGGCGATGACCTCGAAGTCACCGTGCCTGTCTCCTTCGGCGAGCTCGTCCTCGGCGGAACAGTAACCGTTCCCACTCTCGACGGCCGCGTCAAGGTGAAAGTGCCCGCGGGCACCCCGAGCGGACGGACGCTGCGTGTGAAAGGCCGGGGCGTGCCGAAGCGCTCCGGGTCGGCTGGGGACCTTCTAGTCACGGTCGAGGTCCGGATCCCCGCCGACCTCGACGCGACGGCCACCAGCGCCCTGCGCACCTACGCGCAGGCCGAAAAGGATGCCGGTTTCAACCCGCGCGCCGGGTGGGCCGGAATGGAATAGGAAGGGGCGGCACTATGGCCGCGGACGATTCATCGCCCACCAAGCCGGAATACCAGGAATACCAGGAGTATTACGTCATCTCCGTCGCCGCGGAGCTGACGGGAATGCACGCCCAGACCCTGCGCACCTACGATCGGCTCGGGCTGGTCAGCCCGGCGCGTACGTCGGGCGGCGGGCGGAGATACTCAGGGCGAGACATCAAAAAGCTGCGACGCATCCAGCGACTGTCCCAGGAAGAGGGCGTCAACCTCGCGGGGATCAAGACGATCATGGAGCTGACCGGGCAGATCGAAGAGCTGCAAGCCCAGCTAGAAGCAGCCCGTGAGCACAACGAAGCGCTACAGCGCCGCCTCGACTCTTCCTCACACAGAGCCGGTGCCCTAGTTCACGTGCCCCGCTCGACCGCTGTGGTGGCGTGGGACCCAGCGATCAGGCGGCGCCGCAACGGTTCCTAGCTCGCCGGCTTACTTGAAGGTGATCGACGCGGCTGCGTCGATGTGGCGCAGGTTGGCGCGAGCCAGCTCCACCATCCGGCCGACGCCGCCGTCGAGGATCGACTTCACGCCCGCGGTGGTGAAGCCCTTCATCATGTCCCACGTCACGTGGGGCGGCAGGGAGAGCGCGTCGGGGTCGGTCACGATGTCCACCAACGCGGGGCCGTCGTGATCCAGGGCGCGGCGGAGGGCGTCGCGCAGGTCATCGGGGTCTTCAACGCGGAAAGCGGTGATACCAACAGCTTCTGCGATGGACGCAAAGTTCACCCCGGCGTGGTCCGTTTCGTAGTCGGGGAACCCCGCGGCCAGCATCTCCAGCTTCACCATACCGAGCGAGGAGTTGTTGAACACGACCGTCTTCACAGGTAGGTTGTGCAGCTTAACGGTGAGCAGCTCGCCCATGAGCATGCCCAGCCCGCCGTCGCCCGACCACGAGATAACCTGACGGTCCGGGAACGCGGCCTGCACGCCGATCGCCTGGGGCAAGGCGTTGGCCATCGTGCCGTGGAGGAAGCTTGCCAGCTCGTCGCGCTTCCCGTTCGGGGTGAGGTAGCGCGAGGACCAGACGTTGCACATGCCGGTATCGACGGTGAAGTAGGCATCATCGGCGGCCAGCTCGTCGAGGACCGAGGCGGCGAACTCGGGGTGGATGGGGGTGCGGGACTCCGTGGCCGGGGTGGTGTACTTCGCAACGACATCTTCCAGCAGCTCCGCGTGCCGCTTTAGCATGGAATCAAGGAAGGAACGGTCCGTCTTTTCCTCTACGTGAGGAAGGATGTTCTCCAGCACACTCTTGACGTCGCCGATAACGGGGTACGTCACCGTCGTGCGTCGACCAATGTGGGAGCCCTCGATGTCGATCTGTGCCACATTGGCGTGGGGTAGCCAGTCCTCGTAGGGGAAATCGGTGCCGACCATGATGAAAAGGTCCGCCTTTTGCGACGCTTCGTAGCATGCGCCGTAGCCGAGGAGGCCGCACATCCCGACGTCGTAAGGGTTCTCGTGCTCGATGTACATCTTGCCCCGGAAGGAGTGGCCGATCGGCGACTTGATCTTCTCGGCAAGTGCGAAGACCTCCTGGCGCGCCTCGCGGGCGCCGTACCCGCAGAACAACGTGACCGTTTCTGCGGCGTTGATGGCCTCCACGAGGCGGGCAGCCTCGCTGGGGTCGGGGAAAACCCGCTTCCGCTCGCCACGTGCGTACGAGGATTTCGCGGACGGGACCTCGCTTGCGGGCGTGTCGGCAAAAATGTCACCCGAGGCCACGAGGACGGAGACTCCCTCCCCGGCCAGCGTCGACTGGATAGCGTTGTGGAGAATGCGCGCTCCCTGTTCGGGGGAGTTGACAACCTCGCAATAACCGGAGCATTCCTGGAAAATCTGCTCGGGGTGCGTTTCCTGGAAGTACGACGACCCGATCTGCAGCGACGGAATGTGGGAGGCGATGGCGAGGACCTTCGCCCCGTTCCGGTTGGCTTCATACAGTCCCTGGATAAGGTGGGTGTTGCCGGGGCCGCACGATGCGGCGCACACGGCAAGCTCGCCCGAGGCAATCGAATCGGCCCCTGCAGCGAAAGCCGCGGCCTCCTCATTGCGCACGTGGATCCACTCGATACTGCTGTTGTGTACGGCGTCAGAAACCGGGTTGAGCGAGTCGCCGACGAGGCCGTAGATTCGCTTCACCCCCAGCTCTTCGAGCTTGTTGACCAACTGTTGTGCGAAAGTGACAGACACGGTTTTCCTCCATTGACAAGCATTGACAAGCATTGACAAGCGCATGTGGCCGACCGCCCCAATGGTACGTAAGAAGAGCGGTTCACTCCGGGGGATGTGCGAGAGCGGACAGGAAGTCGGGATCTGTGAAGTACGAGGAGTGCCCGCCTTCGATACCCGTGACGACGGTCGCCCCGAACGCCTCCGCCGAAGGCGAAAAGCCGTGCACCCCGAAGCGGTCGCGGCGCAGGTACATGATCGGGTCGGCGTCGGCGTCGGCGACGAAAACCCGGGGCGACCGTCCGATTAAACGCATGTCCTCGACGGATGGGACGGGAACACCGGGTGAGCCGAGGAGCCAGACATCATCCGCGATGAGCCCGGGCCCGGCGGCGGCTCGCGCGGCCACCACCGTGCCGTAACTGTGGGCGACCACTGACCTGCGCGCATGGGGAAAGCGCTCATCCACCGCTACCTGGAACGCCGCCAGGCAGTCTCCACCCCGCCGAGCCGCGCCCGGATCGATGCCGTCTCCCACGTCCCGTGGCGGGACGTACCCTTGCCAGACCACAACCGCCCCGCCGGTCGCGCGGGCGATGCGCTGGGCCTTCTCCAGCTCCCCGGCGAGCTGGTCTGGGTGGCCGGTGGAAACGCCGGCCACCATCGTGATCACCTGGGAGGGCGCCACGGTGTCCCCGACAAGGACGCTGGTCCGCCCCCCGCCTGCTTCTAGGATCAGCCCCCCGGCGTCACCGACAGCGAGCGCGGTCGAGGCGGGAACCGTGGTGAGGTTGCGCTCGTGGATCCGTTCCAAAGACTCAAGGGGATGGTTCACAAGCGGATCGAAGTCGTCGTCCTCGTCACCGCGTAGCAATGCGAGGAGCGCTTGAGCTGCGGCGTTGTCGAGCAGCCAGGCCATCATGTTGAGCCACTGGATGAGCTCGATGTGGTCGTTTCGGATCACGTCGCGGGCCATGGAATCTAGCCACCGCTGCGTGCGGTGCGCGGTGGCCAGAATTACCTCGGCCTGACGTGCCAGCGATTCGGCGGCGAGGAACTGGTCACTGAACCGTTCCAACAACGCGAGTCCCGCGTCGGCGCTCGCGCCGGCGAATCCCGTGCGGGCAATGAGCGACACCGCGCCGCGGGTGTCGGCGGCACGGTGCGCCGTGAGATGCGAGGCAGTCTGCACGAGGGCCACGGCGGCCGCCAGCTCCGCAGCTTTCAGCGGCGGCGCGTACGCGACGGGGGCAGTCACGTCAGCCCTCCCCGCAACCGCTCACTTGTCGACGCATCGATGTGGACCACCTCGTCTGCGAAGTCGGCCACCGCGGCGGTGTGGGTATGGGCGGCGGCCGTCGTTGCGTCGATAAGCGATGCCCACGAAGCCTGCACCTTGGCCAGCGCCGTCGCCACCTGGCTGGGGCTGAGGTGCGCAACTGGGAGGGGCGGCCAGGGAGGGATAGCGGTGCGTGCGACGCGGGCCGTGCGCTCGGTGAGGGTGAGGCTGTCGTCCATGCGGACATCGTGGCGGGGTGAGCACTGTGGGACAAGGGGGTGGGCGGTTGAGATGTGGATAACTGGGCCGCGGGCGTCGGTTTTCCACATACTCTGGGTGTTATGAACATCGCGCTATTGCAAATCACAACGTCCGGTGATAAAAGGGCTAATTTAGCTCTCGTTTCCGAGCGAGTGCGCGAGGCGGCCGCCGCCGGAGCCACGTTGATCGTGGCGCCCGAGGCGTGCAGCCAGGCGTTTGGCTGCGGCAGGCTCGATACGCAGGCGGAGGACCTTGACGGGCCGTTTGCCACCGCGCTGCGCCAGCTCGCCGACGATCTCGGGGTCACCATCGTCGCCGGCATGTTCCGGCTGGCGGATAAAAACGGTGGGTTGAATCGCGTGTACAACACCGCGCTGATAACGGGCGGCGGCGTGCACAAGGGCTACAACAAGATCCACACCTACGACGCCTTCGATTACCGCGAGTCCGACACCGTCAAGCCCGGCAACGCGTTGGTCACCTTCGTTCACGGCGACGCGGTGGTCGGCGTGGCCACCTGCTTCGACATTCGCTACCCCGAGCAGTTCAAGGACCTCGCGCGCCGCGGGGCGGACGTCGTTGTCGTGCCGACGAGCTGGGCGGATGGGGCGGGAAAGAAAGAACAGTGGCGCGCGCTGACGGTGGCGCGCGCACTCGACGCGGGCCTGTTTATTGCGGCGGCGGGCCAAGCGCGCCCCGGCGGCGACACAGAGGCCGGGAAGGACTCCGGCCCCACCGGAATCGGCCACTCCGTCATCGTCGGGCCCCTCGGGACGCGGATCGCGGAGGGCGGCTATGGGGAAGAAATCGTGTACGCGAGCATCTCGCTTGACGACGTCCGCGCGGCCCGGCGCGTCCTGCCCCTCCTCGGGAACTAATTCAGGGCATGTCGAGCTTTTCCGATACTGTCACTGGGTAAATACCCCTTGTATCCGTACATGACCGCAATCACCTAGACGCTCGCTGAGCTGTCGCAAGTATGACAACAGAAATAAGGAGCACGCCCGGCGATGGATTTCACCCCGTATACCCTGCTTCTCGATGCCGGATGGATATCCGTCCTGCTCATCATCGGAAACGCGTTGCGCAATCGGCTGAAAGTCCTCCAGGCGCTTCTCCTGCCGGCGCCCATTACGGCCGGGTTGCTCGGCCTCCTGCTCGGCCCCGAGGTCCTCGGTGTGATCAACTGGTCGGACCAGGTGGGAACGTACACGACGATTCTCATTGCCGTCGTGTTCGCCTCCATGGCCTACTCGATGGAGCTTGGCGGCTCCGTCGCCTCCGGAGCGCGCAACATGTGGGCCTACTCCACGGCGATGTTCATGGGGCAGTGGGGCCTGTTCGTGCTGCTGGGGCTCTACATCTTCGCGCCGATGTTCGGCACCGAGCCGTGGTTCGGGATGATGCTGCCGGTCGGTTTTGTGGGCGGGTTTGGCACCGCAGCAGCCGTGGGGTCATCGCTGGGCGAAATCGGGATCGCTGAGGCGTCGTCAATCGGCTTCACCGCGGCGACCGTGGGCACGCTCGTCGCGATTGTCGGCGGCGTGATCGTTGCGAACTGGGGTATACGCACGGGCAAGGCGACGGAGATGCAAGGAGATCTTCCCGATGACCTGCGCACCGGTTACATCGTCAACGAGGGCGACCGCCCGTCGATTGGCAAAGCGACCACGAACCCCTCGTCCATCGAGCCGCTCGCCCTGCACGGTGGCGTGATCATCTTTACGGTGCTCGTCGCCGACCTCCTCAACGACCTGATCAAGAGCCAGTGGCCCAGCGTGTCCATTCCGCTGTTCGCTTTATCCTTTGTCATCGGTCTGATCGGCCGTGGCGCTTTCCGCGCGGTGAAGCGCCCGAACTACCTGGATAAGGGCACCATTTCGACGATCTCGGGCGCTGCCACCGATTACATGATCGCCTTCGGCATCGCCTCGATCGTCCCCGCCGCCCTCGCAGGATACTGGCAAGCGCTGCTTCTGCTCTTCGTCCTGGGCACCGTCTTCTGCGTGGCGTGGATGCTGTGGGCCGGCCCGCTGTTCTTTGGCACAAACTGGATTGAGCGCGGCATCTTCGGTTGGGGTTGGGCCACCGCCGCCGTGGCGACGGGTATCGCCTTGCTTAAGATGGTCGACCCGAAACTTAAGTCTGGCACGCTCAACGAGTACGGCGTTGCCTACGTTGGATTCGCGCCCTTCGAGATTGGGATGACCATCCTCGCGCCGATTGCCGTCATCGCCGGTGTGACGATGGGCTTTGGGTGGGCAGCCACCGCCGTCGCCGTGGTCGTCGTGGTTCTCTCCTTCACGTTGAAGTGGGTCCCCGTGGAAAAGAAACGGGCGGCACCCGCCCAAAAATAGTTTGCCTTGAGTGGAACAGACTCAACTTCCCGGGCGTTACGTCTGATGTAGCGATCAATCAGGAAGAAAGGACGGATGCGCTTCATGGCATCGTTTAATCCCACCACGAAGACTCAAGAGGCTTTGCAGCAAGCGCTGCAAAAGGCGTCGGCGAGCGGCAATCCCGACATCCGCCCTGCCCACCTGCTTGAGGCGATTCTGACACAAGACGACGGCATCGCCGCCCCGGTACTCAAAGCCACCGGCGTCGACCCAACCACGGTCGCCCGCGAAGCGGGGGAGCTCGTCGATGGGTTGCCCAAGGCGGAGGGCCAGAACATGGCCAACCCCAATTTCAACCGCGATGCTCTCAACGCGCTTAACACGGCGCAGGAGCTGGCCAGCGAGCTGGGTGATGAGTATGTCTCCACCGAGGTGCTACTCGCGGCCATCGCGCGGGGCAGTGACCCGGCCGCCGAGCTGTTGAAGAAGCGCGGTGCCACCTACGACGTGATCAAAGGCGTTTTCCCCTCCGTGCGCGGGAATAAGAAGGTGACCTCGCAGGATCCGGAGGGGCAGTTCCAGGCCCTTGAGAAGTACTCCACCGACCTGACGGCACGCGCCCGGGAAGGAAAGATCGACCCGGTCATCGGCCGCGACGCGGAGATTCGCCGCGTGGTCCAGGTTCTGAGCCGAAGGACGAAGAACAACCCCGTCCTGATTGGTGAGCCGGGCGTCGGTAAGACCGCGATCGTGGAAGGGCTCGCCCGCCGCATTGTCGCGGGCGACGTGCCTGAGTCCTTGAAGGGCAAGACACTCATTTCCTTGGATCTCGGTTCGATGGTCGCAGGAGCGAAGTTCCGCGGAGAGTTCGAGGAGCGGCTCAAGGCGGTGCTGGATGAGATCGCGTCGTCGGACGGCGAGATCATCACCTTCATTGACGAGTTGCACACTATCGTCGGTGCCGGCGCGACGGGCGAGGGATCGATGGATGCCGGCAACATGATCAAGCCGATGCTGGCTCGAGGCGAGCTGCGCCTTGTCGGTGCGACGACGTTGGATGAGTACCGCAAGTACATCGAAAAGGACGCGGCGCTCGAGCGCCGGTTCCAGCAGGTCTACGTGGGCGAGCCGACGGTGGAGGACACCATCGGCATTCTCCGTGGCTTGAAGGAACGCTACGAGGTGCACCACGGTGTGCGCATCCAGGACTCCGCGCTCGTGGCCGCCGCTGAGCTGTCCAACCGCTACATCACCAACCGCTTCCTGCCGGACAAGGCCATCGACTTGGTCGACGAAGCCGGGTCCCGCCTGCGCATGGAAATCGATTCCTCGCCGCAGGAGATCGACGAGCTCGAGCGTGTCGTGCGCCGCCTCGAGATTGAGGAGATCGCCTTGGAGAAGGAGTCCGACGAGGCGTCCCGCGAGCGTCTGGGGGCGCTGCGGCAGGAGCTTGCGGACCAGCGCGAGAAGCTGGGCGAGCTCAAGGCCCGGTGGGCGAACGAGAAGAGTGAAATCGACCGCGTCCAGGCCGCGAAGGAGGAGCTGGAGAAGCTGCGCAACGAGTCTGAGATCGCGGAGCGCGAGGGCGATTACGCGAAGGTGTCGGAGCTGCGGTACGGGCGGATTCCCGAGCTGGAACAGGAGGTGGCGGCCGCGGAGGCGTCGACAAGCGATGCGACGCGCACGATGCTGACGGAGGAGGTCACGCCCGACGTGATCGCCGAGGTCGTCTCGAGCTGGACGGGCATCCCGGCCGGGAAGATGATGCAGGGAGAGACCGAGAAGCTGCTCAACATGGAGTCGGTCTTGGGCGGGCGCGTCGTGGGGCAGCGCGAGGCCGTGGTCGCAGTGTCCGACGCGGTGCGCCGCTCCCGCGCCGGGGTGGCGGACCCGAACCGGCCGATCGGTTCCTTCCTCTTCCTCGGCCCGACGGGCGTGGGCAAGACCGAGTTGGCGAAGGCGCTCGCGGAGTTCCTCTTCGATGACGAGGCGGCGATGGTGCGCATCGACATGTCGGAGTACGGCGAGAAGCACTCCGTGGCGCGCCTAGTCGGTGCGCCCCCCGGGTACGTCGGCTACGACGCGGGTGGTCAGCTCACCGAGGCAGTACGCCGTCGCCCGTACTCGCTCGTGCTTTTCGACGAGGTGGAGAAAGCTCACCAGGACGTCTTTGACGTGCTGCTTCAGGTTCTCGACGAGGGCCGGTTGACGGACGGCCAGGGCCGCACCGTAGATTTCCGCAACACGGTGATCATCCTCACCTCGAACCTGGGCGCTGGCGGTACGCGCGAGCAGATCTTGGACGCGGTGAAGGTGCACTTCAAGCCGGAGTTCATCAACCGCCTCGACGACGTCGTGGTCTTCGAGTCGCTCACGCCGGAGCAGCTGGTCGGCATCGTCGACATTCAGCTGGGCACGCTGGCGGAGCGCCTGTCTGCTCGCCGGCTGACCCTGCACGTGTCCGACGCCGCGAAAGCGTGGCTGGCGGAGCGCGGGTACGACCCGGCTTACGGCGCGCGTCCGCTGCGCCGCGTCATCCAGCAGGCGATCGGCGACCGCCTCGCCCGCGAGCTGCTGGCCGGTTACGTCCGCGACGGTGACACGGTCAACGTCGACGTCGCCGAGGGTGGGGATGGCCTGAGCGTTGACGCGGCCTGAGTAGGTGGTTAGACCGGGGAAATAAGTGAGGGTGGGCAGGGACGTATCCCGACGTCTAAGGAGGAGTCCATGCCCACCCCACCCTCACTGCGCGCGGCTGTTGTCGAGGAGTTCGGTCCGGTCGTCTCGGTCCACGACCTCGACGTGCCCAAACCCGGGCCGTTTCAGGCCCTTGTCACACTCCGCGCCACCGAGGGGACTGGCCCGTCAAACCGCAGCTGCCATTTGTTCCGGGCCACGAGAGCGGACAACGCGTGCTCACTGGAGGAGATCATCGATGTCTTCGAAAGGATGCGGGCCGGTGGCGTCGACGGGCGGATGGCAATCAAATACTGACCACGTTCCCGTCACGGTCTACAGTCTGAAAGTATGCAGCCGACGACGACGATTATTACCCGCGTGGCGGTGCCCGGGGTAGATAATGAGCGGCTCGCCGCTCATCAGCTGGGGGATGACAAGTTCGTAGTCGCGAGTGTGCCGTTCGTGGACACGACGTTGGCACTGGGAGACATCGTGGAATGCGTCCGCGTGGACGGCCAGTTCCACGTGGACCGAGTCCTGGTCCGCGGAGGCGCTTCCACGGTGCGGATCCTGCCTGGTGAGGAGCTGCCCACTGACATCGCTTCGACCCTGCTCGCCTTCGGGTGCCAGGTAGAAATGGGCCCGGGCGGCATGCTCGCCGCGAGCATCGGCGCCGATTGTCCGCGCGAGGGCATCACGGAATGGCTCGACGGGTTGGAGGACGACGGCGTCATCCAGCAAGCTCCGGGGTACACGGCGTAGGCCCGGCACGAGCGGAACGCAGCCCTTACACTGGGGCGCATGAGCGTCTTCGTCTCCCCGCATGAGCTGCACGACCGACTCCATTCCGGCGAGAAACAGTCCATCATCGCTGTGCTGTGGGAGCCGAAAGAGGGCAAAGCGTGGTCGGCGTTCCAGTCGGAGCACATTCCCACCGCGATGTACTGCGACCCTTCCTCGACGCTGGCGGGGCTGCCCAGCCGCGAAACCGGGCGCAATCCGATGCCCCAGCTCGACGTCCTTAGCCGCGCGGTTCGCGAGTGGGGTCTCGCTGAGGATCACCCGGTCTACATCTACGACACCGGCGCGGGCCTCTACGCCGCCCGCGCGTGGTGGACGCTGCGCTGGCTTGGTTTCGGGGACGTCTTCATCGTCGATGGCGGGTTCCGCGCCTGGGATGCCGCTGGGTTCGAGACGGTGGCGGGCCCAGGCAACATTGCCGTGGGGGCCGCCGCTCCACTAAAACCAGGAAGCCTCCCCTCGGCAGACGCCGCGCACGTGAGGGATTTCAACGGCCTTCTTATCGACGCCCGAGAGCCGAACCGCTACAACGGCCTAAGGGAACGGTTCGACCTGAAAGCCGGGCACATCCCGGGTGCCGTCAACCTTCCCGCCTACGACCTGTTCGCTCCCGGTGAGAGGACGGTGCGCGACGTCGATGACATCCGGGACCGCTTCGCCGAGGCGGGGTGGTCGCACAACATCGGGCCAGAGGACGCCGTGGTCTACTCAGGGTCGGGCAACCACTCGTCCCTTCTCCTCGCCGTGGCTGAGCACGCGGGGTTGCCCGTTGTCTCGCACTACGTTGCGGGATGGTCGCAGTGGTGCGGCGACCGGGAAAACCCCGTGGCCCGCCACGTATAACTGCCGCCCGGGGCGGTAAAGTCAACGGGTGATGGCCTACGTACTCATCCTCCTCAGCCTCCTCGCCCTGGCCGGCGCGGTGGCGTTGTGGCGCTCGGATCCGTCGCCCGCGCCGAGCCCGCTCAAGGCACCCGCGAGCCAGCCCGAGCCCGAACCCGCTGCGGAAGCCCTGCCAGAACCTGCCCCCGAGGCGGACCCCAAACCCGATCCCGAGCCGGAACCCGAGGCCGGACCCGAGCCGGAAACGCAGGACGAAACCGACTCGGAGCCCGAGCGCGAGCCAGTGAGCCGACCGGCGCCGCGGCCGCACCGGAAGTCGGGGCTGCAGCTGCCGGGGGCGTCGAGAAGAGAGCGCCGTGCCTGGGCTGAGCGCCACAACTTCGACTTCACAAAGCAGGATGACCTGCTGGCGGGGGAGTGGGAACGCGGTGCAGCAGCCGGGGGAGAAGCGCCGAAAGACATCGCGTCCGGCAGCATATACGGCCACGACACGCACGTCATGGATCTTGGTGGAGTGACAGTCATGGCCATGCGCACGGGCGCGGCGAGCGACGTGGTCGTCGATATGCGGCGCGTGGGATTTACCTCGGATTCCTCCTCCGACTTAGTTGAGGTAGAAGAGGTGGGTGACTTCACCGTTCACGCGACCGAGGCCGGCCCCGCGCAGCGTTTCCTCGACGTGCGGGTTCGCACGGCGTTGGACCAGATGCCTGCCGCTGTGGCCGCGGTGTGGTGTGAGACGGAGTGGGTGCTCGCGCAGGCGAGTAGGGACACGGTCCCCGGGGACTGGGACGCGATGCTCGCGCCGTTGGGTCTTATCGCCGACGCCGCGCGGGTTCTGCCCCCGCAAACCTGGCGCCCGGTCGAGGCCGAGTACGCCACGCGCGAGATGGGGCGACCGCTGGTGGTGGCGGGGGGCGTCGAAAAGAGGGACGAGCCCACGCCAATCGTGCAGCGCCCCGAGGAGCCCTTGGAAATGCCCACCCGGGCGACGGGCGGGATGCTGGGTACTGTCGATCACCGCGCCGTGGGCAGCGATGAGGTCGAGGCGATTGCCGACGGTTTGTCCGCCCCCCTCGATGCCGGGGACCTCACGCGGGTTCGCCGGGACCAGTCACCGCCGTCCATTTTCGATGACTAATCTCGTAGACCATGAGCACTGTTAACGTGGCCGATCGCGCCGAGCTGGCAGACCTTGTCAAGGACCTCGCCGTGGAGCACGGCACAGTCACCCTGTCCTCGGGGAAGGAAGCGGATTACTACGTGGACCTACGCCGGGCGACCCTGCACCACCGCGCGGCGCCGCTCATCGGCACCCTGCTTCGGGAGCTCACTGCTGATTGGGACTTTGACGCCGTGGGAGGGTTGACCCTGGGGGCGGATCCCGTAGCCTCCGCCGTCATGCACGCGTCTGGGCGTGACATTGACGCGTTTGTCGTGCGGAAGGAAGCGAAAAAGCACGGCATGCAGCGGCGGGTGGAGGGGCCCAGCATCGCGGGGAAGAAGGTGCTCGTGGTCGAAGATACGACGACGACTGGGTCTTCGCCCTTGACGGCCGTGGAGGCGTGTCGCGCGGAGGGGGCGGAGGTCGTGGGCGTCGCCACCGTCGTCGACCGCGCCACTGGTGCGGATGCGGTGCTTCGCGAGGCGGGCTTGGAGTACCGCTTCCTGCTCGGTTTGGAGGATCTTGGACTCGCCTGACAAGGGGCCGACCGAATGGGGCGAGGGGCGCCACGGGGTCGGACCGTGGGAGGGGCCTCCGCCCAAAGGGCCGCAGTTTGACCCAGTGTTGCTCGCGGAGGGCGATCGCCGCAACGTCGTCGACGCCTACCGCTACTGGTCACTCGATGCCATCAACGCGGACCTCGACACCCGCCGGCATCCGTTCCACGTGGCTATCGAGAACTTCGAGAACGACATGAACATCGGCACCGTCGTCCGCACGGCCAACGCGTTTTTGGCGCAGGAGGTCCACATCGTGGGCCGGCGGCGTTGGAACAGGCGCGGGGCGATGGTGACGGACCGCTACCAGCACCTCCGCCACCATGAGACCGTGGCTGATCTTTTGAGCTGGGCGCGCGATCACGACGTGGCGGTCGTCGCCATCGATAACGTCCCGGGTTCCGTGCCACTGGAGACCGCCGAGCTGCCCGAACGCTGCCTTCTCCTCTTTGGTCAGGAGGGACCCGGCGTCACCGACGCCGCGCGCAGCGGTGCGGAGATGACGTGTTCCATCGCCCAGTTCGGGTCGACCCGGTCGATAAATGCGGGGGTGGCGGCGGGTATTGCTATGCACGCTTGGATCAGGCAGCACGCAGACCTGAAACAATCCTGGTGAGTCTGGCAATATCTAACTCGATCAACCTACTTGCTTCGAGGAAAAGGGGCGCCCGTGCTGGAAACCTGGCCGCATCGTGCGGATTTGGCGGAAGCAGCCATCACCGAGCGCCACGCGTCTCGGCTGTGGGGCCTGCCGCGGACAAACCTGGCCACGGTGGCGTGGCCACCGAGCTGGCGGGAGTCAACCTTTTGGCACTGGCACTACTGGTGGCAGGCGCATTACCTCGACTGCCAGATTGACGCCGCTGTGCGCCGGCGCACCCCGCAGCGACGACGCCGAATCAATGACACGCTCCGAGGGATCTGCCTGCGCAGCCGGGGAAACGTGACCGCAAACCGGTATTACGATGACAAGGCGTGGCTGGCGCTGGCTTGGAACCGGGCGCTGAGCGTGGACGGCGTCGACTACACAAAGCAGCTTTCGGCTCTCGAGTTCGACATTCTGGCAGGACTTGACCCGGTGACCGGGGTGTTGCCTTGGAGGAAAAACGAGACGTTCTACAACGTGCCCGCCAACGGTCCGGCGGCGATCCTCTTCGCCCGCACGGGACGCCTGGACAAGGCGCGGGAGGTCACGGATTGGATCTACGACAACCTCGTGGCCGACACCGGACTCATCCAGGACGGTCTGCGCATGCGCATGCACGGCCCCGAAGCGGTGAACAAGATCTACACGTACAACCAGGGCACGGTCCTCGGTGCGAGTGTGGAGATCGCGTTGGCGCTGCGTCACGACGTCGGGCTCGGCCACCGCGACCCGGTTGACTCCTTCGACCACTCCGACCGCGCCGATGCCTCGGTGTTCTACGTCACCCACATCCGCGCCCTCGTCGAGTCGATCGCGCTCCACTTGGCTACCCCCCAGGGCGTGCTGTTGTGCCCGCCCCACGAGACGCGCGACGGCGACGGAGCCCTGTTCAAGGGCATTCTGGCCCGTTACCTCGCCGACGTCGCGGTGCGCTTGCCCGAAGACAGCCGGGAGAACATCGCCACCAAAAGGGTCGCCTCTCGGATGGTGATTGCATCGGCGGAGTCTCTGTGGGAGCACAGGCTGGAGGTCGACGGCCTTCCCGTCTTCGCTTCCGAGTGGACGCAGGACGCGCGGTTGCCTCACAACTACGGTCTCGGGCCGTCGTCGATTAGCGAGGCCGTCGGCCTGCTTCGTATCGACGAGCGGGACCTCTCCGTGCAGCTGTCGGGCTGGATGTTGCTCGAGGCGGCGGCGAAAGTGGCGGCTGCGCAGGCGCGGTAATAAAGGCATACTGGGGGAGGTACCCGATATAAAAACCGGAGGAGTATAGCAATGCCAATTGCCACCCCAGAGGTCTACAGCGCCATGTTCGATCGTGCGAAAGAGGGCGGGTTCGCGTTCCCGGCCATCAACTGCACGTCGTCTGAGACGATCAACGCCGCGATCAAGGGTTTTGCCGAGGCTGAGTCCGACGGCATCATTCAGTTTTCTACCGGTGGCGCCGAGTTCGGCTCCGGTCTCGGTGTGAAGAACAAGGTCGCCGGGGCCCAGGCGCTGGCGGCGTTCGCGCACGAGATCGCCAAGAACTACGACGTCAACATCGCGCTGCACACCGACCACTGCCAGAAGGAAGTGCTGGACGAGTACGTGCGCCCGCTCCTCGCGATCTCCCAGGAGCGGGTGGACCGTGGCGAGCTGCCCCTGTTCCAGTCGCACATGTGGGACGGTTCCGCGATTCCGATCGACGAGAACCTGGAGATCGCACAGGAGCTGCTGGAAAAGGCCCACCGGGCGAACGTCATCCTCGAGGTCGAGATCGGTGTTGTCGGTGGCGAGGAAGACGGAGTGGAGGCGCGCGCAGGCGCAAATCTTTACACCACGGCCAAGGACTTTGAGAAGACTATCGACGCCATCGGTACCGGCGAGAAGGGGCGCTACCTCCTGGCAGCGACCTTCGGTAACGTCCACGGCGTGTACAAGCCGGGTAACGTCAAGCTGCGCCCCGAGGTCTTGGAGGAGGGCCAGCAGGTCGCGACCGCCAAGCTCGGCTTGGACGCCGGTTCCAAGCCCTTCGACTTCGTCTTCCACGGCGGGTCTGGTTCGGAGAAGGAAAAGATCGAGCAGGCCCTCAGCTACGGCGTTGTGAAGATGAACGTGGACACCGACACCCAGTACGCGTTCACGCGCCCGATCGTCACCCACATGTTCCAAAACTACGACGGTGTGCTCAAAATCGACGGCGAAGTGGGCAACAAGAAGGTCTACGACCCCCGCTCGTACATGAAGAAGGCCGAGCAGGGCATGTCCGAACGCGTCATCGAGGCGTGCCACGACCTCCACTCTGTGGGTAAGTCGCTGTCTAAGTAAGGCCCTCGCTTCTGGGCCTAGCGTTAGGCTCTCGCCCCTTCGCCCGCGGATTGCGGTGGGCGTGGGGGCGCCACTGTGATTGCGGCCACGCCCGTGGTCAACGGCACGGCGAGGACCAGCGCAATTGCCCCTGTCACGGAGCGCAGGATCTCGGTTGCCATGATGTCGGACGTGAGGACCTGGCCGATGGGCCGGTCCGAGAGGGTGAGCAGAAGTAGGGTGGGCAAGGCCACCCCCGTGTAGCTGAGTACCAGGGTGTACACGATCGACGCGATGTGGTCGTGGCCCACCCTCATCGCAGAGACAAACACTTGCCATGGGGACGCCTGTGGCCGGGTTTCGTAAAGCTCGTTGACGGTCGAGGCTTGGCCGATCGTCACATCGACTAGGACGCCGAGGGCGCCGATGATCATGCCGGCGAGCATAAGGCCGCTGATGTCGACGCTCGGGAGGTACAGCAGGATGCTGAGGTTGTGCTCGTCGCCGAGCCCGCGTATCGATGTCGATGCTACCGCCGCGTGAGACAGCCACCCGGACAGCCCCACCGCCAACAGAGTGCCTCCCATCGCAGAGGCCGTCTTCCAATTGACGCCGTGCACGAGGAACTGCACGGCGAGCAGGACGGCGGCGCTCGTGGTCAGCGCAAGGCTTACCGCGTCCCCGCCGCGGATCAAGGCGGGCAGGAGGAAGACGAGGACAACGCCCAGGGTCGCTGCCAACCCGATCAGCGAGAGGGCGCCGCGGAGCCCTCCGACGAGGACGATGAGTGCCAGTGCCACGAGGCACCACACCCACATTGCGCGGTCGCGCTGGAAATCCTGGAACGTGTAGATAGCTGCCCCGTCGCTTCCGGAACTGTCGGTCCGAGCGAGGACAATCCGCTCGCCCTGGGCGAGGTGCGGGTTTCCCGCCACGTCGGGGTAGGTGACCAAGAGCGCTTGCTTGCCTGCATCCGGCCCCTCGTTGATATCAACGACGGCCAGCGTGCAGTCCCCGCCGGTGAGGGCGACAGGTGGGGTGGTGATGACTTTGCCTTGCTCGGTTGTTGAGCAGGGGCCGGATCGGGTGGAGGCCACGGTGGCGTCGACAAGCGGTCCGTTCATCGCTGTCTGAGCCTGGAATGAGTCGCTGACCTCGGGGAGCGGGCCACGCGGCCACTGCGCAACGAGGCCGGCCACAGTGGCACACGCGGTGAGTAGAAGCGCTACCGCAAGAACTTTTTGCGGTAGCGTCCACGATGTGGCGGTCGGGCGCGGTGGCGTGCTGTGGCGTCCCATGTATCAAGGTCCTCCGGCGTCTCACTCGGATGGCGCGAAGCGCGTCCTGCGCCCCGGTGGCATCGTACGGCACCGCTGCGCGAGCTCCCCTATATTGGAGGGTTTCCCGGGGTAGGGGTGGGGGTCCGACGGACGGGCTATGGTTGCGGTATGGCCAAAGAACGCATGGGGACTCGGGACAGGCTGAAGGTCATCGACGATTCGATCCTGGCGCGGCTGCGACGCGTTCGAAAGAGGTTGCTGCCCATCACCCAGATCGCGATCGCGGCCGGGTTTGCGTTCTGGATCGCGTCCCACGTTTTCGCGCACACGCGTCCCTTTTTCGCCCCGATTTCCGTGGTGATTGTCATCGGTATGACCGGGGGAGAGCGGATCAACAAGGCGGTGGACATCTCCCTGGGATGCGTCCTCGGGGTGCTTGTGGGGGATCTACTCTTCGCCAGGTTGGGGTCAGGTGGGTGGCAGATCTCGGTCGTCGTGGCGGGATCGCTGCTGATCGCGTCCTTCTTCTCGAAGTCGCAACTGGTAAACAACCAGGTGGCGATCGGTTCGATCCTCATCGCGACCATCCTGCCGCCGGGCGGGGAGGTCACGGGCATCGACAGGACCGTCGACGCCTTCATCGGCTCGGCGGTCGCCTTGCTCACCCTAGCGCTCATTCCCCAGTGGCCGGTTGCCCGGGCGCGCGCGGAGATCGGCCGGGTGCTCGGTTTGGTGTCATCGGTTCTCGATGACGTCGCCGACGGGCTCCGCACAGGAGAAGAGGGCAAGATCGAGGACGCGCTCGAGGCGATCCGCGGTACGCAAGATGACATCGACAAAATGTCCAGCGCAGTGCGCTCGGGCAAAGAGTCGGCCACGCTCTCGCCTTTGCTCTGGAGCTCGAGGCGCTACCTCTCCTCCCTGGCGCGCGTCATTCCTCCGACAGACCAGGCGGTCCGCACCACACGGGTCCTCGCGCGCCGGGCGCATGTTCTGTGTGAGGACAACGACTCCGTAAGCGAAAAGCAGATCGAGGTGATCGACGAGCTCGCGCGCGTCTGCCTCGAGCTATCGGAGATCTTCGACGGCGATTTGCGCAACACCCAAGCCACTGCGATCCCCAAAGCCGTCAGCGAGCTGCGCGTTCTCGGCCAACAGGTGGGCCTCAACGCGCTCGAACCCGATGCCGTCTTGTCGGCGTACGCCATCTTGGCCCAGTCTCGGTCTCTTGTGGTCGACCTCCTCCAGGTGTGTGGAATGTCCCGTGAGTCTGCCGTCGCGGTTCTCGTTCCGACATCGACCACCCCCAAATATCCGTCGGAGATCTATCTCAAAGACAAAGAGAACACCCCCCGGCCCGACGAGGGCTAGGGGGCTGATTAAGCGGCCGTCTTAGCGACGCTCAGTGCGGTCCGCATCGAAGCCGCGGGTCTCGTCGACGACGTTGCCCTCGGTCTCAATGCGCTCCTTGCGAAGGTCCTCGGACACGTGCTCGGTGTCGCGGATCGTTTCCTTATCCAGGGACACCTTCTCCACCGGGACGGACTCCTTGGAGACGTTGACGCGCTCCTCGTGCAGGGTGATCGCTGCTTCGTCGTCGCCCAGGCGGCCGTCGTAGTTGGCGCGCTCAGCGCCGGAAATCGGCTCGCGGGTCACGCGGACCTCTTCGCGCTCTACCGGAACCTCGACGGTCTGGTTCTCGGTCACGACGTACTTGCGCAAGCGAACCTGGCCAGCCTCGACGCGCTCCTTATCGACGTTGAGCTGCTCCTCGGAGCGGACAATCTCGTCGTTGTCGCCCACGGTGCCACGGCGGTCAGCCTCGTAGCCGGCGCCCGCGAACCCTGCGCCAGCCGCAGCGCCGCGGCCCGCGCCGTAGGAGGTGACATCCTGGGCGGACTCAAGGCCGTAGTGGCGGTAGAACGCCTGCTGGTCCTCGGTGGTGAGATGGCCGCTCTCGTCCAAGTTCGGGGCATCCTTGATGCGATCCTTCGGGAAAGCGAGGTGCAGCTCGCCGTCGCGCAGGCTGTGTCCGCGCAACGGAACAATGGAGTCGCCGCCACCGAACAGCCCGTGGCTGACAGAGACGAAGTCCGGCTGGCCGGTGGTGTCGTTGACGTAAACGTCCTGAACACTACCTACCTTGTCGCCATTAACGTCGAAAGCGGTGGCATTGGCAAGATCGTCAATCCGGTTGTAGTCGGTCATGGTGTCTGAATTCCCCTTCTGTTGGGTGGCTTGCTAACTTTTATCTATCCCGCCGTGGCGGGGTGTTCGCCAGCTCGTTGCCGGCAACACCATCGACGCTATGGGCGTCCCCGCGCTTTTGCATGGACAGCCGTTCAAGAACTCGTCTTAATTAAATCTTTGTGGTTCCGTAACCCCGGTTTCGGTAAAAGCGGTCGCGCCCCATCGACGACCTGCGCGAATCGGGGTGGAGCGGGGGTGGTGGCGAACGCCCCCCAGGGGGTCGACGTGCCCAGAAATGCATCCTTGTGGGCGAGTGTGAAATAAATCACACCCGTCGCTAGTCGAGAAGCTTGACGCTCTGCAGGTCCCGCAAATGACGGTAGAAGGTCGCGGTGTCCACCGGGTGTTTCCGCGAGACGCCGTCGACGGTCACCGCAATGTTCCGGCCCCCCGTCTGCACAGCCCGGCCGGACACCATGCTGGCGGGATCGCCGACGCCGCCGGGCACCGAGGCCCTCCGCCTAAGAAATTCACCCCCGGGCAGTCGGCGGAGGGCTTCCAAGCGGCGCGGCGATAAACGCCCGGGCTGGCCCTCGGCGAGTGCGGGGGTGACCAGGCGCACCGCGGCGATACCCGGAGCCGTGTTGGTCGGCACGAGACGGGCCCCGAACGCGCCGTGAAATCGAGCGCTCTTGCGTGAGCCGTCCCGATAAAGCAGGACGGACGAATCGACGACGATCTCACCGACGAACTCCTCGGTCCCCACCGCGTGCGTTATCGTTGCGGACCCAGCCACCACCTCCCCCCTGTCCGAACGAATGCAGGGGGAGGGAGCCACGGGGGCCTCGAGCGCGGCGGCGAGGAGGTCGCTGCGGCTCAGACCCGCCAGCCCCCAGACGGTCGCCGCGGCGGACGCGGGGTCCTCGGGCACGTACGCCACCTCGGCCCAGAGGTAATCCCGGCGCATCATGCGCGACAGCACCGCGCCCAGCGCGGCGTCAGAACCCGAGACCACGACGCGCAGCCTCTCCCGGGGGCGCTGCGGGGCGAGCCGCGGCTCGCCGAGGTGATCCACGCTGGGGGAGGCCTGGATCTCAGCGAGGGAGGGCGTGTCGTCCTCCGGAAGCAGTTCGGCGGCGATCTCATCAAGGAAACGCAGGTCGCCCCGCCCCGGGATGGCGGGGAGGGGGACGGTCGCGGTGGCGTCGATACGCGTGGGCGAGCCGCACGCACAGTGAATAAGACGCATGAGGTTCACGCTACAATAGCCGTGCTCAACCGCTCCTCCTACGCAGGATGCCCATCTTTAAGGAGAAAATATGTCCGCCATTGTCATCGTCGGAGCCCAGTGGGGCGACGAGGGTAAAGGTAAGGCCACGGACATTCTCGGTGGCAAGGTCGACTACGTGGTCAAGCCCAATGGCGGTAACAACGCGGGCCACACCGTGGTTGTCGGCGGCGAGAAGTACGAGCTCAAGCTCCTTCCTGCCGGTGTGCTTTCTGAAAACGCCACCCCGATCCTGGGCAACGGAGTGGTGATCAACTTGCAGGCGCTGTTCGAGGAGATCGACGGGTTGGAGGCGCGCGGCGCGAACGCTTCCCGCCTGCGCATTTCAGGCAACGCCCACCTCGTCGCGCCGTACCACCAGACGCTCGACCGCGTGCAGGAGCGCTTCCTAGGCAAACGTGCGATCGGCACGACTGGGCGCGGGATCGGCCCGACCTACGCGGATAAGGTCGCCCGCGTCGGTCTACGGGTGCAGGACATTTTCGACGAGTCGATCCTGCGCCAGAAGATCGAGTCCGCCCTCGACGTGAAAAACCAGATGCTGGTGAAGATGTACAACCGCAAGGCCATCGAGGCCGACGCGATCATGGACTACTTCATCGGTTACGCCGATCGGCTCAAGCCGATGGTGATCGACGCGGAGTACACGCTGAATGAAGCGCTCGACGAAGGCAAGAGCGTTCTCCTCGAGGGTGGCCAGGCCACGATGCTCGACGTCGACCACGGTACGTACCCCTTTGTCACGTCCTCCAACCCCACTGCGGGCGGGGCGTGCGTTGGCTCCGGCATCGGCCCGACCCGCATCACCGCCAGCCTGGGGATCATCAAGGCCTACACCACGCGCGTGGGGGCGGGTCCCTTCCCCACGGAGCTGTTCGACAAGTGGGGCGACTACCTGCAGACCGTTGGCGGTGAGGTGGGCGTCAACACTGGCCGCAAACGTCGCTGCGGCTGGTACGACTCGGTCATCGCGCGCTACGCCACTCGCGTCAACGGATTTACCGATTACTTCCTGACCAAACTCGACGTCCTGACGGGTATCGGGGAGATCCCCATCTGCGTGGCCTACGACGTCGACGGCACGCGCCACGACGAGATGCCCCTGACGCAAACGCAGTTCCACCACGCCGAGCCGATCTTCGAGACCATGCCCGCCTGGGAGGAAGACATCACCGAGGTCAAGGACTTCGAGGACCTGCCCCAGAAGGCCAAGGATTACGTCCTGCGCCTCGAGGAGCTCTCCGGGGCACCCATGTCCTACATCGGTGTCGGCCCCGGCCGTGACCAGACGATTGTGCGGGGCGACGTCCTCGCGCGGTAGCGTATCGACGCCCACCGCTTCCCCCCTCCCAGCCCCGCACCACAGGAGAACTTATGGCCGCGCCAGACAGAAACCAGGTCCTGATACTGGGTGGAGGCGCCCTTGCGCACAAGCTGGCCGCCTCCTTCCGTGACCTCGGCGTCGCCCCCCACGTGGGGAGCCTCGAGGGCGGGGTCCCCGCACACCTCGCCTACGCCCCGCCCGCACTCACGGTGGTGTGCGAGCCGGCCTCCCCCGAGCAGCTCAGCGAGCTGGAAGACGCCACCGGGTCGTTCATCGTCCCCTCCGTCGAGGCCTGCGCAATGACCCGCAACCGCGAAGGCGTGCGGCGCACCGCCGCCGAGCAGCTCGGGCTGCCCACCTTGGACTACGAATTCGCCGGGTCCTTCGAGGAGCTGCAAAACGTGGCCGAAGTGGTGGGCTACCCCTGCGTGGTCAAGCCCGGCACATCCACCGGGGGCCGGGGCCAAACCGTCGTGACGGGGTCCGATGACCTCGCCGAGGCGTGGGAGAAGGCCTACGACCCGAGCCGGGACGGCCGGGTTGGCGTCGAGAAGTATGTGGCCTTTGACTACGAGTGCACGATCCTGGCCGCCCGCTCGATCGACCCGCAGACGGGCCAGCTGGCGACGTGGTTTTGCGAACCGACCGGCACCCGGCACGAAGGGGGGCGACTTGTGGAGGCGTGGCAGCCCGCAGCCTTAAGCGAGGCCGCCATGGACAACGCGCGATCCATCGCCGCGCGGATCATGGGTGCCATCGCGGCGCGCGGGCTCTACGCCATCGACCTCTTCGTCAGTGGCGACGACGTCTACTTCTCCCAGGTCTGCCCCCGTCCCTGCCTCGATGGCATGCTGACCGCGGTCACTCAGCGCGTGGGGCAGTTCGACCTGCACGCGCGCGCCGTGCTCGGCCTTCCCATCGATGTCACCTTGGTCACCCCGGGTGCGGCGCGCGTGGTCGAAGGCACCAGCGCCACGCCCGAGGAGCTCGCCGCCGCCATGTCCGTTGAGGAGACGTCGGCACAGGTGCTTGACGACGTCATATGCGTCCTCAGCACCGGTGAAACCGTCGACGAGGCCCGCGCTCGGGCCGAAGCGGGCGCGGCCGCGCTGGGGTAGGTGCGCGCTCCCCCCATCTTTCCGATCCCCCGTGCGAGCAGCGTCGCGCCGCTAAACTGAATTCTGTTTGCACGGTCAAACTATGGACACTACCGCCGTGCTTGCCTGCCAGGTTGCCCGGTGAGCGCCGGGTCAGCCCGCGATTTGGATCGGACGGAAGGAAAGGTGGATCGATGACAGCTCCGCAGTCACTACTCGTTACCCTCGCAAACCGAAACTTTGACGGTATTGACCTCGACGGATTGGCCGCCACACTGAACCTGCGGGTGGCCCGGGTCGGTGAGGGCAGCGACGTGGCAGAGGTCTACAGCCGGGACCTGTTGGCGGAGGGCCCCGCCCTCGTCGAGGGCACCGGTGACCTGAGTTTTGATAGCGAGCTCGCCGCCACCCTCGGCACACCCGTGCTGGTCGTCGCCGACGACGCCTCGCGCGAAGAGCTGGTTCGCGCGCGCGTGGAGGAGGCGGGCGCCACGCTCATCAAGGTCGTCACCGCCGACGAGCTCGACGGGGACCTCAGCATCCCAAGCGACGTGAAGCCGGTCATGTCCCCCCTGGTCTTCGAGTCGTGGCTGCTCACCCGCGCGCGCGAGAACCGTGCCCACATCGTCTTGCCCGAGGGGGAGGACGATCGCATTCTCCAGGCCGCCGCCCAGCTGCTCGAACGCGGTGTGGTCCAGCTGACCATCCTGGGGGACTCGGACGACATCACCCGCCGCGCAGGGGAACTTGGCGTCGACATCTCCCGCGCGACCCTCGTCAACCACCTCGAGTCCGAGCTGCTTGAGGAATTTGCCCAGGAGTTCGCGGAGCTGCGCAAAGCTAAGGGCATCACGCTGGATCAGGCGCGCGAGACCATGCGCGACATCTCCTACTTCGGCACGATGATGGTGCACAAGGGCCTTGCCGACGGCATGGTGTCGGGCGCCAACCACACCACGGCGCACACCATCAAACCGTCCTTCCAGATCATCAAGACCGCGCCCGGCGCTAGCGTCGTGTCTTCGATCTTCCTCATGGTGATGCGCGGCCGCGTGTGGGCCTTCGGAGACTGCGCGGTCAACCCGAACCCGACGGCGCAGCAGCTGGGGGAGATCGCGGTGGTGTCCGCAAAGACGGCAGCGCAGTTCGGCATCGACCCGAAGGTGGCCATGCTGTCGTACTCCACCGGGACCTCCGGGACCGGCCCCGATGTGGACAGGGCTGTTGCCGCTGTCGCCGCTGCCCGGGAGCTCGACCCGGAGCTCGCGGTCGACGGGCCGCTGCAGTTTGATGCCGCGTGCGATCCGGGCGTCGGTAAGAAAAAGGCCCCCGACTCGCCCGTCGCGGGCCACGGAAACGTGTTTATCTTCCCGGACCTCGACGCCGGCAACATCGGGTACAAGATCGCCCAGCGGACGGGCGGCGCGCTCGCCGTGGGCCCCGTGCTGCAGGGTCTGAACAAACCGGTCAACGACCTGTCGCGGGGAGCGACGGTCCCGGACATCGTGAACACTGTCGCGATCACCGCAATTCAGGCTGGGGGAGCGGACTAGATGTATTCGCTGGTTATTAACTCGGGTTCCTCGTCCGTCAAGTTTCAAATCGTCGACCCGGCATCCGATGCCGCCTCCGAGCCCTTCGTCTCCGGGCTGGTGGAGCAGATCGGCGAGCCCGCTGGGCGCATCACCATCAAGCACGGAGGGGAGAAAGACACTTTCGAGCTGCCGGTGCCGAACCACACGGTGGGGTTGCAGAAGGCCTTTGCGATGCTGGACGACAAGGGCATCGGCCCTGGCCAGTTAGACATCACCGCCGTTGGCCACCGCGTGGTGCACGGGGGCATGGTGTTCTCGGAACCCGAGCTCATCTCCGACCCCGTCGTGGAGAAAATCCGGGAGCTCATTCCGCTGGCTCCGCTGCACAACCCCGCCAACATCGACGGCATCGAGGTTGCCCGCGAGCTCCTGCCGGATATTCCCCACGTCGCGGTGTTCGATACCGGGTTCTTCCGCCACCTTCCGCCCGCCGCCGCGGTGTACGCGATCAACGCGGAGGTGGCCAGCCAGAACCAGATCCGCCGGTACGGCTTCCACGGAACGAGCCACGAGTTCGTCTCCTCCCAGGTCCCCGGCATCATCGGCCGGGAGCCGGAGCACACCCGGCAGATCGTTTTGCACTTGGGCAACGGGGCGTCGTGTTCCGCGGTGGAAAACGGGCGCCCGATCGATACGTCGATGGGCCTGACGCCGCTGGCGGGCCTGGTCATGGGCACGCGCTGCGGTGACATTGACCCGGGCATTATCTTCCACCTCGTGCGGCAGGGCGGGCTGGATATCGATGAGATCGACAACCTGCTCAACCGTCGTTCCGGTGTGAAGGGCCTGTCGGGCGTCAACGACTTCCGCGAGCTGCGCGCCATGATCGACAACGAGGACAAAGACGCCTTCATGGCCTACAACGTCTACATCCACCAGCTGCGGCGCTATATCGGCTCCTACATGATCGCGCTGGGACGGGTGGATGCCATCACGTTCACCGCGGGCGTGGGTGAAAACGACCGTTTCGTGCGCTGGGACGCGCTGGAGAACCTGGAGATGTACGGCATCAAGCTCGACGCGGAGCGCAACGCCGCGCCGAACGACGGGCCCCGCATCATCTCCGCGGATGACTCCGCCGTCAAGGTGCTGGTTGTTCCCACCAACGAGGAGCTGGCGATCGCGCAGAAGGCGGCGCGGGTGGCGCAACGCCAAGGGGCGCGCGCCTAGAACCAGGTGGCGGGCCGCACCTTGTTCGCCATGTCCACCAGCGCGTAGCGGTGGCGGGCGTAGGGGGCGACGCGGGCCTGCTCTCGCAGCGTAATGGCCAGGCCGCGGCGCAGTCCGCGGACGCTGAACTCGAACTCGAACAGGGGGTGGCTCGAGGCCGCTTTTGTCACCCCGGCATCGCGCAGGAAGGTCAGCCCGGCGCGCAGGACGTAGACCTTGATCTGCAGGAAGCGGGGTTCGGTGCTGGGGATCTCCTCCAACCGCCGCGCCGCTCGCCTGATGCGCGATTCCGTGAGCTCGGCGGAAACAAGGTCCAAGATCGTGGTCAGGCGCGCCATGCGCTGGTGCCGGGATGACTGCGGGACGCGGTCGAGGGCGGCGACGGCCAGCTCCACCTCGTGTTCGGCCATGAGCAGGCGCGCGAGCCCGAACGCAGCGGACACCGTGGTGGGGTTGGTCAACCACACCAGCGAATACAGTGCGAGCGCGTTGTAGCCCAACACGGCCGGTGAGGTGCCAATCACCTCCCACTCGGGCGTGATGATGCCCCGTTCCTCCCAGGCCTCGAACACCGAGTCGGGCAGCTCGCCCAGGTTGCTGCGTATTCCGGTGGTCGCCCGCGCGAGCGCGTCGTCGAGGATTTTGACGCGCCGGGGACCGGACTGCTGCAACAACAACTCATCGATGGCCGCGATGGCGAGCTTCGGTGCGGATTCACCCGGCACCATGCGAAGCACTCGCACGAAATCGCGTTTCGCCTCCACGAACTCGCCGAGCAGCGTGTTAGTCACCCCGGAGTACCAGGAGTGGCGCCAGTTGCCGCTCAGGCGGTCGGAGAGAGAGGACAGCCACGTGCGCGCCTGGTACGTCAAGCCCATGTCCAGCATGGACCGGACCACGCCGAAGGGGATCTCGGTGGACTGTTCGTACTGCGGGGTCCGCATCGCTTGGCGTAGATTCTCCAGCGTCTCCTGAGGCTCCTGATACGACGAACCCTGAATCATCGACGCGCCCACGTCTGAACGGTCGATCAGCGGCGCGGGCAGCGCGGCGACGACTTCCTGGGGGGTGATTTCGACGGTGCGCGAGATGCCGTCGATAAGCTGATCCGTGCGAAAGACGAGGTGCTTCGTGCCGAACGTCGTGCGCTGCGGCGAGAAGAGGGAGTGCTGCGCAGGGTAGGTCTTGCCGTCGCGGATTGCGAGGCATTCACGCAGCACGCCGAGCAGCTGCGCCTCCAGCTCCACGATCGAACCGAAGCGCTGCTCGGGGTCGGGGTTGCAGCAGCGCATGATGAAGCGGTAGAGCGAGAGGAACCGGCGAAACGTCGGTTCGTGGGTCGGCGAGGGAATGCTCGCACCGGGCAGGCGCACGATCAGCGAGGCCAGGGTCCGTCCGATGGTGTAAATATCGCTTCTTATCGACGGCCCCTGCGACGCTACCTCCGGCGCCTGAAACCCCTTCGTGCCGTAGATGTAACCGAACGCCCCGATGCCGGAGACCGCCCCGAGGTCGATGAGCTTGACCTGGTCCTCGGTGACGATGATGTTATCGGGCTTGAGGTCGTTGTAGACCACCCCCCGCGAGTGCAGGTAGTCCAAAGCGGGCAGGACCTCGAGGATGTACGCCATCGCGATGTCGACGGGCAGGAGCCGGTTGGGCAGCATGCTGCGGCGCTGTCGTAGGGAAGGCCCGCCGACGTACTCCATGACGATGAACCCACCGGGAACGCGGGGGTCGTCGACGAAGTTGAAAATCTTCACAATCTCCGGGTGGGTGATGTCCGCCAGAAACTCCCGCTCGGCTGCCGCTGCCGCCGCCTCGTCGCTGGTCTTGGTGGATTGCAGCCCCTTGAGCACCACCACGCGCCCGGCCACGTGGTGATCGTTGGCCAGGTAGATCCAACCCAAACCCCCGTGCGCGATGACGCCCATGATTTCGTACTGGCTGGCCAGGATGTCACCGGGGTGAAGCTGGGGGAGGGGGGTGCCGTGCTCGGCGTGGACCTCCCCCGGGTCGATCAGCGCGTCGCGCGGGTTGACGGGCGGGACCCAGGGCAGCTCCACCATGCCGTCGGCAACCAGGCGCGCCTGGCGCTTCGCCCCCCGCAGCTCGCGGAAGGTATCCAGGGCCCGCCGGCGGGATCGTTGGGCGGTGTTTTCCTGCGCGCTGCGCCCCTCACCGTCGCGCAGCTTGTCAAGGTCGCGCAGCAGCTCCGCGATGTCCCCCAGCTCGGCATAGTCCTCGCCAGCGGAGGGTTCCTCCTCGTCGTCGTCATCGGCGAAGGGGTCGAAGGCGACGGCCTCCGTCGCGGGCTCGGCGCCGGGTTCGGGGTTCTCGGCGGGAGCGTCGGATGGGTGGTCCTGATCCGTCATTGGGGCTTTTCCTCCTCGGTGCGGTAGCGGGGCTCCGGCGGGACGGGGCTGGCCAGGGTGCCCGAGAGCCAGGAGTTGTACAGCCGCGCCCACGTGCCGTCGTGACGCACGCGCTCGAGCGTGGCGTTGACCTGACGGACCAGCCCGTCGTTGCCCTTGGTCACCCCGATGGCGTAGCTTTGCGAGCCGTAGGATTCACCGACCACGTCCAGGTGGGGGTCCTGGGCGGACAGCCCGGCGAGGATGACGTCGTCGGCGAGGATCGCGTCCGCCTGGTACTGCTGCGTCGCCATGAGGCAGTCGGTCCACGTGCGGGTGCGCAGGATCGGGCTGTCGGGGGCGAGTGTGCGGGCCAGCTCCACGACGTTCGAGCCGTCGACGGCGCACAGGGTGTGCCCGGCGGTGCTCGCGATGTCGGAGATCTCTTCTCCCATCGGGGTGAGCAGGCGGATGCTACTGCTCAAGTAGGGAACCGAAAAATCGACCAGCTCGGAGCGCTCCGGAGTGATGGACATCGTGCGCACGACGATGTCCACGTCGCCGGCTTCTAGCGCACTGACCCGCTTGCTCGAGTCGACGAAACGGAAGTCGACCTTACTCGCGTCACCGAAAATATCGAGCGCGATCTGCTTGGCCAGGTCGACCTCGAAGCCGCGCAGCTCACCGGCGGCGGCATCGCGGTATGACAGGAGGTATTGGTACTGGTCGACGCCGACGATGATGCGGCCCCGTCGCACGATGTCCGGGACCCGCTTTTCGGCGTCTCCTGTGCCCGCTGTGGCCCCGCTATCCGGCCGAAGCGAGCCCTCCCACGACGAGGCATCATTGAAATCCCGCTCGGGAGCAACGCCCGCCGCGTCGAGCTCCGCGCCGGGCGGGAGGGGCAAGCCGGAGTACGCGAGGGGAGGGTCCGACGGCGCGGTCGGTGCGGGCGCGGCCGTACACCCGGAGACGAGGGCGGCCAGGAGGAGGCAGGCGCCGGAGGCTGGGTGAGCGCGCCTCATCACAGGTACTCCCCGAGTCGGCGGCGGATCCCCAGCCAGATGGCGGCGATCGACCCGATGCTGAGCGCGAGAACCGTGCCGGACACCGCGCGTGTGGCGTCGAGGGAGGCGTTGACGTATTCGCGCTTATCGGCGCGGGACTGCTGGACCAGCTCATTGAACACGGAGTCCAGCTGGGCGTAGGAGCGGGCGGTGGAGTCGTGACCGGGGTCGGTGCTGGTCAGGATGTCAATCGCGCTGTCGAAGCTGCCCTCATCGAGCGCCGTGACGAGCTCGGCGTGGGAGTGTGACCAGCGGCCTAGGGCCGTGCGCCCCGACTGGATGAGGTAGGGGTCGGAGTTTTCCTCCGCCGCGTCGAGGGCGCTGCTCACCGCGCTGTAGGTGGCGGAAAAGGTCGACGTCTCGGTGTCGGCCGGCTGCCGGCGCAGCAGCGCGAAGATCTCGTTGGTCCGCGCTTCCTGCGCGTCGATGCGCGCGGTGGTCAGCTGCTCCCAGGGCGTTGACGCGCGCTCAAAACCCATCACCCCGGACCTCCACGCCGCGTAGTTGGCCGCCCCAACCCAGGAAATCGAGACGAGCATCAACGCCGTCGCAACCAAAAACCCCTTGTTCAGACGGCGCCGGAACACGCGCCACAAGTACCACTGGGCGGCGAGCAAGAAAACAAGGGCCGCGACCAGGCCGGATAGGGGAATCCACTGCGGCGAGGACAAACGGGCCATCTCCGCGGTGACCTGATCGCGGGTGAGCTTGAACAGCTGGGAGGCGTTGTCAAGCAGGCGCTCCCTCATGATGCCCGAGGCCTCGGACATGTAACCCGTGCCCACGGGATTGCCCATCCGTTGGTTCGTCTTCGCGCGTTCCATGACCCCCGCGTAGATGGGGATGTCGCGCTGGATTTGGGTGACCAACGCGCGAATGTCCTCGCGGTCGCTGCCCGTGTCGACAGTGCCTTCCAGCACCTCGTTGGCGGCGACAACCGCTCGGTCCAGCGAGGCGCGGTAGAGGTCGACGTCTTCCTCCGGAACCGCGCCCGCGGAGACGAACCCAGTGGCGGAGACCGTGTCGGCCTGGGAGAGCGAGGTGTACAAAACGTGGGCCGAGTTGCTCATCGGTTCCGTCGAGTTCACAAGCACGTCCAACGACTGCTGGCGCAGCGCCATCGACTGGCTCATCGACCACCCAGCGGCGAAGAGCGACAGGGAGAGCACGATCATCATCGCGATGAGCTGGCCGGGGGTGGTGGTGGTGAAGTCACACACCCGGCGCAGCCAGCGCAGTGGCTCGGAGAAGGTGTCCTTAACGGTGCGGGTGCGCACGTTGTCGGGGCGGGATTCGAGCTCGTCGAGCCAGGCATCGTCGGTGTCATCCGCGAGCGCGGGCAGGGGCGCGGCGCGGATGTCGCTGCGGGCCGTCGCCTCGGTCCTAGCCTCGGTCATTGCCCTAGAATATCCCGCCGAACGTCCGGGTGTGCCTATTGTGGGGGCTATGTTAGGCGACGGCAACGGGTGGGTCGAGGGCCCCGACGGCACGAAGATGTGGGGCAAGTTCGGTGCGGCTGGCCTGTTCTTGCAGGCCGGGGACCTCATTCTTCTGCAGCATCGCTCCCTGTGGACAGCGCAGGGAGGCACGTGGGGCTTGCCGGGCGGGGCGCGGGACTCCCACGAGACCGTCGCCGAGGCCGCGCTGCGCGAGGCCGTCGAGGAATGCACTCTCGATACCAGCCTCGTCGAGGTGTGCGACGAGCTCGTAACCGCGGGCCCCTTCGCCTCCGGGTGGACGTATACAACCGTCATCGCGGTCACCTCGACGGGCCGCCCGATCCCCGTCGAGGCCAACGAGGAAAGCAAGGAGCTGCGCTGGGTCCCCGTCGCGCAGCTGCGCGACCTCCCGTTGCACCCGGGTTTCGACGCCTCTTTGGACACCCTCCTCGCCCGCACCGGACGCACAGCATGATCGACGTCCGTGAGCTGAGCAAAACATACGGGCGCGCCCGCGCGGTGGACAACCTCACGTTCACGGTCGAGCCGGGCGCGGTGACGGGTTTCCTTGGCCCCAACGGCGCAGGAAAATCAACCACGATGCGCATCATCGTGGGCCTCGACGCGCCGACCTCGGGCAGCGCTCTTATCGACGGCCTCAGGTACCGCGACCTCCCCCACCCGGCCCGCACCGTCGGCGCGGTCCTCGACGCCACAGCAGCCCACCCCGGCCGCACCGCTTACAACACGCTCCTGTGGCAGGCGCACGCGGCGGGGATACCGCGCGCCCGCGTGGACGAGGTCCTCGACCTCGTGGGACTCAGCTACGCCGCCGGCAAGCGCGTCGGTGGTTTCTCCCTCGGCATGCATCAGCGCCTCGGCATCGCCTCCGCCCTGCTGGGAGACCCCTCGGTCCTCGTCCTCGACGAGCCGATCAACGGCCTCGACCCGGAGGGAATCCGCTGGGTGCGCACGCTCCTGCGGGAGTTGGCCAGCGAGGGCCGCACCGTCCTCGTCTCGTCGCACGCGCTCGCGGAGATGGCGCAGACCGCGCAGCGGCTCGTGGTGATCGACCGGGGTCGGCTCGTCGCCGATACTTCGGTTGACCAGTTCGTGGACGCGTATGCGTCGACAAGCGTGTATGTCCGCGCGGCCGCCCCCGACCTCCTCGCCTCCGCGCTGGACGCGGAGGGCATCGCGTACGCCCGCGCGGGCGCTGGGTTTAGCATCCGGGGCCGCACGGCGGAGGAGATCGGGGCGGTGGCCTTCGCCCACCGCGTCCAGCTTGCCGAGCTCAGCGAGCACCACGCGTCCCTCGAGGACGCCTACCTTCACTCCACCGAGGACGACCGTGCTTAACCTCACTCGCTCCGAACTGACCAAACTGCGCACCACGGCCGCCCCGTGGTGGACCTCCGGCCTGATCATTGCCGCCGGAGCCCTTGTCGGGTTCGCCTTTGGTGGTGGCCAGGGCTTCTGGATGCCCGCCTCCACGATCATCCTGTCTGTCGGGCTGGCGATATCCCCGCTCGTCATCGTTCAATCCGCCATGGCTGTAGCCACCGAATACCGCTACGGCATCCCCAGCGTGACCTACCGGATCACCCCTGCGCGGTGGAAAGTCGCGCTGGTCAAACTCGTTGCGTCCGCGGTCCTCTCCGCCGGGTGCGCGTTCCTCGCCGAAGCACTCGCTTTTTCGCTTGCCGACGCACCACGTGCCGACCTAGGGCGACTCCCCCTCGTGGCCGCAGCGGTCACCCTCCTCACACAGGGTGTGGCCTGGCTGCTGCGCAACACCGCCGGGGCGGTCACCACGGTCCTTGCCCTGCAGTTCGTCCTTGAGGCCGTCGTGCGCATGACCCCGGGCGAGGGGATTGACAGGTACACGCCCTTCTTTAACGTCTCTACCTTCCTATTCAACGGCAGCTGGTCCTCCTTGGGCATTGTCACCGCGTGGGCTGCCGTGGCATGGGTCGCGGGGGTCGTGCTTTTAGAGCTGCGCGACGCCTGAGCCGGGGTGGACACCCCACGTCTACTGCAGTGCGGACGTCAGTTTCATGACGTTGTCCACGTACTTCCGGTACCAGGGTCGCCGGTTCCACCGCGCGAGGGTGAGCTCGCGGGAGACGCTCATGTATGTGGTGGCGAGGTCGGCGAGGTCGGTGAGGAGCGGGCCGCGCGCCACGAAGAGCGAGTTTTCGTAGTTCAGGGTGAAAGATCGCATGTCCATGTTGGAGGACCCGATCACGGCGACGCTGGAGACGAGGCCGGGGTCCGCGAGGGCGAACTTCGTGTGCAAGACGTAGGGGGCGGGGAACTCCCAGATGTGCACGCCGGCGTCGAGAAGCTGCTCGTAGTAGGCGGATTGTGCGTGCTCGACCATGAACTGGTCTGCCTTTTCCCCGACGAGGAGGTCGACGCGGACGCCGCGGTAGCACGCGGTTGTGATGGCGTCGAGGAGGGTGTCGTCGGGGACGAAGTAGGGCGAGCAGAGAATGAGGCGCTGCCGGGCATGGTGCATGATCGTGGTGAACATGCGGAGGTTCGGTTCGGTCTGATAGCCGGGCCCGGAGGGGACGAGCTGGACGATGTTGACGTCGGGGGCGTCGAGGTCGGCGGCAGGGGTTGGCGGGTGGAGCTCGATGAGCTCGTCGGACTCGGTGTACCAGTCCACGGCAAACATGTACTCAAGCGAGGTGACAATCGGCCCCTCGAGCTCGACGAAGGCGTCGATCCACTGGCGGTGCGCGCGGAGGTGGCGGCGTAGGAGGTAGCCGCGGTCGATGAGGTTGAGGCTGCCCAGGTAGCCAACGCGGCCGTCGATGACCACAACCTTGCGGTGGTTGCGCAGGTCGGGGCGCCGCCACCGGAGGCGCAACGGGTCTACGGGGAGCATGAGGTGCCAGTGCACGCCGATCTCGTCCAGGTGCTTCTTCATCTTTCGGAAACCGGGGTACTTACGGGACCCGATGTGATCGAGCAAGAGGCGGACGTGTACACCGCGCTTGACGGCGCGCTCCATCGCGTCGAAGACGGGAGCGGTGGTGGTATCCCAGGCCACGGCGTAAATCTCGATGTCGACGTAGTGCTGCGCGGTGTCGATGAGATCGGCGATGCGCGCTATGGCGAGGTCGTAGTCCGACCAGAGCCGCGGCGCGTGAGCGTAGACCGCGGGGAACCCGGTGAGGGTGCGGTGCAGGCGCACCATGGCCTCCACCTCGTCGGACTCGATCGCGCCCGCGGGGTAGTCGGGGATCTCGGCGTGGACGTTAGCCAGCGCGTCGTTGGCGTCCTGCTGGATGCGGTGGCGGCGGCGCGACATCCACGCCGAGCCCATGAGCAGGTAGAGGGGCAAGCCGATGACGGGCACGAGCAGGATGAGCAGCAGCCACGCGTTCGCGCTGGATGGGCGCCGATTGGCGGGGACGACGCCGATCATGACGAACTTGATGCCGTATTCGAGCACCATGAAGGCGAATTGCCAGAGCGAAATGTCGAGGGCGAGGCTCATCGGACGTCGTCAAGCGTGAGGTCCGTCGTGTCATAGTCGGCGATCACGGGCGCGTGATCGCTGGCCCCCTTCCCGCGCCGCTCGGCGGTGTCGACCCACGCGTGTGCTAATCGACGCCCCATGGTCGCCGTGACCAGTTGGAAGTCGATCAGCATGCCCTCGTTCTTCTGGAAGCGCAGGGACTTGTAATCCCAGAATGAGTAGGGGTCGTCGTGGGTGACCTGGGTGAGCCCGGCTTCGAGAAGCATCTGGAAGGCGGCGCGCTCGGGCTCGGTGACGTGGGTCTTTCCCTCGAACCATGCGATGTCCCAGACGTCCTCGTCACGGGGGGCGATGTTGTAGTCACCGCAATAGACCTGCGGGGCGTTCGGGTCGACCTGATCCGCGAGGGAGTAGAGGAACTGGAGCTTGTAGTTGTAGTGCGCGTCGGTGATGCTGCGGCCGTTGGGGACGTACAGGCTCCACACGTCCACTCCGCCGCAGGTGGCGCCGACTGCGCGGGCTTCGACGGTGGGGTCACCGGTTTTGGCGAAGGAGGGCTGCATGTCGAAGTGGTCGCGGACGTTGTCGAGGCCGACGCGGCTGGCGATGGCCACGCCGTTCCACTGGGAGTAGCCGACGTGGGCGACGTCATAACCCAGGGCGGCGAAGGTGGAGTAGGGGAACTTGTCGTCCTGGACCTTTGTTTCCTGCATGGCGAGCACGTCGATGTTCTCGCGTTCGAGGAAGGCGGCGACGCGCTCGGCCCGGCTGCGGACCGAGTTCACGTTCCAGGTGGCGATGCGCATGGATACACCCTAACCCAAGCGGGCGTAGCGGTGCCGGTGGTGCTCTGTGAAACCGATTTTCGTGTACATCCCGATCGCGGCGTCGTTGGAGGCGAGGGTTTGTAGGTAGGCACCGGCGGCGCCTTCCGCTTTGCCCCAGGCGAGGAGGCTGCGGGTCAGTTCGGTGCCGAGGCCGCGGCGCCGGTAGTCAGGGTGGACCTCGACGGCGGAGTAACCCAACCAGAGGCGCCCGTCGTGGGAGGTGGTCAGCGTCGCGCGGGTGATAGCGGCGGTCCGGTCGTCCTCGACGAGGCGGGCGAAGGCGATGCGCCCGTCGATGCTCTTCGCCAGCGCGAGGACGGCCTCGGCGGGGAGGTCGAGGCCGCGGTAGTGGTACATCGACAGCCACGCATCATCGGGGGCGTCGTCGATGCGGAAGCGCGGGCTGGGGTCTGCGAGGTCGGTGAGTGGGTGGGTCATGACCAGGATGTCTTCGCCCACCGTCCAGTGCTCGTCCAGCACCGTGAGCGCGGGTTTGCCGATGCGTTCGGGGATGAGCAACTGGACGGGCTGTCCCCGCTCGGCGTAGAAGCGCTTCAAAGCGTCGAGGGGGACGGGAGTAAACCCGGCGCTGTGTCCGATCGGAACGGCGGAGTTGGAGCGCTCCGCGATGTCTGCGCCCGAGCGGGCGAGCCAGCCGTCGATAAGCTGCTGCTCGTGCCCGGGAAACGCCTTGGCGGTGGCCGTTTCGATGGCGCGGATGTCCGAGTTCCGCACGGTGCGCGGGGACAGCTTCTTGAGGACGTGCACGTCCCCCACCTCAATCGCGTCCTTCGAAGAGGGCAGCCCGCCAACCTTCTGGGGCCGGAGGACCAGCGGGTCGACCGAGACGACGTGGCCGATGATGTCGCTGGCTTGTTCGCCGCGGACACGCCGGGCGACGACTCTGTCGCCGGGCCGGATCTCCTCCGAGCGGAAGAACCCGGGCATCCTAGTGCCCGAACGGGTCTTCGTCGACACCCGGGAGCCAGGTCAGGCCCGGCTCGGTCCACCCGTTCGCTTTGATGGCGCGCTTCGCTTCGCGCTTGTACCGCCCGATGAGGACGTCGGTGTAGACAAAGCCGTCGAGGTGGCCGACCTCGTGCTGCAAGCAGCGGGCGAAGAACCCCTCGCCCTCAACCTCGACGGGCTCGCCGTTTTCGTCGAGGCCGGTGACCTTGGCCCAGCTCGCGCGGCCGGTTGGCCAGCCTTCACCGGGAACGGAGAGGCATCCCTCGTCGTCCTCGCCGTCGTCGCGGGGCATGGTTTTGGGGATCTCGCTGGTCTCGAGCACCGGGTTGATCACGGTGCCGCGGCGCATGGTCTCCCCGTCGGGGCAGTGGTAGACGAACAATCGCAGCGGAACGCCCACCTGGTTTGCGGCAAGTCCGACACCGTGCGCGGCGTCCATCGTCTCGTGCATGTCGGCGATGAGCTCACGCAGCTCCTCCACGGGCTGCTCAACCAGCTTGGTGGGGGTGTGGAGGACCGGGTCGCCGTGGATCACGATGGGTCGAATTGTCATGCCTAGTATATTAGGCATGCTCTCCCCGGACGATTTAGCGGTGCTCGATTTCGAGGCCTCTGCGCCCCGCGGCCTCGGCGCGAAAGAGGAGGCGATCCGCACGCAGCTGGGGCTCACCCCCGTGCGGTACTACCAGCGGTTGAACGTCCTGCTCGACTCGCCCGATGCGCTCGCGCAGCGCCCCCAGCTCATTCGCAGGTTGCAACGGCTTCGCGACGCCCACGTACCACCTATCGACTAATGTTACGGATGTGACTGATGTGAACAATGAGCACGATAACCACGCTAACGAGGAGTACAGCGGCTCCCACCGCGTCGCTGAAGATTCCCAGGCCGCCGGCAGCACCGCCGTGGCTGCGGGTGGGTTGCCCAAGCGCGGCCTGGCGATGGTGCTCATCGCCGTCGCCGCCATCCTCCTGCTCTGGGGCCTCTACGCCTTGACCGCGGACAAGGGCGGTGAGACGACCGCGCAGAGCAGCGCGACTACGGCCGCCACCGCCCCCGGGTCGGCGAGCGCAAGCGGGAACGCGCAGTCGTCCAGTGCTTCCGCGACGGCGACGAGCCCCGCGCCGGCCACCGCGCCCGCCACCACGCCTGCACAGGCGCCCGCGCAGGCCACCGGAGAGGGCCTGACCGGGGGCCTGACCGGGGGCCTGACTAGGGCGAACGCGCAGGTGCTGGTGTACAACAACTCCGCCGTACCGGCCCGCGCCAGCGAGACCGCCCGCGAGCTGAGCACGCAGTACACCGTAGCCAACCAGTCCGCCGACGCCGCGGCAATGAACCTGCCGGAACAGCAGTACGGCGTCTTCGACACGACCTACGTGTTCTACAACCCCTCGGTCGCGGGTGCCGGAGAGGTCGCGGCGGACGTCGCGAAGCACGTGGGCGGAACCGCGCGCGCGGTGACCGACCTGCCCGCGGGGGCGTCTCTGCCCGGCGCCGCAACGGCGAATGGAAACGCCGTGACGGTGGTCCTGGCGGGTTAAACTTTCGCGCATGGACCAGTTCCGCGACTTCAACCGCTCCCCCGCGCCGACATTGGGCGTCGAGTGGGAGGTCGGCATCGTCGACCCGACAACGCGGGACCTCGTTCCGCGCGCGGGCGAGGTGATCGCCGAGGTCGCGGGCCGCCACCCCGACCTGCACCTGGAACGAGAGTTCCTGCAAAACACCGTTGAGTTGGTCACGCCGGTGTGCCGCAACGCCGGAGAGGCGGTGCGCTATCTCACCGACGTAACGGGCAAGGTCCGGGAGGTCGTGGAGGAGGAAGGCCTGCGGTTGTGGGCCAGCGGCGGCCACCCGTTTTCGGATTTCCGCACCCAGCCGCTCAGCCCCAAGGAGACCTACCGGGAGATCATCAACCGGACCCAATATTGGGGGCAGCAAATGCTGCTGTGGGGAGTGCACTGCCACGTGGGCATCCGGCACGAGGACCGGGTGTGGCCCATCATCAACGCGGTGATGACCAAATATCCGCACCTGTTGGCCATCAGTGCCTCCAGCCCGGGCTGGGAGGGGTTGGATACGGGGTACGCGTCGAATAGAACGATGCTCTACCAGCAACTTCCCACGGCGGGTATGCCCTACCAGTTTGCCAGCTGGGACGACTGGGTCCAGTTCATGACGGACCAGCGCACCTCGGGCGTGATCAACCACACGGGCAGCATGCACTTCGACGTCCGCCCCGCCGCGAAGTGGGGCACCATCGAGGTGCGGATTTCGGACGCGACGAGCAACCTGCGCGAGCTCGCGGCCCTCGTCGCGTTGACCCACTGCCTCGTTGTGCACTTCGACCGCATGATCGACCGCGGCGAGGACCTACCCTCCCTCCAGCCGTGGCACGTCGCCGAGAACAAGTGGCGCGGCGCGCGCTACGGGCTCGAGGCCCTTGTCATCGTCTCGCGGGAGACGGAGGAGCGGTGGGTGACAGAAGAGCTCGCCCAGCTTGTCGACGACCTCGCGCCCGTGGCCGACGAGCTCGGCTGCGCAGAGGAGCTCGCGCTCGTCCTCGAAATCCTCGAGTGTGGCGCCGGCTACCAGCGCCAGCGCCGCCTGTTCCAGAAGACGGGGGACTGGCGCGACGTCGTCGACGCCACCTGCCACGACCTCGTCGACCTCACCTGGGAGAAGAGCTAGGACCCCCACGCCGGCGGGTCGGTGCGCTGCGGGTAGTACGGCGCGGGGCGCTCGTTGACCGTGATGGCGTCGTCGCCGCCGTAGAGACCCTCGCGCCGCGCGACGCGGGAGAGGCGCTGCGCTGTCACCGGATTGGTCATCAGGGCGAACACGACCAAGAGCAGGAGGATTCCCGCGTCGCCACGCTGGTGGACGCCGAAGTCGGGGTGGGAGACGAGGCGGATGAGGGTGCCCGCTACGAGTAGCACCAGGCCGGTGGTCTGGGGTTTCGTGATCGCGTGGATGCGCGCCATCGTGGAGGGGAAGCGGACCACTCCGACGGCGGCGGAAAACACCATGAACGCGCCGGGGAGGATGAGCAGAAGCGAGATGATGTCGGCGAGCAGATGAATATTCATTGGGAACCGTCCCTCTTTCTAAAGCGCGCAACAGACAGGGTAGAGATGAACCCGAGTAGGGCGATGACCATCATGACGTCGACAACCGTGGTATCCAGCGTCCAGGCGATGTAGAGGGCGAGGACGCACTGCAGCGAGGCGGTGATCCCGTCGCTGCTGATCACGCGGTCGAGCGAGTCGGGGCCGACGATGAGGCGCCAGCAGAGAATGAAAAACCCCACGGTGAGGAAGACCGCGGCGATGCCGAGGAAGGCGGTGTAGTAGGTCGGGTCCACGTTTACCTCTTACTTTCGTAAATCGCGATCATCTGTCGCTCCAGCTTGGCCACGGCCTTCCTCTCCCGCTCGCGGTCGGCCTCGGTCTCACCGTCGAGGACGTGGATAGTCCACTCGCGGTTGGCGATGTCGATGTCCGTGACGGAACCACCGGGTTGGAGGTTATATGCGCACGCGGCGAGGTAGAACACGAGCTCGCTTTGGACGCGCATGGGCACCCGCAGGATCGCGTTGCGCGGGGGCCGCTGGGGTCGCAGCGCAAGCCACGCCACCTTGGCCGAGGACGTGAGCAGGTCACCGGCCCACTCGACGATGAAGCGCAGCAACCTGCCCACGCGCACCTTGTTGCCGGTCCGCGGCACCGGGGGGAGCGGCAGGGCGAGGACAATCAGAGAACCCAGCAGGGCGCCGCCGATGATGTTCGCCCACGACACCTCCCCCTGTAGCAGGCACCACATGAGCGTCAGCCACAGGACGAAGGAGCCGCGAAAACGGTGTGAGAAACCGCGCATTACCGGTCCCCCTCGTTGAGTGTGCGGGTGGGCTCGTCGTAACCAGGCTTGAGCACCGCGTCCCGGTAGACCGCGCTGTCGCTGGCGGATTCGGCAGCGCGGTCGGTGATAGCGGAGATTGGCCCCGCGAGCACGGTGATGGCCAGGGAGGCGGCCACTAGGGTTGAGGTGGACAGGAGCATGCCCACGGGCAGGGTGCCGACGTCATCGCGCTCTGCCACTGGGACGGTCTCGTGGACGTCGGAAAGCGCGGACGGCCGCGCGAGCGCGAACTCTCCCTCGGGCGCGTCGGCGCGGTCCCGGAGGAACCCCTTCGACCAGACGAGGACCATGACGTAGAGGGTGAGAAGCGAGGTGACCACCGCACCGGCGATGAGGACCCAGCTCAGCCAGGAACCCTCGTTCGCGCCGGCCTCTAGCAGCATGATCTTGCCCAGGAAGCCAGAGAACGGCGGGATGCCACCCAAGTTGAGCGCGGGGATGAAGTAGAGCACGGCGATCGCGGGGGCGGTGTAGAGCAGGGAGCCGAGGCGGCGCATTTGGGAAGTCCCGGCTTGTCGCTCGATGAGCCCGATGACCAAGAAGAGGGACGTCTGCACCAAAATGTGGTGCACGGCGTAGAAGATCGCGCCGGACATCCCGTCCACCGTGCCCAACGCTACGCCGAAGATCATGTACCCGATGTGGCTGACCAGCGTGAACGAGACGAGTCGCTTGATTTCCGTCTGGGCGAGGGCGCCAAGGATGCCCACGATCATGGTGGCCAGCGCCACCCACATCAACAGGGTGTCCAGCGCGCCGTCGGTGAAAATAGTCAGGCGCATCCGGATGATGGAATACACGCCCACCTTGGTTAGCAGCCCGGCGAACACCGCCGTGACCAGGGACGCCGCGGTGGGGTAGGAGTCCGGCAGCCACGCGTCGAGGGGGAAGACGGCGGCCTTGATGCCGAAGGCGACGAGCAGGGTGGCGAAGATCGCGGCGCGGGTGCCGGCCGGGATGCCCTCCATCCGCATCCCGATCTGCGCCATGTTCATCGTGCCCACCGAGGCGTACACCAGCGCCAGGGCGATGATGAAGATCATCGAGGAGGCGAGAGACACCATTACGTAGCTGATCCCGGAGCGCACGCGCGCGGGGGAGGCCCCCAGGGTGAGCAGGATGTAGGAGGCGACGAGGAAGATCTCGAACCCGACGTAGAGGTTGAACAGGTCCCCGGCCACGAACGCTAGGTTCACGCCCATGGACAGCAGCATGTAGGTGGGCAGGAAGACGGCGACCGGGTCGTCATCGTCGCCGTCGCGAAGTCCCTGCGAGATGCCGTACCACATGACGGCGAAGAGCACGATGGCGGACACAAGCAGCACGATCCCGGAGAGCCGGTCCACCACCAGCGTGATGCCCACGGGCGCGTCCCAGCCTCCCAGCTGCACGGTTTGGATTCCGCACACGTCCGCGATGAGCAGCAGCGTGCCGGCGGAAGCCGCGAGGGCGAGGAGGACAACGAAGGCCACGGTGCGCTGGAAGGTCACCGCCTTGCCCGCCACGAGGATGACGGCGGCGGCGATGGCGGGCCCGATGACCATCAGCGGGATGAGGTAGGGCGCGGCGGGCAGGGCCCAGTGCGCGTACGCGATGAGCTGGCTAGTCATGGGGCGCCTCCATCGCGCTGTCCGGAGAGTCGCGGAACGTGCGGGGGCTGACACTGTCGCGTATCGCCTGTGCGCGCTCGGCCTCAGTCGGGCCGGGCTCCTCGCTGTCCACGGACGTGTTCGCGGGCCGCGAGGCGACCGCCACGTCTTCCTCGTCGCGTTCGATGACGTCGACGGTGCGGTAGCGGTACTGCCTGTAGGCCAGGGCCAGCATAAACGCCACCATCGCCATGGAGATCACGATGGCGGTAAGCACCATCCCCTGCGCCAGCGGGTCGGCGATGTGATCCCCGTATAGCGTGCTCTCGCGTTCTAGCACGGGCGGAGAGCCCGCCTGCCCGCCGGCCTGCAGAAGCAGCAAGTTGGCACCGTTGCCCAGCAGCAGCACACCGAGGATCATCCTGGTCATCGACTTGTCCAGCATGAGGTACACCCCGCACGTCACGAGCACGCCCGCGCCGATAAGTAAGAACAGGTTCGCTTCCATCTAGGTGGCCCCTTCGCTTCTCGACGCCCTGCGCGCCGCCTTCTCCTTCAACTTCTGCGCCCTGTCGCGCGCGCGTTCCTTGCGGGCGTCTTCCTCGCTGTCGATGTGCGCGCCGACCGAGGTGAGGATGTGCATGCTCAGCCCTATGACGATGAGGTAGACGCCGGCGTCGAAAAGAAGGGCCGAGGTGATGGTGACCGGGCCGATGAGGGGAAGGTCCGGCTCAATGTACCCCGTGGTCAGGGGCGGGTACCCCAGCAGCATCGGGGCGAGTGCCGTGGCCGCCGAGACGAATAGGCCCGTGCCCAGGATTTTCGCCGGGTCGATGGGCAGGGCGACCTCGATTTCCTGGCGGCCTCCGGCGAGGTAGCGCAGAGAGAACGCCAGCGCCGCGACGAGCCCGCCGGCGAAGCCGCCACCGGGCGCGTTGTGCCCGCCGAAGAAGAAGTAGAGGGACAGCATCATCATCGAGGGGAAGAGAATGCGCGTGGCCACGTCCACCATGAGCGAGCGGTTCTGCGCGGTTTCGGACTGCGTCCCGGCCGCCAGCCATCGCGGCGCGGTGGACAGCAGCACGGGGCGGCGCGACTCTCTGTCGAAGGAGCCCGTGCCGAAGATCAGGCTGGCCACGCCGGTCGCCGCGATGACCAGCACGGATATCTCGCCCAGGGTGTCCCCCGCGCGCAGGTCGACGAGCAGCACGTTGACGGCGTTGCGCCCGTGCCCAATGTGATAGGCCAGATCAGGCATCACCGCTGAGATGGGCTGGGTGCTGCGCGCGGAGATGGCGGTCATGGCCACCACGACCACGGAGACACCCACGCCGATGGACAGCCACGCCCGCAAGCGGTTGTCGCCTTGACGCGGGGTGTCCGTGGGCATCTTGCGCAGTACCAGCATGAACACGACCATGACGATCGTCTCCACCAGCGCCTGCGTCAGAGCCAAGTCGGGTGCGCCGTGCAGGGCGAACAGTAGTGCTAGGGAGAACCCGGTCAGGCCGACCAGAATCACGCCGGAGAGCCGGTTGCGCTGCACGGTGGCCGCGACGGCGATGAAGCACATAAATACCACGGTCGTGCCCTGCCAGGGGCTGTCCCACAGGATCATGCGGATCGAGTTGCTCGGGCCCAGCACGAGCGCCGCCAGCGGGAGGAACGCGAGCACGAAGAAAATGACAGCGAGGTTGCCCGTGAGCGAACCGCGCTGCGTCGAGGCGGTCAGGCGCAGCGACACCTTGCTCAACGTGATAATGATCGCGTCCCACACCGCGTCCGCGCTGCCCAGCGCGGGTTGTTCAAATTGCGCCCTGGCCACGACGGCGCGCTGCCAGAACATGATCGCGCCCGCACCCACGATCACCACCGTGAGGATCAGCGGGACGGTAATCCCGTGCCACAGCTCGAGCTGATGGGCCTCATCCTCCGGGAAACGCACGTTGAGGTACTCGTTGAACGGCAGCGACAGCCACACCGGGACCAGACCAAACACCACGGTCGCCGCGGTGAGGACTGCCGGTGGAAGCCACAGTGGCACGCTCACGCGGTGCATGTTATCGACGGCCTCAGACACGCCACCCTTATCAGCGAACGCCCCGTGCAGGAAGTAGAGCGAATAGGCCATGGTGAGCACGGATCCGACGACGAGGCCGATCAACGTCAGCCCACCCGGCATACCCACCAGCAGCTGCTCGTGCAGCACCGCGTCCAGCGCCGCCTCTTTGGCCACGAAACCCAGCAGGGGCGGGATTCCGGCCATTGACGCCGCTGAAATCACCGCGCACGCAGCAAGCACCGGTTGGCGCCTTCCGAGCCCGGACAGCTCCCTGATGTCGCGGGTGCCCGTGGTGTGGTCGATGGCGCCGACGATCATGAACAGCGCCGCCTTGAACAAGGAGTGCCCGAACGTCAACGCGAGCCCCGCCAGCGTCGCCTCCCGCGAGCCGATGCCGATGACGGCCGTGATAAACCCCAGCTGGGAGACCGTTCCATATGCCAGGATGAGCTTCAGATCGGTCTGCTTCAGCGCCATCCACCCGCCGAGCAACATGGTGAAGATTCCGGTGCCCAGCACCACGATGTGCCACGTCGTGACTGGTGCGAGGTCGGGCGCTAGCCTGGCCACCAGGTAGATGCCCGCCTTCACCATCGCCGCCGAGTGGAGGTAGGCCGACACGGGCGTCGGCGCCGCCATCGCACCGGGCAGCCAGAAGTGCCACGGGGCCTGGGCGGACTTGGTCAGAGCTCCCAGCATGATCAACACTATCGCTACGGAGATGGCGGGGGTGTCCGAGATACTGTCAGCCGAGGCGAAGCCTGGTAGCTCGGACAGATTCCACACCCCGGTCACGCGTCCCAGGAGCACGATGCCCACCAGCATGGCTAGGCCCCCGAAGGTGGTGATGAGGAGTGCCTGGAGCGCGGCGCGTCGGGACGCTTGTTTCTCGCCGTAGTACCCCACGAGTAGGAAAGAAAGGACCGAGGTCAGCTCCCAAAAGACGTACATGAGCAGGAGGCTGTCCGCGATGACCAGCCCGTACATGGCCGTGGTGAATGCCGTGAGCTCTGCGGCGAAGATAGCCAGCCGTCGCGGGTTGGTGTCAAAGTACCCCCAGCAGTAGAACAGCACAAGCGCACCCACGCCCAGCACAATGAGGCTGAACAAACCCGCCAGCCCATCCAGGCGAAACGCCAGGTCCAAATGGGCGCTGGGCATCCACTCATACGTCGCGCGGACTTCCGCCCCGTGAGCAAACGCGCCGTTATAAAACAGCGACGCCACCCACACGAACCCTGTCAGCGGCACCAGAGCCACCACGGCGAAACCGACCCGCCCCCACGCGCGCAGCAAAAAGGGAGCCAGGGCGGAGGCGGCTATCAGCGCCGCGAGTAAAAGGAGCACGTAATCTGGCCCTTCCTAAATATCGCGTGAGGGCAACGCGGACTACTTTACGCTAGAGATTGCCATAAATGCGCTGGGCTCCCGACGACAACGCCGCCGCCACCGACTGCGCTGGCGTCGAGCCAAACCCGATCGCCCAGCTCTCGCGGCTCTGAATTGCCTGGTGGCGGACCCGAACACAGGTCAGGGTCGCCTCGTGCAGCTCAATTTGGTGGAACGACGCGACCTCGACGTAGCGGCCGTGCTCCGCCAGCAGTTCGCTCACCGCCGCGACAGGCCCGGTTGCGGTAACCTCGCACTCCTCCGTATGGGGCGCTTCCAGCTTCGACGACTTCGTCACCGTCGCGCGGAACGCCATCTTCGCCCAGCACGACTTCTCGACGCCCACCAGCGCAACCTGCAACGTCGGCGCTGGGGCATACGTCGCCATGAACAAGCCCCAGTCCATACCGGTGGCTTCCTCATGCAGGGGGCGGGGAAGTTTGAACGACGTTCGGTAGCGCTCTTGCAGGGGGTCGCGGGTCTGAGTAACAACAGCGGCGTGCATGGTCATAGCAATCCTTCGTGTGGGAGGGGGTGGATGACCGGTCCGTCGAGTTTCTGGGATGTCCTACCGACTACTACCCCGCCCACAGAACCGGCTACATGAGGCCGGGGTGCGTAGCCCGCCGTACTAGGGCTACGTGAAGGGGTGCTAGTGTCATGCCGGTCACATTATCTGGGAGGGGACCGTCCCGCAACCGTTGTGGATAATTTTCTTCCTCGGCCCGGGTTATCCACAGGTTTTGGCTGGGTGTGCTGGCTTTTTTCGGGTGTCTGCGTTTTTCTCAGTGCATGGGGAGGGACGAAGAACTCAAATTAGTTTCCGAGGCGGTGCGCGGGCGGCGATGCGCCGTCGTCACGGGGCCTGCTGCCGCCCGGGTGCGGGGGCTGGGCACCCGTCGGTGGGTGACAAGCGTCGACCTAGTGCTGCGGGGACGCACAAACGCCAAGGCGGGGCGCCCGGGGAAGTCGGTGCGTGTCCGCAGCTACTCGTTGCCAGATGAATTCGTAGAAGTTATCGACGGCATCCCCGTGACCAGCTTGATCCTCACACTCCTGGACACCTACCGCTACTACGGCCGCGTCGACTGCCTCGTAACCCTCGAGGACGCTCGCCGCAAACAACCCAGCCTGACCCAGGAACACCTGCTCTGGCTCGCGTCCACCCTGGGCCCGGCACACGGAATACGCGGCCTGCGAGACCTGATCACCTACTCGACGCATCTCACAGAGAGCGTTTTCGAAACATGCGCCCGCGACAAAGTAATCCGTGCCCGCATCCCGGGCGTGCGCACGGTCGTCCCGCAGGCGCGGGTGAACTACATTTCTCTCGACGGCACACCCCGCGCCGGGCGCGTCGACCTGCTAATCAACGACATCATCGTCATCGAATGCGACGGGCGCCAGTACCACACCCGGGAGATCGAACCTGAGGAGCGGCACCGCGAAAAACAGCTCTTCAACCAGGGATACTTTGTCATCCGGATCGGGTGGCGGGACCTGGACCGACTTCCCCAGCTCGTTGAGCAGGCGCTCCGACGCATCGAGCACGCCGGCGCAGCGATCTCGGGGGCGCGGGGGAAGACTGTTCGGAGGAAGTAGAGCAACGCGCGTGAATCCTGCGTGCTGCTCTTCTTTCGCGCCCCGGAAGTAGAGCAACGTGCGTTTTCACGCTGTTTTTGGCCTGGTTTGTGCGTGTTGCTCTACTTTGGCGTTTCGGGCGCAGGCGAGAAGTAGAGCAACGTGCGTGAATCCTGCGTGCTGCTCTTCTTTCGCGCCCCGGAAGTAGAGCAACGTGCGTTTTCACACTGTTTTTGGCCTGGTTCGGGCGCAGGCGAGAAGTAGAGCAACGCGCGTGAATCCTGCGTGTTGCTCTTCTTTGGCGTCTCGGAAGTAGAGCAACGTGCGTTTTCACGCTGTTTTTGGCCTGGTTTGTGCGTGTTGCTCTACTTTGGCGTCTCGGGCGCAGGCGAGAAGTAGAGCAACGCGCCTGAATCCTGCGTGCTGCTCTTCTTTGACGCCCGGACGCAGGCGAGAAGCGACAAATCAGCGGCCCAGCCGGGTCAGGAATAACGCTTCGGCGACGGAAATGCGCTCGATCTCGGCGGGGTTGACGGATTCGTCGACGCCGTGGATGCCGGCGCGGGGTTCCTCGACGCCGAACAGGGCGATTTCCGCGGAGGGGAACTGCTCGTGGAGTGTCGTGGTGAGGGGGATGGAACCGCCGGATCCGATGTGGGAGACGGAGTCGGTGGTGTAGGCCTCGCGGAGGCACTGGGCGAGCAGGGTGGCGGCGGGGCGTTCGGCATCGGAGGCGAAGGGTTTGTTTACGCCGGCGATGTCGACGTCGACTTTGGCGCCCCAGGGGGTGTGGGCGAGGATGTGGTCGCGCAGCTTGTCGGCAACAAATGCGGCGTCCATGCCTGCGGGAACGCGGAGGTTGAACTGTGCGCAAGCGCGGGGGTTGACGGCGTTGACGGCCTCGGCGACGGGGGTGGAGGTGAAGCCGATCATGGTGATGGCCGGGCGGGCCCAGACCATGTCGGCGGGTTCGTCCTCGACGGTGCCGAGGAGTTGGACGCCTTCGAGGACTCCGGCGTCCTCGCGGAACTGCTCGCGCGGGTAGGGCTCTCCCTCCCACTTGTCCAGGGCGGGGACGCCGTCGATGGTGGTGCGCCCGTGTTCGTCGAAAAGCGAGTTGGCAATGCGGACGAGGGCGTGGGCGGCGTCGGGCGCGGCGCCTCCGAAGTTGCCGGAGTGGACGGCGCCTTCGAGCGTCTCGACGCTCACCGTGACCTGCGCCCCGCCGCGCAGGTGGGTGGTCAGCGTCGGCACACCGTCGGCGACGTTGCCGGTGTCGGCGATGAGGATGACATCGGCGCTAAACAGGGAGGGCTGTTGCTCGATGAGCAGCGAGAGCCCGTCGAGGCCGCCGAGCTCCTCGGAGCCCTCAACGACGACTTTCAGGCCGAGGGGGGTGCCGCCGAGTTCGCGGACGAGGCGCAGGGCCTCGAGGTGCATGGCGATGTTGCCTTTGCAGTCCGCGGCGCCGCGCCCGTACCAGCGGCCGTCGCGTTCGGTAAGGGTGAACGGGTCGCTGGTCCAGGCGGCGGGGTCGCCGGCGGGGACGACGTCGTAGTGTGCGTAGAGCAGCACGGTCGGGGCACCGGCGTCGGGCTCTTTCACGCCGATGATCGTGTCAGCATTATCGACGGTCGCGTGCCGGGTGACGTCCAACCCGAGCTCCTCTAACGCGGCGACGGTCCAGGCACAGGCGGCTTCGTGCTGGTCAGCAAGCGAAGGAACCGAGTGCGGGGAGTTGAAGGACACGAGCGCGGAGAGGTCGGCGAAGATGCGGTCGCGCTGGGGGGTCGGCAAAGTAGTCATGATTCCGAACGTACCGCACCGCTGGCATACAATTCCTATGTCCAAATACTTACAGCTAGGAAGGCCTTCTCATGCGCGAGCTGACGCTGCGCGGTGTCATTATCGGCGGGCTGATCACTTTGGTGTTCACCGCGGCAAACGTCTACTTGGGCCTCAAGGTGGGCCTGACGTTCGCAACGTCGATTCCGGCGGCCGTTATCTCCATGGCGCTGCTGCGCCGCTTCACGGATCACAATATCCGGGAGAACAATATTGTGCAGACGATCGCGTCGGCGGCGGGAACGCTCTCGGCGATCATCTTCGTCCTGCCAGGTCTGGTGATGGTGGGGTACTGGACGGGCTTCCCGTTCTGGGTCACCTCCTTGGTGTGTGCGCTGGGCGGCACGCTGGGCGTGATGTACTCCATCCCGCTGCGCCGCGCGCTGGTGACGGGTTCGGACCTGCCCTACCCGGAGGGCGTGGCCGCAGCGGAGGTGCTGCGGGTTGGCGACGCCGTGGAGCACGCCGACAATAGCGAGAATGAGAAAGGCCTGCGCGTCATCCTCGTGGGCGCGCTTACCTCGGCGGCGTTCTCGCTGCTGGCTGCGATGAAGGCGGTGGCGAGTGAAGTCACCGCCTTTTTCCGTGTCGGTACGGGTGCGACGATGCTGGGCGGGTCCTTGTCGCTGGCGCTGATCGGCGTGGGTCACCTGGTGGGGTTGACGGTGGGCGTGGCGATGCTCACCGGCCTGGCCATCTCCTTCTTCGTGCTCCTGCCCATCTTCACGGCGGGCGATATCACCCCGGGCGTGGAGCTCTCCGAGCTGGTCACCAGCGTATTTAAGTCCGACATCCGCTTCGTCGGCGTCGGGGCGATGGCGATTGCGGCGCTGTGGACGCTGGTCAAGATCGCTCGCCCGATCTGGACGGGGATTGGGGCGTCGTTGGCGTCGTCAAGAAAGCGCCATGCGGGCGCCGAGGTCGACGTGACGGAGCGTGACATCCCGTTCCCCGTGGTCGCGGGCGTGATCGCGGCCTCGATGCTGCCGATCGGCTTCCTGCTGTGGGACTTCGTGCGCGGTACGGATATCCACGAGCACGCGCTCGGCCTGACGGTCCTGTCCGTCGTGTTTATCCTGGTCATCGGGCTGCTGGTGGCGTCGGTGTGCGGGTATATGGCGGGTCTGGTGGGCGCGTCGAACTCGCCGATTTCCTCGGTGGGCATCATCGCGGTGCTGGCGTGCTCCCTGTTGGTCGCGGCGTTCATGTCGAATAGTGGCGCGAACTCCGCCTCGCTCGTCGCGTATACCTTGTTCACGGCGGCGATCGTCTTCGGCATCGCAACGATTTCAAACGACAACCTGCAGGATCTCAAGACCGGCCAGCTCGTCGGCGCGACGCCGTGGAAGCAGCAGGTGGCGCTGATTATCGGCGTGGTGTTCGGGTCGCTGGTCATCCCGCCGATTCTGCAGCTCATGCTCACGGCCTTCGGCTTCCAAGGCATGCCGGGCGCGGGCGATGGCGCGCTCGCGGCCCCGCAGGCGGCGCTCATGTCGGCGGTGGCCAACGGAATCTTCTCCGACTCGCTGAACTGGAACCTGATCTTCCTCGGCGCGGGCATCGGGGCCGTCATTATTCTTATCGACGAAATCCTCACCCGCACCACCTCACACCTGGCTCTTCCCCCGCTTGCCGTGGGCATGGGCATGTACCTGCCGGTGTCGCTGACCCTGATCATTCCGCTGGGTGCGATCGCGGGTTACTTCTACAACCGGTGGGCCCGGAAGCAGGCGAAACCGGAGTTCGCAGAGCGGATGGGTACCCTCGCGGCGACGGGCCTGATTGTCGGCGAGTCGCTGTTCGGTGTGGTCAACGCTGGCATCATCGCGGCCTCCGGCGGCGAGACGCCGCTGGCGATCTTCGAGGAGAGTGGGTGGACAACCGCGCTGGGCCTTGTTCTGTTCGTCGCAGCGATCGCGGGCATCTACAAGATTACGTCGCGCGCGTCGTTGCACTCAATCGGGCAGAGTGCTAGAAATGGTTCTTAGCACTTAGGGTCATTGAGTGCTAAGAACCTAAGCGGGTGAGGCTGACACCACTCATCAGCCGTGCCGTCGCGGGCGCCTGCTTAGCAGACGGCCGTTCTGCCGCGCAGGCGGGGCGGTGGAGTGTCGTCGCTCGACATGAACTCTCTATCTACGGAGGAGCAACAAACTCACATGGCAAAGATGATCGCATTCGACGAGGAAGCGCGCCGCAGCCTGGAAAATGGCCTGAACACGCTCGCTGATGCCGTCAAGGTCACGCTCGGCCCGAAGGGTCGCAACGTGGTCTTGGAGAAGTCCTGGGGCGCCCCGACGATCACGAATGACGGTGTCACCATCGCCAAGGAGATCGAACTCGAGGACCCCTACGAGAAGATCGGCGCTGAGCTGGTCAAGGAAGTAGCCAAGAAGACTGACGACGTCGCCGGCGACGGCACCACCACCGCAACCGTGCTGGCCCAGGCGCTCGTGCGCGAGGGCCTGCGCAACGTTGCGGCGGGTTCCAACCCGATGGGCATCAAGCGCGGTATTCAGGCCGCCACCGAGAAGGTCTCCGCCTACCTGCTGGACAACGCGAAGGAAGTGACCACGCAGGAGGAGATCGCCTCCACCGCCGGCATTTCCGCCTCCGACCCGGAGATCGGCGCCAGGATCGCCGAGGCCATGTACGCGGTGGGCAACGGCTCCGTGAACAAGGACTCCGTCATCACCGTCGAGGAGTCCAACACCTTCGGCGTTGACCTCGAGGTCACCGAGGGCATGCGCTTTGACAAGGGCTTCATCTCCGCATACTTCGCCACCGACATGGAGCGCGGCGAGGCCGTCCTGGAGGACCCGTACATCCTCCTGGTCTCCTCCAAGATCTCCAACGTCAAGGAGCTCGTCCCCGTCCTGGAGCAGGTCATGCAGTCCGGCAAGCCGCTGCTGATCATCGCCGAGGACGTCGAGGGCGAGGCCCTGTCCACCCTCGTGGTGAACAAGATCCGCGGCACCTTCAAGTCTGTCGCCGTCAAGGCCCCGGGCTTCGGCGACCGCCGCAAGGCGATGCTGCAGGACCTGGCCATCCTCACCGGTGGCCAGGTGATCTCCGAGGAGGTCGGCCTCTCCCTGGAGACCGCCGGCATTGAGCTGCTCGGCCAGGCCCGCAAGGTTGTGGTGACCAAGGACGAGACCACCATCGTTCAGGGCGCCGGCGACCAGGCTCAGATCGACGGCCGTGTCAAGCAGATCCGCGCTGAGATCGAGAACTCCGACTCCGACTACGACCGCGAGAAGCTGCAGGAGCGCCTGGCCAAGCTGGCCGGTGGCGTCGCGGTGATCAAGGTTGGCGCTGCCACCGAGGTCGAGCTCAAGGAGCGCAAGCTGCGCATCGAGGACGCCGTGCGCAACGCCAAGGCTGCCGTTGAGGAGGGCATCGTCGCCGGCGGCGGCGTCGCCCTGCTGCAGGCCGCGAAGGAGCTTGAGGGCGACCTCGGCCTGACCGGTGACGAGGCCACGGGCGTCAAGATCGTCCGCGAGGCCCTGTCCTCCCCGCTCAAGCAGATCGCCCTCAACGCTGGCCTCGAGCCGGGCGTTGTCGCCGACAAGGTCGCCCACCTCTCCGACGGCGAGGGCCTCAACGCCGCGACCGGCGAGTACGTCGACATGATGGCCGCGGGCATCAACGACCCGGCCAAGGTCACCCGCTCTGCTCTGCAGAACGCTGCGTCCATCGCGGCCCTCTTCCTCACCACGGAGGCCGTGGTTGCCGACAAGCCCGAGCCCGCCGCCCCGGCAGGCGCTGGCATGGACCCTGAGTCCATGGGCATGATGTAAGAGCATCTCGCTTAGCGACGAGGGCGCGCACCCACAAGGGTGCGCGCCCTTTTGGTTCTGCACGTGTGGGGTCTAGCGCGGGTCCTTTTCGCACCCGACGCCGTCGCCATCTTTGTCTAGGTGGCTCCCATAACCATCTTGACCTGCGTAAATCGGACCTTCGATCGCATTCCATACAGCGGTGCAGTTGGCGTAGGACGCCGAGGTTGTTTGCGCGCGCTGCGGGGCCGTTGCCGGAGCGGGTGCCGGTACTAGGGCTGCGGGTCGGGTATCTTGCTGCACTTCTTGCGGCTCAACGGTGCTCTGTTGCGTAGAGGCGATTCGTGCTCGTTCTGCTTCTTCTGCTGCGGCCCGCACTTTGAAAAGCGCGCGAAGAGAAACCCCAGTAGGCTTGCGGTGCCGGTCATTTTCGGCTGCCCCCTACTGCATCCCCCTTTGTCCCCCCTTGTCACAGTCCCGAAAGGACCCCGCAATGATCTTGAAATCACTCCACGACATGGGCCTGCGTTCCGAGCACGCCTACACCGCCGGTTTCGCGTCTATCGCTTTGTCTTTCTCCTCGTGGGCACTGTCCCAGTTTAAGTCGGACAACTCCCGGTCCCAGTCCGATCGCTGGGGCATCTTCGTGGGCCAGTGGGCACCGACTTTCATGACCGTTGGCATCGCCCTAGCTCAATACGAGCAGGCGCATGGTGACGTGAAGTAGACAACACCCCGGGTGTGACGCGGCTAGAGTAGCTGCAATCGACCAGCCCGCCCTCGGCTTGCCCGAGGGTGGGCTGGTTCCTTTCCAGCCCAGGTTTACCCCACATATGCCTTCAGCCAGTCCCGCTGCATCTCGTAGCTGTTCGCCACTGACGTGTTGTGGTTTGAATCCGCGACCTCGGCGTATTGCACCGACACACCCCGCGAGGCCCACGTCTTCACGTTCGACTTGATGGATTCGCGGTTGACGGTGGTGTCCTCCGTGCCGGCCACGATGTAGACGGGGCCCTGCGGTGTCATGAGTTCGAGGCGTTGTTCATCGAGCTGGTCTTGCATGTGCTTCGTGCTCGCCTGGGATAAGAACAGTTCGCCGCCGGAGGTGTCGTGTACTTCGTCCCCGAGCTCTGGCAGGGTCAGCTCCTCGGCCTTGCGCACGAGCTCGGCTCCGCGCTCGCTGAGGAACTCGCTCGCGTCCACGTCCTCAAACGCGTTCTGCGCGCCTGCGATGACGAGAGGGAAGAAGCGCACGGCGCGGCCTTTGAGCATCTTTGCGACGTCCACCGGGCGTATCCCCATGCGGCGCAAGTTCTTGTTCACCAGCTCCGTGTCACCGGGCGCGATGGAGATGGTGGCGGCGAGGCCCTCGGCGGGGGAGTCGGACGCTGCGAGGGAGGCGTAGCCACCCTGGCTGAAGCCGGTGTTCACCCAGGTGCCGTCGGTGGAGAACTGGGCCGTTGTTTCCTCGACAAGACGGGTGATGGAGGAGGCGAGCGAACCCCGGTGCATATACGTCGCGGGCACCCCATCGACACCCAGGCCCTCGTAGTCGGGCTGGGTGATGATGAATCCGTCATCCAGCCAGCGTTGTAGGTACGCGGTCCAGTGGGGGATGTAGCGCTCGATCGGGTCGCCTGCGGTGTGCAGGGAGGGGGCGCTGCCGGTGGATAGGCCCGTCGTGCCGTGGGCCCAGCTGAGGATGGCGCCGTCGCTGCGGGGGGTGTCGGGCACGGTGACCAGGCCCGTCATCGGGACGTCACCTCGTGCACCGGGGGCTACGTACCGCACCCGATAGGTCGCCGCCCCGCGCGGAGCGGCGGGGACCGTGTCGCTGGGAACTTCGAACCACTCGGTGTCGGTGTTCATGAGTACTCCTTCATTGCGGGAAGCGTGGGTTGCTCCGCACCATGATAGTTTGAGCTCCAAAAGTGCGAGCGCCGAGCCGGTTCACCCCCGGAAAGGGGTGCTTTTTTGGCTCCTCACAAGAAAGCGCGGTTTACCTACTAGCGCGCTGGCCGAGATTCGTGTTTCGGGCGATGGGGTCAAATTAAACTTTCGTTCACCTCACCCCGGGAGATGGGGCAGGTCGTTACGATTAAGCCAATACTCATGTTCACCAAATGTTGACTTGCCAGCATTCCACCACCCTGCAGCCGGCGTGGGAAGTGACTCCGGAACGGTTGACGCATCGTATGCGTGTGGCACAATGTGTCTTGCGACGCCCCAGCGGGTGTCAAGTCAAGTCACAGAGGCCAGTCAGACTGGCACCTACTCCGTAAAGGGATTGAACATGGACATCGCAACCATCAAGTTGCACCTGGACAACTTCGTCAACACCTGGGAAGGCTGGGGGAACATCCTCAAGGGCCTCAACGAACTGATCTACCCCGGCTACTTCCGTGATTTCGTGGGGCTGAGCTCCAAGATCGATGACACCGGAGTCAAGCTCATCAACACCTCCAGCCAGAACCTGAGCAGCCTCAGCTCGGTGACGAAGTAAACCCCACCCCAATCTAGGAGATCAGCTATGGATACCCTCGCCGCACTCGTCCAGACTGTCAACGCATCCTCCGTGGTCAACACGGCCTCGTCCGGCTTCATGAATATTTCCGAGGTCCTCGGCATGCTGGGCAACACCCCGCATGATCAAACCATCTTCGGTTTCGCGGACCCCTTCCTCAACATTGCCAAGGGCGTTTCTAAGCTCCTGGGCCTGCTGAAGTAAGACCCCCTAAAAAGCCCCCGAGCTTCTCCGCCCCCGCCCCCCGGGGGGCGGAGTTTTTTTATGGGTCGGTTGTCAGTAGGCTCACGAAAACGGTTTGTCAGGGTGCCGCCGGCACCGTCCGTTGAGAGCCGAAAGGAAACGACCATGTCCTCCACACTGTCCTCCGCCCCCAGCATCCTTCTAAAGCTTTTCGGCGGGGTCACGACCGCTCTCGAGCCCTTCTTGGACATCGCCGGCGGCGTTTCCACCTTGCTCGGGCTGTTCGTCTAAGCACGCCGGTCCGACTCCATCCCTTTCTGGGGCGGAGGTGTGCCGCATTTCTTGTAGAAATTATGTAGGCTCACAAAAATGAACATCACCTCTTCTCGCGTCGTCGCCGCGGCTGCTGCGGCACTGGTTATCCTCGCCCCCGCACCTCCCGCCGCGCAGGCGGAGGAGCCGGGCACGCTCGTCAACATTGGAGACTCCATCGCGTCCGATCCCGTCGTGACCGATTGGCTGCCCTACGCGCGGAGGATTCCTACGGCGGCGAGTGAGGCGTCGCCAATCGGCTGCCCGACGGGCCCGAACACGTACGGCAAACAGGTTGCCGCGGGCTTGGGGCTGGTGGAACTCGATTACTCGTGCACCGGCATGGCCGCCACGAAGCCGGAGAACGAGGACTTGGCGGAGACGGCGGATACCGCGATCGCGGACGGCGCGCTGAGCGCAAACACCCGCCGCGTGCTGGTGACCATCGGCGCGAACGATGCCTACGACGCGAGATACAACCCGGCAGCGTGGAACGTGGAGGCGTTTGTGCAGGCGGCGGCGGTATCGGTCGAGAAGATTAAGGCTGCTGCCCCCAACGCGCGGGTGCAGATTATCGGGTATCCCACGATCGCGGACGGCGATGACGTGTGCCCGATCCACGTCATCCCCAGCCAGTTTGTAGCCTCGCCCGCGGTGTCGATTCCGCAGGTGCGCGCGGCGGAGAACATCGCTCAGGACATGCAGAAGCAGCTAGCGCAGCGCACCGGCGTGGAGTTTGTGGACATGAAGCCGTCCACGGTGGCAAATGGGATGTGCGCACCCGACGGGCAGCGGCAGTTCGCCGGCGTGATCGACACGACGGGGCCGGGCAACAACCTGCCGTTCCACGCCAACGCCGCGGGGCACGCGCATATCGCGGAGGTTATTCTGCGCAGCTGAGGCTGCGTCCGCCCAGCGCACGGGGTAGGTGGGCGGTAGAGTTGCGCGTATGGCTGACCAGAACGCTGACGACATGCCGATGCTCGACCTCGCCCAGATCGAGGGCTACTGGGTCGACGATTCTGACGAGGACGACCCGGTCCTCCTCCAGGCCGACGGCACGCCCATTGAGACGTGGCGCGAGAACTACCCCTACGACGAACGCATGAGCCGCGACGAGTATGAAAAGGTCAAGCGCGCGCTGCAGATCGAGTTGCTGAAGTGGCAGAACTGGACCAAAGAAACCGGCCAGCGCCACATCATTCTCTTTGAGGGGCGCGACGCCGCGGGCAAGGGCGGCAGCATCAAGCGTTTCAACGAGCATCTCAATCCGCGTGGGGCTCGTACGGTGGCGCTGGAGAAGCCGTCGCCAAGAGAAAGCACGTCCTGGTACTTCCAGCGCTACATCGAGCACTTCCCTGCGGCTGGGGAGATCGTGTTCTTTGACCGCTCCTGGTACAACCGCTCCGGCGTCGAGCGCGTCATGGGCTTTTGCACCGAGTCGCAGCACGCCGAGTTCCTCCGCGAGGTGCCCATGCTGGAGAACATGATCCTCGGCTCCGGCATCTCGCTGACGAAGTTCTGGTTCTCCGTCACCCAAAAAGAGCAGCGCACCCGCTTTGCCATCCGCCAGGTCGACCCGGTGCGGCAGTGGAAGCTCTCGCCGATGGACCTGGCCAGCCTGGACAAGTGGGACGACTACACGCGCGCCAAGGAGGAGCAGTTCCGCTACACGGATACTGACGAGTCCCCCTGGATCACCATCAAGTCCAACGACAAGAAGCGCGCCCGCGTCAACGCGATGCGCTACATCCTGAGCAAGTTCGAGTACACGAACAAGGACCACGAGGTCGTCGGCGAGCCGGACCCGCAGATTGTCAAGCGTGGACGCGACCAGATCGGTGATTAAGACCGAAACGCGCGGCGAGGTCACCCTGATCACCCTCGACCGGCACGAAAAGCGCAACGCGCTTTCCACGTCCTTGACGCGCTCGCTTATCGACGCCATTACAACCGCCTCCGAAACCTCCCGCGCCATCGTTCTCACCGGCACCGGAACCGCCTTCTGCTCAGGTGCGGACCTCGACGAGGACAAACAGGGCGGCGACTTCTTCGAGGTGCTGACCGACCTTCTGAACCTGGTCCGTCGCGTGCCCGTGCCCGTCATCGCGTATGTGAACGGCCCGGCGATCGGTGCGGGCATGATGCTGGCGATGGTCTGCGACATCCGCGTGGCTGCCGAGCCTGCCGTGTTTGGCTTGCCGGTGGGGGACATGGCCATTGGTGTGGAGGGCGAGATTGTTCAGCTCCTCGCTACTCTTGTCGGGGGCGGGAGAGCGAGATCCATGCTCCTGGCCGGGACGTCCTTGGCCAGCGAAGACTCCGTGGCCTGCGGCATGTGCGTGCCCGGTGAGTTCTCTGACGCCCTGGCTTTGGCGTCCCGGTGCGCCGCCAAGGCTCCGCTGACGCTGCGCAATGTGAAAGCCGAGTTCGCTCCGGACCTGTTCAGCGTGGAGGAGCGTGACTCCTTCCGAGCTGCCGCGTATGCGTCCGAGGACATTGTGGAGGGGGCGCGGGCCAGGCGGGAGAAGCGGGCGCCGCGGTTTGTGGGGCGGTAAATTCTATTCCAGGGGGGCGACATCTGCTAGCAAAATCCCACCTGAGCGAGATCGTGAACAGGCCATTTTCTTTATCTGGGACGTGTCAACTAAGATTGGTTTAGGTTCCAGGCGAAAACCTAGAGGACGCATAGTCTTCTGTTGACAATCCTGCAGATTCCTGGCAGCGTAATGGCCTAGTTGGGCTGTTGTCCAAGTGTTAAAGGCCAGGCAGGGTGTCGAAGTGTGGTGGCCTCGGACATCTACGTCACGGAAGGTCTCATGCCCATGTTCGCTCCTGCGTCATATCGTTCCCGCGCCTGGGGGTGTCGGCAAGTAGCGTTTCTCTTGTCGTTTCTTGTCGCCCTCGCGCTCGTTGCGGTTCCTTCCAATCCTCCCGCCAGCCAGGCCCAGGCAACGGTCCCCTCCGCCAGCTCCTGGAACATGACGGACTGCTCCTACCGCAGCGGCGATCTGGCCAAGCCCTACGCGGGAAATACATGTTGGCTTAGCTTTACCCAGGCCGAGCTGACCAGTGGTTCAGTGGTGACCAAGACGATTGGCCCGTACACGCTGAAGATGAAGTTGTCCGTGGTCAACTACGGTGGAGACAAAGGCACGTTCATTACCCAGTCCGACCGCGTGACAACGGACTCCGCTTTCGGAGATGCCGCAACCAGTCAACGCGTGTTTTCACGCAACTCTGGGGACGCTAAAACCCCGATCATCGTGAAATCGACGGCAAACCCGAACCGGACGAGATATCTCGAGCTGCTCGCGGAGGATATCAGCCTGACCAAAAAAGGCCAGGAACAGGACTTCGGAATGGTCTTTGCGGACGGTGAGGCGACGGCGCAAAACGGGTCCGTTGGAGAACTGCTTTCTATCCTTTCCGATGGTAGCAACGGGCCTTATTCGCGCATCACCCCGAGCGGTTACCAGGACGCATGTACCGGAAACTACAAAAATGACACAGTCTTTGGCCCCGGTAATGTGGTTAAACCGATCGAATGGCCGGATGCGGTAGCGGGGCCGAAGAGCTTCGCCTGCCGCATTCCTGGTGCGATCCACGACCCACCGGAGCGCCCCGGCACGTGGGTTTATGAGACGCGCAACCCGACGCAAGTCCGCGTGGGCTTAGGCGGGTACTCAAGCTCTGTCCAAGCGTTCGTCATGGGCATCAACATGTCCCGCGTTGCGTTGCCACAGCAGCCCGTCAAGGTGGACAACCAAGACCTGGAAAACGCCGCGACCCGCCAGAAGACTACGTTCGACCCAGCGGGCATGTCCGTCTACCTGCGCCAGGGCACCGTGGACACGCCGATTCCTGTCACCGAGGGGAACACGGCAGGGGTTATTCGTGCGGGCTCGCCCGGCGCGTATACCGATTCCGTCGTCTACCGTTCTGCCGCCGCGGGTGATCAGAAGGCACTGGCCCTCGACCGCTACATCCCCATGTGGACCTGTACGCTCACCGACGGTGGTGGATCCGGTACATCCCACACCTTTACCAGCGGATCAGAGCCTTCTGAACTCCCCGTGAAGGTCAATAACAACAAATCCGAAGGTTGGAGCGAAGTCGTTGTCACCGACCCGAGTGGACGCTCGCCCAGTTGTTCCGTGGAATGGAAAAGCCGCTTTTCGCCTGCCCAGCTGCAGCTGAACAAAACGGTTGACGGCAGCGCCCAGAACTTCTCCGCCCTCCAGCTGCGCTCCTTCGATCTGCAGTATTCGTGTACGGACATCACGGTGTCCGATACGCGATTCAGCACTGCGTATCCCACGGTTGCGTTGACCAAGACTGTCACCCTTCAGCGTGGCCAGAGCAGCACTGTTAACACCCTGCCCCTCGGTGCACAGTGCACCGTCACGGAAACGACCGCGTCGAACGCTCCGCCTCCGGGAAGCAACCTTGACCTCCAATGGAACCCCTCGTCCACCCCGACTTCGGCGCCGTCCAATCCGAATCAAGGCAATAATTCCTACACGGTCAGGGTAGGCACGACTAACAAGGTCAACGCGTATAACCGCTACGACTATGCCACGGGCTCGCTGACTATAAGTAAGGAAACCGTAGGCGCGCCTGTCGACGACGGTTTCAACCTTTCCCCCTACAAGTTCGAGCTCATCTGCTCAGCCACTAACCTCGGCAGGCAGGAGGTGTCGCTCACGCTGACACGCACGGGAACGTCTGTCGGTGGAAGCGTGCGCGTCGATAATGTGCCCGTCGGCCAAGACTGTGCCGTGCGCCCCCTAACTGACCTGACCGAGCAGCAGAAAGAACAGGTGCGTTTCGACGGCCGCGTGGTCACGTTCGGCGGCGTGACCGTGCAGCCGGACGCTAACGCCTACCACTTCACACTGCCCGCGAGGCAGGGAGCGACAGGTGAGCTGCACTTCCGCACAAGCTACTCGTACAACCTGCGTGACATCACTCTGACCAAGGCTTACGACGGCACCGCCGCGAACAGCGCGGATCTGGCCGGCCTGACGTTTAACGTCAATTACAAGTGCACCACGCCCGCCAACAGGGCCCTCACCGGGGCGGTGACCGTCACCACGGCTACTGCGGCCACGATCAAGGACATCCCCGTCGGGTCCGCTTGCTACATGTGGGAGGACACCCCGGCGGATACCACGAACACCCGATTTGTGGGCGCTCGGTTCCAGGCGTCGGATAACGCGGATAGCGCCACGGTGGTGCAAAACTCTCATGGGCAGACGACAAAGCTGCTCACTGTCCGTGCGACGTCGGGAAGCGATAGGAACTCGGCGCTTCTAACGAACACCTTCGACTACCGCCTGGGTACCGTCTCGGTGCAGAAGATCGTGAACAGTGGCGGTGTCGTGGGTACGCTGCCGTCGACGTTCACGATGCGCTACAACTGCGGTACCCGGAATGTGGGCAACAGTGCTATCTCGCTGCAAGGAACCTTCACCGTCACAGGGGGAGGCTCGACCACGCTGACCTCGACGAACGCTGCGGTCAACGACCAGGGCGGGGCGATGGGTGTGCCCTACGGCAACACCTGCAAGTTCGAGGAAGACCAGCCGACACTGCCGGGTGGTGTGCGCTGGTCCAGCAACGTCCAAAGTGCGTCGGTGGTGGTGTCGAGCGCGACGAACTCGGCGACGGTGACCAATACGTTCACGCCAGTCGGCGACGGCCTGACCGTCACCCAGCACATGGGCGGTGAGACGTACCTCATGCCGTCAGACGAGTTGAGCTATTCCCTGTCGTGTACAACCCCAACGGGTGCGATCGTGGCAGAGACGGTGACGCCGACTAATGACAAGGAATTCAACGTCCCTGCCACAACTCTGCCCAAGGGTAGCCAGTGCACGATCGTTGAGACCTCCACCGAAACCAGTACCCGCACGAACTCGAACGGTGATCCGTTCAAGATTTCTCGCGCGATGACCGTCACCTACTCTGATGGCACGAACGGCACGACGGCGGTACCTCTCGGCGGGGTTTTTACCATCGGCGACCACTCAACGCTGAGCCTAACCGCGACCTACAACTACCTGAACTCCACGATCAAGGTCACAAAAAACGTGGTCTTCGACGCCACCGAGGACCTGATCTCGGAACAGCGTAAGCAGGTCCAGCGTGACCGCGAATACCCGGCCACGTTGTCGTGTATTCTTCCCGACGGCTCCCCGGGCGTCTCTCTCAAAGGAACCATTAAGCGCGGCGAGGTAATTACCCAGGACAACGTACCTGAGGGATCCACCTGTTCTGTCAGCGAGGACGACACGACAACTGCCGTCGGTATCACCTTGACGAAGAGCATCTTGGTCAATGATAAGGAGCAAGCTACCGGTAACTCAGCAGCTACCTTTGTGGCTCGCGAAGGCGAGGATGCGGTTGAGCTGGTCAACACCTTCACCCGTCGCATAACGTCGATGACCGTGCAGAAGGTCGCTGTCATGCCCGGCAACGTGCGCGAGCAGTACGCAGCCAGCAAACAAAACCTGCAGGACGCGCTCTACAAGCACAACTTCACCCTGGACTGCCGCGACCCCGAGACAGGCGATACCGCCGTCCTGTCCACGACGACGATGCAGATCAAGGGCGAGGAAAGTGTAAATTTCCCGCGGGTCCCGGTGGGGGCCGACTGCACAATCACCGGTGACCACTTCGGCTCGCTCAAGCTGACCATGACGGAAGACGGAACGGGTGACACCCTCAACGCCTTCCTGCGTCCGCAGAGCGTGGACTGGGTGGTTGACCGCACAGGTGGAAACAGCGTGTTTGACCAGGCTCTGAAGGGAGAGAAGACGACCTCCCCGGCTGTCTTGACGGTGGACGACGCTGCGGCCAACCACGTCGTGTTGACGAACCACTACGGATACGAGATGGCACCCGTAGCCCTGCAAAAAACAACAACCGGACGCACCGAGGATCTAAAGTTGATCGGCGAGGACACTCGCTTCAACTTCGCGGTGCAGTGCAAGGCGATTGGGTACCAAACGAGCTCGCTGAGCGACGGCAGGTACACCATTCCCTCTGCCCTCGGCAAGAGTGACTTCGCGTCCTCGTCCAGCGACGATAATTCAACGTGGACCTACACATCGAAAAACGTGCCAGTGCCCGCGGGTTCGCTGTGCCGCATGCAGGAGCTTCTGCCTACAAGCAGCCCGCAAGAGTTGCAAATAACGGGCAACCCCTCGGTTGCGGAGGTCCGCGCCCCCGATCCGGGTACGACTGACCCACAAGTGTTCTCTTTCACCAACACTGTGACGCGCCGGACGACCCCCGTGCGCTTGGTGCTTCGCGAGGACGGTTACCTCAATGGTGCCTCGGCCGCCGGGTACACCGCCAAAATTACGTGCAAGACGGGTGGGGCAGGAACGATTGAGAAGACCTTCCCCCGCAGCGAGGTAACCACGGGCTCTCTGCCCACGAGCAACGGTGCTCCGAGTAGCGACGGCATTGTCAACCTGCCCGTCGGCACGGATTGCACCATTTCCTACGGCGACAGTCCCGCGCTCGCCGCCCGCGGCGAGGTCGAGGTGACCGCCGGAAACCGCCGGCCATTTATGCGCTTCGCACGCTGGGAGAATAATAATTACTACGGTGGCACATCCACGCTTTCGGATACCCCTCCCTCCAGCGTGGCTGACAAGACGTACACCTACGACTTCAAGGTCGCTCCGGACGCCCCCTCCACAGCGGATACGCTGGTCATCGGCGCATCGTTCTTCCACCCGCGCGCGACCTATGATGTTGCCTTCACAAAGAAGTCCGAGGGCGAAGCAGGCGAAGGAAAGACCTTTACTTTCGACGCCAACTGTGGATCCAAAAACGACGAATTCACCCTCACCGCGGGCAAGACCCACAAGATCCAGGGCGTACCCGTCGGCTCCTCGTGCGCGGTCACAGAAACCGATGACGGCAACGACAAGGTCAACCCCGTTATGAGCGTGACTGATACCGGCGCGTTCATCGATGCCAAGGTCAACGCCGCCAACGACGGCGATAATTCCGTGTCGTTCACGGTGCTCCCGACGACCAAGGACGACACGTCCCGCAGCGGTGACAAGTGGTCGCTGACGGCACTGAACCGGTTCCCCGGTATGAAGGTGGAAAAGAAGATCGCCGGCACGCCCGTTAGCGCCGTGACCGGGGCGGTTATCGACCGCGCCATTCTTCCCGACAACGCCGCCTACATGGACATCACCTACACGGTAACCAATAACGGTGCGTTTGACGTCTCGAACATCGCTCTGAAAGAGGAATCCCTCATCGGTCGCACGGTCAGTGCAGCGCCGAGCGGAGCGACCCCCCAGGCGTTGGTTGGTGGCAACGCGGAACGAATCGCGTTGGTCGCAGACAGCGGCGTTGTGATCGGGCCGGACGGCCTGATCCCATCCAGCGCGTGCTCTGTCGTCGGAGCGTCGCTGAAGCCGTCGGAAAGTGTTTCGTGCACGGTCCGCGTTGATATTTCCAACGAGCCGAAGGACAAGACGTTCTCCTACTCGGGCACGGTCGAAGCCACGGCCACGGCCAATGGAGCCAGCGTACAGGGCGGGGTAGAGGCTGACGCCAAATACGGCGCCCTACGCCTGACCGGCATCATCGGGGCTCTGCTGCCGGATACCGGCCAGCAGACCCTGGTTCTGCTCCTCCTGCTGGGCCTACTCATCTTCGGCTACGGCGCGTGGCGATACCTGAGGCGAGACGACGAGGTTGATCCTGAGCACGCAGCGGAAGGAGGTCGCCATGAAATGCGCTAAACGCCGCCGTTACCTCCGCAGGCTGTTCGGAGCGTCGTAACGCAACAACGGCGGTCTCCGACAGACCTGTGAACACAAGTCCACCACGCTCGCTTAACCCAGTGGAATGGGGTGCGGTGAGCCCCGACCACACAATTTGAATCCCACTTGAATTCTTCGGAAGGAAGAAATCACCATGTCTCGCATTTCGCACAAGACCCTGGCGCTCGTCGCCACGGCGACCATCGCGGCGGCCTCCCCGCTCGCTCTCATGCCGGCCGTGGCCCAGGAGACCACCACAACAACGAGACCGGCACCGACATCTGGCATTGACCTGAACGCCAAGGCCACCCTGACCATCGAAAAGCGTATCGGTGAGGTCGGCTCCACGCAGAACGCGCCGAGTGGCTTTGAGTTCAAGGTCGAGATGATCAAGCTCGCCAGCCCGCTGAACACTGCTGAGGGGTGGACCGAGGCACAGAGCATTATCGCCGGTCGGGCTACGGCTACGGTAGAGGAGGAGCAGACTGTCACCACCGACAACGATGGAATCGTCTCGGCCTCGATCCCGGTCGGTCTTTACCGCATCACAGAGGTGCAAAACGGCTCCTACACCGTCGCCGCGCCGTTCTTTGTTACCGTCCCGCTGATCGAGGAAGACGGCACAGTCAACTACAACCCGACGATCTCCCCAAAGAACCAGGAACTCAAGCCCACGAAGTCCGCCGTGGACACTAACGTCGGCGTTGGCGACAACATCACCTACACCATCAAGGCCCCCGTGCCGGCCGGCGACGCCCTAAGGGACGGTACGCGGACGATCTCACAGTTCCGCATTGAGGATCCGTTGGTTTCCGAGCTGCAGTACGTGGCCGATTCCGCCCAGGTCACGCTCACGGGTGTTACCAATGGCGCCGAAGCGACCCTCGCCGCCGGTGACTACACCGTCACGTCTGGCCAAGATAACAAGCTCGCCATCGAGTTCACCGGGCAGGGCCGCGCCAAACTTGCCAGCCTGCGCGCGGACAATCCCGGCCTGACGGCCCAGGTTGTCTTCGACGCGAAGGTCCTGCGCCTCCCCGCCAACGGGCAGCTGAACAACCAGGCCAACGTCTACATTCCGAACGCGACGGATCCGGTGAAGACGACGCCGGAGGACTCGAGCCAGCAGGGCGGTGACAACACATCCACTTCAACCCAGTACGTGGACGTCGAGGTGCGCAAGACCTTGGATAGTGTTGACAGTGCAGCTGCCGCCGGCGCACAGTTCAACATCGTCGGCTGCACCAAAGCCAGCAATAACCGCTACACCATCAAAGAGAACTCCACCCCGCTGGTGGGAACCAACCAGGCCGGCACGGAGAAGGTAACGGGCCCGATCACGGCCGTGGCGGCGAATAGTGTTTCCACTGCTGCCGGCTTCGGCATGCAGTTCACCCGCGGTCAGGAGTACTGTGCGGTGGAGACCAAGGCCCCGGCCGGGTACCTCCTCAACCCGGATCCGACCCCGCTGGCCCTGACCCCCGGAGGCACAAGCACCGCCCGCCCGATCTACACCGCGACGGTGAACGACGTCAAGGACAACATCTTCGGCAGGCTGCCTGCAACGGGTACTACCACGATGCTGGCCATGCTCGCCATCGGCCTGGTGCTCTTCGGTGGTGGCGCCGCCTACCAGCTGCGTCGCAAGAACGCCTAAAAGACACCAGTTCGCGGAAAGGACGCCCCAATGATCCCACGTGGAAGACGACGCGGTGCGGCCGCGGCGGTCGCGTTGCTTGCGCTCGCCGCACCGGCCGCGGTGCCCGCCGCAGCGCCTACGGCGTACGCGCAGGCGGCCGGCACGATCGCAGTCGACCTCGTGGAATCTGTTGGGGCGGACTGGTTCGCGGAGATCGGTGACCGTGAGGTGGTCCTGCGCCACATCGAGGGCATCGATCCCACTACCGCAGCAGGCCAGGAGCAGCTCGGGCAGCTCGACATCCCCGCGCTCGTGCGCGGCGGAACGGAGTTTCCCGAAATTGCCCGGGCGGCAACTTCGGGCGGCAAGGCGCAGTTCACCGGGATCGCCCAAGGCGTCTACCTTGTCGAAGCTACCGACAACCCGGAAACCCGCGACGCCAGGGTTTCCTACTCGCCTGCAGTCGTCGTCGTGGTCTCCGGGTCTCTTTCGCGCACCGTCGCGCCAAAGGCACAGGTTCTCGGTGTGGCAGTCAATTCGCAGACTGCATGCAACTCGCCGAGCTGGTTCGATGCGGCCGCGCCGGGCACCTACTTGGAATACACTTACGCATTCAACGCCCCGAATCCGAGCACCGACGGAACCATTTCCACCTTTGAAGTGTTCATCGAGTTTTCGCGCGGGCACACGGTGCAGTGGCATAGCGATCCCGTCGTGGTCCGTGCGGCGCAGGATGCCGGCGCGGAGGCGCCCAGTTTCGAGACAGCCGGGGACACGCACACCGTTGCGGTGCGCGCCCCGTGGTGGCAGGCACTCCTCCCCGGCACCCGAGAAACCACCACGGTGGTCAAGCTCACTCGACCCATGCTCACACTTATTCGTGCGGGGGAGACAGCCGAGTTGAACCAGGAGACCGATTACACTGTCGATGTCGTCGGCAACGAACGCGCCACTTTCACACTCACCCCGGCCGGGCGCGAGGCACTGACGAAGGCGCGCCTGACCGACCCCAGTACTCGCCTCGAGGTCCGTATCCCGGCTGAGGCCAACGCAGCCGGGCCCTGGGGAACGGTGAGCAGGGGAGAGGTTCTGGGCACGCTGGAGTCTACCGCGCGGCTGCGCACCGACGGCATGGATGCGTTGCGCACCCCGGTCGACGTTTCAAGCACCAGCCACGTCAACGTGGTCAGCCGGAAAGCGTGTTTTACCGCCGATGACGGAGGTAGCGGTGATGGAGGTAACGGCGGGCCCGGTGGTTCGGGCGGGTCCACGGGTGCGCCAGGAGGCTCCGGGGTACCCGGCAGCGCCGGTAGGTCAGGTTCTTCGGGTGCGGAGGCCCCGGACGGATCGGGTCAACCCGGCAGCGGCCAGGGAGGGCAGAAATCCGGGCAGCGCGCCGGGCTGGCGTCGACAGGTGCGGGCGTAATCGGGATCACCGCAATAGCGGTTTTGCTTATCGCGTTGGGGCTGGTTTTACGCCGGCGCGACCGTAAGGAAGAAGCTAGCTCACTGTGACAGTCACACTGAAAGACTCTGGCTCGTCCTCAGCGCCGAAGAAGCCGCGGCGCGGCAACACGCTCTCGCTGATCGTATTGTTGCTGGGGGCGGCGTTAATGCTCTACCCGGTTGCCTCGACGCTGTCGAACCACTACAAGCTCATCCGTCAGAATGAGGAGTATGCGGGCGCGGTGGCGTCGTTAAGCGATGAAGCCAAAGCCGAGCAACTGCGCAATGCGCACGACTACAACGACTGGCTCTTGGCGGCGGGTACGCACGCGCGCCCGCCGGTGGAAGGCGACGACGGCTACGACTACTACATGACACAGCTGACGCTGCCCGAAAGCTTCCAGATCATGGCGCGCATCCGCATCCCCGCCATCGACGTCGACCTGCCCATCTACCACACCACCCTGCCGAAAGTCCTGTACGAAGGCGCCGGCCACATGTACGGCTCAACCCTGCCCGTCGGCGGCGACGGCACCAACTCCGTCATCTCCGCCCACACCGGCATGGTCAACGCCGCGATGTTCGACCAGCTCCCCATGCTGCGTGAAGGCGATGACATCTACATCGACGTGATGGGCGAGCGCCTGCGCTACCAGATGACCGGGCGTGAGGTGGTCAAACCGGAGGCGTACGACCGCGTCACCTACGAACCCGGCAAGGACAAAATCACCCTCATCACCTGCACCCCGTACGGCATCAACACCGACCGGTTGCTCGTCCACGCGCAGCGCGTGCCGCTCGACCCCGACGCGCCCGAACCTGAGGTTTCCGGGTGGGGCTGGTCCTGGTGGATGATTGCGGTGTGCGTGCTGGTGCTCGGGGTTTTGCTGGTGATCCTGGTGCGGGCGTTACGGCGGCGATTTAAATCTGCGGGCTCCAGTTCCGGGAAAGAAGTAGAGTAACGCGGGTTTTGTCGTGCCCCCGGGGGTTGGATTTGTGCGTTGCTCTACTTTGCCTCTCCTTCCGACAACACATACGACCAAAACCCGATTGCGCATCTAACAGACCGCTTGGTATGCTCCTGCTAAACAATTCGGTCCAAGAGAAAGAGAAGCGTGTGGCACTAAAATTGCGTACCAGCGCGGTAATTGCGGCGGTCCTGGCGTTGCTCACTGTATTCCTGGCGGCGTGTTCGTCGACGTCGGATAGCGGGCAGAACTCGACCCGCACCCTGGATCAGATCAAAGAGGACGGCACGATCCGGCTAGGCGTGTTTTCAGATAAGGCGCCGTTTGGTTACATCGACGCGAACGGTGAGTACGCGGGATACGACATCGAGTACGGCAAGCGTCTCGCGCAGGACCTTGGTGTGAAGGTGGAGTGGGTGCCGGTTGAGGCTGCGTCGCGAGTCGAGTTCGTGGACACGGGCAAGGTGGACGCGATTTTGGCCAACTTCACGGTGACGGATGAGCGCAAGCAGAAAGTGGACTTCGCTAACCCGTACATGAAGGTCTCGCTGGGTGTTGTCACGCCTGACGCCGCGCCAATCACGGATGTCGCAGGCCTGTCCGGCAAGAACGTCATCGTGGTGAAGGGTACGACCGCCGAGTCCTACCTGGAAAAGAACCACCCCGAGGTCACACTGCAGAAGTACGAGCAGTACACGGAAGCGACCAACGCACTTCTCGACGGCCGAGGCGACGCCTGGGTCACAGACAACACCGAGGCCCTGGCGTGGGCGGCGAACTCGCCGGGCTACCACGCGACGATCACCTCGCTCGGTGACGTCGATACGATTGCTGCCGCCGTGAAGAAGGGCAACACAACGCTTCTGGATTGGCTCAACGAGGAACTGGTCTCCCTGGGCAAGGAGAACTTCTTCCACAACGACTACGAGAAGACCCTGAAGCCGGTCTACGGCGACCAGGTTCCCGCCGACGAGCTGGTGGTGGAGGGCGGCCAGCTCTAGGCCATGGATGCTTCGATTGTCGTCGAAAACATCCCGGTCTATGCCAAAGCGGCACTTATCACGCTGAGGATTGCCGCTTTCGGCATTGCCGCCGCGATTGCTATCGGGCTGGTGGGCGCCGTAATCAAGTACTTCCACATTCCGGTGCTGCGCCAGATCGTGCAGGCCTACATTGAGCTATCCCGCAACACCCCGCTCCTGGTGCAGCTGTTCTTTCTCTACTTCGGTCTGCCCAAGCTGGGTGTTGTGCTCAGTTCTGAGACCTGCGCGGTCATCGGCTTGGCATTTCTGGGGGGCGGGTACATGGCGGAGGCGATCCGGACCGGGTTGGAAGCGGTCGCAGGTATCCAGCTGCGCTCCTCGCTAAGCCTGGGGTTGACGCGCCTACAAGCGATGCGGCACGTGATCGTTCCGCAGGCGACCGCGATCGCCCTGCCGGCGGTCGCCGCGAACATGATCTTTCTGGTCAAGGAAACATCCGTGGTCGGGGTCGTCGCGGTGCCGGAACTGGTGTTTACTGCGAAGGAGCAGATCGGCCAGGCGTACCAGACCCAGGAGGCCTTGCTCCTGCTTGTCGTGTTCTACCTGGTCATCCTCCTGCCCCTGTCACTTATTGCCGGATACGCGGAGAGGAAGGTGCGCGCCCGTGTCTTCGGACCTCAGCATTCTTCTTGACGGCAACAACTTCCCCCGCCTCCTCGCTGGCCTGTGGGTGTCCGTGCAAATTGCGCTGGCCTCGATGGGTTTGTCGGTCGTGTTGGGAACGGGGCTCGGCCTGGTCATGGCGTCGAGAAGTAAAATTGTGCGTTTTTTCACTCAGCTCTACCTGCAGTTTGTGCGCATCATGCCGCAATTGGTGCTGCTCTTTCTCGTGTACTTTGACCTCACGCGCGGGTTTGGCATCAACCTCAATGCGAAGCTCGCCGCGGTCATTGTGTTCACGATCTGGGGCACCGCGGAGATGGGTGACCTCGTGCGCGCCTCGATCGACGCTATTCCGCGCCACCAGTACCGCAGTGCCGCGGCCCTCGGTCTTGAGGGCCGCGACCTGTACCGTTACGTCATCCTTCCGCAGGCGGTGCGCGGGCTCGTGCCCCTGACCATCAACCTGACCAACCGCATGATCATGACTACCTCGCTCGTTGCCCTGATCGGCGTAGTTGAGGTGCTCAAAGTCGCCCAGCAGATCATCGACGCCAACCGCTTCACCTACCCCAACGCCGCCCTGTGGATCTACGCCGTTGTCTTCCTGCTGTACTTCCTCGTCTGTTTCCCGATCTCCTGGGCCTCGCGCAAACTCGAACAAAGGTGGAACCCCGCATGACGCAACCGCTCATCTCACTTCATGGCGTGAACAAGTACTACGGCGACTATCACGCCCTCCGGGACATCGACCTCAACGTCGCCCCCGGCGAAGTCATCGCGATCATCGGCCCATCAGGCTGCGGCAAGTCCACGCTCCTGCAAACGATCAACGGCCTGGAGCCGATCCAGGGCGGCACGATCAACGTTGATGGCCACGTCGTGGGCAAGGCGAAGGGCAAAGACGTGCGCACGACCGTGGGCATGGTCTTCCAGTCTTACGAGCTCTTCCCGCACCTCAACGTCATGGACAACCTGCTGCTCGGACCCAAAGTCGTGCAGCACGCAAACCTCGACGAGGCTCGCTCGCGGGCGCTGGCTCTTCTCGAGCGCGTCGGGTTGGCGTCGAAAAGCGAAGCCAAGCCCCACGAACTCTCTGGCGGGCAGAAACAGCGCGTAGCCATCGTGCGCGCGCTCATGATGCGGCCTAAGGCATTGCTTCTCGACGAAATCACAGCGTCCCTGGACCCCGAGATCGTGCGCGAGGTCCTCGACGTGGTCGCCGGGCTCGCCCGCGATGGCATGACGATGCTTGTCGTGACCCATGAAATGTCCTTCGCCCGCGCTGTAGCGGACCGCGTCGTGTTCATGGACGCCGGCGAAATCGTCGAGACCGGCGCCCCCGATGCCTTCTTCGAGCGCCCCGCCAGCGAGCGCGCGCGGAAGTTCTTGGATCTGCTCGTGTTCTGAGGCCGGGCAGGCGGGGGCGAGAAGGAGCCATTCTGATCGCCCCGAAGTCCCTCAGGCTGGAAGCCGGTGACGATGGCCACGCGCTCCAACCCCGGCGGCAGCAGTGCCGCGGGGGCGTGATCTGCGGAGGCAACGGGCAGAGTCAGACCGTTTAGTCACGTGAGCGGCCGGTCACACGGGTTCGATCGGATTGCCTTGCCACAAAGTGCCCCCCGGCACTTGGTCGCCGCGCATCAGTAAAGAGCCGGGTCTCACCGTCGCACCCGCACCGACTGTCGAGGCTGGCAGTGCCACTGAATGCGCCGCAAGCGTCGCCCCGGACCCGATGGTGACCGCATCGAGGCTCATAACCCGGTCCTGGAACAGGTGTGTTTGCACCACCGTGCCTGGTCCGACGTTCGCTCCTTCGCCCACTGTGCACAAATCGGTTTCCGGGAACCAGTAGGAGTCCACCCACGCCCCGCGGCCCACCTTCACGCCCAGCGCGCGCAACGCCATGTTCATTTCACCCGTGCCGTAGGCGTGGGAAAAGAACCACGGCGCGGCGACGAGCTCTACAAACTGATCTTGTAGCTCGTTAAGCCAGACAAACCAGCTGAAGAGAGGGTGCTCGCCCGGCACGTGCCGGCCCACGCACACCCACTTGGCTACGCACGCCATCGCCACGGCACCCGCCCCGCAGGCCATAAAGAGCAGCCCGCCGAGCGCGTAGGCCCAGAACCCCAGGTTAAGTAGCGCATAGTGCACGCCTACGAGGAACGCTGCGGCCAGCATCGCGTTGCCCATCGGGGCGAGGAGGCGCATGGTCTCGATGACGCCGCGCTTGCGCTTGACGCTTGCCGACGGCGCGTACGTCAGCGCCTCACCACCAGGTGCCTCGACCTCGACGCGCCGCATCCGCTCCGGCGGGGAGCCCCACCAGTTCGACCCCGCCTTGGACTTCCTCGGGGCCGAGGACAGCACCGCGACCAGCGAATTCTTCGCCAGCTTGCGCCCGGGCCCGGCAATCCCCGAATTGCCGACGAAAGAGCGCTTACCCACCGTCGTCTCACCGGTACGCATCCAGCCGTGGCCCAGTTCGTAGGTGCCCACCAGTGTGTCGTCGGCAAGGAAGGCGCCATCCTTCACGGTGGTGAGCCGTGGCACCAGCACTGCGGTGGATATTTCCACGTCGCGGCCCACCGTCGCGCCGAGCGAGCGCAGCCACGTCGGGGTCAGGGCGCCGGCGTAGAGGGGGAAGAGGCGCGTGCGGGCGTCGTCAAGCAACCGCGTGACCGTCCACAACCTCCACCCCTGCGCGGAGCGCACGGGGGCGACCCCCGGGTGGATTCCGCGCGAGAGCACGCGCACACCGCACCAGGTAAACACGATCAGCGCACCGAGGTAGACCAAGCCGCCAAGCGGCGCGAAGAGTAGCGCGCCGATGGCCGGGTGACCCCTGGTCAACCGGATCAGGCCGAGGACGATGGCGACGCCCACCGTCGCCGCAGCCACCGGCATGACCGCCAGCGCGAGCGAGGTGAGGCCGTACATCCCCACCCAGAGGCGGCGCGGCTTCGGTCGCTGCTCCGGGAAACGGTGCTTGGAGCGGCCCACCTTGCGCGCGGGCGAACCAGCCCAACGCGCCCCCTTCTTCACGGGCTTGTCACCGGTGACCGTCGAGCCGGCCTCAATGTGGGCGTGAGCGTGGATGTCCGTGCCGGGCAGGAGCGTGGAACGCGCACCCACGCGGGCTTCCGGGCCGATCGCGATGGAGCCGACGCGCAGCACGTCACCGTCGATCCAATACCCGGACAGGTCTACTTCCGGTTCGATGGCCACGCCTTTGCCCAAGGTGAGCAGGCCGGTCGTCGGAGGCAGCGTATGCATGTCCACGCCGCGGCCCACCTTCGCCCCGAGTAGGCGCGCGAAGTACGCCACCCATGTCGAACCGGAGATGTTCAGCGCGCCGGACGCGTGCACCCAGCGCTCCGCGGCCCACAGCCGCAGGTGGGTGACGCCGCCTCGGGGGTAGTTACCCGGGCGGATGCGCCCGCGAATCAACCGCGCCCCAAGCGCACCGACGTGCAGCCGCCCCAGCGGGGTGCACAACACCACAAACAGTACGGCCAGGACCGTCCAGTCCAGCTGGAGCAGGCCCAGCGCGGTGGCCAGGATCGCCCACCACGTGACGTAGGTGGCGGCATGCAGCGTCATGGCGGGGACCTGAATGAGCGTCTGCGCCAGGCGGGTGCCCGCACCCACTGGCCGGACAGCGCGCGCGGCGGCGGGGGAGGGGGCCTGGACGAGGGTGTCCACGAACTCCGCGAGTGCGCCGAGGCGGGGGTGGTCGTAGAGGTCGCGTACGGCGAACGTCGGCACCCGCTCGCGTATGCGCGCCACTAGGGTGGCCGCGGCGAGGGATGTGCCCCCGGCCTCGAAAAAGTCGGCGTCGCGGGACTCGGCGGGCACTCCTAGAACGTCGACCCAGGTCGCGGCGAGCCAGGACTCGGTGGGGCCGAAATCCTCCCCCAGCGTCGCCGCGGGCAGCGGCCAGGGCAAGGCCTTCTTGTCCACCTTGCCGGAGGTGCGGATGGGGAGCTCCTCCATGACGTGGATGCGTGGCACGAGGGCGGCGGGCATCGTCTCCGCCAGGCGCTCGCGCGCGGCGGCGACGTCCCAGGACTCCCCGGGGTTGTCCAGCGAGACGTAGCCCACCAGCACCTTGTCCCCGGCGCCGGTGGTCTGCACCGCCACGGCGGAGTTGTACACGCCGGGCAAGGCGGCCACGTTGGCCTCGACTTCGCCCAGCTCGATGCGGCGGCCGCCGATCTTCACCTGGTCATCGGCGCGGCCGATGAATGCCAGCCCGTCATCGGTGAGGCGCACGTGGTCGCCCGTGCGGTAGGCGCGCTGCCACCCCGCGGCCGGCGCGTACTTCTCGCGGTCTTTGTCCTCGTCCACGTAGCGAGCAAGGCCGACGCCGCCGATGATGAGCTCACCGTCCTCGGCGACTGCCAGGTCCCACCCGTCGAGCGGCCAGCCGATGGTGACGGGCTGGCCCAGCGACAGGCGCGCGGCCGAGGCGACGACGGTCGCCTCCGTCGGGCCGTAGGTATTCCACATTTCGCGGTCGGGGGTGGCCAGGCGCTCGACGAGCTCTTGCGAGCATGCCTCGCCGCCGACGATGAGCAGGCGCACGTTGTCGAGGGCTTCGGCGGGCCAGAGCCCGGCGAGCGTGGGCACGGTGGAGACGACGGTGATGTCGCGGCGGATCAGCCAGGGGCCTAAGTCTTGACCGGAGCGCACGAGCGAGCGCGGCGCCGGCACGAGGCAGGCGCCGTGCGCCCAGGCCAGCCACATCTCCTCGCACGAGGCGTCGAAGGCGACGGACAGCCCGGCCAGAACCCGGTCTTCTGTGCCGAGGGGGTCGTCCTGGCAGAACAGGCGTGCTTCAGCGTCGACAAACGCCGCCGCCGAACGGTGCGTCACCGCCACCCCCTTCGGGGTGCCGGTGGAACCGGAGGTGAAAATGATCCAGCAGTCGTCGTCGGGGGTCGGCAGCTCGGTCTCCCCGTCGCGGCGGGGTGCCAGCGGGCGGAACCCGTCGTCGGTGAAGATGCCGTCAATGCCGGCCTCCCCGAACACGAGCTCGGCGCGCTCGTCGGGGTCGTCCGCGTCAACGGGGACGTAGGCGCATCCGGCCCACATCGTGGCGAGGATGGCGATGTAGAGGTCGCGGGTTCCCGAGGACATCCGCACCCCGATCCGGTCCCCGCGGCGCATCCCCCCGGAGTGCAGTCTCTCGGCGGTCTCGCGCACCTGCTCGAGCAGCTCGGAGTAGGTCACCACCGTGCCGTCGTCGATGGCGGCGGCGGTGGGGTGGGCGTGTGCTGTGGTGGTGAGGACGTCGATAAGCGTGCGCGGCGTGGGCGCGAGGTGGCCGCGCAGAAGCTGGCTGTCGGGCGGCATCGCTAATCCTGCAGGACGGCCTGGGACAGCTTCTTCAGGCTCTTGAGCTGCTTCTGCGACGACGCGTCAAGCGCGCGCTCCTCGGCCGCAGTCACGCCTGCGGCGAGCTCGGCCTGGGCCTTGCTGCCCTTCTTGGTCGCAGTGACGATCTGCCGGCGCCGGTCGTTCGGGTCGCGATCGCGCTGCACCCAGCCGTGCACCTCCAGGGAGTCGATCAGGCGCACCATGTCGCTCGCGTCGATGGACAGCAGCTCCGAGAGCTGGCGCTGCGAGCACGGTTGCGCGGTAACGCAGGTCAGAATCCAGTACTCACGCATGGTCGAGCTGTGCTCGGCGAGTGCGCGCTCGACCTCGTCACGGGTGTGCCGACGGACCCGCTCGATCTGAAACGACGGCGATTTCTTCAGCGCGCTAGGAACCTCGAGGGGAGTAGTCATGGGCCAATCATAAGCATGGGGCTACGCCATTATTTATTTGGCACCATGCTTTCCGGCGCCCACCTATCGCCGCGGTAGATCAGCGTCCACCCAGGCGAGAGTCCCGCCCTCGACGTTGATCGCGTTGTCCCAGCCGCGCGCCTTTTCCAGGTACTCGCACGCCTGGGCGGAGCGTCCGCCGGAACGGCAGATGACGTAGATGTCACGGTCCGGGTCGATCTCGCCCGCGCGCTCGACGAACTCGCTTAGCGGCATGTTCACCGCACCCTCGGCGTGGACCTCGGCGTATTCCTCCGGCTCGCGGACGTCGATAAGTTGCGCGTCGCGCGGAACTTCCGTGACCTGTACAGATTTCATGCTCCCCATGGTACAGTGGGCCACAACATTAAAGTTGCCATTGAGACTTGAGCTTCACGACCCCCGAGGAGATGAGACCATGAAGCGCGCACCCATCCTCGCCGTCGCGCTCGTCGGCGTTCTCGCTGGCGCCCCCGCGGCCCACGCCGAGAACGCCGCGACCGAGGTCACCACGCCGGCGTCCGCCCCAATCGAGCAACCCTTTGGAGCCTCCGACGTCAACCCCGACTCCGAACACCCCGTCGCCGCCGGTTACCTCTCCCTTCCCAGCGTCGCCTCCCTTGGCGGGCAGACCTACTTCCTCAACGCCGACGGTGGCACATATGTCAGCGACGTTGCCCGCGTCACCGTCACACCGACCGAGGACGAGGTGAAGATCTCCCGGGAGCTCGTTGCCCAGCACAGTGCCGAGCTCGCGCAGCAGGCGCTGTCCGAGGCCAAGGCCGGCGGCACGCAGGAGTTCGCGGCGCCGGCTCCCACCACTGAGGCGCCGGCTCCCACGACTGAGGTGGCCGTTGCTGCGGCGCCGCGCGGGATGGCCGCCCAGACCGGCGACAACTCCCTTGCCCGCGGGCTTGTCGCCTTCGTGCTCGCCTCCGCCGCGGGCGCGGCGGTCTTCTTCTACGGGCGCCGCCACCTGATCTAGGTTGGGCGGCGAAGGCGCTCGCAGGCCCCGGTATGTGTACTGGTGGCGTCGATTAGCGGCGCTTGCTCTCCTTGCCGTGGCGGTCGCGGCGGTCGTGCGCGCGTGCGCTCGCGAGGAAAGCCCGAGCGAGACCGCCCTGACCAGGGAAATTACGCCCTCCGAGCTGGAGGTCGCCCCGAGCCAACCGGTGGACATGTCCATCCCCGCGATCGGGCTGACCGCGCCGTTTGATACCGTGGACTGTCGAGTCCGCGACGGCGCCCTCGACCCCGCCACCCTAGACAAAGCCTGCGCGTATACCGCCCCCGACCGGCCCTACCAGCTGCCCGGCAGCGACTCCAGCGATATCGTCGTCATCGCCGGCCACGCTTCGACCGGCCGGTCCGCCGTCTTTGACCTTCTGTACGACGGCTCCACCAACCACCACACCATCTCCACCGGCGACGCCCTCTACCTCAGAACACAAAGCTCGGGGAAGGCGTGGCTGCTCTACCGCGCCACCGACCTGCACGACCCTGTGAAGCAGGCGCTGGCGGACGACCCCTCCGTGTGGGGCAGCGGTCCGATGCCGGGCAGGCTGCTGACCGTTAGCTGCATTCAGCCGGCTACCCCGCTTTCCGAGTCGGTGCGCAACGTCGTGATCGGGTGGCAGTTCGAGTCCGTGGTGGCGCATCCTCCGGCTTCCGCCCCGACCCGGTCACCCTGAACCTGCGCCACAGTGGGCGATGTCCGGCTACGTTGACCCGCCCGGGGTGGGGCGGAACGGGCCCTAGTTCTCCGTCTTGGCTTCCTTCTCCGCCTCGAGGCCCTCGCGGGAGTTATCGCCGCTCTTGGCAAAGTTATCCAGGGACTCCTGCAGGATGCGCTCGGCTTCCTCGCGGTTGCCCCAGCCCGAGCCGGTTACTTCTTTGTTCGGCTCGAGGTCCTTGTAGTGGGTGAAGAAGTGCTCGATTTCACCCTTCGTGAAGTCGTCGACGTCATCGATGTCCTGGAAGGAGTCGTAGCGCACGTCGTCGAGGACACAGAGCAGCTTGTCGTCGCCGCCGGCCTCGTCGGTCATCTTGAACACGCCGATCGGGCGGGCGATGACGGTCACGCCGGGGAAGACGGGCTCGGGGGTGATCACGAGGGCGTCGAGGGGGTCACCGTCGTCCGCGAGGGAGTTGTCGATGAAGCCGTAATCCGCCGGGTAGGCCATCGGGGTGAACAGGTAGCGGTCGAGGAAGACCTTGCCGGTCTCGTGGTCGACCTCGTACTTGTTACGTGAGCCCTTCGGGATTTCGATGATGACCTCAATAGCCATGGCTGCTCCTTTTTGCGTCGACGAAAATAATCGTACCCATCATACGTGGGCTAGGGTGAAGACCCGATGAAACTATGGACATGGGCGGTGGGAGCCCTCGCTACCGCAGCGGTCGCCGGGGTCGCCGCCTTCGGCGTCACCGCGCAACGAGAACTCGGCGCCCTCCAGCACGCGCCCGCCTTCGCGCTTCCCGCGCCCTCGCCAGTCCTCGAGCCCGCGAGCCCCAAGATTGTCGACGCCACCGCGCGCTTGTCCACCCTCACGTCCCTAGCGGCGAACCCCGCGTTGGGCACCTTCCACGGCCGAATCTCCTCGGCGGATACCGGAGAGGTCATCTTCGACACGTCGTCGGCGGAGCCGCTGCGCCCTGCGTCGACGACGAAGCTGCTCACGGCCTCCGCGGCGCTTTACGAGCTGGGCTCGAAAGACACCATCACCACCAACGTCTACTGCGGGGAGCACGAGGGCGACGTCGTGATCAAGGCGGCGGGGGACGTGTGGATGACAAACGAGAGCCTTGACAGCCTGGCCGGCCAGATCGGCAGTGCGTCTGCGGTGTACGTGGATGTCAGCGCGTGGCCGTCGGAAAGCACGATGCCCGGTTGGAACCCCGACGACATTGACGGCGGTTACGTCGCGCCGCTCGAGCCCATCATGCTCTACGGCGCACGGATCGGCGCGACGGAGGGCGACGTGCCGCGCTCGCATACGCCGGCGCTGGACGTGGCGCAGGCCCTGGCGGACCGGCTGGGCGCCGGTACCGTCGGGTTTACCCAGGTCCCTGCGGGGGCGCAGCACCTAGCCAGCATCCACTCGCCCGATTTGGCCGAGCGGATGCGGGAAATGATGAAGGATTCGGACAACGTCATGGCCGAGGCCATCGGCCGAGAGGTGGCCGCGCGCCGCGGGCAGAGCAGCCCGCAGGCGACGATGGACGTGCTCAGCGAGCATGGGTACGACCTGAGCAACGTGACGCTTTCCGATAGCTCGGGCCTGTCCACCAACAACCTCATCCCGCCACGATTGCTGGATCAGCTTCTTCTCGACGCCGCCCGCACAACCGACCTCCGCCCCCTCCTCGAGACTCTGCCCGTCGCCGCCGCCGACGGCACCCTAGCCACGCGCTACGACGGGCTCGACGGCCGCGGCTGGGTGCGCGCGAAGACCGGCACCCTGGACAACACGAACGCTCTGGCCGGCACGGTGACAAGCACCGTCGGCAACGTCTACACCTTCGCGTTCATCTCCAACGGTTCGGACATCGACGAGGCGCGCCGGGCACTGGACGAGCTCGCGTCCGCCCTGCGCGACTTCTAGCCGTGGAACCCTTCTGGCCGCGCCGCAGCCCGCACTTCCTCGCCTGCCGACGCGCCGTGCGCCCCCACACCCGCCCCGCCACCATCGGCCTGTCCGGGGGAGCGGATTCACTTGCCCTCGTCGCGGCGGCCGCGGCGGAAGGCAAGAACGTGCGGGCAATCGTCATCGATCACGGGTTGCAGCGCCGCTCCGCCGAGGTGGCCGAGCGGGCCGCAGCGCAGGCGCGCTCGCTCGGGGTTCCGGCGCAGGTGGTGCGCGTCGCCGTCGGCCCGGGCAACGTCGAGGCGGCGGCACGGGAGGCGCGCTACGGCGCGCTGCTCGCCGGAGGCGGTGACGTGTGGGTGGCGCATACCGCCGATGACCAGGCCGAAACCCTGCTGCTCGGCGCCCTGCGCGGCAACCCCGCCGGGATGGCGCCGCGCGAGGGCCGCATCGTGCGCCCCTTTCTGGGCATTCGCCGCACGGACACCGAGGGCGCCTGCGCGGAGCTTGGGATCGAGCCCTGGCAGGACCCCATGAACGCCGACCCCGCTTATCGGCGCGTCGCCGTCCGCCAGGACATCATCCCCCGGTTATCGGCACTACTCGGGGGCGATGCGGTGCCCGCGCTGGCGCGTACTGCGGGCAGGTTCGCGCAGGACAGACAGCTGTTGGAGGAGGTGGCCGACTGCTCGCCAACCAACGACTGCGCGCAACTCGCCCGGGACCCGCAGCCCGTTCGGCTGCGGCGCATCGCGGCCTGGTTGCACGACCAGGGGGTGCGGGTGGGTGGCGCGCAGTTGGAGGACGTCGACAAGCTTGCTGCTGCGTGGCACGGACAAGGGCCGGTGAGCGTGGGCGGGGGAGAGGTTGCGCGGGTGGCAGGGCGGCTGGTGTACACGCCCCGGTGAGGTTGTTTCGCGCCGCGCGAAAGTGGCAAGATAAGGGGGTTACGCGATAGCCGCGGGCGTGAGAAAGGGCACGTATGACCACACTGCACGACACCAAGAACTACGACGTCCCGCCGAACCGCTACGGCGAAGATGTAGAAGCGATCCTCATCACGGAGGAGATGCTGCAACAACGCGTGCGCGAGCTGGCGGACCTGGTCTCCGACACGTACCGCGACGCCGAGGATGAACTCATCCTCGTGTGCGTGCTCAAGGGCGCGGTGTTCTTCCTCACCGACTTCGCGCGCGCCCTGACCATCCCCTCCCAGATGGAGTTCATGGCAGTGTCCTCCTACGGCAGCTCCACCACCAGTTCGGGAGTGGTACGCATCTTGAAGGACCTGGACAAAGACATCCAGGGCCGCGACGTGCTGATCGTGGAGGACATCATCGACTCCGGGCTCACGCTGTCGTGGCTGATGAAGAACCTGAAGGGCCGCCAGCCGAAGTCGCTGAACGTCGTTACACTGCTGCGCAAGCCCGAGGTGCAAACGGCTGACGTCGACCTGCTGGACATCGGCTTCGACATCCCCAACGAGTTTGTCATCGGCTACGGCCTAGACTATGCGGAACGCTACCGCGACCTGCCGTACGTGGGTACCTTGCACCCGCGTGTCTACGCGGGCCAGTAGCAGCAACCGAGACCACAGGACTGTATGAACAACACGAAAATCCTGCGGTGGGGCCTCATCGGCGCCATCGCCCTCATCGTTCTCTACCTGTTCACTTTGATCGGGGACGAGACCCGCGCCTACCAGAGCGTGGATACCTCCGTGGCCCTGCAGCAGCTGCAGGACGGCAACGCGAAGGACGTGCAGATCGACGACCGCGAGCAGCGGGTGCGCATTGACCTGCGCGAGCCGATTAGCGTCGATGAGCGAGAAGGCATCACCGCCGTCATCACCCAGTACCCAGCGCGCACAACGCCCGAGGTTTTCGACGCCGTCCGTGCCTCCGGGGCCGACAGCTACACCACGAAGGTCACCCAGGACTCCTTCCTCGGCTCTTTGCTGAGCTTCATGCTGCCGATGGTCCTCATCTTCGGCCTGCTGTCCTTCTTCATGTACCGCATGCAGGCGGGAGGGGGAATGTTCGGCATCGGCGGCTCGCGGGCCAAGCAGCTGACCAAGGACAACCCCACTAACACCTTCGCCGACGTCGCCGGTGCGGACGAGGCCGTCGACGAGCTGCAGGAGGTGGTCGACTTCCTGCAGGACCCCGGCGCGTACGAGAAGCTCGGCGCCAAGATCCCCCGCGGCGTCCTGCTCTACGGCCCGCCCGGTACGGGCAAGACCCTGCTGGCCCGCGCGGTCGCGGGGGAGGCCGGGGTGGCGTTTTTCTCCATCTCGGGCTCGGACTTCGTGGAGATGTTCGTGGGCGTCGGTGCCTCCCGCGTGCGCGACCTGTTTAAGCAGGCGCGCGACAACGCCCCCTGCATCATCTTTGTCGACGAGATCGACGCCGTTGGCCGGCAGCGCGGCGCCGGCGTGGGTGGCGGGCACGATGAACGCGAGCAGACCCTCAACCAGCTGCTCGTCGAGATGGACGGCTTCGGTGACCGCGAGGGCGTCATCCTCATCGCGGCTACCAACCGCCCGGACATCCTGGACCCCGCCCTCCTGCGCCCCGGCCGCTTCGACCGCCAGATCCCGGTGACCAACCCGGACCTCGCCGGCCGCCAGCAGATCCTCAAGGTCCACGCGAAGAACAAGCCGCTGGGCCCCGACGCCGATCTCGATGCCCTGGCCAAGCGCACCGCCGGCATGTCCGGCGCCGACCTGGCCAACGTGCTCAACGAGGCCGCTTTGCTCACGGCGCGCATCGGGGGCAATGTCATCACGGCAGACGCGCTGGAGGAGGCGACCGACCGCGTAATTGGCGGGCCGCGCCGCAGCTCCAAGATCATCTCCGAGAAGGAGAAGAAGGTCACCGCCTACCACGAGGGTGGGCACACCCTTGCTGCCTGGGCGCTGAAAGACATCGAGCGCGTGTACAAGGTGACTATCCTTGCCCGCGGTCGCACCGGCGGCCACGCCATGACGGCGCAGGAAGACGACAAGGGCATGTACAACCGGGACGAGCTCTTCGCCCGGCTCGTGTTCGCCATGGGCGGGCGCGCCGCCGAAGAGCTCGTCTTCGGCGAGCCCACCACGGGGGCGAGCTCCGATATTGAGCAGGCGACGAAGATCGCCCGCTCAATGGTCACCGAATACGGAATGTCCAGCGTGTTGGGCACCGTGAAGTACGGCACGGAAGACGGCGACCCCTTCCTGGGCCGCGGGTCAAACGGGTCGCTGGATTACTCCCCGGCGGTGGCGGAGAGCATCGACCGAGAAGTCCACGAGCTCATCGATACCGCCCACCAGCGGGCCTACCGCATCCTCTCGGACAACCGTGACTACCTTGACGCTCTGGCAGAGAAGCTGTTGGAGAAGGAGACGCTGCGCCGCCCCGACCTGGAGGACATTTTCAGCGGCATTGAGCCGCAGCCCTCTGCGTTGCCGCCGGTGGACGGCCGCTTCACCACCCAACCGGGCCGCGTGCCCGTGAAGACCCCTGTGGAGCTCGCGGAAGAGCGGGGTGAAGAGCCGCCGCACAAGATTTCCCTGCTGGAGCTGTCCCGCGAGGCGAGGAGGCGGCGGATGAGCGAGCGAAAAAAGAGTGCCGCGGCTCAGGGCGGTTCCACCCGCTGGAAGCCGAATGCCACGCCCGCCGCAGAGATACCAACGTACGACGGACCGACCCCGCCCCCCGGTTGGACCTACACCGGGGGTGGACACGCGGCACCGCAGCCGCACGAACCCCAGGAGCAAGAGCACCCCGGCGTGCGCAACTACGGCCAGCCCGAGGAACTCATCGGCTTCCGCCTGCCCGACAACGAGCAGCCCACCCGCCGGGACAGTGAGACCGGGGAGACCGGGGAGACCGGGGAGACCGGGGAGACCGGGGAGACCGGGGAGACCGGGGAGACCACGGAGTTCCCCAAGGTTGACGCCGCTGACGTGGCCAAACCGCAGAGCGAGGCGCCCGAGACGACCGAGCTGCCGCGGCACAGGAGGGGCGATGAGTGACGTCGACATCCCCCGCGCTGAGGCCGCAGTCCGCGAGCTCCTCATCGCGATCGGGGAGGACCCAGAGCGTGAGGGGTTGGCGGAAACGCCGGCCCGCGTGGCCCGGGCGTACGCCGAGATGTTCGCCGGCCTGCACGTCGAGCCGACCGAGGTCCTGGCCAAGACGTTCGCCGAAAACCACGAGGAGCTCGTCCTCGTTCGCGACATCCCGATCTATTCCACCTGCGAGCACCACCTCGTGCCCTTCTACGGAACGGCCCACATCGGCTACATTCCGGGCCCCGACGGGAAGGTGACCGGCCTGTCCAAGCTGGCCCGGCTGGCGGATTTGTACGCCAAGCGGCCTCAGGTGCAGGAAAGGCTGACGTCGCAGATCGCCGACGCGCTCGTCGATAAGCTGGGTGCCCAAGCGGTCATCGTCGTTATCGAATGCGAGCACTTGTGCATGGCCATGCGGGGAATCCGCAAGCCGGGCGCGATAACCACGACGTCGGCGGTGCGAGGCGGGTTCAAGCGCAACGCGGCCTCGCGCGCCGAAGTGCTCAGTCTGATCAGGAGTTAGAAAGCCATGACCCTTCCCGTCGTCGCCGACCGCACAGTGGTGATGGGCATTGTCAACGTCACCGAGGACTCGTTTTCCGACGGCGGACGCTGGCTCGACCCCGACACCGCCGTCGCGCACGCGCTCGAGCTCGTCCGCCTCGGCGCGGACATCATCGACGTCGGCGCCGAGTCCACCCGCCCGGGAGCGACCCGCGTTCCCGCAGACGTGGAGGAGCAGCGCATCCGCCCCGTGATCCGTGCGCTGAGCGCGGAGGGGATCGCGACGTCCGTGGACACGATGCGCGCCTCCACCGCACGCGCGGCCGCCGAGGAGGGCGTCCGCCTCATCAACGACGTCTCCGGGGGACTGGCGGACCCGCAGATGTACCACGCGATGGCGGAGACCGGCCTGCCGGTCTGCCTCATGCACTGGCGCACCGAGGCCTTCGTCAACGCGTCGGGCGCTGCCGACCACGGCGGTGACGTCGTGCGCGACGTGCGCGAGACCCTTCTCCGGCTGGCCGGGGCCGCGGAAGAGGCCGGGGTGGCGCGCGAGCTCATCACCGTCGACCCCGGCTTGGGCTTCGCCAAAACTGCCGCCGACAACTGGGCGCTGCTCGGAGCACTGGATGAGCTCTGCGCCGGGGAGTTCCCTGTCCTCGTGGGGGCCTCCCGCAAACGCTTCCTCACCGAGGTGCGCGCCGCCCGCGGCCTGGAGCATTCGCCTCTCGACGCCGACGCGGCCACCGCCGCCGTCACCGCCCTCGCCGCGCGCGCCGGTGCCTGGTGCGTGCGGGTGCACGACGTCGCCTCCTCCCGCGACGCCGCCGACGTCGCCGCGGCGTGGAAGAAGCACTCCCGTGGCTGACCGCATCGAGCTCACCGGCCTGCGCGTCTACGCGCGTCACGGCGTGCTGCCGCACGAGACGGAGCGCGGCCAGGCGTTCACGCTGGACATCGTGTGCTGGCTGGACTTCGCCCCCGCCGCCGCGGGGGACGACCTCAACCTGACGGTGAACTACGCCGAGCTCGCCCAGCTTGCCTATGACATCGCCGCGGGCACCCCGCGCCAGCTCATCGAGACCGTGGCCACCGAGATCGCCGACGCCGCCCTCGCCCGCTATTCCGCCCTCCACGCCGTCGAGGTCACCCTGCACAAGCCCCACGCGCCGATCCCGCTGGTGTTTGACGACGTCGCCGTCGTCGCCCGCCGCTCCCGCACGACGAGGGCCTAGACCATGCGCGCCGTGCTGTCTACCGGTTCGAACATTGGTGACGCGCGCGCCCATCTGCGCAGCGTCGTCGACGCTTTCGCCGGGCACGTGGTGGCGGCCAGCTCGATCTACGCCACGGCCCCGTGGGGAGGGGTGGAGCAGCCGGACTTTTTGAACCAAGTCCTTCTTATCGACGTCCCCTGCTCGCCCCACGAGCTCCTCGCAAGGTGCCAGCGCCTCGAGCGGGAAGCGCGGCGCGTCCGAGACGTGCGGTGGGGGCCGCGCACCCTGGATGTCGACATCATCTCAATCGACGGCGTCACCTCCGCCGACCCCGAGCTGACCCTGCCCCACCCGCGGGCGCGGGAGCGCGCGTTTGTCCTGATCCCGTGGCTGGAGGTTGAGCCGGACGCCGCGCTGGAGGGGGAAGCGGTGGCTGGAATCGTCGAGAAGCTTGGTGCCCAAGGGGTGAGGAGGCTATGACGCGCACTCCACTTGCGGGCCTGGCGGGGCTGGGCGGGTTCTGCGCGGCGGCGGCCTTCATCCTCATCCGCAGGTTCTACGGGGCGATCGCCGGTATCGACGTGACGCTGTCCCTGCCCCTGTGGATCGTTGCGGCCGTGTGCCTCTTTAGCGCGTACATGGTGCGCAAGCGGCGCGAGGAGGGCAAGGTCGGGCTCGACCGATCCCAGCTCAACCCGCTTATGGCGGCGAACTTCATGCTCATGGGCAAGGCGAGCGCGTGGTCAGGGGCGGTGTGCGGCGGTGTCTTCGCCGGGGTGCTCGTGTACGTCGCGCCGCGGGTCTCAGCGCTGCTCGCGGCTGAGGCCGATCTGCCCGGGGCGGTGTCGGGTACCTTCGGGGGTCTCGCGTTGGCCGTGGCGGGGGTGGTGTTGGAGCGTTCCTGCGAGGTGTCGCCACCGTCTGAGGGGGAGGCCGTTCAGTAGGGTAGTGGGCATGAGTGCCGAGAATCCGTCGCGGGATAACGCAAACGTCTGGATCGTGGTGCCCTTCGTGCTGGCGCTCGCGGGCACCGTTGTCATGTTGTTTACGAACTCGGCAAACGTACTGAAGGTCTCCCTCGTCCTCGCGCTGTGGGCGGCTGCCGCGGGGATCATCATGACAGCCCGCCTCCGCCGCGACCGCGACTCCGCGGAGCGCGAGCTGGCCAGCCGCGACGAATTGCACCGCGCGAAGCTCGACGCGGCGGCGGCGCGGGAGGAGGCCGACCGCGCCGCGGCGTCGAGCGTCGATGTCGAGGTGCTGCGGGAGATCCAATCCCAGCTCGCGGCCCTGCGCGCGCAGCTCGAGGAGATGTCCGGGCGACCCCTGGCTTACGAGCCCGCCGCCCTGCGCGCGGAGGCTCGACGGATTGCGGAGATCCCCGCGCCCGAGCCCGCACGGGAGCCCGAAACGACACGTGCACAGGAGCCCGCGCCGAAACCCGAACCGGCACCCGAAGCTGCACCGGCACCGGCCCCGTCCCCCGCACCTTCGCCCGGGTCCGCTCCGACGACCCGGATTCAGCGCGTCCGCGACACCCCTCGGGACGCGCCTCCAGCCGCGCCCGGACCGCGCCGCCCGGCAGGCGCTCCGTCGTCCGACGCAGTCGCGGGCAGGGTCGGGTCCACCCGCACGTCGCGCGCCCCGGAGAACAACCCGTTGTCGCAGCTCATCAGCGAGCGGCGAGCCGGGGAACAAAGCGGCACCCACCGCACACCCGAGTCCGCCCCTCAGCCCGAGCCCGCCCCGGCAGAAGAGCCGCGCGGGGGCCGCCGCCGCCGCGACGAGCGCGGCCGCGCCTCGCTGTCCGTCGCCGAGTTGCTCGCCCGCAGCAAGCAGGAAAAGTAATGCCGCAGCGTACCGGCCCGCGCCTTCGCGTCGGGTTCATCGGTTGTTCCCACTTCGCGGACGCGCTCGCCCGCGCCGGCCACCACGCCCGGGAGCTGCGGGACCCCGCGGAGGCCCGAGAGGTCGACGTCGTTGTCCTCGACGGGGACGAGGCGGAGTGGGTGCGCGGGATCGTCGAGAAGCTTGTCCCGCATCTCGCGGCCCGTCAGATGCTCGTGCACACCTGCCTCGAGGAAGGGGTGCAGCTGCTTGACGACGCCGAGCTCGCCGGCGCCATCGTCATGGCAGCGCATTCGCTTGACGGGGCGTTGTGGGCAACCGACGCCGCCGACGAGGTGGGGCAGGCCGTGGTAGACCTGCTTGTTGCCGAGGCCGGGGGGACGAGCGTGAGCCTGGATCGCGAACAGCGACTCGCGGCGGCCGCGGGCAAACGCCTGGAGGCCCTAGCGAGCGTGGCGAGCATCGACGCTGCGGAGCTGGCCTCCCGGGCCGGTGTTCAATCCTGGGAGCCGGTGCTTCCCGCCAGGCGCTCGCCCGCCGACCTCGAAAGGCTCTGGGCCGCGATCGGCGACCCAGGCGCGGCGCGGTTGTTTGCCCAGCTCGAGAGGCGCGGGGCGGAGCTGCGCGGGGATGCCGAAATTGAACTGTGGGCGATAGCGAAGGAGAATCAGCGTGGCTAGTGAACTGGCTTTTAAACCAGGTCAAGCGGTCGTGGTGACGGACGCCGAGCTTCTGGCCACCTACGGGCGGGCTTTGCGCAAGATAGGCAAATCCGTGGTCGTCGTGCCGCTTGGAGCGGGGTTGCACGGCGGGCACATCCAGCTCATCCGCGCGGCGCGCTCGATGCTCGGCGCTGTCGTCTTTGTCACCTACTCAGGCGAGGACGTGCCCGAGGAGTTCGCCCGCGAGAAGGTCGACGTCGTCTACCACGGCTCGTTCCGCGGAGCCCACGTGCACACCGGCCTGGAGCACCTGGAGGACCCCGGTGAAATCGCCACCGACGTCGCCACCATCCTCGCCGCCGCCAACGCAACCCACGCCACGGACCTCGTGCTCGGTGAGAAGGACTTCGAGCTCCTCGTCGCGGTGCAGCGCGCGCTCAGTGCGCTGCGCATGGAGGTCAAGCTGCACAGCGTGCCGACGGTACGCACCCCGGACGGGCTCGCGCTTTCCCTGCGCAATTCCGCCGTTCCCGTGGCGCTGCGCGACACGGCCATCGCCCTGCCCGCCGCACTGACGGCCGGGGCCCACGCAGCCGAGCAAGGAGCTGACGCGGTCCTCGATGCAGCACGCCGGGTTCTGGGCGCGGCCGGCATCGAGCCCGAGTACGTAGCCCTCCGCTCCCTCTCCTTCGAGGCCGTCGAGTCCGGTGACGCGCGCCTGCTCGGGGCAGTCAACCTCGGCGGGGTGCGCCTGACCGACAACGTGGGAGTTCCCCTCGGCGTCGGCTTCCGGAACCTCACCGCCTGACCGCGCCCGAGGTCGAGTTCGCCCCGCCACCCCCGCCCGACTACCCTTGAGCGGCGTGACTACCCAGAGCCAGGACATCAGCGAGCAGCAGAAATTCCGCCGCGCGAAGCGCCAGAAGCTTATCGATGACGGCCGCGGCGCCTACCCAGTGTCCGTCGAACGCACGTCGTCGCTGAAGGACCTGCGCGCCTCCTACGTTGTTGTCGCCGACGGGGAGGAGGCGGCGCCGGCCGCGGGTGTGACTGCGCTTTCTGCTGGCGAGGAGACCCAGGACACCGTCACCGTCGCAGGGCGCATCATGTTCAAACGCGACACCGGCAAGCTCTGCTTCGCCACGCTGCAGGAGGGTGACGGTACTCAGCTCCAGGTCATGCTCTCGCTCGCTGAGGTGGGCGCCGACGCCCTTGCCAGCTGGAAAGACGATGTCGACCTCGGTGACATCGTGTCGGTGACGGGGCGCGTCATCGCGTCGAAACGCGGTGAGCTCTCCGTCCTGGCGGCGTCCTGGCAGATGGCGTCGAAGGCCCTGCGCCCGCTGCCGGTCGCGTTTGCGGAGATGAACGAGGAGCAGCGGGTGCGGCGCCGCTACACGGACCTCATCATGCGCGAGGCCGCCCGAGACAACGCGATGACGCGCATCAAGGTCATGGCCGCCGTGCGGGAGTTCCTCACCGGACTGGACTTCGTCGAGGTGGAGACCCCGATGTTGCAAACGCTTCACGGCGGCGCCGCGGCGCGCCCCTTCGTGACGCATTCCAACGCCCTCGATATCGACCTCTACCTGCGCATCGCGCCCGAGTTGTACCTCAAGCGCTGCGTTGTTGGCGGCATCGAGCGCGTCTTTGAAATCAACCGCAACTTCCGCAACGAGGGCGTCGATTCCTCGCACTCGCCCGAGTTCACCATGTTGGAGACCTACCAGGCGTGGGGCACCTACAAGGACTGCGCCGAGACGACCAAAGCGCTTGTGCAGTTCGTCGCCACCAAAGTCTTCGGGTCTACGCAGGTCACGCTTTCCGACGGCACCTCGTACGACCTCGGCGGCGAGTGGAAGGTCCTCGAGATGTACCCCTCACTCAACGAGGCGCTGGCCCGCAAGTTCCCCGGTTCCCCGGAGGTCACGGTTGAGTCGAGCGTCGAGGAGCTGAAGGCAATCGCCCAGACGATCGACCTGAAGGTCCCCGAAGGGGAGGGCTGGCTCCATGGCAAGCTCGTCGAAGAAATCTGGGAGCACCTGTGCTCTGACCAGCTTTATGAGCCGACGTTTGTGACGAACTTCCCCGTCGAGACCTCCCCGCTGACCCGCGATCACCGCGAGAAGCCCGGTGTGACCGAGAAGTGGGACCTCTACGTGCGCGGGTTCGAGCTGGCGACGGGATACTCGGAGCTCGTTGACCCAGTGATCCAGCGGGAGCGTTTCGCCGATCAGGCCCGCCTGGCCGCAAGCGGTGACGACGAGGCGATGGTGCTCGACGAGGACTTCCTCGAAGCGATGGAACAGGGTATGCCGCCGACAGCCGGCACCGGCATGGGCATTGACCGCTTGTTGATGGCCCTGACCGGCCTGGGCATCCGCGAAACGGTGCTGTTCCCGCTGGTCAAGCCGGAGGCCACGTAAACCCCGCGCGCTCGGCTCCTTCGTGTTACCTTAACTCACAGATAACTTCCACCAACATATAAGGAGCTGCTCTGTGAGCACGAAGTTCACCGGGCCCTACGGCGAGGCCTACGACAAGGACGGCCTTCCCATCTCGGGTTTCCCCAACGCGAACCCCTCCGAGTCCCCCTACGCCGGCGGCCAGTACTCGTACCCCACGGCGAACCCCGCCGGCCAGTACCCCAGTCAAGCCGGGGCTCCGGCCGCGCACCCGGGTGTCCAGCCCGCCTACCCCGCCTACCCCGCCTACCCCGCCTACCCCTCTGCGCCGAAGAGCAAGATCGTCGCAGCCCTGTTGTTCTTCTTCCTGGGAGGGCTCGGTTTTGGGAATTTCTATCTGCACCAGAACGGCCGCGGCGTGGCAAAGCTGGTGTTGAGCGGCCTTGGCCTGTTGACCTCGTTGATTCTCATCGGGTTCGTGTTCTTCTTCATCGTGGGCGTGTGGTCGCTAGTGGAGACCGTTCTCGTCTTGGTCGGGGCAGGCGGCTACGACCGTGACGGTCGTGGTGTTCCCCTTGACTAGCTCCGGTTAACTCCGGCTGGTCCCGGCTCATGCCGCGTTCTCGGGTGGCGCGGGACACCCGCCACCCCCGGTATCGGGAGATGCCACTCAGAGTATTGCCATCGAGTTAAGCAGTTTCTATCATGGAGCTTGTTACCAACCACAGGGTTGTTACCCGCCGTGACGCGGCGGGGCAAGACCTGGGGCCGGCGCGTGTTCGCCGTCGCCCCAGGTCTTTTTTGTTGCAACCCGCACAAGGAAAGAAGGAGTGACAATGGCCACGACCAAGCCCAGCCTGCGCGATCAGGCTGAGGAGATCCTCGCGGGCATCGGCGGCGCGGGCAATATCGCGTCGATGACGCACTGCGCGACACGGCTTCGCTTCGAGCTAAACGACGCCTCCCGCGCCGACAAGGAGCGTATCGAGGCGGTTCCCAAAGTGATGGGGGCGGTCCCGCAGGGCGGGAACCACTACCAGGTCATCATCGGCGGCGACGTCGCCACCGTGTACAACGAGATGAACAACCTGCCTGAGATGAAAAACCGCGACGAGCGGTCTAACGAGGACGTCAAGGCGGAACAGCGCGCGAAGGCGAAGGGCAGGGTCCCCTGGGTCGACGCCTTCTTCGAGTACCTCTCGGACTCCTTCCGCCCGATCCTCGGCGTCCTGCTCGGTGCATCGCTCGTTATCGCCTTCGCGGCCGTGATGGAGGCCTTCGGCGTCACCGACTTCCACGCCGACGTGAAGACCCCGGGCTGGCAGTTCGTGGACGCGATGTGGCGCTCGGTGTTCTACTTCCTGCCGATCATGGTGGCCTACAACGCGGGCAAGAAACTCAACATCGACCCGTGGGTGCCGGCGGCGATCATGCTGGCCCTGTTCACTCCGAACTTCACCTCACTCGCCGAACACCCGGATGCGGTGACGTCGCAAAACGCGGTGCTCGGCACCGAGGTCACGCACGTCACGGTGATGGGGCTGCCGCTCTACCTGCCGGATTATGGCGGAAACGTGTTCGTGCCGCTGATCATGACGGCGGTTGCAGCTCTGGTGTACAAGCTGTTCCAGAAGATCATCCCGCCTGCGGTGCACATGGTCTTCGTGCCCTTCCTCACCCTCATTGTGATGATTCCGTTGACCGCGATGCTCATTGGCCCGCTCGGGTACGCGCTCGGCGCGTGGATCGGCGCCGGCCTGGCGTGGCTGAACAGCAACGCCCCGTTCGTCTTCGCCATCCTGATCCCGATGCTCTACCCGTTCCTGGTTCCGCTTGGCCTGCACTGGCCGCTTAACGCCCTGATGCTGGTCAACATCCAGACGCTCGGCTACGACTTCATCCAGGGACCGATGGGTGCGTGGAACTTCGCGTGCTTCGGCGCTACCGCCGCCGTGTTTGCCCTCTCCCTGCGCGACCGGGACCCGATCATGCGCCAGACGTCCGGTTCGGCGCTCGCCGCGGGCCTCTTCGGTGGTATTTCCGAGCCCTCGCTCTACGGTATTCACCTGCGCTTTAAGAGGATCTACCCGCGCATGCTCGTGGGCTGCTTCGCCGGTGGCCTGACCATCGCCATCCTGGGCAACCCGTTTGACGGCGTGAAGACGGGCGCGTTCGTCTTCACCTCGCTGCTGACCATCCCGGTCTTCAGCCCGGTGTGGGTCTACATCATCGCCATCGCCGTGGCCTTCTTCACCGCCTTCTTCATCATCCTGTTCACGGACTATCGCACGCCGGAAGAAAAGGCCGAGGCACGTGCTCGCGCAGCGGCCGCCCGCGATGCCAGCGAGGACGTGGAAGCCGAGATCGTGGAGGACACGGTCACCGACACCGACGACCCGGTGCTCACTCCGGCGCACTCCACCGGCACGACGGCCGTTGCCACCAAGCCCGTCTCAACTGCCACGACGACCCAGGTTCTCGCCCCCGTCGCAGGCCAGGTCATCGCGATGGAGGCGATCAACGACGCGGCCTTCGCTTCCGGGGCGCTGGGTAAAGCGGTCGGGGTGACCCCGGTGGAGTCGACGATCGTCGCCCCCGTTTCGGGAACCATCATCTCGGTGGCGCGCACCGGCCACGCCTACGGCATCAAGACGCAGGACGGGGTGGAGATCCTCGTGCACATCGGTGTTGACACGGTTCAGCTCAAGGGCGAGGGCTTCACTCCTCGCGTCGAGAAGAAGCAGGTCGTTGAGGCGGGCACCCCGCTTGCCGACGTCAACTTTGAGGCCGTCACCGCAGCCGGGTACGACCCGACGGTCATCACCACGGTGGTCAACTCCAAGCTCCTCTCGGCGGTCGAGGATATCGCCCCGGGTGAGGTCCACGCCGGGCAGCCCATTTTGGGCGTGACCAAGTAACCCGAGCACGTAGACTCACCCGGTGTGATGCAGATCCTGCGCGTGTTCAACAACAACGTCGTTCTCGCCCGTGACGGCGAGGGCGGGGAGGTTGTTGTCACCGGGCGCGGGATCGGTTTCCAGGCCCGGCAGGGCGACGAGGTCGATGCCGCGAAGGTGCAGCGCGTGTTCCGCCCCACGGAGGGGCGCGACCCCGACCATTCCGCCCAGATGATCGCCGGGCTTCCCGCCGAGAACGTCCTCGCTGTCGCCGAGGCTCTCGACGCCGTTGGCGCGCCGGCCACAATCAGGCAGCGGCTGTCGTTCATCGCCGCCATCGCGGACCACGTCACCTTGGCCGCGCAGCGCGCACGCGAGGGAAAAGTGCTGGAATATCCGCTGCGGGCAGAGGTGCTCACCCTTTACCCGGATGAATACGCGCTGGGGGAGAAGCTCCTCGCCGAGCTCAACAAGACCCTCAAGGACCCGCTCCCGCAGACGGAAGCAGTGGCGCTGGCCATGCACATCGTCAACGCGGGCTTCGCGGGCGGGGACCTGAGCTACACCTACCGCATGACGGGGGTGATTCAACAGATGATCGACATCGTGGCCGCGGAGCTGGGGGTGGCGCTTGATTCGTCGTCGATAAGCGTGGCCCGCTTCATCACGCACGTCCGCTACCTTTTCGTCCGCTTGAGCCGCGGCGAGCAACTCAACCACGACCGTTCTGTATTGGCCAAGCAGCTGCTTGCCGAGTATCCCCGTGAAATGTTGTGCGCGCGGAAGGTAGCGTCGGTAGTAGAACTTCGCTTCGACTCTGAATTAACAACAGATGAAATTGCCTACCTTGGCCTCCACATCGTCAGGCTGGGGGAGACCGAAAGGAACCATGATGACTGACCGTCTTGTCCTCTACGGCATCGGCGTCTCCGCTGGAACGGCTCACGGGCCGGTTGCCGTGGTCACCCCCGCCGTCGGCATCGACGAGCACGAACCCGCATCCGTCGACCCGGAGGCCGACGGGCAGCGCGTCCGCGAAGCGTTAGCGGCAGTGTCGGAGGGGCTTACGGCGCGCGCGGCCCACGCGAACTCCGAAACCTCGCGCGCCGTGCTGGTTGCGACGGCGACGCTGGCGAAGGACCGCGGGTTGATCAAGGGTGTTGACCGGGAGTTGAAGAAGGGTGCCGGCGTCACTAAGGCGATCCACGACGCCGTGGAGGTCTACGCCGCCAAACTGCGCAAACTCGGCGGGTACATGGCTGATCGCGTGACCGACCTCTACGACATCCGGGACCGCGCGACCGCCCGCGTGCGCGGTCTGCCCGAGCCGGGGGTGCCCGACTTCGACGAGCCCTCGATCCTCGTCGCCCAGGACCTCGCCCCCGCCGAAACCGCCACCCTTGACCCGCAGCGCGTGCTCGGCGTGGTGACCGAGGCCGGGGGCGCGACGTCCCACACCGCGATCCTCGCCGCGCAGCTGGGCATCCCCGCCGCGGTGCAGGTCAAGGGCATTGCAGCCGCTGTTGTCGACGCCCCCACGCTCGCCCTCGACGGTGGTGTTGGGGAGGTCATTGTCGCGCCGAGCGAGGCCGACGTCACCGAGCTCAACGAGCGTTCCCGCCGCCGGGCCGCCGCGCTGGCAGGCTCCTCCGGTGAGGGTGCGACCCGTGACGGGTACAAGGTGAAGCTGCTGGCCAACATCGGCACCGCCGAGGACGCCGCGAAGGCGGCCGCTTTCGACCTCGAGGGCTCGGGGCTGTTCCGCACCGAGTTCCTCTTCCTCGACCGTGACGCGGCCCCGAGCATCGAGGAGCAGACGGAGACGTACACGCAGGTCCTGCGGTCCTTCGGCACCCGCCGCGTCGTCGCGCGCACCCTCGACGCCGGCGCCGATAAGCCACTGTCCTTTGCCAACCTCGGCCCGGAGGAGAACCCAGCGCTCGGCCGCCGCGGCCTGCGCCTTTCGCAGCAGCGCGAGGATCTTCTCGACGGCCAGCTGACCGCCCTGGCCAACGCCCGCGCCGCCGTGGAGGGTTCTAACCTGTGGGTCATGGCGCCGATGGTCGCCACCGTGGACGAGGCGCGCTGGTTCGCCGAGCGAGCCCGCGCCCACGGCTTGCCACAGGTCGGTGTGATGGTGGAAACACCGGCCGCGGCGCTGCGCTCCACCCAAGTTCTCAGCGTGGTGGACTTCGCCTCCATCGGCACGAATGACCTGTCGCAGTACACCATGGCCGCCGACCGCCTCCAAGGAGAGCTGGCCGGTTTGCTCTCGCCGTGGCAGCCCGCCGTATTGTCGATGATCCGGGAGACCTGCCGCGGCGGCGAGGCCACCGGCAAACCCATCGGAGTGTGCGGTGAGGCGGGCGGCGACCCGCTCATGGCCCTCGTCCTTGTCGGCCTCGGCGTCGCCTCCCTCTCCATGGCGCCCACCAAGGTGAACGCTGTTCGCGCGGCATTGCGGATGCACGACCGCGACACCTGCCGTCAGATGGCCAACTACGCCGTCGATGCCTGGTCCGCCGAGGAAGCCCGCGCCGCGGCGTTGAAGCTGGCCGATCCGGTTCTGCGCGACCTTCTCTGAGCCGTGACGCACCCACCAGTGCACGGCATTGACGTGGACCCGCAGGGCCGCTGCGTGCACTGGCATTCGCCTGTCGACGTCGTGGCGAACCGCTGCGCGACCTGCGGAAAGTTCTACGCGTGCCACCTGTGCCACGAGCAGCTGGCGGACCACGCTTTCGGGCGAGCTGCCTCAGCTGACCTCTGCGTCATGTGCGGGGCCTGCGGTGCGGTCATGACGGGCCTCGAGTACGGCACCTCCCACAGTGCAGCCAACGGCGCGGCGTGCCCCCGCTGCGGGCACGGTTTCAACCCCGGCTGCGCCTCTCACGCCTCGATTTACTTTCTTTTCCCCTGAAAAAGCGGGAGGGGTAAGGTTAGCGTGCCCCCGCTCTGACAACGACCCGGAGCGGACGACGGACGGAGAGGCCCCGGTGAACCGACTGCGAGTGATTCCCTGCATCGTCATTGCGCTCATGACGTGCTGGCACCTTTTCGATGTGGGCTCTCTGCCCCAGCACCTCGTGCCGAGCTACCACATCGACACGGATGTCTACCGCGAGGGCGGCCGGGCTGTCCTGTCGGGCGCGCCACTGTATCAAGGTAGTTTCGCCTTACGCTTCGGGACTACCCTTCCCTTCACCTACCCGCCGTTCGCCGCGCTCGTCTTTGCCGTGTTTGCGCTGGTCCCGCTCACGGTGGCTTCCACCCTGGTCATTGTCGCCAGCGTCGCCGCGGCGTGGCTGTGCACCTACCTTCTCCTGCGCCGCATCATTCCCGGCGACGACGTCATGACGTGGAGCGTGTGGGCCACGGCCGCGTTGCTGCTCACCGAGCCTATCTACCAAAACCTCGGTTTCGGGCAGGTCAACGTTTTTCTCGCTGCCCTCGTCATCGTTGACGTCTTCGTCCTCGCCGCGCGCCCGCGGTGGGCCGGAAGCCTAGTCGGGGTGGCCATGGCCATCAAGCTCACGCCGGCGGTGTTCCTCGCCGTGTTCTTTGTGCGCCGGAAGTTCCGGGCCATGTTTACTGCGCTGGCCTCCTTTGTCCTCTGCGGTCTGCTCGCGTTCGTGATCCTGCCCCGCGATTCCCGCGAGTACTGGACCTCAACGCTGTCGGACTCCGGCCGGATTGGCAACCTGAGCTACGCCGCCAACCAGTCGCTTCAGGCGTTCCTGTTGCGCGTTCTTCCCGACGCCCCCCACGCCCTGTGGATCGCCGGCGTCGTAGTGATCATCGCCGTGCTGTGGGTGGTGATGGAGCGCGTTGCGCGGCGCACGGATAACGACGTGGTGTTGGTCCTTCTGGCGTCCTCCGCCGCGCTGCTGTGCTCCCCGGTATCGTGGTCGCACCATTTCGTCTGGCTCAGCTTGGCAGCCGTCGTGCTCACCGCGCTGCGGCGCTGGGTGATCGCCGGGGTGACCTGGGTGATCTTGATGGCTTGTGGTCACTGGTGGGTGCCCCCGCACCACAGTCCGACGGATCACTGGAACGGGTGGCAACAGATCGTGGGCAATGACTTGTTCTACCTAACGGTGTTCCTTATCGCCTACGCCGGCTGGTGGGCCTTTAGGGGCACGCGTGAAAGGGGCCGTTCGCTAAGGGTGAACACGCCCTCCTAGCTGCTCAAACACCGCATTTTTGCCGCGTCGTTTGAAAAGCGTGGAAGCCACGTCGGGCCCGCGCGTTATGGTGGTTGGAAACTTTTTAGCGAACGTGAGAGAAGGGCAACCACATGTTCGAGCGGTTTACTGACCGGGCTCGTCGCGTCATCGTCCTGGCGCAGGAAGAAGCGCGCGCGCTTAATCACAACTACATGGGCACGGAGCACATCTTGCTCGGCCTGATTAAGGAAGGCGAGGGCGTTGCAGCCAAGGCCCTCGAGTCGATGGGGATCAACCTGGACGACGTGCGCCGCGAAGTCGAGGAGATTATCGGCCACGGCAGCCAGCCCGTGACCGGTCACATCCCGTTCACCCCGCGCGCGAAGAAGGTCCTTGAGCTTTCGTTGCGCGAGGGCCTGCAGATGGGCCACAAGTACATTGGCACCGAGTTCCTCCTGCTCGGTCTGATCCGCGAGGGTGACGGTGTCGCCGCCCAGGTGCTGATCAAGCTGGGTGCGGATCTGCCGCGCGTGCGCCAGCAGGTTATCCAGCTCCTCTCGGGATACGAGGGCGGCGACGAACAAAACCCGGAGGCCCCCCAGCAGGGTGGCGGCTTTGCCGGCGCCGGAGCCGGCCCGATTGGCGGTGGCTCCCGCGGCGGGCAGCAGGGTGAGCGCTCTAACTCGCTGGTGCTTGACCAGTTCGGTCGGAACCTGACCCAGGCCGCGCGCGAAGGCAAACTCGACCCGGTGGTGGGCCGGGAGAAGGAAATCGAGCGCGTCATGCAGGTTCTGTCGCGCCGGACCAAGAACAACCCGGTTCTCATCGGTGAGCCCGGCGTGGGCAAGACCGCGGTCGTGGAGGGCTTGGCTCTCGACATTGCCAACGGCAAGGTCCCGGAGACGCTGAAGGATAAGCAGGTCTACTCGCTGGATCTGGGTTCCCTCGTGGCAGGTTCGCGCTACCGCGGTGACTTCGAGGAGCGCCTGAAGAAGGTGCTCAAGGAGATCAACCAGCGCGGCGACATCATCCTGTTCATCGACGAGATTCACACCCTCGTTGGGGCGGGTGCCGCGGAAGGCGCGATCGACGCCGCTTCGCTACTCAAGCCGAAGCTGGCCCGCGGCGAGCTGCAGACCATCGGCGCGACGACGCTTGACGAATACCGCAAGCACATCGAAAAGGACGCCGCTTTAGAGCGACGTTTCCAGCCGGTTCAGGTCGACGAGCCCTCGGTCGAGGACACCATCACCATCCTCAAGGGCCTGCGCGACCGTTACGAGGCGCACCACCGCGTGTCCTACACCGATAGCGCGCTCGTCGCCGCGGCGAACCTGTCGGACCGCTACATCAATGACCGTTTCCTGCCGGACAAGGCCGTCGATCTTCTCGACGAAGCCGGCGCCCGTATGCGGATCAAGCGCATGACCGCCCCGGCGGGCCTGCGCGAGGTCGATGAGCGCATCGCTGAAGTTCGCCGCGAGAAGGAAGCAGCCATCGACGCGCAGGACTTCGAGAAGGCGGCGGGCCTGCGGGATACCGAGCGCAAGCTGGGCGAGGAACGCGCGGAGAAGGAGCAGAAGTGGCGCTCCGGTGACCTCGAGGAGATCTCCGAGGTGGGCGAAGAGCAGATCGCGGAAGTGCTGGCCAACTGGACCGGCATTCCGGTGTTCAAGCTCACCGAGTCCGAGTCTTCCCGCCTGCTCAACATGGAAGACGAGCTGCACAAGCGCATCATCGGCCAGGACGAGGCCGTCCGCGCGGTGTCGCGTTCGATCCGGCGCACCCGCGCTGGCCTGAAGGACCCGAAGCGACCCTCCGGTTCCTTCATCTTCGCGGGCCCCTCGGGCGTCGGTAAGACCGAGCTGTCGAAGGCGCTGGCGGAGTTCCTCTTTGGCGATGAAGACTCCCTGATCCAGGTCGACATGGGTGAGTTCCACGACCGCTTCACGGCGTCGCGACTCTTTGGTGCCCCTCCCGGGTACGTCGGTTACGAGGAGGGCGGTCAGCTCACGGAGAAGGTGCGCCGCAAGCCGTTCTCGGTCGTCCTTTTCGACGAGATCGAGAAAGCGCACAAGGAGATCTACAACACCCTGCTCCAGGTGCTGGAAGAAGGGCACGTCACCGACGGGCAGGGCCGTGTGGTGGACTTCAAGAACACGGTGCTGATCTTCACGTCGAACCTCGGCACCGGTGACATCTCGAAGGCCGTTGGCCTCGGCTTCTCGGGTAGCACCGCCACCGACGCTGATGCCCAGTACGCGCGGATGAAGAACAAGGTTCAAGACGAGCTGAAGAAGCACTTCCGGCCCGAGTTCCTCAACCGCATCGACGAGATCGTCGTCTTCCGCCAGCTCACGCAGGACGAGATCGTGGAGATGGTCAACCTCATGATCGGTCGCGTGGACAAGAACCTCGCGGCACAAGACATGGGCATCGAGCTGAGCGACAAGGCGAAGAACCTGCTCGCACTGCGCGGTTTCGACCCGGTCCTGGGCGCTCGCCCGCTGCGTCGCACGATTCAGCGCGAGATCGAGGACGTCTTGTCCGAGAAGATTCTGTTTGGCGAGATCGGTGCCGGGGAGATCGTCTCGGTCGACGTTGAGAACTGGGATGGTGACGTGGAGGCGGCTCGAACGAGCCGCGGCAAGGTCGCCGAGGAGGCAACGTTCACCTTCGCCTCTCGGCCGCGGCCCATCCCCGCGGGCACCTTCGATGCCGATGCCGGCGAGGGGGAAGTCCGCGATATCCAGCCCGAGCCGCAGGTCGTCCCGGACGTGCCCCGGCAGCAATCGCCCGGTGAGGACAGCGAAGGGCCCGCGGCCGCAGGACAGCCCGTCTAAGCCGGGTTAGAATTGGCCGCAGTTCGATCCGGCGGGCACGCCGTTGAAGCGGTCAACGACCCACGTCATGGAGGGAACGAGTTCTGTGAGAACTCCGGCGACGTGGTTACCCCCCAGCTTGATGCCGGGGGTGAGGGCAGGCAAGCCCTCGTCCAGCATCGTCGTGGTTGCTCCCGCCGCGCAATAGTCGCGGGCGAGCTGCCTTGCTTGTTCGCTCGGAACAAGGTCGTCGCTGCCCGCGGTGGAGACCATGATGGGGGACGTGGGGGTGCGCCGGCCGAGTTTCTGAGATTCGAAGTAGGCGGCGATGTCGGGGCGGCTGAACACGATGTCGGAGAGGGATTGGCCCGATGTCGTCAGTGATGCGGTGTTGGTCAGGCCCCAGCGGAGGACGTCATCGGGTATGCACGAGTTGGCGGTGGCCGCCACGAGTTCGCGACCGCGAGGGTTGACGTTTTCGTCGACTACTTGTGCCAGTTCCGGGTAGCGCGCCGCCCAGCCGTTGATGGCGTAGCCGAGGACCGCCACGATCGAGGAGTTCTCCACGCCTGTCATGGTGGCCAGGAGGTCCGCTGGTGGGGCGCCTGCGAATGTGCCCTTGACGTTGAGCTCCGGGGCGTAGGTTGGCTGCAGCTCCGCAGCTGCCGCCGACGCGCCACCGCCCTGTGAGTAGCCGTAGAAGGCGACAGGGTCGCCGGCCGAAACGACTGCGCGTGCGGCGTCAAGGACCGCGTGGCCTTCCTCGTCGTGGAGGACGTAGGTGTGGGCTCCCGGGGTACCCAGCCCGATGTAATCCACGACGACGACGCGCATGCCCAACGCTGCCGCGGCTTCGTAGGCGTGCAGCTCGTAATTGATGCCCGCGGCCGGGCCGGGCAGGCCAACCTGCGCCGCAAACCCCGGTCCACGCGACGGTGCACACGCGTCAGAGGAGCCGCGGGTCCCGGGGGCGAACACAACCGTCGGAGTTGGCCCGGGCCCCGCCCACTGCGTCGCCGGTTGAATGACGAAACCGGAAGTGGCGACGGGATCGCCGGTGACCGTCGTAGAGGTGTACAAGATCCGTTCGGCGTAACCGGGGAAATCCGGGCCCAGGATGTTCAAAAGGTGAGGTGCCGCCTGGGAGCGCAGCAGGGTGCCGGGGGAGCCGAGGTCGGGGACCGGGTCATCGTAGAAGGGGTCATAGCCCGCGAGCAGGCTTCCGGCGGGGGTGGTCGCGGCGTGTTCAATTCCGCTGCTCAGGCTATCTACGGAACTCTGCGCGGAGGCGGGGGCCGGAGCGACAAAGGTGGCGGCGGCTGCCACAGACACCGCCGCGTGAGTGATGTATTTCATAACCGACATGCAGCGCACTCTAATGTATGTACCCGCACCAAATAGTGTTTTCGCGCAATAGTTTTCCCCTAATCACCTCTCCGGCGAGCACGGTATCGGAGCGTCTACGCTATGCCCATGGGCTTTTTGTTTCGCAGTCGGAAAAAGGTCGGCAAAAACTCGTGGATCAACGTGTCGAAGTCGGGCGCGTCCATGTCTACCAAGCTGGGTCCGGTGACCGTGAACTCCCGCGGCGGGGTGTGGATGAACCTGCCCGGTGGGTTTACCTACCGCGGCAAGTGGAAGTAGCCGCTTTCGTCCTGCGCGGCGAGGTTGTCGTCGAGAAGCGAGTACAGCGCGCGCGAGAGCTGGGCGGCGTCGGGCCACACCGCATTGATGACAAGCGGGGAGACGGGTTCGGATGAGTCACGCAGCACTTTCATGATCTTGCCCCGCACCTGGCGATCGGTGCCGGCAAACTTCTGGCGGGGGCGGCCGGCGAGCTGCTCTGCGGTCGGTTCGGGCCGCCCCGCCGCGACCCAGGCGCAGCTGCGTTCGAGGGGGCAGGACTCGCAGCGCGGGGAGGTTGCGACGCACACCAGCGCGCCGAGTTCCATCAGACCCGCGGAAAACGTCGGGCCGTCGGTGGGCGGGAGGAGCGTGGCAACGTCGACGAGCTCGCGTTTGCGCGGCCGCGCGAGGAACTGCCCGTCGACGGCGCGCGCGTAGATCCGCCGCACGTTCGTGTCCACCACCGCCACATTCCGCCCGAACGCGAAGCACGACACAGCCCTGGCGGTGTAGTCGCCGATACCGGGCAGGGCGAGGAGATCATCCACCTCCGAGGGCACGCGGCCATCATGCTTCTCGACGATCACCCGCGCGCACTCCACAAGTCGCAGCGCCCTGCGCGGGTACCCCAGCGTCCCCCAAGCGCGCAGCACCGCGTCGGTCGGGGCGGCGGCGAATGACGCCGGGTCCGGCCACTTCCCGATCCATTCCTCCCACACGGGCGCGACGCGGGCAACGGGAGTCTGGTGGCTCATCACTTCGGACAGCAGGATGCCCCACGGGGTTGTGCCGGGCCGGCGCCACGGCAGGTCGCGGGCGTTGTCCCGGAAAAAGCGGATCACATCGGCGGGTTCAATCACAATGAGTGACACAATAGTTGCCATGACCACTGTGACATCACCCCTCGCCGTGTGGACCCAGCTCCTCGAGGGCAACCAGCGTTTCGCCGATGACTCGGTGGTGCGGCCCAATTCGGACCGCAATCGTCGAGAAGAACTGCGTGGCGGGCAGGCCCCCGTCGCGGCGGTCCTCGGGTGTTCGGACTCGCGCGTGCCGGTGGAGATGCTCTTCGATGCCGGGCTGGGCGACATCTTCGTCATCCGCACCGCGGGGGCCTGCGTGGATGCGACCGTGTCTGGATCCCTCGATTTCGCGGTGGAGACCCTCGGTGTGAAGCTGGTCATCGTGCTGAGCCACGAGGCCTGCGGCGCGGTTGGCGCTGCGGTCACAGCCGTGGAGGACGCCGTGGTGCCTGTGGGGTTGCAGCGGGTGTTCGTCGAAAAGATCGCCCCCAGCGTGATCGAGGCTCAGGCGCATGGCGCCGAGGGCCGCGCCGGGGTGGAAAAGGAGCACGCACGGATCACGGCTGAGCACCTCATCGACCGCGTTCCCGCGGTCCGCGACGGACTTGACGCTGGGACGCTGGGCGTCGTCGCCGCTCGATACCGACTAGAAGACGGCCGCGTCGAGCCCGTTTTGGAGCGTTTCGCCCGCTAAAATTGCTCGCGTGACGTACCGCCGCCCTCCGCAGAAGCCGACCACCCCGAGGCCCCTGCCGCCCGAGATCTACCGCCGCCGCCGCTTTGCGGCCTTCGGGATTGTGCTGGTCCTCCTCGCCCTCCTCATCTGGGGTTTGACGGCGTGGGCGCGCTCGGGGTCATCCGATCAGGGCAGCGATACGACAACGGTGGTGCCTGACACCGTCGTCACCGAACCGACCGTCACGGTGTCAGAGGAAACGACGACGGCGAGCGCGACAACGACGGGGTCCACACCATCGACGACCACTTCAGCGAACGCTGCGGCGGGCAAGAACTCCTGCGCTTTAGAGGATCTGAAGATCTCCGCTCGGACGAGCGAGCCGAGTTACGACGCACACAAGCAGCCCGACTTCTTTATGACGGTGGAAAACCCAACAGCCGTCGACTGCGTCATCGATCTCACGGCCAACCAGCTCCGCTTTGAGGTCTACAACATGGCCACGAACCAGCGAGTGTGGTCGGATACGGACTGCCACGCCGCCGTCCTCACTGGGTCGGAGACATTCGCGCCGGGCAAGCCCCGCGAGTTCGAGGCCGTGTGGTCCCGAAACGACTCCCAGCCCGGCCGCTGTACGAACCGCCAGGCCGTGCCCGCGGGTTCGTACTACCTCCACGCGGTGATCGGCAACCGGGCTTCGGACCCCGCCGACTTCGCGCTGCGATAAGGCGCTCTAGCTCAGCCGGCGCAGGCCGTCGTAAATGTGCCGCGCCCACAAGGGCGAGACGCGCTCGGCGGCCACGATATCCTCGGGCTCGGCGCGAATGAGCGAGGGCAACTCCGCGAACTCCGCGACGATGTGGTCCATGAGGAAGCGTTGCACGCGGGGGATGCGCGAGAGCGCGCGGTACCCGCGCGGGACGACCCCCTCCATGAAGTTCTCCTCCGTGGCCGGCAGGCCCAGAACCCGAGCCAGGGAAGGGGAGTTGAGTAGCTCGGAATCTGGCAGCGCGGCCAGTGCGGCGAGGGTGTCGGCCACGCGGTCATCGTCGGGCACCGCATCCGCGACAATGTAATCTCGAACAAGCAGGTCAAGGTCGTCGGCCGCCCCGCGCAGCTCCGTCAGCTGGAGCGTGAGCTGGCGCGCGTCCACCCCCAGCTCCACGATGTTTTCGTCCATGTCGTTGGCGGCACGCTCCATCATGATCTGACGCTGCAGCACGTTCAACACGTCACCCACCGTGGCGTAATTGTTCATCTCGGCCACGAATAACCGCTGGTTGGCCATGTCTAGCCGGGTGCGGTAGCGCTCCACCGTCGACAAGGCCTGGTTCGCGCGTTGGAGCAAAACGGCGGGCTGCTCCAGCGGGTGGCGCTGGCCTTGCGCGTAGAGGGTGAGGGTGCTCATGGACGCCGAGACAGACACCACCGGCAGGCCCGTCTGCAGCGCCGTGCGCTCGGCGGCGCGGTGGCGGGTGCCCGATTCCACGGTGGGGTACGACGGGGACGGCACGAGTTGCACGTTCGCGCGAGTAATCCGGGCAGCGTCCGAGGAGAGGACGACCGCACCGTCCATCTTGCTCAGCTCCCTCAGCATGGTGGGCTGAAAGGGGATGTCGAAGGTGATCCCGCCGTCGCAGATGTCGTCGAGTTCGGCGGTGTCACCGATCACGACGAGCCCGCCAGTGCGCCCACTCTTAATGCGCTCCAGCCCGTCGCGGAGGGCAGTGCCAGGGGCCAGAGTCTGCAACGTCTCGCGCAGGTCTGCCGGCCCACCTTCACCTGGTGTGGCGGATTCCGTCATGGGGCCATCTTAACCGCGGGTACTCAGGCACCTCCGGCGACCAGCGCGATCGCCTCGCGCAGCGTGCGGGGCCGCTCGATGCGCATCCCGCCCACGGCGACCGGCTCCCCAGCGGGAACAATCGCGCGCTCGTACCCCAGCCGAGCTGCCTCCTGCAGCCTCCTGGCCAGGTTGGGAACCTGCCGCAACTCTCCAGCCAGGCCCACCTCCCCCACCACAACGGTTTTCTCTGGCAGGGGCCGCTCGTGCAGGCTCGACCAGGTGGCAAGCGCGACAGGCAAGTCCATGGCGGTTTCTGAGATGCGCATGCCCCCCACTGTGGCGACGTACGCGTCCTTGTCGTTGGTCCGCTCACCGCAGCGCGCCTGCAATACGGCCAGGACCATGGGGACCCGGTTGAAGTCCAGGCCCGTGACCACGCGGCGCGGGCTCTTATTCACCGGATCGACGGTGAGAGACTGCACCTCCGCCAGGATGGGGCGTACCCCGTCCATCGCCACGGTGACGGCGGAGCCATCGGGGGTCTGGCCACGGTGGGAGAGAAACAACGCCGAGGGGTCGGGCACCTCACGGATGCCCTCGGACGTCTGCTCGAAGCAACCGACCTCGTCCGTCGCGCCGAACCGATTCTTGATGCCGCGCAGCAGGCGCAGGCTTGACTGCCTGTCGCCCTCAAAGTTCAACACGACGTCGACGAGGTGCTCCAGCACCCGCGGCCCGGCCACGTTGCCGTCTTTGGTTACGTGCCCGACCAGGAAAACCGGAATGTTGGAGGTTTTTGCCAAGGTGGTCAGCGCTGCGGTGACGGCGCGGGATTGCGCCACCCCGCCCGGCACGCCCTCAACCCCCGCCGCGATCATTGTCTGCACAGAGTCCACCACCAGCAGGGAGGGCTTGACCTGCTGGACGTGGCCGAACACGACGTCGAGGTTGGACTCCGCGGCGAGGTAAAGGGTCTGGTGGAGCGCCCCAGTGCGCTCGGCACGCGCGCGAACCTGCCCTGCGGATTCCTCCGCGGTGACGTAGAGGGCGGTGCGTGCGTCCACTTGGGACCAGCGCGAGGCAACCTCCAGCAGCAAGGTGGACTTGCCAACCCCGGGTTCTCCCGCCATCAGCACGACCGAACCGGGCACGACGCCGGAGCCGAGGACACGGTCGAGCTCCCCGATCCCAGAGGGCATGGTGCGCCCCGCTGCTGCGTCGACCTCCGTGATCGGGCTTGCCGGTGAGGCGGGCGTGAGCGCTACCAGACGCGTGGCACCGGGCGGCGCCGGCGCCGCGGCGGTGAGCGGAGTTTCCTCCTGCAAAGTGCCCCATGACCCGCACTCTGGGCAGCGGCCCAGCCACTTCGGGGAGGAGTAACCGCACTCGGAGCAGGTATGCACGACGCGTTGCTTTTTCGCCATGCGCATACTCTAAGTGACGGGCCAGACACGGCCCGGTGCGCGCAAAAAACCCGCCACAGGCGAGAGCCCGGGGCGGGTGCCGTCGAAAAGCTTAGTGCGACTCGGCGACTGCCTCAGCCTGGTTGTCCGACCGTGCCGACTGGCCGGAGGGCAGCATCGGCGCGGAGACGGGGGCCTGAACCTCGAGCTTGCCGTCGTCGAAGGTCAGGGCGACGGGGGCGGTGCCCCCGTAAGCGAAACTGCGATTATCGACGGTCGTTGCAACGTACTGGATGCAGTCGTTGGGCGCCTTCGGCAGGCTTTCAATGGAATCCGCGGAGTCGGCGACCAGGGTGCACTGCGCGGGGATCTCCGAGGTCGCGCCCAGGGCCACGGGGGCGCCGGAGACGGTTGCGTTGAGCAGGCGGTGCGGGGTGCGGGAGTTGTTCTGGTTGAAAGCCGTGAACTTCAGCGCAGCGGTTCCGTCTTCCTGCACAATGACGGTGACGTCCTGCGCGGAGACGTCTGTGGCCGTGCCCGAGGCGCTTGCCCCGTCAACCGCGGCAACCTGGTCGGAGGTCTGGGTGATCTGGCCGGCGGAGCAGCCCGCGAGGAGCAGGGCGGTCAGGGCGGTCACAGTGGCGGCGGAGACGGCAGTCGCCGGCTTGAGGGACAACACGTGAGAGTCCTCCATAAGTATCTTCACGGGGCACGTAACGGAGCGCTAAACAGGCGTCGCTATGTGGGCTTTTTGGCTTTCTGCGAACAACCTTAGCCCCGCCCCCCTCGTTTTCCCAGTTTCACGCGGTGAGGCCGGGCATTCTCACACTTTCCCAGCACTCTAGGCGGGCCAATGGGGGTCAATCGGGGGTGGCCGGGCTCGGCGGGCCGGGTGTGAGGACCCGGTGCTAAGGTAGTGGGGCTACAGCACGGGCACCAAGGAGAGTTGATGGATTTTAAAGTCGGAGAAGTTGTTGTCTACCCGCACCACGGCGCGGCACGCATCGCCGACATTGAGCAACGCGAGATCGGCGGGGAGGCACTCGACTTCCTCGTCCTCTCGATTCTCCAGTCCGATCTGGAGGTGCGCGTGCCCGTGAAGAACGCCGAATTGGTCGGTGTGCGCGACGTCGTCAATGAGGACGGGCTGCAGAAGGTCTTCTCCGTGCTGCGTGAAACAGACGTGGAAGAGGCCGGGAACTGGTCGCGGCGCTACAAGGCAAACCAGGAGAGGCTCGCCTCGGGTGATATCAACAAGGTCGCCGAAGTTGTCCGCGACCTGTGGCGGCGGGACCAGGGCAAAGGCCTGTCCGCGGGGGAGAAGCGCATGCTAGGCAAGGCGCGCCAGATCCTCGTCGGCGAGCTCGCTCTGGCGCAGCCGGTGGACGAGAAGAAGGCCGACGAGATGGAGTCCGGCATCGCTGAGATCATTGAGCGCCAGGTGGCCGCGGGCATCTCGTTCGCACCGGAGTCCGAGCCGGAAGACGACATCGATCTGGACGATCTGAGCTTCGATGATGCCGATGACGCCGACGATGATGCCGACGGCCTGACCTAGGGGGCCGGGCGTGTCGCGCCGCGTCGTTGCGCTTGTCGCCGCCGCCGGGCAGGGGACCCGATTGGGGGCCTCGGTGCCCAAGGCGTTTGTCCCGCTGCGCGGGCGGAGCCTGCTGGAGCGCTCCGTCACCGCCATGGAGACCTCCGAAATCGTCGACGACATCGTCGTGTTGGTCAGCCCCGAGATGGATGACTTCGCGCGCTCGTGCCTTGCGGGCCACGAGGTGACCTTCGCCCACGGTGGCAAGGAGCGGGCAGACTCGGTGTTCAACGGCCTGCGGGCTATTCCTTACGACGACGCCGTGGTCCTCATCCACGACGCGGCCCGCGCGCTGACTCCCCCCGGCATGATCGCCCGCGTCACCCGCGCCGTGCTCGCAGGTAGCGACGCCGTCGTCCCGGTGGTCCCCGTGGCGGACACGGTCAAGGTCGTGGACGGGCCGCGCGTGGTATCGACACCAGAGCGGGCAGCGCTTCGCGCTGTTCAAACCCCGCAGGGTTTCGACCTGCGCACGCTGCGCGCCGCAAACGAGGCCTACTTTCGCACCGCGCCGAGTTTCACCGCCACCGATGACGCCAGTGTGATGGAATGGTTCGGCGTGGACGTAACCACGGTGCAGGGTGACCCGATGGCGTTTAAAGTCACAACCCCCATCGACCTGCGCCTGGCCACGAGCATCACCGACGAGGCAGAACCGACGATTTTCGACGTCCCCTCCACACGCCCCGCCCCCGACGAAAGGTAGACGCCCCCATGCCCGCCAACCTGCGCATCGGCAACGCCTTTGACGCCCACCGCATCGAGGCCGCTAAGCCGTGCTGGATCGCGGGAATCCTCCACAGTGACGTCGGCGGCTGTGAGGGGCACTCCGACGGCGACGTCGTCACCCACGCCGTCGTCGACGCAGTCCTTTCCGCCGCCGGCCTCGGGGACCTCGGTTCCTTCGTCGGCGTTGGCCGCCCCGAGTACGAGGGCGTGACGGGGGCACGGCTGCTCGCCGAGCTCAGGGAGCTTATCGACGCCCACCGCGTCACCGTCATCAACGTCTCAGTCCAGCTCATCGCCCAGACCCCCCGCATGGGCCCTGTGCGCGAGGAGGCGGAGCGGGTCTTGTCGCAGGCCCTCGGCGCGCCGGTGTCGGTGTCCGCGACCACTACCGACCACATGGGATTTACCGGATCCGGGGAGGGGCGCGCGGCCATCGCCACCGCACTGGTTGAACTGCCAGGACAGTTAGACTAGACCGCGTGAGTTCCCAGCAGCGCATCTTTGACACCGCCTCCCGCAGCTTCCGGGAGTTCACCCCCCTCGAACCGGGCCGGGTGTCCATGTACGTGTGTGGTGCGACCCCGCAGGCGGCCCCCCACATCGGGCACCTGCGTTCGGGCGTGGCCTTCGACATCGTGCGCCGCTGGTTCACCGCCCTGGGTTACGACGTCGCGTTCGTCCGCAACGTCACCGACATCGACGACAAGATCCTGGCCAAAGCCGCAGAGCATGACCGGCCCTGGTGGGAGTGGGTGTCGACGCACGAGCGGGAGTTTTCCCGCGCCTACGCAACGCTCGGCGTGCTGCCTCCCTCCGTGGAGCCACGGGCCACGGGCCACGTGACCCAGATGGTGGAGTACATGCGCCGCCTGATCGACGCCGGGTTTGCCTACCCCTCAGACGGGTCAGTGTATTTCGATGTCAACGCGTGGGTCGCTGCCTCCGGTACCGATTACGGCTCGCTGTCCGGGAACCGCCCGGCGGATATGGAGCAGGGCGAGGGGGCGTCGACAAGCAAGCGCTCCGCTTTGGACTTCGCCTTGTGGAAGGCGGCGAAACCCGGCGAGCCGAGCTGGCCCACGCCGTGGGGGGACGGGCGGCCCGGCTGGCACCTTGAATGCTCCGCGATGGCCACGTGGTACCTCGGCGGCACCTTCGATATCCACGGTGGCGGGTTGGACCTGCAGTTCCCGCACCACGAGAACGAGCAGGCGCAATCCCATGCCGCCGGGGACGGGTTCGCCCGGTACTGGATGCACAACCACTGGGTCACCATGGCGGGGGAGAAGATGTCCAAATCCCTCGGCAACGTGTTAAGCATCGACACCATGCTGGACGCGGTAAGGCCGGTGGAGCTGCGTTACTACCTTGGTTCCGCGCATTACCGCAGCGTGTTGGAGTACTCCCCCGAAGCCGTGCAGGAGGCAGCCGCGGGGTACCGGCGCATTGAGGAGTTCGTCCTGCGGGTGGGAGCGCTGGGCACAGCACCGGCCAAAACCACCTGGACTGGCGCTTTCCAGGGCGCTATGGAGGAGGACTTTGCGGTGCCGCGCGCGCTGGCGGAGATTCACAATTCGGTGCGCGAAGGCAATAAGCTCCTGGCAGCGGGCAAACACGCCGAGGCGGGAGAGATCGCGGGGCAGGTCCGCGCAATGGCGGATGTCCTGGGCATCGACCCCGTGGCCTGGGTGGAGTCCGGCCCGGGCGCAGAACGGTCCGCTGAAACTATGCAGCACGCCCTCGGTGTCCTCGTCGGCGCCGAGCTGGAGCGGCGGACAAAGGCACGGGCGAACAAAGACTGGGCGGTGGCGGATGACGTACGCGATCGGCTCGCGGCGGCGGGCATCGCAGTGACCGACACGCCCGACGGGCCCACGTGGTCCCTGAGCTAAAGAACAACGCAACCGAAAACGCAAGGAATCGATCACACATGGCAAAGCCCTACCAGCGTCCCGATGTCCAAAAGACCAGCAAGAAGGGTGCCGCCAAGGGATCCGGTGGCCAGCGTCGCCGCGGGCTGAAGGGCAAGGGGGCGACCCCGAAGGCAGAAGATCGCGTCTACCACGCCGCCCACAAGCGCAAGTTGCAGCGGGAGCGCCGGGCGGCGGGGCGGCACGAGCGCGAGAGCATCGATCTCGTGGTGGGGCGCAACCCGGTTGTGGAGTGCCTGCTGGCCAAGGTTCCGGCCGACGCGCTCTACGTCGCCCAAGGCACCGGGCACGACGACCGGCTCAGCGAGGCCGTCACCCTGGCCACCGCGCAGGGAATCACCGTGCAGGAGGTTCCCCGCACCGACCTGGACAACATGACCGGCAACGGCCTGCACCAGGGCGTCGGGCTTCGCATTCGGCCCTACGTCTACGCAGACGTCTTCGACCTCATCGGGGCGGTGCGCGACCGCGGTCAGACCGGCATGTTTGTCATGCTGGACAACATCACCGATCCGCGCAACCTCGGCGCGGTAATCCGCTCCACCGCGGCGTTTGGCGGGCATGGGGTGATCATCCCCGAGCGTCGCTCTGCCCAGGTCACCGGCGTGGCGTGGCGGACCTCGGCAGGAACCGCGGCGCGCCTGCCCGTGGCGAAGGCGACGAACCTCACGCGCACGATCAAGGAGTTTAAGGACAACGGCTACATGGTCGTCGGCCTTGACGCGGGTGGCGAACACACCCTGGACACCTTCGACGGCGCGACTGACCCAGTTGTCATCGTCGTCGGTTCCGAGGGCAAGGGCATCTCCCGCCTGGTGAGGGAAAACTGCGACGTCATCATGTCCATCCCGACGGAGGGCTGGGTCGAGTCTCTGAACGCCTCCGTGGCGGCCGGAGTCACCTTGGCTGAGTTCGCCCGCCAGCGCCGCGCAGCGAAGGCTTAGAGCCCAAAGAACGTAGCGACGAGCTCCGCGCCCACCACCTTGTCCGTCCCGGGGCCCAGGCTGGGGTCGAGTGTGTTCGGGGCTGGCACGACGTGGCCCATTCCTTCGACGCTCCACAACTCGACCGGGGCCGCGCCTCCTGTCCAGCGGTCGACGCGCACGCCGTCTCGGGCCTGCGAGGTTTCATGGCGCGGCGCGCCGTTGAGCGAGGCGAAGTAGGCCGCGGAATCGAGCGCAGAGCGCGTCATGCCGCGGTTTCGGCCGCCGATCCCGGCCTCGCCACCGGCGTAGGGAACGATGGGGTCGGCGGTGCCCTGCACCGCGAGGACGGGGGTGGGAACCCACGCCGCCGGGCCGCAGATGGCGTTGCCTTCGGCCGGCGCAGAGGCGCCGAACAGGGCGACGCCGTGGAGGGACGCGGGGGCGTCGAAAAGCATGCGAATGAGCATCTGCCCGCCGTTGGAAAATCCGCAGCCGATCACGCGGGAGACGTCGTAGCGTGACACGAGCTCGGTGAGGAAACCGACGTCGTCGATACCCAGCGTGCGGGCGCTCTCGGCTAAGCCGACGCGTAGGTCGTTGAAGTGGTGTCCGACGCCGTTGGGGTAGACGACGGTGCAGTTCCGCGCGGCGAATGCGTCGAAGGTGCGCGCGGTGAAGTGGCGGGCCACGGTGGCGGATTGCTGGGAGCCGTGGAGGAAGAGAAGGAGGGTCTCGGCCCGCCCCTGCGCGACCTCCACCCAGGTTCGTTCGCGCCCGCCGTGGATCATGGAGCGCTTCGTCAGTGTCACCCGCTACACCCTAGAGCCGGCCTCTTTGGGTGCTCCGTTCGGTGCCACGATCCGGCGGCCCCTCGCCCGCGCGACGAACCAACAGACGAGGTAAATGGCGAAGGAGATGAACGAAACCGTGACGCTCACCGGCAACCCCGGGGCGAGGGAGAGCAGGAGGCCACCGACGGCCGCCGTTTCCGCGACAACCACGGACAACACAACCGCGCGCAGCGGGTTGGCGGACAGCGCCACCGCGCTCGCGCCGGGCGCGATAAGCAGCGACATGACCAGCAGGGAGCCGACAACCTGCACGGCTTGCGCGGCCGTCAGCCCGAGCAGGACGGCGAAGACCGCAGCGAGCCAGCGCACGCGCACGCCCCTCGCGGCGGCCATCTCGGGGTCAAGAGACGCGAACATGAGCGGGCGCCACAACAGGACGAGCGTTGCAGCGACGAGGACGGCCACGGCCGCGAGCGACGTGATCCCGGAGGTAGACACGCCGACAATTTGGCCGGTGAGCAGCGCGAGCGCCTTGGTCGAGTTCCCGGGGTAGAGGTGTAAGCACAGCACAGAGATGCCCATGCCGAAGCTCATGACCACGCCGATGGCGGCGTCGTTGCCGCCGCGCAAGCCGAGCAGCGCAAGCGCGATCGCGGCAGCGACCGAACCGGCGATGGCACCCCACTCGATCGAGACGCCGAACAGCAGCGCAGCGGCCGCGCCCATCAGCGCCAGCTCGGAGGTAGCGTGCACACCAAACGACATTCTTCGGATGACAACCAGCGGCGCGATCATCCCCGACAGCAGCCCCAGCAGCGCCGAGGCGATGAGCGAGGAGGTGACGAAGTCGAAGGTGAGCAGGTAGGCGGTTTGCTCAACGGCGGTGTGGAGCGCGCCCATCAGATCACCACCGTCTTTCCACGGACGGTCACGACGTCGACAGTCGTGCCGTAGAGATCGGAGAGCACGTCCGACCTCATGACGTCGCCACACGTGCCGAGCACGTGGCCCCGCGGGCCCAGGTAGAGAATCCGGTCCACGACGTCAGCCACCGGGTCGATGGAGTGCGTCACGATGAGCACGGACGCGCCGCACTCCGAGATCCGTTTCACGGTGTCCCGCTGGCGCGCCACGTCGAGAGACAAAAACGGCTCGTCGGCGAGCAGGACCTCGGGCTGGTTTGCAAAGGCCTGCGCTTGCCGGACGAGCTGCTGCTGACCCCCTGAGAGGGTGCCCACTCGCTGGTCCGCGAGGTGCTCGGCACCAACGTAGGCAAGCAGCTTCTCGACGTCCTCCCGCCGCGCCCGGCGACCCTTCACGATCCCGTGCGCCAACGACAAGGACACGAGGTCCCGTACTCGGCAGGGGACGTCCGGGAACATGCGTTGTTGGGGAATGAACCCAACTCGCCCCGACACCTCGACACGGCCGCTGGTGAGGCGGCGCGTTCCCAGAATGGTGTGCAGCAGGGTGGATTTGCCGGCCCCGTTTGGGCCGAGGATGGCGACTATCTCGCCGGGGCCGAGCTCGAGGTTGAGGTCGCTGAAAAGGGGGGTGACGGCGGCGTCGATGAGACGTGCGGTCACCGCACCGCCTCACCGATCTCGCGAACAACCCGCTCGAAGTATTCCAGGAACTTCTGTCCGTCCTGCGGCGTTTCGCACACCTCCACCACGGGCACGTTGTTGGCCTTGGCCTCGGCCACGAGGCGGTCGCTCACGCCGTTGGGGCTCTGCGGATTGGAGATGAGCACGTCGATCTCGCCGTTGCGCAGCTTGTCCACGAACTCGGCGACGGCGGCGTTCGAAGGCTCGGACTCGTCCAGGGTTGCGTCGCGGAATGACTCGGGCGTGACGTCCTCGAGCGCGGACTCGTCGACGATAGCGTCCGCGATCGGGTGGGTTTGGGCAACGCGGGCGCTGGGCAGAGTGGCCACGGCGGCGGCGATGGACTCCAGGCGGGCGTCGAGCGTGGCCGTATCCGCGGCGAGTCCCCGCTCGCTGGCCTTCTCGGCGAGTGTGTCACCCACCTCGCCGACAGCCTTGGTGGAATACCAGATGTGCTCGGTCCCCTCGTGGTCGTGCTCAGATTCGGACTCGTGGTTGTGCCCAGATTCGGACTCGTGGTCGTGCTCCGCTTCGGTCAGGGGAAGCGCTGACACCACGTTGCCGGCGTCAGCGGCGGTGTAGACCCGCGCGTCGTAAGCACCGCCGTTGGCCACAACAAGTCCCGCCGAGGTGACCTTCGCTAGGTCAGAGGCGGCCGGTTCGAAGTCATGGGGATCGGTAGAGGGATTAGAGATGACCGCCGGGATCTCCTTGCCCAGCACGACACTCGCCACATCGGCCCACACCTGGGTGGTAGCCACTACGTTGGTGGTTTCAGTGTCGGTGGGGATGCCCGATGCCGTGCCGGACGCCGTGCCGGACGCCGTGCTCGTGGTGTCGGATCCGCCAGAGCAGGCAGAGAGGGTCAACGCAGTGGCCGATGCAACGGTCAGGGCGCACGTGTGAAGCAATGAGCGAGTAAGCATGGATACCATCGAACCACTATTAGAAACTGCTTTCAATTAGAGCCCAGCCAGCGCCCACTTCCGCAGGTGAGGTGTCTCACAGCTAGCATGCTAGGCATGGCACGACGCAAGGACCCACCGGCGCCCCCGCCCACGTTGGCTTCGGTGGCGGCGGTGTTGGGGGTCTCGCGCACGACGGTTTCCAATGCCTATAACCGGCCCGACCAATTGTCTGTTGAGCTGCGCGAGCGCATTCTCGCCGCCGCCAAGGAGATCGGTTACTCGGGGCCGAACCCGACCGCGCGCTCCTTGCGCACGTCGCGGGCCGGGGCCGTCGGCGTCATCTTGACAGAGGCGCTGTCCTACGCCTTCGAAGACCAGGCGTCTGTGGCGTTTCTCGCCGGGCTGAGCAAGCAAACCCGCTACTCGCTGACGCTCATCCCCGCCGCCGGTCACGAGGGAGACAACGACCTGGTCACCAGCGCGATTGTGGACGGCTTTGTGGTCTACTCCGTGCCGGGGGGCGACCCCCACCTCGCCGCGGCCCGCGCGCGTGGCCTTCCCCTTGTGGTGTGCGACCAGCCGACGGGGCTCCACGACGTGCCCTTCGTGGGCATTGACGACTTCCACGCCATCCAACCCACCGCCCGCGCATTGGTGGAGGCAGGCCACCGGCGCATCGGGATCCTGACAAAGCGCCTCTTCAGCGCCCCCCACAACGGATTCGTCCCCGAGAGCCGCGTTCCCGGCTCCGACATGCATGTTCAGCGCGCCCGCGTAAAGGGAGCGCTGGAGATCTTCCACGCAGCCGGCATCGCCGAGGTGCCCATAGTCAACCGTCACCTCAACGACCTCGCCTCCGCCGCCGACGGCGCCCGCGAGCTCATCGGCGCCCACCCGGAGCTCACCGCGGTGCTGTGCACGACGGACTCCATGGCCCTCGGCGTGTTCGACGCTTATGGTTCGCGCGTGCCAGCAGATCTCTCGGTCACGGGCTTCGACGGCATCGCCGCCGCCCGCCACCTCGGCCTGACCACAGTGGATCAACCCAACACGCGCAAGGGCAGCGAGGTCGGGGCCATGCTGAGCTCGCTTATCGACGCCACCGCGCCCGCCCCCCGCATCATCCTGGACACCGAGTTCATTCCGGGGCGTACCGTCGTCGCTCCCGCGCGAGGTCGCTGAGGAAGGCAGCCATGTCCTCGACCCTCGCCACGCGCAGGGGCGCGACGGTGGGCTTCGGCCCAACTTTGATCCCCACATCCCGCGGCCCCAGTGCGGAAAGCGCCGACTCGTCGGTCGTGTCGTCCCCGGCGAAGAGAGTGGCGTCGAAGCCCTGTTTGAAGCGCGCCAGCCAGCTGCCCTTGGTCACATCCACCGCCGAGAACTCAACGACGTTGCGCCCTTCCGTCACCGGGCGGCCCCCGGTATCAATCCGCGCCGCCCGCGCCAACAGTGCCTCGGCGGCGGCGCTATCCCGCTCCGCCAGGGGCGCGACGTGGAGGACGCGCTGGTACGGCTTGACCTCTACGTAGGCGGGCGGCTGCGCGAGTTCCTCCAGGACGTCCTGGATTCGGTCGAGGTAAGCGGTGTCGCCCTCGCTGAGGGTCACCGCACCCTGCGTTGGCTCGGCGCCGTGGGACCCGACCAGGACAACGGGATCGCCCAGCGGAAAGACCCGACGCAGCCCATCCAGGTGGCGCCCGGACAGCACCGCGACCGTCGTACTCGGTGTCTCGCTCAGCACCGTCAGTGCCCGCAGCGCCGTCGGGTGCGTCCGCACGGCGTAGGGATCGGTGGCAAGCTCGGCGAGCGTGCCGTCGAAGTCAAGGCAGACGAGGAGCGATTCCGCCGCCGCGAGCCTGCGCAGGGCGTCGTTCCTCGTTGTCACAGCGACATCACCCGCAGGGAAGGCCGGTTTATGTCATCCCCGACTTTGGTCAGGGTCGCCTCGGTATCCGACAACCGCACAACGTCGAACTCGCTGCCCTCGTTGAGCATCGCCACGAGCTCGTCGTGGACGTAGCGGGAACCGCCGGCGCAATCGCCCGGGTCCCCCGCGCTGACGTCGCTGAGCTGGAGGACGTCGTCGTGCGTCGCGACGTGGGCCGAGAGCGCCGTGCAGGCCGTGTGCGCTGTGAGAGTGTCCGCGTCGAACGCGAGGGCGGCCTTTCCCGCGGCGTCGGCGGGGAGCTCACCCGGCTGCACGGGGTCGGTGTGAATCGACACAATCTGCCACGTCGGCCCGGCCATACCGGCAACATCGCTATCGTCGTCGGCACCCCCGGAGCAGCCAGTCACACCCGCTAGCCCGAACGCGACGAGGGGAGCGATCCATCCCTTGCTTAGAGCTCGTCCAGAAAGCATGCTGCCCAGCGTGCCACATCGTGCTGGGCCACCCAGCGGTGCATGGCCCGCATCCGGGCCGGGTCGCCCGCAACCGCGTCGATAATTGCCTGCTCGATGGAGGAAACATCGAAGGGGTTGCATAGGTAAGCGTCGCGTAGTTCCGCGGCCGCCCCCGCGAATTCCGACAACACCAGAGCACCGTCGCCATCCGGGTGGCACGACACGTATTCCTTTGCCACTAGGTTCATCCCATCTTTGAACGGGGTGACCAGCATGACGTCGGCGGCCGTGTACAAGGCACCCAGGTCGCGCTTCGGCACGGCGCGGTGCAGGTAGTGCACCACCGGGCTCCCCACCCGCCCGAACCGGCCGTTGATCCTCCCGACAGCCTCTTCGACCTCGCGCCGCGTTTGCTTGTACTGGTCAATCCTCTCGCGCGAGGGAATGGCCAGTTGCACCACGGCGACGTCGCTAAGTAGGCCCTTCTCCAGTAGATTTTCCACCGCGAGGAGCCTGTGCAGGATCCCCTTGGTGTAGTCCAGCCGGTCCACCCCCAGCATCATCGTCACGGGGTTCCCCAGGGAGGCACGCAGCTTCTCGACGTCCCCCTGGCCGCCCCGGGGGATCGCCGCCGGGTCGATCGAGATGGGAAACGCCCCCGTCCGCGGCCCCGCGTCCCCCACCAGCGCGCGGTAGTTGCGCTCGTCCTCCGCGCGTTGAAAACCAACGAGGTCGGCACCCGCGAACCCCTCCATCACCTCGTTGCGCCACGGCAGTTGGCGGAACAGGTCAGGCGAGGGGAACGGGATGTGCAAGAAAAACCCGACGGTGAGGTCGGGTCGGAGGCGGCGAAGGATCCCGGGCACGAGCTGCAGCTGGTAGTCCTGCACCCACACCACGGCGTTTCGAGCCGCGGCCGCAGCCGTCGCGTGGGCGAAGCGCTCGTTGACATCCCGGTAGGCCTCCCACCAGAGGTTGTCATAGCGGGGGGCGACGATCAGGTCATGGTAGAGGGGCCACAGGGTCGAGTTGGCCATCCCCTCATAAAAGTTCTGGAAGTCGCATTCGTCGAGGTAGACCGGATGCAGGTCGATTCCCTCGGATGTGAAGGGCTCGATACGCGCACCCGCCTCACCCGGCCACCCCACCCAGCTTCCCGAACGAGCGCGCAGAACCGGGGCCAGCGCGGCGACGAGGCCACCGGGGGAGGTGCCCCAACCTGTATCCGTGCGGTCTACCGGCAATCGGTTTGCCACGACGACAAAGTCGCTAACCCCCGACACCGCTGTGCCTAGGCTTCCTCGGTGGAGGTGGTCTTCCTCGCGGTCTTGCGGACAGCCTTCGTGGCGGTCTTCTTCGCCGCCTTCTTGGTCGTCTTCTTCGCAGTGGACTTCGTGGTCGATTTTGCAGTCGACTTTGGAGTTGACTTGGTGGCCTTCTTGGTGGTCTTGCGCGTCGACTTCTTCGTCGTCTTCGTCGCGGCGGCCTTTTCCTCCGCCGCGGCCTCCTGTTCCTCTGCGTACTTCTTGTACACGAAGCCCGCGGGCTCAACACCGAGCATGGACATCAGCGTCACGCCGTCGAAGAAGTCCTCGGCGTAGGTTGCCACGATCCGCCGCGCTCCCGAGGCGGTCTGCTCCTCAACCGCGTGCACCGCTTCCGGGGACGGGCGGGAATCGGTGATCTTGGGTGGCACTGAGGCATCTCCTTCTCTAGGTGCTTCTAGGCAGACAGGGCGCAATTCTACGCCATTGGCCTCCCTATTGGCCCGCCGGGCCGGACCACCCGCGCACCGGGCCACCCACGCGCCGCGCGCGGCGTGAACGGGTGGCTTGTTCGGCGCGGCGGATCTGTTCAAAGGTCACCCGCCCGGCACGGCGGAAGGCGGTGTAGGGGTTGAAGGTCTGCGGGCGGCGCAGTCGCCGAGCCACCCATTCGCCGAAGACGACCCCGCCGGCGAGCCCAAGGCAGGTGCCGACGGCCAACGACAGATTGGTCATGCCCACCACCATCTGTTCATTGATGATGGCGTACATGCCCCGGTAGATGCCGGACCCAGGCAAGAACGGGGTGACGCCCGCGACCGCGGTGATGACCGGGTTGATGGAGTAGCGGCGGGCGATCAAGCCTCCCGCGAGGCCGACGATTGTCGCGCACGCTGCCGTCGCCAAGAGCCGGCCCGTGCCGAGCGGGAGGAGGAAGACGTAATACATGGACGACCCGGCGAGCGCGGTCGCCGCTGAGACGAACACCGCGGGGAGCTCGGCGAAGCAGGTCACGGCGAACGCAGCGGATGCGACCGTCCCGCCCACGACGCGGACGAGGGCCGAACTGTACGTCGGTGCGGCGGGCATGGTTTCCAGGGGTGGCAACCCCGCCCCGAAAAACTCTGAGACGCTAATTCCCGTTGCCACCCCGGAGACGATGCCTCCGGTAAACAGCAGCGTTTGGAAGAAGCGGGCGGAGGCGGTTACCGGGGAGCCCGTGATGCCGTCGAGAAGCGACTGCACCAAGGTCAATCCCGCCAAAAGGACGACGATGCCGGTGGCGATGACCTGGCTCGGCGTGATGCGCAGCCCCAGGTCGGTGGAGAAGTGATAAAACAGCGTCGCCGGGACCGTCGCCAGAAAACCGCCGATCACGCAGTGGAAGAAGTACGGCAGGTCGTTGCGGGAGAGCACCTTGTTGATGCCCATGATGATAAAGGCCGTCAGCCCACCGAGGGCCGACATGAAGATGCCGCCGCCCAACAAAATGGCCACCGCCGCGCCCATCACCGTCCACCCGGCCATGAAACGCAGGTTCCGGTGGGGGATGCGTTCGCGCTCGATGGTGTCCAGGATGTGCTCGGCTCTCTCCGGGGGAGTGGCGCCCGAGCGGATGGAGCGGATGAGCCTGTCGACTTCCTGGAGCTTGTGGTAGTTCTCCGAGAAATCGTCGACCACGCGGAACACATTGACGGGCTGGCGCCGCTCGATACCGATGATCGTGTGGATCGTCATCGTGTTGACCGTGATGTCAATGTGGCAATAGTGGAGCCCGTACGACGAGGTCACGGTGTGGATCTGGGCCCGCGCATCGGAGCTCGTGGTCCCGTTCGTGATGAGAATCGAACCAATTCGCGCAGCAATGTTCATCACCGCGGCGACCTGGGCGGCATCGGTGAGGTCAATGGGCGCCAACACGGACGGCGGCGGGGAGGTGCGTACCTCGTCGATCGTCGCGACGCCGTGTGCGGTGTTCCGGAACAAACTACGCAGAGCGCTCAACCGCTGTGTCACACCGCACACACTAATGACCCCGAGCGATTGGCGGCGAGCCGGGGGTGCATGTGTAGAATCTGGCCTACTGCTGGAGTGGCGCAATCGGTAGCGCAACGCACTTGTAATGCGTAGGTTGCGAGTTCAAGTCTCGTCTCCAGCTCTCTTTATGATGGGGCACAATCGCCGGGGTCCTCAACGCGTCGCCGGAAAAGTCGTGGAACACCCGTCCAAAAACGGGGACGCACCTTGCAGCGGGCGCACAGGTACTCGCCAGGGTCGTGGAGTTAACTGTCAAGAGATGATTCTTGAGAAGGAGAACCCACATGGCTGAGAGCAACCAGGGCGTCAAGGTGCTCGTCGTCGATGACGAGCCAAATATCGTTGAACTGCTAACCGTTTCGTTGAAGTTCCAAGGCTTCGACGTTGAAAGCGCCGGATCCGGCCAGGATGCGCTGAAACTGGCCCGGGAGTTCCGCCCGAGCGCCTACATTCTCGACGTCATGATGCCGGGCATGGATGGCTTCGAGCTGCTGGCCAAACTGCGCGGGGAGGGGTTGGACGGGCCCGTCCTCTTCCTCACGGCGAAGGATGCCGTAGAAGACCGCATCCACGGCCTCACCATCGGTGCTGATGACTACGTGACTAAGCCGTTCTCGCTGGAAGAGGTCATCACTCGCCTGCGTGTCATCCTGCGCCGCGGCAACATCACCGACGATTCTGGCGAGGATGCCACGCTGCGTTACGCGGACCTCACGCTGAACGACGACACGCACGAGGTGACCAAGGCGGACGAGATCATCGATCTGTCGCCCACTGAATTCAACCTGCTGCGCTACCTCATGCTCAACGCCGAGGTGGTGCTGTCCAAGGCGAAGATCCTGGACAACGTGTGGCACTACGACTTTGGCGGCGACGGCAACGTCGTCGAGTCCTACATCTCCTACTTGCGTCGGAAGGTGGACACCGGCGACGTTCCCCTAATTCACACCGTGCGTGGCGTTGGTTACGTGCTGCGTACGCCACGTCAGTAGCGCCCCCGCATGTTTACGCGCATTCCGCCGGTTAAGGCGGCGGATCGCTTGCCCCTGCAGAAAAGCCTGCTCGGTGTCGTTCTCATCGTGTCCCTGCTGGGATTGGCGCTGAGCTTCGCCTCCGTCTACGTCTTGATGCGCGGGCTGCTGTACCAGCGTGCCGACGAACAGCTGCGGGAGGGGCTCGGGTCCTGGGCGGGTCAGGCCGCACCCTGGCCGACGACGGGAGCGCCCAGCGAGTTCACGCAGGCGATCTACCTGCCCCAGTGGGACCAGCTCATCGGTTCTACCGCTGATACGCAACCCGACTACAGCCAGATCACCGGCACCGACCCGCAAACGATTACGTCGACGAGCTCCGACCCGGTGCACTACTATCGCGCGATGGCCCGCACTAATGCGGACGGGTCCGTGCAGTTCGTCGCGAAATCCCTGGATTCGGAGCGCCGCATCCTCACCTCCCTGGCCATCACCGAGACAGCGACCGGGTTGCTCGTGCTCGTCTTCATCGGTTTCGCCGGGAACTGGTCGGTGCGCCGGGCGCTGACGCCGCTGCGCGAGGTGGAGAACACGGCGCTCGCAATTGCCGACGGCGACATGTCCCGCCGAGTCCCCGCCTGGCCGCGGGAGACCGAGGTGGGCAAGCTCTCCTACGCGGTGAACACCATGGTCTCTCAACTGCAGGAATCCGTGGAGGAGTCCCGGGCGAAGGAAGAGCAAATGCGGCGTTTTGTGGGCGACGCGTCGCATGAGCTGCGCACCCCCCTGACGAGCATTCGTGGCTACGCCGAGCTCTACCACTCCGGGATGGCCGCGGACGCCGACATGGTGTTGGACAAAATCGACCAAGAATCAGGAAGGATGAAACTGCTGGTCGAAGACCTCTTAGCGCTGACCCGGGCAGAGGGAACCACGTTAAATCGGCGCGACGTGGACATGCTGGAGCTGTGCAGCTCTGCTGCGGATTCCGCCCGGGCCGCGTTTCCGGGCCGCGTCATCTCCGTCTCGAACGAGACCTGGGCCGTTCCCACAGTAAAGGGCGACCCAGACCGGCTGCACCAGGTCGTGCTGAACCTCATCGTCAACGCGTTCAAGCACGCCGGCGCCGAGGCGGAGGTGACGGTTACGTTGCGCGAAAACCTTGACAAGGTGTTTATCGATGTCGCCGACAACGGCTGCGGAATGAAAAAGAAAGACGCCGAGCACATCTTCGAACGCTTCTACCGCGCCGACGCGTCCCGCAACCGCGCCAGCGGCGGGGGCTCGGGCCTGGGCCTAGCCATTACGAAGTCGCTCGTGGAGCAGCACGGCGGCGCGATCTCCGTAGCCACGGCGCCAGGGGAAGGCTCCACGTTCACGATTTCGCTGCCCGTGGCGTGACGTCCTTTCCGCCCGAACTCGGATGCCTGCGCCCGCCGGGGTGAGGGAACGCTCCGGGCAGCGCGGGACTAGCGCCGCCCGGCCTCGTCCGTGCCCAATTTCCTGCGCAGCAGCTCGGCGGCCTCGTCCATCTTGGCCGCGTCCGTCTGGTCCGCGCGGGTGACATTAGCCAGGTTGTACCCGGACATGTCGTTGGCGGGGAAGACGTGAATGTGGGCGTGGGGTACTTCGAAGCCCGCGATGAGGTAACCGGCCCGCTGCGCCTGGAAAACGTCGATAATCGCGTGCCCAATTTCCTGGGCGAGGGAGTTCATGTGCGTCCACAGCGCGGGTGAGAGGTCCGTCCACTTATCCACCTCCTCGACAGGCACGATAAGGGTATGGCCGTAGGCGATCGGCTCGATGGAGAGGAAGGCGGCCACGGTCTCGTCGCGGTAGACGAAGCGCCCCGGGAGCTCGCCCTCGAGGATCCTGGTGAATACGGTGCTCATACGCCCCCAGGCTACCGGTAAGTTTGGGGCCATGCGCATCCTTGTCATCGGCTCGGGCGGCCGTGAACATGCCCTGGTGAAAGGTCTGGCCGGCAACGAGGTGCATGTCGCGCCGGGCAACGCCGGAATGGACGGGTTGGCACAAAGGCACCCTGTTGAGGTGGGCTCGCCAGAGTCGATCGTCTCGCTGGCCCGCGAGATAGGCGTGGAGCTCGTCGTCATCGGCCCCGAAGTTCCCCTCGTCGCGGGTGCTACGGATGCGCTGCGTGAGGAAGGCATTCCGGTCTTCGGCCCGTCGCGGGCGGCGGCCGCGCTTGAGGGCTCAAAGGCCTTCGCGAAGGAAATTATGGCGGCCGCGGGCGTGCGCACGGCGTCGTCGACGAGCGTGCGCACCGCCGAGGAGATCGACGCCGCGCTTGACCAGTACGGCCCGGCCTTTGTGGTCAAGGACGATGGATTGGCCGGTGGGAAGGGCGTGGTGGTCACCCGGGACCGCTCGGAAGCCGAGGCCCACGCCCGGGCCGTCATCGCCGCCGGCAATCCCGTGCTCTTCGAGTCCTTCCTCGAAGGCCCCGAAGTTTCGCTTTTCTGCCTCGTGGACGGGGCGACGGTCGTGCCGCTTCTGCCTGCCCAGGACCACAAGCGTGCCTATGACGACGATGCCGGCCCCAACACGGGGGGCATGGGCGCCTACACTCCGCTGCCGTGGTTGCCGGAGGGCGCCGTCGAGCGCATGGTCGAGGAGATCGTCGAACCGGTGGCCCGCGAGATGGTCGCCCGTGGCATCCCCTACCAGGGGCTGCTCTATCTCGGTGCCGCGTGGGGCCCCGAGGGCCCCGCTGTTGTGGAGTTCAACGCCCGCTTCGGGGACCCAGAGACCCAGCCCGTACTGTCGCTGCTCGCATCCCCGCTTGTCGACGCCTTATCAGCCGTGGCCTCCGGCACCCTGTCCCAGCTCCCGCCCCTGAAATGGGAAGAGGGTTACGCGGCCACCGTTGTCATCGCCGCCGAGGGCTACCCGACGGCACCCCGTACGGGTGACGCGATCGCAGGGGAGAACCTCGCAGACCCGAACAGGGTTCTCCACGCCGGCACGGACACGAAAGACGGTGTCCTTGTCTCCTCCGGCGGGCGCGTGCTCAACGTCCTAGGGAAGGGTGCCACACTGGCGGAAGCTACCGCCAACGCCTACGCCGAAGCCGAAAAGATCACCCTTCAGGGGTCGTTCTACCGCCGGGATATCGCGAGGAAGGCCATTGAGGGGCTGATTCAACCGGTGCGTTAACTATCGCCCGCGCGTGCGACCCAGCGTGCGATAATGAGCGGCGTGGCCGCGAAACCGATGAACGCTAACGTCCTGTCCAACCGCTACGCTTCGCCCGAGATGGCAACGCTGTGGAGCCCAGAGAACAAGGTCCGTGTGGAGCGCCAGCTCTGGATCGCCGTCATGAAGGCCCAGCAGGGTTTGGGCGTGGACATTCCGGGCGAGGCCATTGCCGCCTACGAATCGGTCGTCGGGCAGGTCGACTTGTCCAGTATCGCCGAGCGCGAAAAGGTCACCCGCCACGACGTGAAGGCGCGCATCGAGGAGTTCAACGCGCTGGCGGGGTACGAGCATATCCACAAAGGGATGACCAGCCGTGACCTGACGGAAAACGTCGAGCAGCTGCAGATCGTCCGCGCCCTCGAGCTAACGCGCGACAAGGCGATCGCCCTGCTCAAGGCGGTGGGCAACCGGGCGGGGGAGTACCGCTCGCTGGTCATGGCGGGCCGCTCCCACAACGTGGCCGCGCAGGCGACGACGCTGGGCAAGCGGTTTGCGTCCGCGGCGGAGGAGATTCTCGTCGCCCTCGAGCGCATCGAAAACCTCCTCGGCCGGTACCCCCTGCGCGGCATCAAGGGCCCGATGGGCACCGCCCAGGACATGCTCGACCTCCTGGGTGGCGACGAGTCGAAGCTCGCCCAGCTAGAAACCCTCATATCGCAGCACCTTGGCTTTTCCCGCACCTTCGACTCCGTCGGGCAGGTCTACCCGCGCAGCCTCGACTTCGACGCGCTCTCCGCCCTAGTCCAGCTGGGTGCCGGGCCGTCCTCGCTGGCCACGACGATCCGCCTCATGGCCGGCAACGAGACAGTGACGGAGGGCTTCAAGGAGGGGCAGGTCGGCTCCTCCGCCATGCCCCACAAGATGAACGCGCGTTCGTGCGAGCGCGTCGGCGGGCTACAAGTTATCCTCCGCGGTTACCTCACCATGGTCGCCGACCTCGCCGGACAGCAGTGGAACGAGGGAGACGTGTTCTGCTCGGTGGTGCGCCGCGTGGCCCTGCCGGATGCTTTCTTCGCCATCGACGGGCAGCTGGAGACCTTCCTCACCGTCCTGCACGAGTTCGGCGCCTTCCCTGCGATGATCAACCGGGAGCTCGACCGCTACCTGCCTTTCCTGGCAACAACCCGCATCCTCATGGCGGCCGTGCGCGCCGGGGTGGGCCGCGAAACCGCCCACGAGGTGATCAAGGAACACGCGGTGTCCATGGCGCTGGACATGCGCGAAATGGGAGCTGCGCAGAACCTCATCGAGCGACTCGCCGCCGACGAGCGCCTCCCGCTCGACAGCGCCGCTCTCAACGCCGCGCTCGCCGACCGCCACGCCTTCATCGGCGCAGCTGAGTCCCAGGTCGACCGCGTTCTCGCCCGCATCCAGCAGCTTGTCGACGCCCACCCCGGCGCCGCCTCGTACACACCGGGCGACATCCTCTAGGACGCCCTCCACGTGAGGGTCTGCGCGGGCAGATCGGTGCTGTGGGGGCTTGGCGTCGTGCTGAGGCGTACCGCCGTGCCCACGATTCCCGGGTCGTGCTCGCCGCGCCAGGTGACCACGGCGGTGGTGTACTCGTGCCCGGTGCGGATGTCCCCGGTGTAGGACGGGGGCTCATTATCGGTGTCGAGCCCGCAGTAGCGCGCGTCGCCCGCGTCCACGTAGTTGGCATTCTGGCCGGAGGCGTCGACAGGGGAGAGCTGTGGCATGTCCACGGTGACGTCGGCCCCGCCGTCCTGCGGACCACCGGCCACCGCAGTGAGCGTCACGGTGAAACAGGAATAGCTCTTGACTGGATCGGGGTCGTAGCCCGGTGCGAGGTCGATCGAGGGCGGGTCCTGCCCGACGTTGACCTCCACCTCCTGCGGGGTCAGTGTCGTGGGGGCGTTCACGCTCACGTCCCAGTAAACGGGGACTCCGGTATCGAAGCTGGTCGTTACCACGCGCGCCGTCTGCCCGAATGCGAGCTCAGTGCCATCGGCGGTCGCCTCCTGGGCGGCCTCGGCCGGGTCCCCGAGATTGTGCCCAGCTGAGGAGCAGCCGGTGAGGGACAAGCCGGCAAGGCTGAACGCCGCTGCGAGGACGAAGGCGGGCCGGGGCCGTCGGGGTGAAACCATGGGCGTTACTTTAGCCGTCGTGAAGCGGGAAGCTGGGACCTCGGGCCTGCGATGAGGCCGGGTATAGACTGAAGCGCATGCGCCCAGAGCTTTCTGACTATCGGCACCTCTCAGGTGGCAAGGTCCGCGAAATCTACGAGGTTGATTCAAAGCATCTTCTGATGGTGGTCAGCGACCGTATCTCCGCATTTGATTTTGTCCTCGAGCCAGAAATTCCAGATAAGGGTCGCGTGCTGACCGCCACCTCCATGTTTTTCTTCGACCTGCTGGACGGCGTCCCCAATCACCTCGCGGGCCCGATCGACGACGAGCGGATCCCCGAGGAAGTCCTCGGCCGGGCACTGGTGGTCAAGCGCCTCGAGATGATCCCCTTCGAATGCGTCGCCCGCGGCTACCTCACGGGCTCGGGCAAGAAGGAATACGACGCCGTGGGTAGCGTGTGCGGGATCCCGCTGCCGGAGGGACTGGTGGAGGCGTCCAAGCTACCCGCGCCAATTTTCACGCCGGCGACCAAAGCGGAGCTCGGTGACCATGATGAAAACGTCACCTTCGGCGCCGTCGCGCACTCCGTGGGCAGCGACCTCGCGCACCGCCTGAAGGAGGCGACGCTGGACATCTACACCCGCGCCGCAGATTATGCCGAGACGAAGGGCATTCTCCTCGCCGACACCAAGTTCGAGTTCGGCCTCGATTCCAGCGGCGATCTCGTGCTTGCCGACGAAGTCCTCACCCCGGACTCCTCCCGCTACTGGCCCGCCGACTCCTACACGGAGGGCAGGGTCCAGCCCAGCTTCGACAAGCAGTACGTGCGCAACTGGCTCACTGGGCCGCGCTCCGGGTGGTCGCCGGAGTCCAACGTCGAACCGCCGGAGTTGCCGGGGTCGGTGGTCGAGGCGACCCGCGACCGCTACGTGGAAGCCTACGAGCGCCTGAGCGGGAAGAAGTTCGGCGACTGGCCGGGTGTCATGGCCTAAACGCTAAATGACTGTCATTTTCGACTGGCGTACACTCGTCGGTCATGACTAAACAGACCGGCATTGAACCCCCTCGGGCCGCGAAACACCCGGTGGTGCGGGCATTCCACGGCCGCACCTTCACCGACGACTACGAGTGGCTGCGGGACAAAGACGCCCCCGAGACAATCGCGTACTTGGAGGCGGAAAACGCGTACACACAGGCGCGGACCGAGCACCTGAGCGACCTGTCCGACGCGGTCTTCGGCGAGATCACATCCCGCGTTAAGGAAACGGACATGTCCGTCCCCCAGCGCCACGGCGAGTGGTGGTACTACGGCCGCACCATCGAGGGGAAAGAGTACGGGCTGAGCTGCCGCGTGCCCGCCGATCCCGCGGACCCCTGGACCCCTCCGGTGGTTCCCGAGGACGGTACGGCGCTGCCCGAGGAGCAGATTCTTCTCGACGCCAACGAGCTCGCCGAGGGGTGCGAGTTCTTCTCCCTTGGGGCGTCGAGCGTGACCACCTCGGGACGGTTGTTGGCGTATTCGACCGACACGCAGGGTGACGAACGCTTCTCGCTGCGGATCAAAGATCTCGACACGGGGGAGCTCCTCCCCGACCAGCTGGACGACGTCTTCTACGGTGCGACGTGGGCGGGGGAGGACTACGTGTTCTACGTTCGCGTCGACGAGGCGTGGCGGGCGTACCAGGTCTGGCGTCACCGCGTCGGCACCCCGGCGGTTGACGACGTGCTGGTCTACGAAGAGACAGATGAGCACTTCAATGTCGCCATCGGCTCGGACCGAGCGGAGAAGTACCTCTACATCGCCTCGTCTTCCAAGCTGACGAGCGAATGGAGGGTAGCGCCCCTCGGTGACCCCACCGCCGAGTTCACCGTTCTCTGGGAGCGGGAGCAGGGCGTGGAGTACGACGTCGAGTATGCCGAGGTGGGGGCAACCGGGCAGTGGCTGGTCACGCACAACGCGACGGGGCCGAACTTTGAGGTGGGCAGGTGTGACGTCGACAAGCTCGTGCCCCTGCGGGACCTTGAGGTCCTCGTCGCCCACGATTACGCCGTGCGCATCGAGGGCGTTGACTCCTACCGCGACTTCGTCTTCTGCGCCTACCGCTCGGAAGCCATTCCGCGGCTCTCAGTGGCCTCGCTTGCCGACGGGTCCTTCGGGCCGTGGCGGGAGCTCGAGTTCGCCGAAGAGCTGTACTCGGTCAGTCTGGGCGGGAACCCGGAATGGGATGCCCCGGTGGTGCGCGTGTCCTACACCTCCTACATCCACCCGGCTCAGCTGTTCGACTTCGAGGTGGCGACTGCAAAGCTCACATTGCTCAAGGAGCAAGAGGTGCAGGGCGGGTATGACCCAGCCGAGTACACCGCCACGCGGATGTGGGCCACCGCGCCAGACGGGACCCAGGTGCCCATGTCGGTTGTGCACCGCGCCGACCTTGACATCACGGACATCACGCGGCCGAAACCCGCGCTGCTCTACGGCTACGGGTCCTACGAAATGTCCATGGATCCCGGCTTCTCGGTCTCCCGGCTCAGCCTGCTGGACCGCGGCATGGTGTGGGTGTGCGCCCACGTGCGTGGCGGGGGAGAGATGGGCCGGCAGTGGTACGACCACGGCAAGGGGCTGCACAAGGTCAACACGTTTACTGACTTCATCGCCTGTGCCGACGCGCTGTTTGAGGCGGGCCTGACAACACCCGAGCAGCTCGTCGCCGAGGGTGGCTCCGCAGGCGGACTGCTCATGGGGGCGGTGGCGAACATGGCACCGGAGAAGTTCGCCGGAATAGAGGCTGTGGTTCCCTTCGTCGACCCCCTGACATCCGTCCTCATGCCGGAGCTTCCGCTGACCGTCACGGAGTGGGAGGAATGGGGCGACCCGTACCACGACCCCGAGGTGTACGACTACATGGCGGGCTACGCCCCCTACGACAACGTCTCGGCCCAGAAATACCCCGACATCTTGGCCGTGACCAGCCTCAATGACACCCGCGTGCTGTACGTGGAGCCCGCGAAGTGGGTGGCCAAGCTCCGCGAGATGGCCACCGGTGGCGAGATTCTTCTCAAGACCGAGATGCAGGCCGGCCACGGTGGTGTGTCCGGCCGCTATGCCAGCTGGAGGCAAACCGCCTTCGAGTATGCCTGGTTGCTGGCGAAAAGCGGCGCCGCCTAGCGGGTGCGGACCTCGCGTTCGAGGCGCTCGGCCAGCATGGTCAAGCCCGCGACGCGAGTCTGTTCGACGACCTCCTCGGGCTCGCCGTCGAAGTCGTATTTCACGGCCTCAACGTCGCCACGGAAGTAGACCGCAATCCACACGGTCCCCGGGGGATGCCCTTCCTGGGGGTCGGGTCCGCCGGAGCCGGTGACCGCCACGGAGGCGTCGGCGCCTAGCAGGTGAGCGACCCCCGCGGCCATGGCGGTTGCCGCCTCCTCGGTGATGACGGGGTGGCCTTCCGGCACGCCGAGCACGTCGTACTTCACCCGGGATTCGTAGGCGACAACCCCGCCTGCGAACCACTCAGCTGAGAAGGGCGCGGCACCTAAAGCGCTGCAGATGGAGCCGCCGGTTAAGGATTCCGCGGCGGCAAGATGCCAGCCGCAGTCCAAGGCGGCGCGTCCGGCGCGAACCGACAGGTCGTCGGCATCTGGTGAGGGCATGTAGTACCTCCGGTGGGACTAGTAGTTTGCAGGAGCGTCCGAGGCCGGGAAGGACTCGTCGCCCTGCTCGTCCGCGAGGTCTTCGTCGCTTAGCGGCTGGTCCTTATCGCCGGGGGTCGGGTTATCCGCGCCTGCGGCCGCCGTGCCGTCGGTGATCTTCTCGTCGTTGCTTTCGCGGGAGTTTTCCTCGTTGCGAGCCATTGTGATCTCCTCCTAGAACAAATAAGTGATCGTGTATCGTTCCTCAATCGTACACGCCGGCCCCGGCACCTGGCCCCCGTTTTCCACCCAGCGGGGGGCCGGCCCCTGTGGGATAATCCGGGGTATGCCCGGCTTGGTCCTCGTCTCCATCTCATCGATCTTTAGCCAGACGCTTGACGACGTCACCGCGCTGATCACGGACCTCGACGGCGAGCACATTCCCGTTTCCCTCTTGATCGCGCCGCACATCGACAAAAAGTGGCACCTCGCCAAGGATGCGAAGACACGGGAGTGGTTCCGCGCCCAGGACGAGGCAGGCAGGCCGCTCATTCTCAACGGTTTCGATCAGCCTGCGCAGGGGCGTCGCGCCGAGTTCGCCACGCTGGGGGAGCACGAGGCGCGCCTGCGCCTCAGAGGGGCCACGCGCCAGATGGCGTCGCTCGGCTTCGAGCCTCGGATCTTCGCTCCACCGCGGTGGCGCCTGTCCGAGGGCACCCTCGCGGTCGTCCCCGAGTTCGGCTTCGAGCTCGTCGCCTCTACTCGCGGTCTCCATGTGGTGGGGTCGGGGGAGTTCCACCAGTGCCGCAACCTCTCCTTCGGCGAGGGGTTTGGTGCGGCCCGGTGGTGGCGCAGCGCCATCATCCGCGCCGCGGAGCGGGGAGCGGAAAAGGGAAATACGATCCGGCTGTCGGTGTCGGGGCGAGAGCTGGCCGATAATAAGGTGCGCCGCGATTTCCTGCGCGCCGCGGCCGGAGCGTTGTCCACAGGCGCACGGCCGACGGATTACGAGGCGTTTCTCCCGTCCTCGCGCGCTTCCGTCGACGCCTAGGGCCGCTTTCTCGCTCGCCGGAGCCGTCGGGGGCGTCTGGGCCGTCCTATATACTTGGCGTGTCTATAGCCCGGGAGCGAAGAAGGAATCTGATGGCTCGAGTTGTTGTCCACGTCATGCCCAAAGCTGAGATCTTGGACCCCCAGGGCCAAGCGGTGCACCGGGCGTTAACCCGCATCGGTGTGCAGGGAGTGACGGACGTCCGCCAAGGCAAGCGTTTCGAAATCGAGGTGGATGATTCGCTCAGCGAGGATGAGCTGCACCGCGTGGCCGAGACCCTGCTGGCCAACACGGTTATCGAGGACTTCGAGGTTATCCGATGACGGCGACAACCGGGGCAGCCTCCGGGGCGACGATCGGGGTGATCACGTTCCCCGGCACTCTTGACGACGTTGACGCGCTGCGGGCCGTGCGCCTCGCGGGGGCGCAACCCCGCCAGCTGTGGCACGCGGATAGCACCCTCGACGGCGTGGACGCTGTCGTGGTGCCCGGCGGCTTCTCTTACGGCGACTACCTGCGCTCCGGGGCCATCGCTGCTCAGGCGCCGATCATGCGCGCGGTCGTCGAGGCGGCCCGCGGAGGCATGCCCGTGCTGGGGATCTGCAACGGCTTTCAAATACTCACCGAGGCCGGCCTGTTGCCGGGCGCGTTGACCCGCAACGAGGGCCTCAACTTCCACTGCGTCGACACTGACCTTGAGGTGGTCACTACGCAGACCGCCTGGACGAGCCACTTTGAACCGGGGGCGACCATCCGTGTCCCCGCAAAGCACGGTGAGGGCCGCTTTCAGGCGGCGCCGGAGACGATAGAGAAGCTGGAGAAGGAGGGGCGCGTGGTGTTCCGCTACACCGATAACTTCAACGGCTCCCTGAACTCAATCGCCGGCGTGTGCAACGACACCGGCCGCGTTGTCGGGTTGATGCCCCACCCAGAGCACGCGATCGAGCTGCTCACCGGGCCGTCGAACGACGGACTCGGCTTGTTCCTGTCCGCTATGTCCACGATTGGAGCCTAAGGCGAGATGTACGTCCGCAATGACACGGTGAGCAACGCCGAGGCAACCCCCGACCTCGCCCAGCCCTACGCTGAGCTGGGGTTGAAGGACGATGAGTACGAGCGCATCCGGGACATTCTGGGCCGCCGCCCCACTGACGCGGAGCTCACCGTCTACTCGGTGATGTGGTCGGAGCACTGCTCCTACAAGTCCTCCAAGGTGCATCTGCGCTACTTCGGGGAGACCATGACGGAGGAGATGGGCGCGAAGCTACTCGCTGGGATCGGGGAGAACGCGGGTGTCGTCGATATCGGCGGCGGGGACGCCGTGACCTTCCGTGTCGAATCCCACAACCACCCCTCCTACGTCGAGCCCTACCAGGGGGCGGCGACCGGTGTGGGTGGGATCGTTCGGGACATCATGGCGATGGGCGCGCGACCGATTGCCGTCATGGACCAGTTACGCTTCGGCCCGGCGGATGCCGAGGACACGAAGCGCATCCTGCCGGGTGTCGTGCACGGCATCGGTGGCTACGGCAATTCGCTCGGCCTGCCCAACATCGGCGGGGAGACGGTTTTCGACGTCGCATATGCCGGAAACCCGCTGGTCAACGCGCTGTGCGTGGGGACGCTCAAGGTGGAGGACCTCAAGCTGGCGTTTGCCTCCGGCACGGGCAACAAGGTCATGCTCTTCGGCTCGCGCACGGGTCTCGACGGCATCGGTGGCGTCTCGGTGCTTGGCTCCGCCTCCTTCGAGGAGGGAGAGGAGCGGAAGTTGCCCGCGGTGCAGGTCGGTGACCCCTTCGCCGAGAAGGTCCTGATCGAGTGCTGCCTCGAGCTCTACGCCGCGGGCGTGGTCGTGGGGATCCAGGACCTCGGCGGTGGCGGACTTGCGTGCGCGACGTCGGAGCTCGCGGCCGCCGGGGATGGCGGCATGCGCGTCAACCTCGATAACGTGCCGCTGCGCGCCGAGAACATGTCCGCCGCAGAAATCCTCGCCTCGGAATCCCAGGAGCGCATGTGCGCTGTCGTTGCGCCGGACAACGTGGAGCGCTTCTACGAGATCTGCGCGAAGTGGGAGGTCACCGCCGCCGAGATCGGCGAGGTGACGGCTGAAGAAGACCGCTACGTGGTGGTTCACAACGGCGACGTCGTGATCGACGCCCCGCCGTCGACAATCGACGAAGGCCCTGTCTACGAGCGCCCGTTCGCCCGCCCGGACTGGATGGATGAGATCCAGGGCGGGGGGAGCGTCGAAAAGAAGGCCGGCCTGGGCGAAACCTGGCTGCGCATGGTGGCCTCGCCCGCGCTGTGCTCGCGTGACTTCATCACTGCCCAGTACGACCGCTACGTGCGAGGCAACACCGTTCAGGCGCAGTACGCGGATGCGGGGGTGTTGCGCATCAACGAGGAAACGCACCGGGGTGTCGCCGTGTCCGCGGACGCCTCCGGGCGCTACACCTACCTCGACCCGAACCGGGGCGCGCGCCTCGCGCTCGCGGAGGCCTACCGCAACGTCGCCATCACGGGCGCCCGCCCCGTCGCGGTCACCAACTGCCTCAACTTTGGGTCGCCGGAAAACCCCGACGTCATGTGGCAGTTCCGCGAGGCGGTGCACGGTCTTGCCGACGGCGCCCGCGAGCTGGGCATCCCCGTCTCGGGCGGTAACGTGTCCTTCTACAACCAGACCGGCGGCACCCCGATCCTGCCCACTCCGGTGGTGGGGGTGCTCGGCGTGGTCGACGACGTGCGAGGCACGATCCGCAACCGGATCGGAGTCGGCGACGAGGAATACAAACTGGTCCTCCTCGGCGCGACGGGCGACGAGTTCGGCGGATCGGTCTGGCAAGACATCTCGGGCGCCGGCCTGGCCGGCCTTCCCCCGCAGGTCGACCTCGCCAATGAGCAGCGGCTGGCCGACTTCTTCGCGGGCAACGAGGCAATCAACGCCGCCCACGACCTGTCCGAGGGAGGGTTGTCGCAGGCGCTGTTCGAGATTCTGCGCGACTCCGGCAAAGGCGCGGACATCGACCTCACCGCCGTGCACGAGGATGCGTTCACGGCACTGTTTTCGGAGTCCGCGTCCCGCGTGCTCGTCGCTGTCACCGCCGACAGACTCGACGGAGTCATCGAGCGCGCCGCGGAGCTGGACATCCCCGTCGCGGCGCTCGGGTCCACGAACGATTCTGGGCTCATCACCCTCGGCGGGGAGAGTGTCTCGCTCGCCGACCTAACTCAGGCGTGGGAGGCGACGCTGCCGGGCCTGTTCGGTCACGCCACCGCTCCCAACTCGGCCGTCTAGGACGTCAGCCGGCGCGCCGGGGCCGGCTGGACCAGCGGCTCCGGTGCGTAGCGAGAACGCAGGTCTTTGAGGGTCTGGGTGTGCTTCCACAGCCGCTTGTCCTCCTCCGTCACCGGGGTGAACTGGCGCGCGGCGAGCGGCTGGCCGTCGATGTCAACGCCGACGTAGGTGAACGTGGCGTGGATCGCGTTCTTCAACGCGTCGCGCCCGCCGCGCGGGTTGCCGGAGCGGACGTGGACGACCACGTGAATCGAGCGGGCATCGGTGCGCGTAATGCGGGCGTCCACCTCGACAAGGTCACCGATCGAGATCGGCTGGTAAAAGCGAATGCCACCCGCGTAGACGGCGACGGTGCGCTCACCCGTCCATTCCATGGTGCAGGCCACACCGGCCTCGTCGATCCACTCCATAGCGGTACCACCGTGCACCTTGCCGCCCCAGTTGATGTCGGTCGGTTTCGCCAGAAAGCGGTGGACGACGCACGGTGCCGTCGAATCGTCGGTGTAGCTCTGGGTCAGCATCTCCCGTTCGATTTCTTTGCGCAGCTCCACGCGAGACAGGGCAGCTTCTCGAACTTGGGTCTCCCATTCCGTCTTGGGAACGAATTCCGGCACTGGCATCGGGCGGCTGGTGGCGGGGTCCTTGGCCACGAAGACGACGAGGCAGTCGCAGGCCCGAGTGAACACGCCCTCGCGTGGATCGGCCGACAGAACCTCGTTGACGATGTGCATGGAGGATCTGCCGGTCATGGCGATGTGGGAGCGCACCTCGACCATGTGCCCAGAGGGGATGGGCCGGGTGAAATGGATGTGCCCTACGTAGGCGGTCACACAGTAGGTGGCGGACCACTGTACCGCGCAGGCGTAGGCGGCTTTATCGATCCATTCCAAAACCCTGCCACCAGACACGCCCTGCGCACCGGCGAGGATGACGTCTGTGGGAGCGGCAAGGAAGCGGAGCGTGACGGAGGAAGACTTTTCAGTCGGTACGGGAGTCGTCGGCATGACCACCCAGCTTAATATGGATCGCATGGCGCGAAAGAATGATCCGGCGCAGACGAGGGCCGCGGTCGAGGCCGTGCGGCCCTGGCTCGAATCCGGCGCGACACCAGAGCCGTCGAGAAGCGAACTTGCCGACGCCTGCCGGCGCACCGCGCGTACCCTCGCCGAGGAGCTTCCGGGCAATTCGGTGGAGCTGCGAGTCCCGCCCTTCGTCGCTGTGCAGTGCGTGGAAGGGCCGCGGCACACGCGGGGAACCCCGCCGAACGTGGTCGAATGCGACCCCCGCACGTGGCTGTTGCTCGCCACGGGCCTGCTCACCTTCGAGGACGCGGTGGGGTCGGGCGCGGTTTCCGCGTCGGGGTCGCGGGCGGCGGATGTCGCGGCGGGGTTGCCGGTGATTGCCGTCTAAGGTCGTTGGTCCATTAAGATGGCGGAAGTGCAAACCTTCAATGCAGTGGGCACTAGCGGCGTCGGCGTGAGCTCGGCCGAGCGCGAGGATGAGCCGCGCGAGGAATGTGGCGTCTTCGGGGTGTGGGCGCCGGGGGAGGACGTGTCCAAACTGACGTACTTCGGCCTTTTCGCCCTGCAGCACCGCGGGCAGGAGGGTGCCGGCATCGCGGTGGGTGACCGCAAGAACATTGTCGTGTTCAAGGACACGGGACTCGTCTCCCAGGTGTTTGACCAGTCGATCCTCGACGCGTTGCAGGGCGACGTGGCCATCGGGCACACGCGCTATTCCACCGCCGGAGGCAATAGCTGGGAAAACGTGCAGCCGATGTTCCGCACCTCGCCGAATGGCACGGACGTGGCGCTCGCCCACAACGGCAACCTGATCAACTACGCAGAGTTGCAGGCAGAGGCAATAGAACGCGGACTCGTTCCCGCCTCCGGCGTGGAGGGGCAGGGGTCATCCTCCGACACGGCCGTCGTGTCAGCGCTGCTCACCGATGCGATTCGAGAGGGCACCTCGCTTCTCGACGCCGCCCGCGGCCTCCTCCCACGCATCAAGGGTGCATTCTGCTTCATGATCACGGACGGCCACACCCTCTACGCGGCGCGGGACCCGCACGGCGTGCGCCCCCTGGCGCTGGGTCGGTTAGAGCGCGGCTGGGTCGTGGCCTCGGAGACGTGCGCGCTCGACATCGTCGGAGCTACCTTCGTGCGCGATATCGAGCCTGGTGAGCTCATCGCCATCGACGAGTCGGGGGTCCACGCCGAGCGCTTCGCCGACACCCCGCGTGCGCATTGCGTTTTCGAATACGTCTACGTGGCGCGCCCCGATTCCGTTATCGAGGGTCGCTCGGTCCACGCCACGCGCATTGACATCGGCAAACGCCTGTCACGTGTGTGCCCGGTGGAGGGCGACCTCGTGATGCCGGTTCCGGAGTCGGGCACTCCCGCCGCGATCGGTTACGCCGAGGCGTCGGGCATCCCCTTTAAGCAAGGGTTGATGAAAAACGCCTACGTCGGGCGCACCTTCATCCAGCCTTCGGACACGCTGCGGCAGCTCGGGTTGCGCCTCAAACTCAACCCCGTGCGCGAGATCATCGAGGGCAAAAAGCTCATCGTCGTAGACGACTCTATCGTGCGCGGCAATACGCAGCGTAAGCTCATCCGCCTCCTACGCGAGGCGGGGGCAGCCGAGGTCCACGTGCGCATTGCCTCCCCGCCTGTCAAATGGCCGTGTTTCTACGGTATCGACTTTGCCAGCCCGGGTGAGCTGATCGCGAACAATGGCGTGGGCGGCGACGAGGAAGCGGTCGTCGAGTCCATTCGCACGATGATCGGGGCCGACTCACTGGCCTACGTCTCCACCGAGGACATGATCGCTTCCACCCAGCAGGACCCGCGTTCCCTGTGCGCGGCCTGCTTCACCGGTAAGTACCCACTCGGACTTCCGGAATCCAATGCGAACGCCGACCTCGTCCGACGACTCCAGAAAGGCCAGTACTGAGCCCATGACATTCTCGAAGCCCACGGAGGGACGTTCCGCTAACCAGGCCAGCGAGCGGGGGGTGTCCTACGAAGCCGCGGGCGTGTCGATCGAGGCGGGTGACCGCGCCGTCGAGCTCTTCGCGCCCTTGGCAAAAAGGGCCAGCCGCCCGGAGGTACGCGGTGGCCTCGGCGGTTTTGCTGGTCTTTTCGCTCTGGGCAAGTACCGTGAGCCGCTTCTCGCCGCGGGCTCTGATGGCGTCGGCACCAAGTTGGCCGTCGCCCGGGCGATGGACAAGCATGACACGATCGGCATCGATCTCGTCGCCATGTGCGTCGACGACCTCGTCGTGTGCGGAGCGGAGCCACTGTTTTTGCAGGACTACATCGCGGTGGGCAAGGTCGTACCCGAAAAGGTCGCCGAGATCGTGTCCGGCATCGCGGAGGGGTGCGTCCAAGCGGGTTGCGCGTTGCTGGGCGGGGAGACCGCCGAGCACCCCGGCGTGATGGATCCAGATGATTACGACGTCTCCGCAACGGCGGTTGGCGTCGTCGAGGCAGACGAGCTGCTCGGCCCCGATAGGGTGCGTTCCGGCGACATCATCATCGGGATGGCGTCTTCCGGCCTGCATTCCAACGGGTTCTCCCTCGCCCGCCACGTCCTCCTTGAACGCGCGGGGCTTCCCCTCGACGGGCACATGGAGGAGCTGGGGCGCACGCTGGGCGAGGAGCTACTCGAACCCACCCGCATTTACGCCCTCGATTGTCTCGCGCTTGCCAACGAATGCGAAGTCCGCACGTTCTGCCACGTTACCGGTGGCGGGCTGGCGGGCAACATGCAGCGAGTCATCCCCGAGGGTATGGTCGCGCAGATGCACCGGGGCTCGTGGACCCCGCCGGAGATCTTCCGCACCATCCGCGCCGTGGGCCAGGTCCCGGAGGCCGAGATGGACAAGACCTTCAACATGGGCGTCGGCATGGTCGCGGTGGTCGCGCCCGAGGACCGTGACCGGGCACTGGCGATCCTCGCGGCTCGGCACGTCGATAGCTGGGTGCTTGGTGAGGTTCGCGACGCCTCTGCAGGTGAATCAGAGCGCGCCGTCCTCACGGGAGCGTACCCCCTGTACTGAATGACCTGACTGCCTGCGCCACGCGCGAAACGCACCCTAGCCTCGCGGCCGGGTGCGTTGCGAGGTCACTCTAGCGTCGGCTGTCCCAGTTGGCGTAATCGCCGTATTGGTCGTCGACGTCTTGGTCGTCATCCTCCCACGACCTCGACGGGGTCTGTCCAGCGAGCTCCTTTTGCAGCGAATCAAGGTCCATGTCTGGAGTGTGGTACTTGAGTTGGCGTGCAACCTTGGTCTGCTTTGCTTTGGCGCGTCCGCGGCCCATGCGAAGACCCCCTTGAGGTGGTTTTTCGGGGCGGCCCAGTTTAATGGGCGGCCACTATAAATCGTTTCTGAATTGTCCTGCCAGACATAATAGCCTGACGGGGCCAGAAATTCCGCACCGCTCCCTCACCTGGGCAGATAAGAGATCGTTGGAGCTACTGCGAGCCGCGAAGCTTTTCGACGGCCCTCCGCCCGGCCTTCTCTCCTTCGTCCGCCGGCAGCGAATCGGGATCGACTCGGGCCGCGACTTCCCCCTCCGCCACGATTGTCACGTCAGCCCCGTTTAGTGCTGAGCGTTTGATAAGCGCAAGCGCGATCGGGCCATAGTCCGCGTCGTGCACCACAGTGCCGAGCCGGCCCACCTTTCGTCCGCCGGCCACCACGATGTCTGCGCCCGGAACGGGATCGACCGGCGCGGAACCATCGAGCTGCAGAAGAACCAGCAACCTCGGGGAGCGCCCGAGGTTTTCCACCCGCGCCACCGTCTCCTGCCCCCGGTAACATCCCTTATCAAGGTGGACGGCCCCGGCGCGCTCACCCCTCGCAATGAAACGGGGAACTTCGTGGGGAATCGACTTATCGTCGAGGTCCACACCGAGCTCAGGCTCACCTGCGCGAACGCGCTGATCCGTAAACATCATAAGTCCCGCATACGCGCCTCCCGACGCGGTGAAAGCCTCCGCGGCTTGGCGGAGCGCGGAGCGCTCGACGCACACGTCGTAGCGGTGGCCCGAGGGCCAGGAATCCACGTGCCGGACAAACCGCGTGCTCGCAGCCCCGCTCACGGCGCGCAGCGCGTCAGGATCTGGGGTGGGGGAGAATACGGTGAGAATGCCGACGTCCGCCACGTCAATCTGGACCTTGGACCAAAACACCATCGTGCGCAAGAACTCGACGAGCGATTCGGCCTGGTCAGACGGGCAATCCAGGTAGAACGTCGAACCGTCGAAGTACACGTCGACGTGGTGGAGGATGTGGCCCTGGATATCGAGGTCGAGGGCTGCGGAGGAGTAGGGCGCGGGGAGGTCGACAAGCTTCTGCGAAAGCAGATTGTTCAAGAACGCGGGCGCGTCGGTTCCACCGACGAGGATGACACCGCGGTGGGAGCGGTCCACCATAACCGGCGTGGTCTCGGCCAACCGCTGTTCCCCGAGCGGGTCGCCGTAGTGCCACGCCACCCCCGCGGCGTCAAGGGGTGAGGTCGCGGCGTCGGGCAGCTCGGCGGCGCCCGGAAGAGAAAGGAGGGGGGAACGGTACGCGGCACTCACGGGTTCAAGTGTACGTGCATAATGGTCGAATATGGGTCACCCTCTCCTCCCGCCCCAGCCAGTGATCTACCTCGTGGAACCGTATGGCGGGTCGATGAGACGGCAAAACGCCACGATGCCGCACGTGTTTTGGGACGACGCCGTGGTGACCCGGGGCGACGGGGTGTTTGAGACGCTGCTGGTGCGCGGCGAGCGCGCGGTCAACGTCGACCGGCACCTCGCGAGGTTCCGGCGCTCCGCCGCGGCGCTGGATCTGCCGGCCCCTCTGGAGCAGCAGTGGTTGAGGGCCACAGAGGCCGCGATCGCGGATTATTACCGAGAAGGGGCGAGCGGTGACGCCGCGTGCACGTGGACGCTTACCCGCGGCCGGGAGACCACGCGCATCCCCACCGCGTGGGTCACCGTTCGCCCGGCGGACCCTGAGCAGGAGCGCCAGCGGCGCGACGGCGTTGAGGTGATGACGGCCCCGCGCGGGTACACAGTCGACCGCGAACACCCAGCGCCGTGGTTAGAGTTCGAAGCGAAAACCCTGAACTACGCCTCCGCGATGGCAGCCAGGCGGTGGGCGAGGGCGCAGGGCTTCGACGATGTCATCTACATTGACCCGCGCACCCGCCGCGTGTTGGAGGGGACGACGTCGACGGTGATCGTCGTGAAGAAGGGCCGTCGCCTCCGCACCCCCGCCGCCGGAGTAGACATACTCCCCGGCACGACGCAGCGCGCGGTGTTCGACTACGCCGAACACAACGGGTGGAAGTGCAAGGAAAAGGACCTCTACGTCGACGACCTCTTCTCCGCGGAGTCGGTGTGGCTAGTCAGCTCCGTGCGTCGCGGTGTGAGGGTCACCAGCGTCGATAGACGGCGGCTCGCGGTGCCGGACAACGAGCGCGAGGTGGCCCAGCTCATCGAGGCCGCCCTGGACCTCTAGCCCGCTACGCGGGTGAGCTCGGCGGACATGTACGGTACGAGGGCGCCGTCTACCACTCGCTCGTCCACCCAGCCCAGGTTGTTGTTCGGCATGAGGCCGTAGAGGCGCTTGCCGGGGCCGTGGCGCTCAGGGCCGGCGGCTGTGGCGATGGTGGAAGCGCTCTCCAACTGCCAGGCGCGCTCGCTGAGAGGTTCGCCGTAGAGGATTTCTACCAACCCCCGCGAGTTAGTAAGCGTCACCTCGATTTCGTCCTTCGGAGAGATCCGCCAAAAGCCCACCTCCCGTTGGTCGGCACCGGTGGGGTTGCCATCCGTGTCGATGCGCCACGTGCGGGATTCGACGCGCAGGTAGTTTTCCCCGTCGTGGGAGAAGATTAGCTGCTGACCAAACGCCCATTCGCCATCGACATCGTTCGCCTGCCCCGTGCCGGACCACACGCCGACGAGGGGGAGGAGAGCCAGAAGGCCGTCGTGAAGCGAGGGCCCGTGCCGGAGGTTCGCGGTGTCGTCTTCGAGCGGAAATTCCTCAAATCCGAGGCCAGGAATATTGCGGTGCGCGGTATTTTTCGCCTGCTCAGCGGCGCGCGCAACGGCTGCGTTCCCGTCCAGATTCGGTGTCGGTTCGGCCGGGGTTCCAGGGGCGGGAATGTCAGTTGAGTCGTTCATGAGGGCCAGACTACCGGCGCCGAGCACGCGCCTGAATCAGCCCTGCGTGGCGGTGACGGGAGCGAGGGGAGTGAGGTCGTCCGCACCCAGCGTGACATTGATCCGGTCCCGGGAGAATTCAATCGATCCCCCGGAAACTTGAACGAGCCCCGCGGGGCCGCCTAAGGGGAGGTCGCGTGTGTCGCGCTCGAGTGTGAAGGCGGACAGGACGGCGTCCTCTGCGCCCGCGGGGGCGTCGAGAAGAATGCTGGGCTTCATCACGAAGGTGGGGCCCTCCATCCTAAGCGTGACCACAACTGTCGACGGCGCGCTCGTACCTGGGACCGTGCCGGTCAGGTGGGCTTCGCTGGCAGGTCCGCCGGCGGGCGAGATGTCGTACGGGTTCGAGATGTCTAAGTCCGTCATACCAAGAAGCTCGCCAAAGGCGACCCCGTCGAGCCGGATGGTGCGTCGCACCGCGAGGGCCTCATCACCGGTGAAATCGGCGCGCAGGATATGGGCTGGCGTCGTGGAAATCTCGAATGCCTCGGCGGTTGCGTTGACGACACCAAGGCCTTCAACGGGCGCGTCGAGGGTGGACACGCTGACGCGCGGCACAGTTCCCGTCAGCAGGGCGAGGCTGAAGGGGAACCCCGCCACGTAAGCGTCTGGCGGGTACGCCAGCGCGTCTCCCACGTACGCGCTGCGGGAGATCTTGCCCTCGATTCGTGAGGCCAGCACCGTGTCGGCCAGGAGGAGGGCGATTAAGACGCCGAGAACTACCGCGGTTGTCACGGTGAGTGCTTTGCCCGGTCGGTCTCTCCACCGGCCACCGCGACGGCCCCCGTAGTGGCCCCCGTGGTGGCCCCCGTGGTGGCCCAAGGTCATGTTCACCGCTCCATTTGTACCGTAACCTGAGCCTATGACTATCACCGATCACCTAGATGCCGAAAGTGCAATGCAGCTTCTCGACGCCACCGAGCGCAACGATAAGGTCGCCCCCTTTTCCGAGGCTTTCCTGCGCGGCGTGCGCGAGCCCGCGCTAGGCCACGTCCACGACGTGCGCGAGGAAGGGGGGAAGCTTGTTGGCATCGCCGCGCTGGCTCCTGACGGTTCGGCGGAGATCGCTGTTCACCCGAACACTCGACGCCGGGGCCATGGGCGAGCTCTCGCCGAGGCCGTTTTGGCGCGCGTGCCAAAGGCACAGCTGTGGGCGCATGGGAATCTCCCCGCAGCACAGGCGCTGGCGGAGAGCCTCGGCCTAGCAAGCACGCGCGAGCTCCTCGTCATGGGAATCGAGGGGACAACTCTCGACGCGGCCGCTAACCCCGCCATCCCCTCTGGTTTTGAGGCCCTGAATTACCCGCAGGCCGTCGAGCGTTTCGGCACCCAGAACACCGAACGGGCGTGGCTGACTGCGAATAACGAGGCCTTTTCCTGGCACCCCGAACAAGGAGGGTGGGATGTGGCGCGGCTTCACCAGGGAATGGACACCGACTGGTTCGACCCGTCCGGGGTGTGGTTTCTCTATGACGGCGACCAGCTTGCGGGCTTCCACTGGACGAAGCGTCACCCGGGCGACGTCGGCGAGGTGTATGTCATTGGCTTAGCGACCGCCTACCGGGGCAAGGGTCTGGGCGCGCCGCTGCTCAGCCTTGGGCTGAAGCATCTTGTCGACGCCGCGTCGTGCCAAGTCATTCTCTACGTCGAAGCGGATAACGCGCCGGCCGTCCGCCGCTACACGGAGATGGGGTTTCGCGTGCGGGAACAGCACGTTGTATACGCCCGATGAGGTAACTAGCAGGACACTCGCAGCGAAGAATTAAAATTCACCGATTGTTTACCAAAACTACAACCGCGGGTTTACCCCCAGGCCGTACCTTTGCGGTGTGAGTAATCGGACAAGCGAACATCTGTGCCTGTCGTGTGCTTTCTGTAGCCACGCGCCGGCCACGCTGGCCGCCGTTACTCGGACCATCTGAATTCACACCGGAAAGGTATCCCGTGATTCGCAACTTTAAGCGCACCGCTGTCGCCCTCGGCATCGTGGCTGTTTCCTCCGCCACCCTGGCCGCCTGCGGCGGGTCGGAGGACGGCTCCTCCTCGTCCAGCTCCTCCGCGTCCAAGAGCACCGGTTCCTCCAGCAGCGCCAGCTCCTCCGAGCTGACCGGCCAGACCGGCCAGCTGGTCGCCGAAGGCGCAACCTCCCAGCAGAACGCGATGGACTACTTCGCCTCCCGGTACTCCGAGGAGGTTCCGGGTGCCAACCTGGCCTACAACGCCACCGGTTCGGGCAACGGCGTTAAGAACTTCATTGCCAACCAGGCTGCGTTCGCTGGTTCCGACTCTGCGCTGAAGGACGAAGAGGCCACCCAGGCTGCCGCTCGCTGCGGTGGCAACGAGGCATGGAACCTCCCCTTCGTGATCGGTCCGGTCGCCATCGCCTACAACCTCGACGGTGTGGACAACCTGAACCTGACCGTGGACAACGTGGTCGAGATCTTCCAGGGCAAGATCAAGAAGTGGAATGATCCGGCCATCGCCGCCGCCAACCCGGGCGTGAGCCTGCCGGACGAGGACATCTCCGTGATCTACCGCTCGGACGAGTCCGGCACCTCCGATAACTTCCAGAAGTTCCTCGCCGCCGCCTCCGACGGCAAGTGGGAGGGCTCCGGCAAGGCGTTCCCCAGCGCTGTCGGTGCGGGCGCCAACGGTTCCACCGGTGTCTCTGAGCAGGTCAACTCCACCCCGGGCGCCATCACCTACGTCGAGGCGGGCTTCGCCGAGCACAAGGCGAAGATCGACTTCGGCAACGGCCCGGTCGAGCTCAACGCCGACACTGTCGGTAACGCCATCAACGGCATGACCTTCAAGACCGAGGGCCACAACATGGTCGTCGACTCCGCGGCTCTCTTCGCCAACGACGCCGCTAACACCTACCCGCTGGTGCTGACCACTTACGAAATTGTCTGCTCCAAGGGCTACGACGAGACCACCCGCAACATGGTGAAGGACTTCCTCACAGTGGCTCTGGACTCCCAGGACAGCGAGCTCGAGGACGCGGGCTTTATCCCCGTGACCGGTGCACACGCCGATCGCCTGCGTGAAGCTATTAAGGCGATTAGCTAAGTGAATTCCCGTTCCGCGTAGCGCGGAATCGATTGCCCCCCGAATAGCTGCTGCATTGGGGGGCAATCCCATGTACTGGTGAGTTCCGGTGGGCTCCATCGTTCACCAGCAGTAATGGCGGGCATCGCCCCCGCTTCCGTCCACGTCACCAAAAGGACTAGTGAACATGGCTCATAACCAAACGCCGGGCGCCGAAGGGGCCCATCGGGCCCCGCATGACGTGTCCTCCCCCAATCCGATTGAGACCGGTGCGTCCACCGGAACTCCCGTGCTCACCCCGACGCTGCCCCACGGGGACCAGCCCGGAACAGCCGGTTCGGCATCCGGGGCAACGGGGGTCAAGCGCCCTGGGGACCGCGTCTTCGAGTTTTTTTCCACCGCCTCCGCGACGCTCATCACCGTTCTCATTGCGGCAATCGGCCTGTTCCTTTTGATTCAGGCCACTCCTCCCCTCGTGCGCAATGACGGCGGGATTCTCGGCTTCTTCACGTACACGGGCCAGTGGCAGACCGCGAACCTCGAGGCGATGAAGTTCGGCATCCCGAACCTCTTCTTCGTGACGTTGACGGTCTCCCTCATCGCGCTTCTCCTCGCAATGCCGGTTGCCCTCGGCATTGCACTTTTCCTCTCCAACTACGCGCCGAAGCAGCTCGTCCGCCCGCTGGGTACTCTCGTCGACCTGCTCGCGGCAGTCCCGTCGATCGTTTACGGGCTCTGGGGCGCGCAGATCCTCGGCCCGTTCCTGGGCAAGTTCTATGAGTGGGTGAATTCGTGGGGCAACGGTTTCTTCCTGTTCGCCCACTACCAAAACTCCCCGTCCTTCGCGACGGGTCGCAACATGCTCACCGGCGGCATCGTCTTGGCCATCATGATCCTGCCCGTCATCGCGGCGACCGCGCGAGAGATCTTCGTGCAAACCCCGGTCGGGCAGATCGAGTCCGCCCTGGCTCTCGGCGCCACGCGCTGGGAAGTGATCCGGATGACGGTGATCCCCTTCGGCCTCTCCGGCTACATCGCCGGTTCCATGCTGGGCCTCGGCCGTGCCCTCGGTGAGACGATGGCGCTGTTCATGGTCATTTCCCCGGCGCCGAATTTCCGTGCCTCGCTTTTCGACGGCGGCTCCACATTTGCGACCGCCATCGCGAACGCCTCCGCGGAGTTCAACAACCCGACCAGCGCGGGTGCCTATATCGCCGCGGGCCTCGTGCTGTTCATCCTGACCTTTATCGTCAACTCGATCGCCCGGGCGATCGTCAACAAGAAGTAGGGGAGGAGCGCACATTATGAGTACCGCAGTTCCCAACGGCGACGCCACGACCACGACCGCTTCATCAGCCTCGTCCGCCGTGGACCGGCCCGCCGAAACGGGTGACAACAGCCCGTTCACCCATATCTCCAGCAGCCGCAAGACAACCAACTCGGTTATGGGGGTCTTGATGTGGGTGTGCATGCTGATCGCCCTCATCCCGCTGCTCTGGCTTCTCTTCACCGTTATCGGGCGGGGTTGGAGCGCCGTCCTGGATCCGAACTGGTGGACCTCCGACATGGTCGGCGTCCGCGCGCGCGGAGAGGGCGGCGGCGCGGCTCACGCCATTGCCGGCACCCTGATGCAAACCCTCGTCGCATCCCTCATCTCCATCCCGATCGGAATTTTCACCGCCATTTACCTGGTGGAATACTCCAACGGCAACCGCCTCGGCAAGGTCACCACCTTCATGGTGGACATCTTGTCCGGTGTTCCCTCCATTGTTGCCGCGCTGTTCATCTACGCGCTGTGGATCACCATCTTGGGTCAGCAGCGTTCGGGTTTTGCCGTATCCCTCGCGCTCATCTTGCTCATGGTTCCCATCGTGGTGCGCAACACCGAGGAGATGCTGCGCGTCGTGCCGATGGACCTGCGTGAAGCCTCCTACGCACTGGGTGTGCCCAAGTGGAAGACGATCGCTCGTATCGTCTTGCCCACGGCCCTTTCGGGTATCGTCACGGGCGTCATGCTCGCGGTCGCACGCGTGATGGGCGAGTCGGCGCCGGTGCTGATCCTGGTCGGTTCCACCCCGGCCCTGAATTGGCTGAGTATGTTCGGCCAGCCGCAGTCCTCCCTGCCCCTGTTCATGCTGGACATGTGGAAGACCGGAGCCTCCGGCCCGGCCCTCGACCGCCTATGGGGAGCCGCGCTGACCCTGGTCATTCTGGTCATCACTCTGAACCTGCTGGCGCGCCTCGTCGCTTCGCGGTTCTCCGTGAAGAAGTAAAACGACACCGCCCACCCCCGCTCAAACGTCAGAGGAGTACAACCGATGTCCAAGCTCGAACTTAACGACGTCAATATCTACTACGGCGACTTCCACGCCGTGCAGAACGTCAACATGAAAATCCCGGCGCAGGCCGTGACGGCCTTTATCGGCCCGTCCGGTTGCGGTAAGTCGACCGTGCTGCGCACCCTCAACCGCATGCACGAGGTCATCCCCAACGCGACCGTCAAGGGCGAAATTCTTCTCGACGGGCACGACATCTACGGCCCGAAGGTCGACCCCGTGTCTGTCCGCAACACCATTGGCATGGTGTTCCAGAAGGCGAACCCGTTCCCGACCATGTCCATCGAGGACAACGTCGTCGCGGGCCTGGCCCTGTCCGGTGAGCGCGACAGGAAGAAACTCAAGGAAGTGGCGGAAGAATCCCTCCGTGGCGCAAACCTCTGGGAGGAAGTCAAGGACCGCCTAGACAAGCCGGGCGGCGGTCTGTCGGGCGGCCAGCAGCAGCGTCTGTGCATCGCTCGTGCTATTGCGGTGCGCCCCGAAGTGCTGCTCATGGACGAGCCCTGCTCGGCGCTGGACCCGATTTCGACGCTCGCCGTTGAGGATCTCATTCACGAGCTGAAAAACCAGTACACCATCGTGATCGTGACCCATAACATGCAGCAGGCGGCGCGCGTGTCCGACAAGACCGCGTTCTTCTCCCTGGAGGCCACGGGCAAGCCGGGCCACCTCGTCGAGTTCAATGACACGACGACCATCTTCGAGAACCCCGAAAAGAAGGAAACCGAGGACTACATCGCTGGCCGCTTCGGTTAAACCGGGGCCAACGACCTAAGAGGAGCGCCCCCTCGAAATCTACGACTATCCTCTACGCCCTGCCAATCATTGCTGTTGTCATCGTCGTACTCGGGCTCGTCCTGGATATCGACGCGCTGTGGTGGCTGCCCCTGCTCGTGCTCGTCGCCGTCTTCGGCGGCGGTGCCGTCGTGAACGCGCGAAACAAAGAGAAAGGTCGCAGCTAGACCCCCGGCGCAGCCGGGGCTTCTCTTAGTTGCCGGCGAAACGACGCTCGATCGCGGCGATCCTCTCATCGAGCTCGAAGGCATCACCCGCTCGCTGTTTTTCCAGGTACGCATCGGGCTTGAGCCCGGTGATGAGGAACACCGTGCGGGCGGCGACGTTGACGCAGTGGTCCGCGTAGCGCTCGTAATAGCGGCACAGCAGCGCGAGATCGACCGCCTCGCGGGCACTGTGGGGCCATTCTTGGCGCGTGAGGACGTTGAGAAGATAGTTCTTGATGGCGTCCACGTCATCGTCATCGTCGCGCAGCCGAATTGCCACCTCGGCGTCCGGGGTCGTGAGGAGCTCGTGCGTCTTGCTGCCCATTTCGTCCGCGAGACGGGCGAGTTCGCGCACGAGGTTAACTAGGGGTTCGGGCACGACCGGGGTGGGATGGCGCATCCGGGCGGTGTTGGCGATGTGCATCGCAAGCGCCCCCATACGCTCGAAGTCCTCGACGATGTAGATCGAGGACACGACCTGCCGCAGGTCCGAGGCGACGGGGCTTTCCAACGCAAGGAGCTTCATGCTTCGGTCCTCGCACCGCTGGCGGGTCTCCTCCAGCTCGTCGGCGCTGGAGAGCGCCTCCTCGGCCTTTTCGAGGGACTGGTTGAGCAGCGCGTAGGATGCCTTCGCCATCACCGCGCGGAGCGTGTCGCACATGTTCAGCAGATCCTGTGAGAACGCCTCGAGGTGTTCGCGGTATACGGCACGCACTGGGCGGATCTTACCGTCTTCAATCATGGGGTTCTCCTCCGTCTGCGCCGTTGGGGCGCGACCCGCGGCGTGTCAGCCGCCGTTGCTGTCTATTTCCGCTCCCACTGGAACGGTGTCGTCTTCGGGGTCGTCGAGCCACCCATCGGGCAGCGCCACTTTGGCCGACGAGCCTTGTCGCCCCCGGGCGTCATCGGCGTGCTCGGCGCGGGAATGTAACGCAAAGAGGGGCTCGAGTAGCGCGTGGAGTTGAGACAGGGTCTCCACCCGCGCAAGATCGCGGCGCAACTCGCCACCAACGGGGAACCCGCGCAGGTACCAGCCGGTGTGTTTGCGCAGGTCCCGACACGCGTGCTTTTCGCCGTCGTGAAGCGATAGGAGCTCAGCGTGACGGTAAAGAACGCGGGCGACATCTCCGAGGGTGGGTTCGGCTGGGACGTCCTCCCCGCGCAGCTTGGCGCCGATCTGGGCGAAGAGCCACGGCCGTCCGAGACACCCGCGTCCTACCTCGACACCGTGGCAACCGGTTTGCTCCATCATCGCAGAGGCGTCCGAGGCGGCGAAGATGTCGCCGTTGCCAATTACTGGGATATCGGTGCCGTCCATGTGGTCGACAAGGCGGGAGATTTCATCCCACCGCGCGCTGCCAGAATACCGCTGGTCCGCTGTGCGGGAGTGAAGGGCGACGGCTGCTGCGCCCTCGTTGGCGGCGATGCGGCCGGCGTCGAGGTGGGTGTGGTGTTCGTCGTCAATCCCCACCCTGAACTTGACCGTGATGGGTACTCCGGAGCCCTCTGCGGCGCGAACGGCCGCGGACACGATGTTGGCGTACAGGCGGCGCTTGTACGGGATGGCGGAGCCGCCACCGCGGCGGGTCACTTTGGGCACCGGGCAACCGAAGTTCATGTCAACGTGGTCGGCGATGTCTTCCTCGACGATCATGCGGACTGCCTCGTAGGTGTACTTCGGGTCGACCGTGTACAACTGCATCGAGCGGGGCTTTTCGACGTCAGCGAACGCCGTCATATGCAGGGTCTTCTCGTTGCGTTCGACGAGGGCGCGCGCGGTAATCATCTCGCACACGTAAAGACCCGAACTCGTTCCCGTGAGCTGTTGTTCAATCTCGCGGCACAACACGCGAAACGGCATGTTTGTGACCCCTGCCATGGGCGCGAGGACGACGGGGGAGTCGAGTTCGAACTCCCCGATCCGCAGAGCGGACGGCGTCGCAGTTGAATGAGCAAGTGTCGCAGTCATAGCCCTTGTTAGTTTACGCCCACGGACAGCAGATTCACGTGTCGTGACGTGGTCGGCCAGCAGGGGTGGGGTGGGGAGGCGCGGCTTACGGCATTACCGTGTGTGCCTGCAGCGTTGCGTATCCGGGGGTAGCACCGGGCGGGGTAGTGGAAATATGCGTATGGCTGTTGTAGGTAAATCGGAATAAGCTGAAACTGTTATCCCCTACCTAAGGAGTGATTCTGTCCATGACTGATCGCATCGCCAACGACTCGTTGCGCGGACGTGTAATGACGGCCGAAGAGGCTGCCCAGTTCATTGCCCACGGAGACAAGGTCGGCATTTCCGGCTTCACCGGAGCCGGTTACCCCAAGGCGATGCCCGCGGCGATCGCTGAAAAGGCCAAGGAAGCCCACGGGAGAGGTGAGGACTTCAGCATCGACCTCTTCACGGGGGCGTCGACGGCGCCCGAGTGTGACGGGGTTTTGGCCGAAGCCAACGCCCTGCGCTATCGCATGCCCTACCAGTCGGACCCGCAGATGCGGAACAAGATCAACGCCGGTGAGCTCAAGTTCCAGGACATCCACCTATCCCACTCGGGAATGATGGTGGAGGAAGGCTTCTTCGGGCAGCTCGATGTTGCCATCGTCGAGGCCGTGCGGATCACCGAGGAAGGCAACATCGTCCCGTCCTCCTCCGTGGGCAACTCCGTGGAGTTCCTCAACGCGGCCCAGCGGATCATTATCGAGGTCAACGAGTGGCAGTCCGCCGAGCTCGAGGGGATGCACGACATTTGGACGGTTCCGCCGCTGCCGAATCGCGTGCCCATCCCCATTACGAAGGCCGGGGACCGGATCGGCACGACCTACGTCGAGATTGACCCGGAAAAGGTCGTCGCAGTGGTCTTGACGAATGACCCCGATCGCAACGCCCCCTTCAAGGCCCTCGACGCAGTGTCTGAGCAGATCGCGGGGAACTTCCTCGACTTCCTCGAGACGGAGGTGAAGTTCGGCCGCCTTACCTACGACGGCTACGTTATGCAGTCCGGTGTGGGCAACGTTCCTAACGCCGTGATGGCCGGGCTGATGGACTCCAAGTTCGAGAACATTCAGGCGTACACGGAGGTTATCCAGGATGGGATGGTCAATCTTATCGACGCGGGCAAGATGACCGTGGCCTCTGCCACCTCGTTCTCCCTCTCGCCTGAATACGCGGAGAAGATGAACAACGAGGCGTCGCGCTACCGCAACTCGATCATCCTGCGCCCGCAGTCCATCTCCAACCACCCCGAGGTGATTCGCCGCACGGGCCTGATCGCCTCCAACGGAATGATTGAGGCGGACATCTACGGCAATGCGAACTCCACCCACATCAACGGCACCCGCCTGATGAACGCCCTGGGCGGGTCCGGCGACTTCACCCGCAACGCCTACATCTCCTCCTTCATTTCCCCGTCGGTGGCCAAGGACGGGGCGATCTCCGCGATCGTCCCCTTCGTCTCCCACGTCGACCACACCGAGCACGACGCGATGGTCTTTGTCACGGAGTACGGTGTCGCCGACCTGCGCGGCCTGGCGCCGCGAGAACGCGTGCAGAAGATGATCTCCATCGCCCACCCGACCTTCCGCCCCCTCCTCGAGGAATACGTCGAGCAGGCCTCGAAGTCCAAGTACCAGGCCACCCCGCACGATCTGCGCCACGCCTTCGACTTCCACCTGCGGATGGACGAGACGGGGACGATGCAAAAGGAGAGCTAGCCACCGGCGAGCCTCCCCGCACCCGATTTTTGGCGCGGGGAGCCCACCCGTTAGGATGGGCTCCACGGGCCTTTAGCTCAGTTGGTAGAGCTACGGACTTTTAATCCGCAGGTCCCGGGTTCGAGCCCCGGAGGGCCCACATTGCACCCCTGTTCGCGATTGCAGCGAGTAGGGGTTTTTGTTTTGCAGCATGCGCCTTTCCAGATCCCGGGGAGGGTTGCTGTGTTGCCCCTGTACTGCAGGTTTGTCCGCTCTGGGAACGCTGGTTTATGATTACCGGGCTGCCTGAGAACGCACGTTCTCGGATGAGCGGGCCCCCATCGTCTAGTGGCCTAGGACTCCGCCCTTTCACGGCGGCAACACGGGTTCGAATCCCGTTGGGGGTACGCGAGCTAAGCGCTCTGCACTATGAATATGGCCCTGTGGCGCAGTTGGTTAGCGCGCCGCCCTGTCACGGCGGAGGTCGCGGGTTCAAGTCCCGTCAGGGTCGCTTCACGGCGGCACACAACCCCGCGCAGGTGGAACGACGGTTCTGCCCGCGCGGGGTTGTTTCGTTTTCCCGCAGCCGTGCGGGAGGCGCTTTCTTGCACTGAAACACCCCGCCGGCCCATTCGGACAAAACGGCGCTCTAGCTGGCGATTTGTGCCCGCATTACAAGTCTGTGTACATTAACTATTCGTGCCGCACGGCACACCGACTAAGTAAATATGGCCCTGTGGCGCAGTTGGTTAGCGCGCCGCCCTGTCACGGCGGAGGTCGCGGGTTCAAGTCCCGTCAGGGTCGCGGAATCGCCTCGTAGCGGTTCTGGCCAGATAGCTCAGTCGGTAGAGCACACGCCTGAAAAGTGTGGGGTCGCCAGTTCGATCCTGGCTCTGGCCACACCGTCAACCCCCTTCACTCCGGTGGAGGGGGTTGAGTGTTACCGCGGTAGGGTAGGACATCGACCGACCGTCGACGAAGGAGTCTAGTGATGGCAGAGCAGCCAGAGTTCGATCTGAGGGACAACCCCGACGAGAGCCGCTACGAGCTACGCGTAGGCGGCGAGGTTGCTGGTTTCGCGTCGTACAAAGACCACGAGGGGGTGCGCGTGATGCCGCACACCGTCGTGTACCCCAAGTACCGTGGACAGGGCCTGTCGAAGCCGCTGATCGCCTTCGCTCTTGACGACGTCTCCTCCCGCGGCCTCCGAGTTACGCCCGCCTGCTCGGCTGTGGAGCGCTTCATCGAGCAAAACCCGGACTACCAGAGCCTCGTCTCGGCCGATTAGATGACGTAGCTTCCGGGGTCGAAGTACTTGTCGGGGTCGACGAGCTTGTTCACCTCATCGTTCTTGCGTTCCCGCACCTTCGCGGGGATACCCACCGCGATGGAGTTGGGGGGCACGCTCTTCGTCACGACGGCGTTGGCCCCGATGGCGGAATTCGCCCCGATCTCGACCGGGCCGAGCACCTTGGCCCCGGCGCCGATCGTGACGTTGTCGTGGATCGTGGGGTGCCGCTTGGTCTGGGTGAGGACCTGCCCGCCCAGGGTGACGCCGTGGTAGAGCATCACGCCGTCGCCGATCTCGGCGGTTTCTCCGATGACAATGCCCATCCCGTGGTCGATAAAGAAGCGCCGGCCAATCCTCGCTCCCGGGTGGATCTCGATGCCGGTGAAAAAGCGATTGAGCTGCGCGAGAACGCGGGCCGGAGCTTTCCAGCCGCGGTTCCACATACGGTGGCATAGGCGGTGCACCCAGATGGCATGAAGACCCGAGTACACAACTGCGTTTTCGAGGTCGCCCCGCGCGGCGGGGTCGTGGTTCCTGGCGTTGTGGAGATCCTCGCGGACCATGTGAATTGCGTTGCGTACCTCCGCCATCATGCCCGCAGAGTCTAGCAGCGGGTAGCACGCGGGCCGGGCAAAATATTCAGCCCCCCGCGGCCGGCGGTGAACCGGGGCCGCGGGGGGCATCGACAAGCGAAGAGTTCTTAGTCGCGGATGTCTTCGTAGAGGATTGTGGAGATATAGCGTTCGCCGAAGTCGCAGGCGATGAAGACGATCGTCTTGCCCTCGTTCTCGGGACGCGCGGCAAGCTCCAGAGCGGCCTTCAGGTTTGCGCCGGTGGAAATGCCGGCGAGGACGCCCTCCTCGCGGGCAAGGGCACGAGAGGTCGAGACGGCGTCCTCGTTGGAGACGGTGATAATCTCGTCGACAATCTCGCGGTTGAGGGTGCCGGGGACGAAGTTCGCGCCGAGGCCCTGGATCTTGTGGGGCCCGGCCTCACCCTTCGACAGGAGGGGCGACGCAGACGGCTCAACCGCAACGAGCTGGATGTCGGGGTTTTGCTCCTTGAGGTACTTTCCCGCACCGGAGATCGTTCCACCGGTGCCGACGCCGGCGACGAGGATATCAATGGCGCCGTCGGTGTCGTTCCAGACTTCGGGGCCCGTCGTCTCGTAGTGGATCCGCGGGTTCGCTTCGTTCTCGAACTGCCGGGCGAGGATGGCGTTGGCGTTCGTCGCGACGATCTCGTTGGCCTTCTCCACGGCGCCCTTCATCCCGGCCGCGCCCGGGGTGAGAACGATCTCGGCGCCGAGCGCGCGCAAGACGACGCGGCGCTCGGTGGACATGGTTTCGGGCATGGTCAGGATGACGTGGTATCCCTTAGCCGCACCGGCCAGGGCGAGGGCGATGCCCGTGTTACCTGAGGTGGCCTCGACGATCGTGCCACCCGGCTTAAGCTCGCCGGAGGCCTCCGCCGCCTCGACGATGGCCTTACCAATACGGTCCTTCACGGAGTTGGCCGGGTTGTAGAACTCGAGCTTTGCGACGACGCGCGCCTTGGAATCGGCCGTGACGCGGTGAAGCTCGACAAGCGGGGTCCCGCCGACGAGGTCGAGGACGTTGTGTGCGATGTTCGCCATGTGTACTGCTCCTTCTGTGGTCCGCCCGCGGCCCGGCTCATCCTCCCCGGGCGCGTGGCTAGATGTTGCTGGGTACACCGCGCCATTATACACAGCTGCCTAGACAGAGCGGTATACTTAAAATGTACTGAGCAGTTTGCGCCGGGGATAGGGGGCATGGGCGGCGATTTGGCTACCCCCGATTTCGCGATATGATGACGCTCATTGCATAACGGGCGCGGTTTCACAACCGAGTTCGGGCGACACTAGGTCCCCCCGGGGACACCCGTAGGGGTGGAGGTTCTAAGGAACGATGATGGACGCGCAACGAATGAAGGATGACGACGACGCCATCCGCGCAGCGCTCACGGCTCTCAAGACCGCGACGGGTATCCCGGTGGCCATGTACGCGACCCTCCTGCCGGACAACCGGTTGCAGATCACGCAGTGGATCGGTTTGCGAACCCCCGCGCTGCAAAATCTCATCGTCGAGCCGGGTGCGGGCATGGGCGGCCGGGTCGTCGCCACCCGCCGCGCGGTGGGTATCTCCGACTACACCCGCGCCAACGTCATCTCCCACGAGTACGACCGACACATCCAAGACGAGGGGCTGCACTCCCTCGTGGCGGTACCCGTTATCGTTCAGCGCGAGATACGGGGCGTGCTCTACGTCGGTGTTCATTCGCCGGTGAGGCTAGGGGACAAGGTCATCGAGGAAGTGACGATGACCGCCCGCACCCTAGAGCAGGACCTCGCGGTCAACACCGCTTTACGACGCGCTGAGGCCGGCAAAGGCGCCTTGAAATCGGGCCGCGTGATGAACGGCGCCGAGTGGGAGCAGGTCCGTTCCACTCACTCGAAGCTGCGCATGCTGGCTAATCGAGTTGCCGACGAGGAGCTGCGGCGAGAGCTAGAGGGCTTGTGTGACCAGATGGTCTCCCCCGTGCGGATCAAGCAGTCCACCAAGTTGTCCGCGCGGGAACTCGACGTCTTGTCCTGCGTTGCGCTGGGCCACACCAACGTCGAGGCTGCGGAGGAAATGGGCATCGGTGCGGAGACCGTCAAGTCCTACCTCCGCAGCGTGATGCGCAAACTCGGCGCGCACACCCGCTACGAGGCCGTTAACGCGGCCCGCCGCATCGGCGCGCTGCCCTAAAAGGCTGCACCCGACGGGGGCGGGGGAGTGTCGGTGCCCGCTGTACTGTGGTGGGCGTGAAAGAACGTTTCTTGGTCCAGGGTGGCGCTTCCCTCAGCGGTGTCGTTGCCGTTGACGGCGCGAAAAACAGTGTTCTCAAACTCATGGCCGCCGCCCTCCTCGCCGAGGGGACGACGACTCTGCACAACTGCCCGGAGATCCTTGACGTTCCGCTCATGCGCGATGTCTTGGTCGGGTTGGGCTGCGATGTGACCATCGAAGGGCCCGTGGTGGCTATCACGACTCCCGCCGAAGTGTCCCCCCACGCCGATTTCGATGCGGTCCGGCAATTCCGGGCCTCCGTCGCCGTCCTCGGCCCGCTTGCCGCCCGGTGCGGAGAGGCCTACGTCGCGCTTCCGGGTGGCGACGCCATCGGTTCTCGCCCCCTCGACATGCACCAATCCGGTTTGGAAAAGCTGGGGGCGACAACGCACATCCAGCACGGCGCCGTCGTCGCCAAGGCCGAGAAGCTCACTGGGGCGACCATCAAGCTGGATTTCCCCTCGGTAGGTGCCACCGAGAACATCGTGACCGCCGCGGTTCTCGCGGAGGGGCGGACGGTGCTCGACAACGCCGCCCGTGAGCCCGAAATCGTCGATCTGTGCGCCATGCTCAACTCCATGGGCGCGCGGATCTGCGGAGCCGGCACGTCAACCGTGACAATTGACGGTGTCGAGCGCCTCCACCCCACACAGCACACGGTGGTGGGAGACCGCATCGTGGCCGGAACCTGGGCCTACGCCGCAGCGATGACGCGCGGGGACATCACGGTGACGGGGATTGCACCCGGTCACCTCCACTTAGCCCTGTCCAAGCTCAAGGTGGCGGGGGCGGAGGTAGAAACCTACGACTCAGCCTTCCGCGTCCGCATGAACAACCGGCCGAAGGCGGTCGATTACCAAACCCTGCCATTCCCTGGGTTCCCGACCGATCTCCAACCGATGGCGATCGGCATCGCCACAATTGCCGACGGCGCGTCCGTCATCACCGAGAACGTCTTCGAGGCGAGGTTCCGCTTCGTCGACGAAATGTTGCGGCTCGGCGCGGACGCCAACGTGGACGGGCACCACGTTGTCCTCCGCGGCGTCGAGCACCTCTCGTCCACCGATGTGTGGGCGTCCGATATCCGCGCTGGCGCAGGGCTTGTCCTCGCGGGGCTTGTTGCCGACGACGTCACCACCGTCCACGACGTGGCCCATATCGATCGGGGATACCCGCGCTTCGTGGAGAAGATGCGTGAATTGGGCGCGACCATCGAACGTGAAAAAGAGCGATGACCTGGTGATTTGTGTGTGTGATGGGGGGTGTGTAACTTTGTGTGAGTCAGCGAGACTGACAGCGCCGCGCTTGGTTGTGTGACTGGGTGTGTCGGCGGTGTGGGAGAGTGTTCGCTGGTTTTTGTAGCGTGGCTGTGCCCCTGGCTCTGTGTGGGTTGGTGGTGGGGTGTGCGTGTGGTGTTTGAGAACTCGATAGTGTGCCAATGTACTTTTGTTTGTGGGTTGGTTGTGTGCTGTGTGTGTCTTGCTGTGCTGCTGCTTGGTTGTGGTGGTGTGGTGGGGTGTGTGCCGGCGTGCATGTGCTGCTGCTGCTTGGTTGTGGTGGTGGTGTGTGTGGTTGGTGGCATGGTGCGTGATTGATTCGCGTGGTGTGTTTTTTGTGGCTGGCCTTTTGTGCTGCACTGCTGTGTTTTGTGGTGTGGTGTGGGGGGTTGGTTGTTTTTTGTGCGTGGCTGTGTGCGCTCTGCTTTGGTGTGGGGTGTGTGTGGTTGCGTGTTTTGGTTGGGTTTGGGCTTTTCACGGCCTGTTTCTGCTGAAACGTTTTTGTGGAGAGTTTGATCCTGGCTCAGGATGAACGCTGGCGGCGTGCTTAACACATGCAAGTCGAACGGAAAGGCCCTGGCTTGCTGGGGTGCTCGAGTGGCGAACGGGTGAGTAACACGTGGGTGATCTGCCCTGTACTTCGGGATAAGCTTGGGAAACTGGGTCTAATACCGGATAGGAATCGCATGTTGGTGTGTGGTTGGAAAGCTTTTGCGGTATGGGATGAGCTTGCGGCCTATCAGCTTGTTGGTGGGGTAATGGCCTACCAAGGCGTCGACGGGTAGCCGGCCTGAGAGGGTGTACGGCCACATTGGGACTGAGATACGGCCCAGACTCCTACGGGAGGCAGCAGTGGGGAATATTGCACAATGGGCGCAAGCCTGATGCAGCGACGCCGCGTGGGGGATGACGGCCTTCGGGTTGTAAACTCCTTTCGCCAGGGACGAAGCTTTTGTGACGGTACCTGGATAAGAAGCACCGGCTAACTACGTGCCAGCAGCCGCGGTAATACGTAGGGTGCGAGCGTTGTCCGGAATTACTGGGCGTAAAGAGCTCGTAGGTGGTTTGTCGCGTCGTTTGTGTAAGTCCATGGCTTAACTGTGGGGTTGCAGGCGATACGGGCATAACTTGAGTGCTGTAGGGGTAACTGGAATTCCTGGTGTAGCGGTGAAATGCGCAGATATCAGGAGGAACACCGATGGCGAAGGCAGGTTACTGGGCAGTTACTGACGCTGAGGAGCGAAAGCATGGGTAGCGAACAGGATTAGATACCCTGGTAGTCCATGCCGTAAACGGTGGGCGCTAGGTGTGAGTCCCTTCCACGGGGTTTGTGCCGTAGCTAACGCATTAAGCGCCCCGCCTGGGGAGTACGGCCGCAAGGCTAAAACTCAAAGGAATTGACGGGGGCCCGCACAAGCGGCGGAGCATGTGGATTAATTCGATGCAACGCGAAGAACCTTACCTGGGCTTGACATGAACAGGATCGCCGCAGAGATGTGGTTTCCCTTGTGGTCTGTTTGCAGGTGGTGCATGGTTGTCGTCAGCTCGTGTCGTGAGATGTTGGGTTAAGTCCCGCAACGAGCGCAACCCTTGTCTTATGTTGCCAGCAATTCGGTTGGGGACTCATGAGAGACTGCCGGGGTTAACTCGGAGGAAGGTGGGGATGACGTCAAATCATCATGCCCCTTATGTCCAGGGCTTCACACATGCTACAATGGTCGGTACAGCGCGTGTGCGAGCTTGTGAGAGTGAGCTAATCGCTGAAAGCCGGTCGTAGTTCGGATTGGGGTCTGCAACTCGACCCCATGAAGTCGGAGTCGCTAGTAATCGCAGATCAGCAATGCTGCGGTGAATACGTTCCCGGGCCTTGTACACACCGCCCGTCACGTCATGAAAGTTGGTAACACCCGAAGCCGGTGGCCTAAACCCTGTGTGGGTGGGGAGCTGTCGAAGGTGGGATCGGCGATTGGGACGAAGTCGTAACAAGGTAGCCGTACCGGAAGGTGCGGCTGGATCACCTCCTTTCTAAGGAGTTTTTTGTGTGCCCCCTGCGCGCGTGGTCGTGTGGTGGGGGTGGTGGTTGATGTGTCCGTGTGTGGCACTGCCATCTTTTTTTTAAATCTGGCCGGGTGGTCGCGCACCCCCTGTTGTGTGGATGATGCTGGTGTGTTGTTCGTGTGATGGTGGGCGTATGTGGTCATGACCGTGTGTCCTGCAAACGGGTGGTTGGCATGCTGTTGGGTGTCTGGGGCACTTCGCGTGTGTGCGCATGACTGTTGTGGTTGTGTGTGTGCGTGGTGTTCGTGGGCGTGCCTGTCATGATTGTGCACGGTGTGTGTGGTTGTGGGGGGTGTGTGTGGTGTGTGAGAACTGTATAGTGGACGCGAGTATCTTTCTTTTTTGTGTGTTGTGTGCCTGATTGTGTGTGTTGGGTGTGTTGTGAAGGGCGTACGGTGGATGCCTTGGCATGCTGAGCCGATGAAGGACGTGGGAGGCTGCGTTATGCCTTGGGGAGTTGCCAACCGAGCGTTGATCCGAGGATGTCCGAATGGGGAAACCTGGCACCAGTTGTGTGGTGTGACCTGCAGGTGAATTCATAGCCTGTGTGGGGGTGTACGCGGGGAAGTGAAACATCTCAGTACCCGTAGGAAGAGAAAACAAGTGTGATTCCGTTAGTAGTGGCGAGCGAACGCGGATGAGGCTAAACCATGTGCGTGTGAGACCTGGCAGGGGTTGCGTGTGTGGGGTTGTGGGATGATGCGTGTGTTCGGGCTGCCACCTGGGCCATTGTGGTGTGCGCGTGAGCGGAAGCATCTGGGATGGTGCGCCGTAGTGGGTGATGAGTCCCGTACGTGGTTGCGTGTGTGCTGTGGTGTGCGTGTTGTCCCGAGTAGCAGTGGGCTCGTGGAATCTGCTGTGAATCTGCCGGGACCACCCGGTAAGCCTAAATACTCAGTGTGACCGATAGTGGATAGTACCGTGAGGGAATGGTGAAAAGTACCCCGGGAGGGGAGTGAAAGAGTTCCTGAAACCGTGCGCTTACAATCCGTCAGAGCACCGCTGGTGTGTGATGGCGTGCCTTTTGAAGAATGAGCCTGCGAGTCAGCGGCATGTCGCGAGGTTAACCCGGTTGTGGGGGAGTCGTAGCGAAAGCGAATCCGAAGAGGGTGTGTAGTGGCATGTCCTGGACCCGAAGCGGGGTGATCTACCCATGGCCAGTGTGAAGCAATTGTAAGAGGTTGTGGAGGCGCGAACCCACTTAGGTTGAAAACTGAGGGGATGAGCTGTGGGTAGGGGTGAAAGGCCAATCAAACTCCGTGATAGCTGGTTCTCCCCGAAATGCATTTAGGTGCAGCGTTATGTGAGCTTGCCGGAGGTAGAGCTACTGGTTGGTTGAGCGGGACTATCATCTTAGCAATGTCAGCCAAACTCCGAATGCCGGTTAAGTGGTGCATGGCAGTGAGACTGTGGGGGATAAGCTTCATAGTCGAGAGGGAAACAGCCCAGATCGCCGGTTAAGGCCCCTAAGGGTGTACTAAGTGGAAAAGGATGTGGGATCGCGATGACAGCCAGGAGGTTGGCTTAGAAGCAGCCACCCTTGAAAGAGTGCGTAATAGCTCACTGGTCGAGTGGTTCCGCGCCGACAATGTAGTGGGGCTCAAGTACACCGCCGAAACCGCGGCAATGATATCCCTGTGGGGTGTTGTTGGGTAGGGGAGCGTCGCGTGTGGGGTGAAGCAGGACCGTGAGGGGTTGTGGACTGCACGCGAGTGAGAATGCAGGCATGAGTAACGAGTGGTAAGTGAGAATCTTACCCGCCGGATGACTAAGGGTTCCTGGGTCAAGTTCGTCTTCCCAGGGTGAGTCGGGTCCTAAGGCGAGGCCGACAGGCGTAGTCGATGGTCAACGGGTTGATATTCCCGTACCCGTATGCACGCGCCCAAGACGTAACGGGTGATACTAACTTCCCGCATGCTCATTATTGTGCTGCCTTCCCCTTCGGGGGGTGGTGGTGTGGTGGGTGTGTGGTGGAGGGCCTGAACCTTAGTAGGTCAGTGATGGGGTGACGCAGGAAGGTAGCCACGCCGCGGAATGGATTGCGCGGTGTAAGCGTGTGGCACGGTGGGGTGTGAAATGCAGCCCGCTTTTGTGTGAGGCGTGATGCGTAGCCCCCTAGAGGGGTGATGGTGGTGATCCTATGCTGTCGAGAAAAGCCTCTAGCGATGTGTGCGTACGGCCCGTACCCGAAACCGACACAGGTAGTCAGGTAGAGAATACTAAGGCGGTCGGGTGAACTGTGGTTAAGGAACTCGGCAAATTACCCCCGTAACTTCGGGAGAAGGGGGACCCTACGAGGTGATCACACTGTTCGTGTGTGAGCGTGGTGGGGTCGCAGAGAAGAGAGGGGAGCGACTGTTTACCAAAAACACAGGTCCGTGCGAAGACGTGATGTTGATGTATACGGACTGACGCCTGCCCGGTGCTGGAAGGTTACGAGGACCTGTTAGACCCCCCCTGTGGGGGTCGAAGCGGAGAATTTAAGCCCCAGTAAACGGCGGTGGTAACTATAACCATCCTAAGGTAGCGAAATTCCTTGTCGGGTAAGTTCCGACCTGCACGAATGGCGTAACGACTCCCCTGCTGTCTCAACCACAGGCCCGGTGAAATTGCAGTACGAGTAAAGATGCTCGTTTCGCGCGGCAGGACGAAAAGACCCCGGGACCTTCACTACAGCTTGGTATTGGTGTTCGGTGCGGTTTGTGTAGGATAGGTGGGAGACTATGACACCATCACGCTAGTGGTGGCCGAGTCGTTGGTGAAATACCACTCTGACCGTAGTGGATACCTTAACCTTGGCCCATGATCTGGGTTGGGGACAGTGCCTGGTGGGTAGTTTAACTGGGGCGGTTGCCTCCCAAAGAGTAACGGAGGCGCCCAAAGGTTCCCTCAGCCTGGTTGGCAATCAGGTGTTAAGAGTGTAAGTGCACAAGGGAGCTTGACTGTGAGACGGACATGTCGAGCAGGGACGAAAGTCGGGACTAGTGATCCGGCACCTACGAGTGGAAGTGGTGTCGCTCAACGGATAAAAGGTACCCCGGGGATAACAGGCTGATCTTCCCCAAGAGTCCATATCGACGGGATGGTTTGGCACCTCGATGTCGGCTCGTCGCATCCTGGGGCTGGAGTAGGTCCCAAGGGTTGGGCTGTTCGCCCATTAAAGCGGCACGCGAGCTGGGTTCAGAACGTCGTGAGACAGTTCGGTCTCTATCCGCCGCGCGCGTTGAAACTTGAAAAAAGCTGTCCCTAGTACGAGAGGACCGGGACGGACGTACCTCTAGTGTGCCAGTTGTTCCGCCAGGAGCACCGCTGGTTGGCTACGTACGGAAGGGATAACCGCTGAAAGCATCTAAGCGGGAAGCCTGTTTTAAGATGAGGTTTCATTCGAGGTTCCCCACAGACGATGGGGTTGATAGGCCAGAGTTGGACACACAGTAATGTGCACCAAGACGACTGGTACTAATACACCAAAACCACCCGCACACGAAACACACACCACAAAGGTGTCGTACCCGCGTCCACTATGCAGTATCTGACACACCACACCCCCCGGCCACGGGGCGCCCAACAACAAAAAAATGTGTCGGTGGTCAATAGCGGCGGGGACACGCCCGGACCCATTCCGAACCCGGAAGCTAAGCCCGCCCGCGCTGATGGTACTGCCCCCGGGAGGGGGTGGGAGAGTAAGTTACCGCCGACCAACAACTCAACAACACAAAAAGGGGCGCCCCCACCAAGGCGCCCCTTTTTTGCGTTCTCCGGTCTAGTTCGTGATCGAGGCGAACGGTTCTTCGCCGAGTCGTTCCCTGTGGGCCGGGGTGTGTCCGTCAACGAGTTCCTCTGCTGTATCGCGGCGCGCCTTGTAGATAACCGCCGAGAGGATGACCGCAAGGAGTGCCGACGCGAGAAGGACGATAAGTCCGGTCCAAAACGCGGCGTCGTAAAGCCCGTCCGTTGCCCTCATGAATGCGTCGCGCGCGTAGCTCATCGGGTGGATGCGGTGGAAGAACTGCAGTGGGGTGGGGATCGTGGGCAGTGGCCACACGCCGCCGAAGACAAACAGGCCAAGCGTGAAGAAGCCCACCGAGAACAGTCCGCCAACGAGCCGGCCGAAGAGGACCCGGAAGAATTGGAACAGGGCCGCGCCGTTGAGGGCGATCAAGCCGACGACGGCTGCCATGGCGCCCCAGTTGTCTGGGCGCCACCCAGTGAGGATAGCAATCGCCGTGAATACAGCCATGATGCCAAGGTTGATCAGGAAGATGAGGCCGAACGCCCGCAAGACGGGTCCGATGCCGGTCCGGCTGTTCGCGCGGCGACCCACGGCGTGAGGGAGCAGTGCGGAGAGCACCGCCATGATGAGGTAGCCGAAGACGATGATGACGATGAGAGAGATACCACTTTCGATGGTCTTGACGGTCGGGTTGGACTCGTCGACGAGAGCCTGCGTCGGGTGGAGGTTGGCCTCGTTGAAGACGATCGGGACGGCCATCTGGTGAGCGGATGCGGGGAGCTGGCTGACGGTGGGGGCTTTCTCGGCTCCCTCGTCGAGCTTGGTTCGCAGCTCCGTGGACCCGTCCTTGAGCTTTCCGATGCCGTCTGTGAGCTGTGATCCACCGTCGGCTAGCTGCGAGGTGCCGTCGGTAAGGCGCGCGGTTCCGTCTTTGAGCTGCGAGGTGCCGGTGAGGAGGCGGTCCGTGCCCGCGCGGAGCTCGGTGGAGCCGTTAGCGAGCTGCTGGGAGCCGTCGATGAGGCGGTTCACGCCGCTGAGGTACGGCGCGTCCGGACTATTCAGGTTGTAGCTCAACTGTGCTGTGCCGTCGCGCAGACGGTTGAGATCGTTGACCATGTTGCCCTGGTTGGCGGGGTCGAAGCGTGCGAGCGAATTCCGCAGCTGATCCGTCTGCGCAGTCAGGCCCGTGGCGTAGAGAGTGTCGATGACCGGCTGTACCTGCGTGACGACGCTCTGCACCTGCTCCAGAACGGGAATGAGGGTGCCCGTGAGCTGCTGGACTCCGGCGTCGATCTGGGCGGCGCCGTCACCGAGCTGTCCCGTCCCGTCCTTCAGGGTCAGCAGGCCGTCGGCAAGCTGGCCCGCCCCGTCCTCGAGGCGCTTGGCACCCGTGTTGAGTTCGCCCGCGCCGTCGTTAAGCTGGGCTGCACCGTCGTTGAGCTGGGTCGCGCCACTACCCAGCTGGTTGATTCCGTCCACCGCGCGACCAGCGCCGTCTTGGAGTTGACCGACGCCGTCGTCGAGCTGCCCGGCGCCGTCGGATGCGCGGCGGATGCCGTCACCAAGTTGGTTCAAGCCCGTCAAGGTCTGGGTGGCGTAGGTCTCGGAGATCTTGGCGGAGACTTCTGCCTGCAGCTCTGGAATGAGCGCGGCGGTCAGGACCTTGCCGTTGGACCCGCCGTAGTCGTTGTAGTCGACGCGGATTTCGGATTGGGCGGGGTTGTCCGAGATGAGGGAGACCGTATCGGCGGAGAAGTCCTCCGGGATTGTGACCACGAACAGGTAGTCACCCTTGATGAGGCCGATGGAGGCCTCATCCGCCGAGACCTCCGTGAAGTTGAGGTAGGAGGTGTCCACGAGACCCTTGACCACCTCGTCACCCACGACGCGGAACTCGCCATCGCTCTCGGCGCCCTTGTCCTCGTTCACAATGGCGAGGGGGACGCGGGGCAGGGTCTTGCTCGGGTCCCACAGCGCCCACATAAACGTTGCGGAGATGAGCAGGGGGATGACGAGCGCGAGGACGACGAGGATGCGGGCGAGCAGGCTGGCGGGCCGCCAGTTGAGAGCCCTCCTGAGGCGAGATGGTGTGGCCGTCGACAAAGACGTTTCCTTTCACATCGGACCTCCCCGCACCCATAATCGGGCTTTGAGGGACGGTCGGTTTTTGCTTAGGAAACTAAATTAATCGACGAACGGTGTCAATGAGGTGATACCAGGAATATTTTCCCCGGGGGAGTGACCCCGGTCACACCATGACGAGTCCTTCTCGAGCCTCGTCCACGCGGTCCCGGCAGCTCTCAAGAGTGGCCCACTGCTCTGGGGGAACTGCGCGAACAGCAGCGTCGATAACGGCAGCGTCCGGTGTGCCCCATGCGATAGGCATCGGCGTCACGATGTTCCACGTGTCGCGATCCTGCGCCGATCGTTGCCCGCCCACGGCGACAACCGGGACGCGAGTACCGACGTCATGCGGGCCGGGGAGGTTTCCCACGTCTTGCGCCGTCACCGCCCAACGCGGCCGGCGGGAGGGGTCGGCGTTCGTATTGACGAGCGCCAACAGGGTCAACGACGTGCCGCGGTCCTCGGCGACGATGGCGGGGGCGAGCGGGTGGGCGTCGTAAAGCGACTGCGCTGTGCCCATGGAGCGGGGGATGAGGAAGCCAACCACGAGCATCAGGAGGCCGAACAAGGCGAGGCCAACGGTGGCCAAAAGGCGCATGGGAGACGACGCGTCGACGAGGAACCAGGCGGCGGCCGCGCCCGCAAGCGAGAGCGCGAAAACGCAGACCGCGGAGATGACTAGCCGGCGGGTGTCGTGGAGCAGCTCGTTGTGCTGCTTTGCGTAAGCCTCGTCGACCGCGAACCGGAACACTTTCATCTCGCTCATGGCGCCAATGTTATAGGTCAGCTTCGTCCACAAGCCGGTAGGCGTAACCCTGCTCAGCGAGGAAACGCTGGCGGTGACGGGCGTACTCGGCGTCGAGCGTATCGCGGGCAACAACGGTGTAGAACAGGGCCTCGCCGCCCTCAGCCTTGGGGCGCAGCAGCCTGCCGAGACGCTGGGCCTCCTCTTGGCGGGAGCCAAACGTGCCCGACACCTGAATTCCCACCGACGCCTCCGGCAGGTCGATGGAGAAATTCGCCACCTTCGATACGACGAGGACGTCCAGCTCGCCGGCTCGGAACGCCGCGAAGGCCTCTTCGCGCTTCCTTGTGCTCGTCTTGCCGTGAACGAGCGGGGCCCCAATCCGCTCCGCGATGAGTTCGATCTGTTCGAGGTAGGCGCCAATAATAAGAACCTGTCGGCCGCGGTGACGCTCCAGCAGCTTCTCGACGACGCCCAGCTTCCCCTCACTCGTCGCCGCGATGCGGTAGCGCTCTCGCGTTTCCGCCGTGGCGTAGGCGAGACGCTCCTCGGCGTCGAGCTGCGTGCGGACCTCGACGCACTCCGCCGTGGCGATAAACCCCGCTGCCTCGAGCTCTTTCCACGGCGCGTCATAGCGTTTGGGGCCGATCAGGGAGAACACGTCGTTCTCCCGCCCGTCCTCGCGCACGAGGGTCGCCGTCAGGCCGAGACGGCGACGGGACTGCAGATCCGCGGCCATCCGGAACACGGGCGCGGGCAGGAGGTGCACTTCGTCGTAAATAATCAAGCCCCAGTCCCGGGCGTCAAGCAGTTCCAGGGCGCGGTACTCACCCTTCGTCTTGCGGGTGACTACCTGGTACGTGGCGATGGTGATAGGTCGAATTTCCTTGCGCTCTCCCGAATATTCCCCGATCTCTGCGGGGGTAAGGGTCGTTCGTCGCAGCAGCTCGTCGCGCCATTGTCGCCCCGCTACCGTGTTGGTGACCAAGATGAGCGTCGTTGTCTGGGCCTGCGCCATGGCGGCCGCCCCGACGATGGTCTTTCCCGCGCCGCAGGGCAAGACGACCACCCCAGAGCCCCCGGCCCAGAAGGACTCCGTAGCCTGGGCCTGGTAGTCGCGAACGCTCCACCCGTCCTCGGTCAAAGCGACGGGGTGGGCTTCGCCGTCGACGTAACCGGCGAGGTCCTCGGCGGGCCACCCGAGCCTGGTGAGCTCTTGCTTGATCCGTCCGCGCTCGGACGGGTGGACGGGGAGCGTGAGCTCGTCAATGGGAGCCCCCACCAAGGGGGCGATTTTCTTGTTGCGCGAGACCTCGGTGAGGATTGCGGCCTCGTCCGCCTCCAGAATCAACCCGTGCGCCGGGTGGTTGTGCAGGCGGACTCGGCCGTAGCGGGCCATTGTTTCGGCGACGTCAATAAGCACGTTCTGCGGCACGGGGAAACGGGAGAAGCGCTCGAGGACGTCGACGGCGGTTTCGGCGTCGAACCCGGCCGCGCGGGCGTTCCACAACGCCAGCGGCGTAATCCGATACGTATGAATGTGCTCGGGGGCGCGCTCTAACTCGGCAAAGGGCGCCAGCGCGGCGCGGGCTTCTCCCGAGAGCGGATGGGCGACGTCGAGAAGAACTGTCTGGTCGGATTGGACGATGAGGGGGCCGTCGGGCATGAGCACCGACTTTACGCCGCCTCTACGCGGCGGCGGCCTTGAGCCACGACATCTTGCGGCCGTTGTTTAGAATCGAATTCTTGTAGATTCTCCCTGCCAGCCAGACCACGCCGGCCGTCGCGACGAGCGCAAGGGCAAAAGAGGCAGCGAGCTTTACCGCCGAGAAGTTCCCCGCGGCATACGTCAGCGGGGCGGCGAAGATGGAAAACGGCGGGATCCAGCTGGCCACCTGCATCCACGTCTCGGAGGTATGAAGCCACCCCAGCAGCGGGATGTACATCGTGGCCATCAGCAGGAGAAGAACCGGCATCTGTGTTGATTGGAGGTCCTCGCTGCGCTGGACCAGCGCACCCGCTGCTGCGTAGAGAGCGCCGAAGAACAGCATGGCTGCTAGCCACGCCCCCAAAAGCACCGGGACTATGCCCCAGTCGAAGGATATGTCGCTGGCCAGCCCCGTGACCGCCAGCGCGACCGAACCAGCCCCGATAACAAGGAGCGTGGTGGCGAATCCGATGGCAATCGCCCCAAGCAGTTTCCCGGCGAGAAAGTCGCGGGGCTTCACCGAGGCGAGTACGAGCTCAACCACGCGGGAGGACTTTTCCACGGTGACGCGGCTGCCGACATTCGCCGCGAAGAGCACCACGGTGAACATGATGATTATCAGCGCGGCGAAGACCAAGCCGAGACGGGTAAAGTCGGCATCGGTCGTGTCCGCGTCGGCCGACAGATCCACCAACGTCACCGTTGTATTAGGCGAGGCCGCGGCGAAGTCGGCCGGGGACACACCGAGAGCGCTTAGGGCGGCGGTTGTGGAGTAGAACGACGCGGCCTGGTTCACGTGGGCATAGATGCTTGACGACGCTTCGGCGCCATCGTCCACCAACTCCCACCCCGAGGGGGAGGCGACGACGGCGGCCTCGACGTCCCCGTCGCGGACCAGCTGCTCGGCGGCACTACGGTCGGGGGCGTCGCGTGGCTCGAGCCCGGACCCGTCAAAGGCCGAGGCGGGTAGGCCCACGGTAGCGACCACGGGGGCGGAGTCCGACTCCTCAGAGTTGGCCTTCCACCCGATGACGCCGATGATCCCCACGATGCCGATGAGCAGAAGGGCGACGGTGAACCACACCGACTTGAGGCGGGCGACGACGTGAATTTCCCGCGCCGCAGTCAGGGCAATTGTGTGCACAGGTGAGTAGGGGCGGGTCACGCCACTGCCTCCTTAAAGAGTTCGGACAGGTCAGGCACAACGCGGGAGAACTCGTGGACCTCACCCGCATCCAGAGCGGCGCGCAGGATTCGCTGGTCGTCGCTCGCCTGCTCGGTTTCGACAACGACGTGCGTTGCTGTGTCCTCGACAAGCCGAGCACCCTCAGGCAGCCAGTCGCGGGCAGCGGTCGCCACCCGGAAGCGCACGGGCCCGCCCTGCCGTAACTCGTCGACGGTTCCTTCGGCCACCACGCGGCCGCGAGCCACGATCCCGACACGGTCGCACAACCGCTGCACCAAGTCGAGTTGGTGTGAGGAAAAGATGACGGGGACGCCATGCTCGCGCGCGCGGCGGGTGAGCATCGTGCTCATGACATCGACCGCGACGGGATCGAGGCCGGAGAAGGGCTCGTCGAGGATCAAAACGTCGGGGTCGTGAATGAGGCTAGCGGCCAGCTGCACGCGCTGTTGATTGCCGAGGGAGAGATCGTCGACCTTGTCCTGGAGGCGCTCGCCGAGCCCCAGCTCTTCCAGCAGGCGCGTCCCGCTGCGGACAGCGTCGTCGCGCGCCAGCCCGTTCAGCCTGGCCAGGAAGACGAGCTGCTCAAGGACCTTTTCCTTGCCGTACAGCCCGCGCTCTTCGGGCATGTACCCGATGCGGCGACGCGAGTCGTCGTCAAGCGGGGCCCCATCGAAGAGAACCTCGCCGCTATCCGTGGCGAGGACTCCCATGGCGATGCGCATGGTGGTGGACTTGCCGGCGCCGTTGGAGCCGACGAAGCCGTAGATTTCACCGGGGTGGACGGTCAGGCTCATTCCATTGAGTGCCTGGTTATCGCCGAAGCGCTTATACAGGCTGACAATGTCTAAGGAGGGCACGCGCCCTAGGCTAGCAGTACGTGGGTGACGCGGGGCAGCGAGATGCGGACCACGCTGTTTGTGGACTCTTCAAGCACATCCACCTGCCCAGACGTAGCCGAGAGGGGAAGAGCAGTAAGGGTCTTTGAACGTCCCTGGGCATCGACGAAGCCGATTGCGACGTGCCGTCGCGCGCGAACGGCAGCGCGCAGCGTAGACAACATGCTGTCATTTTCTTCAGTTTCCGTTGCCCCAGTGGCATCCGCCGTCCGGACGGCGCGCACGATCTCCTCCAGGTGCGCGGGGGAGACACCGTGGGGGGAGGGCAGGCGGGACGGCGTCGCCGCGACCAGACGCGGTTCGGGGGCCATGTCAATGCGCGCGCCCGTGAAATCCTCGGCGCTTGGTTGGAGGCCCACCCCGCGAAGCTCGCGCATGAGGGCGGGGAGGCCAAGCAAGGAGATCGCGACCGTGGGCGCGATGACGCGCAGCGAGGAGACGCGCTGTGCAGCTAGAGCGATAAGGGCGGGGTCCTCGCTGTGGATGTAGCTTGCGGCGGCGCCGGCTCGGGTGGCACCGTGGTGGCGCGCGGTGTCGTCGATAAGAAAGCTCATGGCGGGGGGAACCTCGCCGTCGACATAGCGCGCGAGCCACGAATGGAGCTCTGCAGCCGTCGTGCCGGCATTCAAAGCGCGCCGGACGGACTCGTGGGTGACCCGGTAGACGCTAGCCAGGCCCGGTGACTCGAGGTCAGCGAATAACTCTAAGACGCGAGCCATCTCAGGTGGCATGGGGCCGGGGGCAAGGATTGTCATATCCGCCTGGGCGATGACGGCATCAACCTCCGCGGGAACGAGTGCTGCCGCTGCCCGGGTGACATCCTCGCCGTTAAGCACAGCCGCCAGGGGAGAGGAGGGGAGACCATTGCCGAGCGCGCCGATCATGCGCCCCTCCTCGACGACGTCCTCGATGAAGTGCGAGGTCATCCCTGCAGCGGCAACGGGAAACCTGTACAGCAGGGTGGGCATCAGTGCCTCTGAGGCGCAGCGCACGACAATAGAGCGCGGCGTGCGCACCTCGGGCCGGTGCGTCTCCTTAGAGAGCAATCGCTGCTCGGCGCTTCGTTGCCAGGGGGATGCGAGCCACCCGGTGAGGAGTGTCGACCATTGGGCGGCGAGTGGCGAATCGAGCCAGGCGGGCGCGTCGCGGGTCGCGGCTAGCACGTCGGTGCCATCGACATTGCCACGGCCGACCACACCCGCCGATTCTCCCACCGTGATGATGAAAGACGGGTCAAAACCCAGGGCTTTGCTTAGCGACGCCACCGCCCTGAGCCCAACCGAACCGTCCTTATTCAGCGGCACCGGTGACGCAAACAGCGCCGTGAGGAGTTGACGCATGCGCCGCACGGCATCGAGGCCGTGGTCGGCTGCCACCGAATCCACCGCGGGGTCTTCGGTGGCGCTGCGCCCATCCGGCGGGATGACAGGATAGACACGCGGGGTCATTCCTCCTAGCGTCTCGCGCACCGGGCGAGGCAGGCGTACGGTGCGCTCGTCGACGCGCACGAGCAAACCGCGCTCGAGAAGTTGGGGGATGGGTCCCCGAGGGTCCGCGTCCGCGGCCGCTGCCCGAGTCGTACCGATCCCGCCGGAGGAAGCAAGAGTATCGAGCACCTGACGTTCGCGGGGCCCTAACTGCGCGACCTTCTCTTCGACGTCGGGAGGGACCGGATCGAGAACCCGCCAGCCTGCGGGGAGGGTGGCAAGAGCGCCGGGGGAACAACGAAGAGCGTCGTCGGGCCCGTAAAGAAGCGCTTTTTCCCTAAGTGATCGCACGGCCCCGGCGACATCGAGGGGGAGGTGCGCCAGGAGCCCGATGTCGATAGGCTCCAACTCGGCTCCCGCGTCACCGGCCGCCTCTAAGACGGCAAGTTCCCCAGCGTTGAGCGCGCGTACTACTCGGGCCACAGAACCGGGTAGTGAGAGTCGAGTGGCCAGGGAAGCGAGCGACGGTGGGGTGGGCACCGTGACGTCGGGGCGGGCTGATAGGACTGCGCGAAGTTCATCGTCGGTCATGGCGCGCAGGGCGGTGAGGAGATCAGACATTACGGGGGTGATTTTACGTGCGTTTTCGAGGCCGCCGTGAAACAATAGGCCTTATGGCTAACGACGTTGAGAAGATCGGTCGCGCAAACCCAGCGTGGCCGGAGCACACCCCCGGCAACGGTCACCCGGTGACGGAAATTTCCTCCAAGCTCGCTGGTGCCTCAAGCCCGTTCGGCGATGATCTGATTCTTCCCCGGCCCGCCGAGGAGATCGCGTACGTTCACCCGACGACGCGCATCAACCGCTAGAACGCAAACGCCAAAGGCCCTCGCAAACGCGAGGGCCTTTGGCGTTACATGGGCGCTTAGCCGCGGACGCCAGCCACCACCGTGTCGATGATGGCTTTATTGGCGGTATATGCGTCGCGCACCTGCGCGGGCACCTCCAGACCGTAAGCGCTCAGGGTGCTGCTGAGCTGGGCGTAGAGCGCGTCAGAAGCGGAGTCCGCCGGAGCCTGGACCTGCGCGTACTGAGCGGCCGGCTGAGCGGCCGGCTGGGTGGCCTGAGCGTACTGGGCGTCGCGGTTGGTCGGCGCGGAGTTCAGACCGAGCTGGGCGGAGCAAGCCGGCCAGGCGCCCCAGCCCTGGCCCGCGAGGGTGCGCTCAGCCACAACGATCTGCTGCTCGCGGGAGGCGAGGTTAGCAGTCGGGGCGAACTCCGCGCCACCGTATGCCTGCCACGTTGACGGGGAGAACTGCAGGCCGCCCTGGTAGCCATTTCCATTGTTGATGGCCCAGTTTCCGCCTGACTCGCACTGGGCGAGGCTGTCCCAGTCGGCGTCAGATGCCGCGGAAGCGTTCGGGGCGATAATGCCCGTCAGGGCGGCGGCTGCCGCGGTGCCGACGAGGGCCTTCTTGCCCATGGATGCAGTCTTCGTGGAGTGGCGTCCCATACGAATGTGTTTTCCTCTCTTCTGCGCCTGCGGAGTTAGCTGTCGGGTTCTGGCTGAGGTGCCAGGCCGCGTAGGCGGCCTCACCCCTAGGAGAGTGATCTCCGGCGGCGACATCGTGTGCGTCCCGTGTTCGTCCGCGGTGGGTTCCCCGCTTCTGTCCTCATGAAGTTTGTGGATGGGGTACAATGTATGCCTTAGATGACGCGGAGCCGGACAGAATTCGGCGTAGCTCCGAAGGCGTGAGGGCTACTCTAACGATGTGTAACGGTTATGTCACGCGATGGACACAAAATGACTGCCGTGCCGCCGAAAACCCGACCCTAGCCACTGTGTTTATGCTGCAAGAAGCGCGTTTTCCGCGCGTGGGTGATATGTGTCACATCTCGCGTTGCGGCTCCCCGTCGATAGAATGACTTCTTCCCATAGGGTTCCCATAGGGTTTACCTAGAGCCCCAAAGTGTTGATCCCGTAGAGAATGTAGGAGTGAGTGCTCAATGCCGATCGGAAAGGTGAAGTGGTACGACGCTGAAAAGGGGTTTGGATTCGCCTCCAACCCCGGTGACGAGGATGTTTTCGTCGGCCAGGCGGTGTTGCCCGAGGGTGTTGACGAGCTCGTTGCGGGCCAGCGTATCGAATTCGACTTCGCGGCTGGGCGCCGGGGTCCTCAGGCGCTGCGGGTTCGAATACTCGACACCCCCAAGCGCCGCCCGGTTCACCGCCGCAAGCCCGAGGAACTTGGCAGCATGCTTGCCGACGTCATGACGCTGATCGAAACACAAGTGCAGCCCGCCCTGACCGCAGGCCGCTACCCGGAGCGCAAAGAGGCGCGGCAAGTCGCCGAGATTCTCCGAGCTGTGGCGAAAGAGCTCGACGCCTAATTAGCTGGGGCATTAAACGACACTGAATAGGTTGCAACGACGGGGGTCTCGTGGCCCTGAGTGTCCGTGCCGACAGTAAGGAACGACACCTCGGCTACGACGAGGTGGGCCTCGCCTTTCGTGGCGGGCGCGGTCGCTTCCAGCGCGTCCCCCGCCTGGAAGAGTTGTTGGTCGTTAGCGGCCGGGTCGTCGTAGATAGTGAGCAACTGCCAGCTCGACTCCCCAATTTCTTCGGGCACGCGAACGGTGACATCGGACCCAGTGTCGAGGGCCAGGCTGGGGGGCTGTCCTCCCTCGCACTCCGCGTCAAGTTCGCACACCGTGTAGGCGCCCACGTCGAGTGTCGCGTCACCGCTGGTCACCGCAACCGTCACTTCGGAGGCGGGCCTACCCGGCTTGTTTTTCTGCCAATCCCAGAAGGCGTAAAGGCCGGCGACCAGAACGAGCACCCCGAGGCCCAGCACGATAAGCAGTTTCCACGCGGAAGTTCGCGATGCGTTTGTGGCCATGGTCGGAGATTTTAATCTTCGGGTTCGAAGGTGACGGTGTACAGGTCGGGCCACCGCTTGCCGGTGAGAAAAAACTCGTCGGTCCCGGGTATCTTCGCGATGCCGTTGAGCACGTTGTTGGGGTCGGGCGCGGCGTTGTTGGGAACGCCGGAGGCGTCGATAACTGCGGTGACCACTCCCGTTGTGGCATCGATACGGACGATATCCGTCGTGAGGAAGATGTTGGCATATATGTCATCGTGGACGCATTCAAGTTCGTTGAGCCCCGTGACGGGCTGGCCAGCGCGCGTCACCTCGAAGCGGCTGCGCTCGGTCAGTGTCTCCGGGTCCATTCTGCGCAGCTCGTTGGAGCCGTCGGAGACCACCACCTCGTCCCCGCGGGAGCAAGCGCCCCAACCCTCCCCGGATAAAGGGACGCGGGCTGTCTCCTCCAGCGAGTCTGCATCGCGCTGGATGGCCACGCCATCGCGCCAGGTGAGCTGCCATAGCGACGAACCCGCGCGGGTAATCCCCTCTCCGAAGAACGACGCATCGAGGTCGCGGGAGGAGAGCATTTCGCCATCCACCGTGCGGCGGTACACGCGGGACTGGCCCACCCAGCCAGTGCCGACGTACAGTGTGCCATCCTCTGCCATTTCCAGGCCCTGCGTGAAGCTACCGGTGTCCGCCGGGTGGCGGTCTTTCACTACCGCCACGAGGTGCTCTGGCTCGTCGCCAGGATCGGCGGGGGAAGAACATGCAGCAAGAAGCAGTGCGGTACTGACCAACGCGGCGAGACGACCCATGCGGTCTATCATGCATCCCTCGCGCATAATGGGGGAGTGACTGAGAAGAGGAACGCGGACGCTCTGCTCGGCCCCAGGGCTGTTTCAACCGCGCGGGCGGCGCTGGGTGAAATCGCCGAGGGTGGCGTCGGCGAACACATCGGTGTGGCGGGGGTGTCCCGCAACGTGGCTACCCACCGATTTGTGGCCGACGTCCCCGGATACCCGGGCTGGGAATGGAACGCCGTCGTTGCCTGCGCCACGGGGTCAACCTGGGTCACCGTCAATGAGGTGGCGCTGGTGCCGTCGCCAAGCGGTGAGGCGCTTGAGGCCCCCCAGTGGGTGCCGTACGCGGAGAGGTTGAGGCCTGGGGACCTCAGACCGGGCGATCTGCTGGAGCCCGCGCCGGACGACCCGCGCCTGACGGACGACTCGTTCGACCGCGACGCAGTGACGTTGCCGGGGCGGGAGACGCGGAAGTACCTGACGCGCGCCGGTCTGGACGAGGCGCGGCGCCGGTGGCGCACCGGAGACTACGGGCCGAACAGCGAGTTCGCCGCGCAAGCCCAGCTGAAATGCAGGTCGTGCGCGTTTTTCCTGCCCTTTGGGGAGCCGGTGGGGGACAACTTCGGCGCGTGCTGCAACGAGTTCTCGGCGGACGGTAGGGTCGTTTCCGCGAGCTACGGCTGCGGAGCACACTCAGACACACGGGTCCCCGCCCCGCACGCGGGCGCGGACGAGTTCTTTGACGACGAGAAACCGTTGTTTTGAGGCGCAGCTAGCAGCGCTCTAAGCTCACTTGCGTGAGCACGAGCCAGCAGAGCATTGACCGTTTTTTCAGCATCACCGACCGCGGATCCTCAATTGCAACTGAAATCCGCGGGGGTGTGGTCACGTTCTTTGCGATGGCCTACATCGTCTTGCTCAACCCCCTGATCATCGGCACCAGCGCCGACCGCGAGGGTGTTGTGTTGGGCATCCCCCAGGTCGCGGCCGCGACGGCCCTCGCCGCGGGGGTGATGTCCATTCTCTTCGGCCTCGTCGCGCGCTACCCCTTCGGCATTGCCGCGGGCCTCGGCTTGAATACGCTCGTCGCCGTCACTCTGGTGGGGCAGCAGGGGCTCACCTGGCCGGAAGCCATGGGGCTGGTGGTTATTGACGGTTTGGTGATCTGCATCCTCGCCGTCACAGGGTTCCGCAGTGCGGTCTTTCGTGCCATCCCAGATTCGATGCGGGCCGCCATGTCCGTCGGCATCGGGCTGTTCATTGCCCTTATCGGCCTGGTCGACGCCGGCTTCGTGCGCCGCGTCCCAGATGCGGCGATGACCACCGTTCCGGTGCAACTGGGCATCAACGGGTCGATCGCTTCGTGGCCCACGTTCGTTTTCATCATCGGCCTCATTATCTGCGGGTACATGGTCGTGCGGGGCGTGCCCGGGGGGCTGTTCATCGGCATCGTCGTCACGACCGTGATCTCCCTCATCGTGGAGGCCCTTGTCGGGGCGGGCTCGTCGACGAACAACCCCGCTGGGTGGAGCCTTGCGGTTCCCAAGCTCCCTGACTCGCTGGGAGGCCTGCCTGACCTCTCGATCGTCGGCAACATCGATCCCGTCGGCGCCTTTGCTCACGCCGGTGTGATCGCGGCTTCCCTCTTCGTGTTCACGCTTGTGTTGGCCAACTTCTTCGACGCGATGGGCACGATGACGGCCCTCGGCCGTCAGGGCGGGTTGACCGACGAGCACGGTGAGCTGCCCGATATGAAGCGCGCGCTCGTCGTCGAGGGCTTCGGCGCTGTCGTCGGCGGCGCCACCTCCGCGTCGTCGAACACGGTTTACGTGGATTCCTCCGCGGGCATCGCAGACGGCGCGCGCACGGGCTTGGCGAACATCGTGACCGGTGTGCTGTTCCTTCTTGCCATGTTCCTCACCCCGCTGTACGCCGTTGTGCCGGTTGAAGCTGCGGCCCCCGTCCTCGTCATCGTGGGCGCGCTCATGATGATGCAAGTGGGTTCCATCGAGTGGAACCAGTTCCATGTGGCGCTGCCGGCCTTCCTCACCATCGTCACAATGCCCTTTACCTATTCCATCGCAAATGGCATCGGGGTGGGGTTCATCTCGTTTACGCTGATGGCCGTGTTCGCCGGCAAGCGCAAGGACGTCCATTGGATTATGTGGCTCATCTCCGCTCTCTTCGTGCTGTACTTCGCCCACGGTCCTTTGCTGGCGGCGCTCGCGTGACGCGCATTCTTATCGACGACCCCAGCGACCCCCGGCTCGACGATATCCGGGACCTCAAGCACTCCGATGCGAAGCGCGACCTGGTCTTCGGCGAGGGCCCGCTTGTGTGCGGTCGCCTCGCGCAGTCTCGCTTCCCGCTGCGCAGCGTCATCGGATTCGGCGGCCGCCTCGATGCGTTCCTCGCGTCGCACGGAGACGTTGCCGCGGCGGGGGTGCCTGTCTACGAGGTCTCGCGTTCGGTGCTGGCTCAGGTGGCGGGTTATGATATGCACCGCGGCCTGCTTGCCGTGGGCGAAAGACCCGCGCCTCTTCCCGTCGAGGATGTCGTGGCCAATGCCCGCACGTTGGTCATCCTCGAGGGGGTGGGAGACCACGAAAACATCGGCGCCATCTTCCGCAACGCGGCGGGGATGGATGTCGACGGGGTACTGTTCGGTGCCGGCTGCGCTGACCCTCTTTACCGGCGTAGCGTACGGGTTTCAATGGGCCACGTCCTGCGCACCCCCTTTGCGCACCTCGAGGGCAGTGTTACCACCTGGCAGCGCAGCCTGCAGGCACTGCGGGACCAGGGGTGGTGGCTGGTATCCCTCACTCCAGCGTCGGACTCCGTCCACATTGCGGACGCCGTGGGCGGGCACGAGAAAGTCGCCTTTTTGGTCGGCGGGGAGGGGCCCGGGCTCACGCCGCACGCGATGCGCGCTACGGACGTCAGGGCGCGCATCCCGATGGCAGCGGGAACGGACTCCCTCAACGTCGCGACGTCAGCCGCGATCGCGTTCTACGAACGACAGCGCAGCCTGCGCTAACGGTCGGAGTGGCGGATCCGCTCGATGAGCGCGGACCGCGCTGCTCGCACTCGGCGGCGCACGATTCTGGTGACGCGTTTCGCGGCGGCCACGGAGGCGTCGACAAGCTGGGCGAATTCCTCGCCGTCCTGCTCGCCGGTCGCGTCTGGCGAGCCCTCGTAATCGTCGTAATCCGCGTCTCGTTCCCGTTGAGCGAAACGTGCGGCGACGTGCTCCACAGACTTCGTTTCCTCCCGCTGAGCCGGCTTTTCGATCCTCGGTTCGGGTCGTCCGTCAATCGCGTAACCTACGACGTTGATGTCCGGTCCGGAGGGGGAGACGTCGACCCCAATCCATGTTTCTTGCGCGGCGCGTGCAAGGTCTTTGGGCTCGAAGGGAAGGGAGATTCCGCCGATTTGCTCCGCCTTCTCACCGGCCCAGTAGGGGGCTTCGAAAGGATCGGGCAGACCGACATCCTCGATGACAACGTCGCGGGTGGCGGTCAGTGCGCGCTGTAGGGTGGGCCCGGCGAAGTGAGCGAACCCGGCAAAGTCGCTCTCCGTGCCCTCCGCGAAGAGGTAGACGTCGGCGGCGGGCAGACCTTGGCGAAGTTCCGGGGCGACGGTTGACAGGGCACCGGCATCATCGACGAAGGTCTGCACCACCGCGACACCTGGGTAGCCGGCGATGTAGAACTCGTTGCGGCTGGGCAGGGAAGAACGGTTTAGGGGGAACTCGCCAATGGGCGTGATCGGCCACGCCGGGTTCAGCTGGGCGAGGAGCTTGCGGCCGAAACCCCGGTCGGCCTTCGGCTCGCCCTCCAGCACCTGCGCCGGGTCTGCGGTATTGACAAACCATAAGGTCACAACTGCGGGGTTTGACATTGATGCTCCTTCTGGCGGCTGTTACTGGCGGGGCCGTTTCGTATTCGTGCGCACCCCTAAAAGCACGTCCTCCCAGTGTGGGGTGACGGCCTTACGGCGGCGCTTCTGGGGTTGTTGAGCCGGCTCGGGGTGGCGCAACACGTCACCCTCCGCCACCTCCTCCGACTCGGGGTAGGGTGCTGAGCTCTCGAGTGGGTCCCGGCTGGGGTCCTGATCAGCCGCGTTGACGCTGGCCTGTGCGCGGCTGGGATCGGCGGGCCCCATGGCCACGAGCGAACGGACAGGCTGCGCGAAGTTGGGGTCCGTCAGGTCAGCCGCGACGGCGTTTCGAGCCTCTGTGACGGCCGGGGAACCAAAGGATCGCTTCACCGTCCACAATGCTTCGTTCGAACTGAGCCCCGTTCGCCATGTCACGCGAACGACCCACTCATCACCCGGGTCCCGGGTCGCGTCCCAGGTGGCCTCCGAGATGGAATGACCGCGGGCCGCAAACGCGGTGGCCAAAATCTCGAAGAGGGTGAGTGTGGCGGGGCCATCCTCCCGCTTCGGGTGGGACTGCTTGGCCACCTCGGCGATCTGGATGCGCTCGAGCATGACGGGGTGCGCGTACGGTTCGATGCGACTTTCCGGCACCCCCGTTTCCTCTGCTAACTCGGCCGCCGTCGCGCCGGCGCGAATGCGCGCTTGAACCTCTTTTGGGCGCAGCGCCAGCGGATCAGCGGCCACATCCGGGACCGAAGCCGTGGCAGGGGCTGGGATAGGGCCAGTGATAGAGCCAGGGATAGGGCCAGGGACGGCCACCGGCTCTGGCTCCAGCGTCGGCTCGGCATCTGGCGCGGGCTGAGAAACGGCGTCAGGCCCAGGGGCAAATTCCGCCCGCGCGACCTGATAGCGGACCCCGTCACTGTCGCGGAGGACGTAAAAGGTGTCCGTCGATTCCTCGTCAGTGAGGTGCAGCTCGCGCATCACGGCTCCTTCCCGGGGTCTGCGTTAAGACGGATTTCAGCTTATCCCACGGCCAGCGCTGCTGGGGCTCACCGCGCGCGTCCGACACCCTGCTCGAGCAGGAAATCGACGCAACGCGTCAGCTTCACCACGTCCTCGGGGTCAATTGCCGGGAACATGCCCACTCGCAGCTGGTTGCGGCCGAGCTTGCGGTAAGGCTCGACGTCGACAATGCCCGCGGCGCGCAGAGCACGCGCGAGTTCGGCGGCGTCGACGGAATCGTCGAAATCGATCGTCCCGACAACAAGGGAGCGCAACGCGGGATCCGTCACGAACGGTCGGGCGAGCTCGTGCGCCTCGGCCCAGCTGTATAACGCGGTGGACGAGGCCGTGGTCCGCGCCACCATCCCGTCGAGCCCACCGTTATCGTTCATCCACTCCACTTGGTCGGCGAGCATGAGCAGCGTCGCCACCGCGGGGGTGTTATACGTCTGGTTTTTGCGGGAGTTCTCCACCGCGGTCTGTAGGTCGAGGAACGCTGGAATGAAGCGCCCCGAGTTCGTGATCCGTTCGATCCGCTCGAGGGCTGCGGGGCTCATCGCCGCGAGCCAGAGACCTCCGTCCGAGGCGAAGCACTTCTGCGGGGAGAAGTAGTAGATATCAGCCTGCCCCATGTCCACGGGAAGCCCGCCGGCGCCGGAGGTGGCGTCGATAAGCACGAGTGCTGAATTGCTCGGGCGGTCGACGGGGAGCATCGCGCCTGTCGACGTCTCGTTGTGCGCCCAGGCGACAACGTCTGCGTCCGTTTCGGCCAACGCGGACGGGGGGGGCGCGCTGCCCGGCTCGGCGGTGACGATCTCCGGGTCGTCGAGCCACGGGGCGGACTTTGCAGCCTTAGCAAATTTTGCGGAGAATTCCCCAAACGAGAGGTGAGCGGACTTCCGCTCAATAACGCCGAACGTCGCGGCGTCCCAGAAGGCCGTCGCCCCTCCTAGCGAAAGGACGATTTCGTATCCCTCGGGTAGGGAAAAGAGCTGCGCCAAGCCCTCGCGAACGCGGCCAACCGTATCTTTGACGGCTTTCTGCCGGTGCGACGTGCCGATTATGCCGTGGCCTGCCCGAGTCACGGCCTCGAGCTGGGAGGGGCGGACTTTCGACGGTCCACACCCGAAGCGCCCGTCTGAGGGGAGCAGGTCGGCGGGGATCGAGAGGGAGGGGCTCATGGTGGGCACTTTCTGTCAACGAACAGGGGGTGCATAATATTACCCCATCAGCATACGTTTGATGCCAAGAATCGGAAAGGGTGTGGCGCAGGGGTGGAAATCTGTAACTTGTTGTGACCGTCACAACCTTTGCTAGGATTACGGCCAGCATGAACCCCTCGGTACCCTACGTACGTAGAGGGGGGAACCATACTTCGTGGAAAGGTTAACTGTGGCTTCCGAAAACAACGATAAGGCCGTACTTCACTACCCCGGCGGTGAGTACGAGATGGACATCATGCGCGCCACCGAGGGTAACGACGGTGTCGTGCTGGGCAAGTTCCTAGGTGAGACCGGCCTGGTCACCTTCGATCCCGGCTACGTCTCCACGGGATCCACGGAGTCCAAGATCACGTACATCGACGGTGACGCGGGTATTCTCCGCTACCGCGGCTACGACATTGCGGAACTCGCGGAAAACGCCACCTTCAACGAGGTGTCCTACCTACTCATCCGCGGCGAACTACCGACCTCCGAACAGCTAGAGAACTTCAACCAGGAGATCCGCCACCACACGCTGCTGGACGAGGACTTCAAGGCCGCGTTCAACGTCTTCCCGCGCAACGCTCACCCCATGGCGGTGCTGGCATCCTCCGTCAACATTCTCTCCGCGTACTACCAGGACCAGCTCAACCCGCTGGACGAGGAGCAACTGGACAAGGCAACGGTGCGCCTCATGGCGAAAGTGCCGATGCTCGCGGCCTACGCCTACCGTGCCTCTAAGGGCAAGCCTTACATGTACCCGGACAACTCCCTCAACCCGCGCGAGAACTTCCTGCGAATGATGTTCGGTTACCCGACGGAGCCGTACGAGGTCGACCCGGTGTTGGTCAAAGCGTTGGACAAACTCCTTATCCTGCACGCCGACCACGAGCAGAACTGCTCAACCTCGACCGTGCGCATGATTGGCTCCGCCCAAGCGAACATGTTCGTCTCCATCGCCGGCGGGATCAACGCGCTTGCGGGCCCGCTCCACGGCGGCGCAAACCAGGCCGTTCTTGAGATGCTCGAAGACATCAAGAACAACCACGGCGGCGACGCGACCGACTTCATGAACCGCGTGAAGAACAAGGAAAAGGGCGTTCGCCTGATGGGCTTCGGCCACCGCGTGTACAAGAACTACGACCCGCGCGCCGCCATCGTCAAGGAGACCGCGCACGACGTGCTCGAGCACCTCGGCGGCGACGAGCTGCTCGACCTCGCGATGAAGCTCGAAGATATCGCGCTGAAGGACGATTACTTCGTGTCGCGCAAGCTCTACCCGAACGTCGACTTCTACACCGGCTTGATCTACCGCGCGATGGGCTTCCAGACGGACTTCTTCACCGTCTTGTTCGCCATCGGCCGCCTGCCGGGCTGGATCGCTCACTACCGCGAGCAGCTGGAGATGAACTCCAAGATCAACCGTCCGCGCCAGATCTACACCGGTGCGACGCAGCGGGCTTTCGTACCGCGCGACCAGCGCTAGAACCCCGCCAATTCCGCCGAGAACGCCGTTTCCCCTACAATCGGGGGTCAGTTCTCGGCGGTTTTCTATTGTCTAGAGGAGATATCTCATGGAAAAGCCCAGCATTGACGCGCCTCAGGAGCCGGCACCGGTCGACCTTGTCGTCCGCGACATCACCGTCGGCGAGGGTGCTGAGGCCGTAGCTGGCGGGTACGTGAAGGTGCACTACCTCGGCGTCGACTTCGAGTCCGGTGAGGAGTTCGACTCCTCGTGGGACCGCGGCGAGGCAGCTGAGTTTCCCCTTGCCGGCCTGATCGAGGGCTGGCAGGAAGGCATTCCGGGGATGAAGGTCGGCGGGCGTCGCGAGCTCATCATTCCGCCTGTCAAGGCGTACGGCCCCGCCGGTGGAGGGCACCCACTGTCCGGGCGCACCCTCATCTTCGTTATCGACTTGCTGGACGCGCGTTAGTGCGGGCCGCCACGCTTAACGACGGCACGGCGCTGCCGCTCCTCGGCCTGGGCACCTACAAGCTGCGCGGGGGAGAGGCGGAAACGATTGTCCGTAGGGCAATTGAGATTGGATACCGCCACATCGATACGGCCTCTTTCTACGGCAACGAGGAAGAGGTCGGCCGCGCCATCAACGCGGCTATGGCGGCCGGAGACGTCTCACGAGAAGAACTCATCGTCACCACCAAACTGTGGAACGATGACCAGGGCCGCGCGCGCCAGGCATTCGATGAGTCCCGTCAGCGTCTCGGTCTCGAATATCTCGACATCTTCCTCGTTCACTGGCCGTGGCCGCAGAAAGGCCTTTACACGCGCGCCTTCGCAGACATTGCGAGATTGAGGGAATCCGGTGCGTTGCGCGCCGCGGGTGTGGCCAACTTCTACCCCGAGGTGCTCGACGTTATTCTCGACGCCACAGGCGTCACCCCGGTTCTCAACCAGGTTGAGTTGCATGCCGGGTTCACCCAACCCGAGCTGCGGGACTACCACCGGCAGCACGGCATCCTTACCGAGGCGTGGGCCCCACTGGCGCGCGGCGGAAATTTCGACGCGCCTCACATTGTGGCGGTGGCGGAAAAGCACCAGAAAACGCCAGCCCAGGTCGTGCTTGCGTACCTCATGGAATTGGGTTGCTCCGTAATTCCGAAAACTGCGAACCCGCAGCGCCTCGTCGAAAATTGGGGCGCGGGCGAGGTCGCATTGTCCAGCGAGGACATCGAGTTATTGAACTCGGTGGAGGGCAACCGGATGTCCGGTGACCCGCTGACATTCCCCGGTGATGCGGATTAACGTATCGCATTCATAGGCTGCGGGGGTAGCGGGAGGGTGCGCTATTTCTGCAGCTCGGTGGGGGAAGTGGGGGTAAGGCGAACCCCCTGCGCAACAGTAGGTTCGCAAACATAACTAAAAAGCGGTTCCGGTGGGTTACGTTTTTTGTGTCTCGTTCAGTGACATGACTAAGAAAGGATGTGGCCGTGTCCCAAGGATCGACCGCAGTTCCGACTCGCCGAGAACCCACCCCCGACGAGTTTGTAGCAATGCAAAAAAGCACGGAGTTTCAGGAACTCCGCAAGGCGTACCGAGGGTTTACCTTCCCCGTCTCGGTGGCCTTCTTCGCGTGGTATGTCTTCTACGTCCTCGTGGCCACCTTCATGCCGGACACAATGGCCAAACCCCTCCTCGGTATGAACGTGGGAATCTGGCTGGGCATTCTCCAGTTCGTTACGACGTTCCTCATCACGTGGGCGTACGTCGTTTATGCAAACAAGAACATCGAACCCCGCGCGGCCCACATCCGCGAAGAAATGGAGGGCTAGGCCATGACTACCCACTATCTAGCCGAAGGGGCAGCCGCGTCGGAGGGGGTAGGCAACCCCGTCCTTAACATCGCCATCTTTGCCATCTTCATCGCGGTGACCATGTTCATCGTCACCCGCGCCGGCAAGACGACGAGCGAATCCGCGGACTTCTACACGGGCGGCGCCTCGTTCTCTGGCACCCAGAATGGTCTGGCCATCGCGGGCGACTACCTCTCCGCCGCGTCGTTCTTGGGAATCGTCGGATCCATCGCACTCACCGGGTACGACGGATTCCTGTACTCCATCGGCTTTTTCGTAGCCTGGCTGGTAGCGCTTCTTCTCGTCGCGGAGCCACTGCGCAACGTCGGTCGTTTCACCATGGCGGATGTGTTGTCTTTCCGCCTCAAGCAGAAGCCAGTCCGAGTCGCCGCGGCCTTCGGCACACTGTTCGTGTCGCTGTTCTACCTCATCGCGCAGATGGCGGGCGCCGGTTCCTTGGTGTCCGTGCTGCTGAACCTGCACTCCTTCGGCTCCCAGGCAATCTGCGTCACCATCGTGGGCATCGTCATGATCGCTTACGTGTTGATCGGCGGCATGAAGGGCACGACGTACGTTCAAATGATCAAGGCAGTGCTGCTCATCAGCGGTGTTGCCATCATGACCGTCCTCGTCTTTGTGTCCGTCAAAGGCGGGATGGGCACGCTGTTCGACAGCGCGGTTGATTCCCATGCGGCGTCGCAGACCTTGCAAAAGAAAGGCTACGACGCATCCGCGATCATGGCCCCGGGGCTGAAGTACGGCGCGACGCTGACCAGCAAGATCGACTTCTTGTCTCTCGGCCTCTCCCTTGTGCTGGGAACTGCTGGCCTGCCGCACGTGCTGATGCGTTTCTACACGGTGCCCACGGCCAAGGAAGCTCGCAAGTCCGTGACGTGGGCGATCGTGCTGATCGGCTCGTTCTACCTGCTGACCCTGGTGCTGGGCTACGGTGCGGCTGCCCTCGTCGGCCCGGACCGCATCAACGCAGCGCCGGGTGGGGCGAACGCGGCGGCCCCGCTGCTCGCCTTCGAGCTGGGAGGCTCCATCTTCATGGCCCTGATCTCCGCGGTCGCCTTCGCGACGGTCCTCGCCGTCGTGGCCGGCCTGGCCATCACAGCCTCGGCGTCGGTCGCACACGATATCTACAACGCGGTGATGCGCGATGGACGTGCCACCGAAGCGGAGCAGGTCCGGGTCTCCCGGATGACCGTGGTGGTGATCGGGATCGTCGCTATCGTGCTGGGCATTCTGGCAATGAAGCAAAACGTCGCGTTCCTCGTCTCGCTCGCCTTTGCTATCGCCGCGTCCGCCAACTTGCCGACGATCCTGTACTCCCTCTACTGGAAGCGCTTCAACACCACGGGCGCCGTCGCGTCTATGTACACCGGCTTGATCTCGGCGCTCGTGCTCATCGTCCTCTCTCCGGCCGTGTCCGGTACCGCGACGTCGATGTTCCCGAACGTCGACTGGGCGGTCTTCCCCCTCACGAGCCCCGGCATCGTCTCCATCCCGCTCGCGTTCCTTGCAGGTGCGATCGGATCGATGATCGGTAAGCCCGATGGGCTCGACGAGCTACAGGCGGAGATGGAGGTTCGATCCCTCACCGGCGTCGGCGTCGAGGCGCCGGTCCAGCATTAGAGGCCCAGCACGGCCCGGGCGGCATTGACCGCCACGCTGGATGCCTGGGCTGCTTGGGCCACTTGGTCTGCCTGGCTCACCGTTCCGCTAGGGGCGGTGGAAGCAGACCGGCCGGGGGTCCATTGGCCCCAATCTGCGGTGAGCACGTCGTTGACATCGCACTCAGTGCCCTCGATCGTGGCTCGTCTCCCACTGACCTGGTGAAGGTTGGCCCGCTGGTGGACGCGTCCGCCGGAACCCCAGTCGTGCATCCAGAAGAACGTGCCAATGTGGTCCTGGGTGCACCACTCGATGGTGTTGTAATTCGCGTACACGCCCGTTTGGAAGCCCGCGGCCGATAACACCGCGCTGAAGCCGGTCAAGTACGGGCGGATGAGGCTCTCGTACTCGGCTCGAGAAGGGTTATCGTCAATCGCGACGTAAATCGGCCGCCCGGTCGGGCCGCCAGCGGCGACGTGAAGGGCAATTGCTTGAGGGGCGTGGGTGGCAACACCCGCGGCCCCGCGGCGCCAGTCGGCGGTGTCGTTTTTCCCGAATTGGTACACCGATGCCGTCGCTAAGCCTGCTGCTTTGAAGTCGGTGGCCTCTGCCAGCGAGACGGGCTTGCCTTTCATCCACTCGGCGCCGGGGCGGCGCTGCGAGACGTAGCGGACGGCGCCCACGTGACCGGCGGCCTTGACCGCGGCGGCAGAGGGAACGCCGGCGGAGTAATCCAGCACCGTTCCGAGGCTTGCGGCGCGTGCCGGGAGAGCTGAAAATGCTGGGGCCAGGCTAGCCATTGCGGCAACCTGGAGGAAGCGGCGGCGGTTGACGTGCGGCACGGGGTAACCCTCCTCGTTCGGGGTGAAAAAACACCCCTACAATAACACCGATGTGGAGCAGGGCACGTGGTAACTTCACGGGCATGAATCTCGGGATACAGTGCACCTTTTACGGCACGTCAAGTGTTCACCTCTTCGACGGGAGAACCAGCATCTTCATCGACGCTTTCCTTACCCGCCCCAGTGCAGGGTCCCTCATCTTCCGCAGGATCAGCCCGAACGAGGACAAGATCGGGAGAGCGTTGCGGCGGGGAGGCGTCGACAAGCTTGATGCGTTGTTCGTTGCGCATTCGCATTTCGACCACGTCCTCGATTCTGCCGCTGTGCTCAAGCGGTTCAGCGGAACTTTTTATGGGTCGGCCTCCTCATTGAACGTGGGCAGGGGCGAAGGCCTGGAGGAAGCGCGGTTGGGCCTGATCAAGGATGGTGACACCCTGAACCTGGGGGAGTTCACGGTGTCCGTCATCGACGGCCTTCACAGCCCCGGCAACCTTTTCCCGGGTCGGATCGGGCACCGTCTTGCATCTCCGGCGCGCGCCTGGGATTACCGGTGCGAGGGGAGCTTTAGTTTCCACTTGGCGCACCCTCTGGGAAACATCCTTATCGTCCCCAGCGCGAACTTCGTCCCCGGCTTCCTTGACGGCTTCGAGGCCGACATCGTCTACCTGGGCATCGGGACGCTCGGGCGTCAATCCCCCGAATTTAAGAAAAGTTACTGGGCTCACACCGTCGAAGCGGTGAATCCGCAGCTCGTCGTGCCCATTCACTGGGACAACTTCACCCGTTCACTGGATAAGCCACTTAAAGACGTGCCATTCCCGGCCGACAACGTCCGATCAGCTCGGAGATTCCTGCGCAACACCGGCGTCCCCGTCCACTTCCCGGAGGCGTTCGACACCGTGACGCTTGGGCCGCACGGCATCTCCTACGCCTCGTAAGGGCGCTGCTCCCACTCCGCCGTCGCGCCGTCATAAGCCGCGAAATGCTCGTAGGCCTCGTCGGCCGCGTAGCCGACGGCGTCGGCGACGTCCTCGCCCCCGGCGACAAAGTCGATCATGCGGGAGCGGCCGGAGTTGGCGTTGCCCGCCTCACAGGCGACCCAGCCCCCGCTGCCGTGGAATCCGTTGGCTTCCTCCAGGTCCGCAAAAAACGCGGCCACTGCTTGCTTGGCCGTCGCGGCGTCGTCGAAAGTAAATGTGCCCCGCAGCGTGACGGGGTCGCCCGGGCGTTTGGTGCCCCAGGCCCAGTCGTGGTCTACCTCGTAGCGTTTCATATATTCTCCCTGAATTAATCTCAAGACTCGAGGCTACGCCGTTCATTAAGGTGCCCACCATGAGTTTGTGCACATCCGCTGCCTTCGCGCTCTGCACGGCGTTGTCCGCCGTGACCATGCACGGCGACGTCCAGGCCAGCGACACCACCGATTACCCCGGCCCGGGTGCAGGACCCAAGAGCGTAGAGTTCAGCGTCAAGCTTGCCGCCTGCCCCACCGTGCTGTCAGAGTTGTCCGATTCAACCGGCATGGTGTGGGCGCTGTGCACGACGATGATCGGGCGCTCGCCGGAGGTCCTCCTGCTTGACCCCGCGACAGGGGAGACGGTCGACCAGCTGCCCATCGCGAAGGGTTCGCTCCTCGGCGGCGTGTACGCCTACCTCGACGACGCAGATCGCCTCGTGCTTGTCGACGGCACACAGCACCTGCTCAAGGTCGCGGCCTCTCCGGACCACCACATTTACGTGGATGACAGCATCGACCTGAGTGCTTTTGTAGGCGGTAGCTCAGTGGTGGCCCTGACCCCGGGCGCCACCGGGATCTGGGTGGCAACGGAGGACGGGCGGGTCGGCGTCGTGGGAGACGGGGGTGAAGTCCGTTCGGTCACGCTGGGGGAGGGTGAACGCATCGACAACTCGATCTCATCCTCTTCGGCCGGCGTCGCCGTGGCCACCTCCAAGGCGCTCTACTTTCTCGAGGATGTGGGAGGCGGGCCCGAAGTGGTCTGGTCCCAGCTCTACGACGCGGGGTCTGCCCGCAAACCCGGTCAGCTCAGCTGGGGGACGGGCGCCACCCCAACAATCTTCAACGACGACCGGTGGGTCACTATCACCGACAACGCCGACGGGCAGATCCACCTTCTTGTCTACGACACCGCCGATGGCTCGCTTGTGTGTGAGCAACCCGTGCTGGGCAACCCGGGGGGCACCGAGAACTCCGCGATCGGGTCGGGCACCTCTGTGATCGTGGCCAGCACATACGGGTACCCTTATCCGGCGGAACCAGCGGGCGCGGGCCCGAGCTCGCCCTTGTTCGCCCCGTTCACCGGGGGAATAGAACGCTACGAGGTCGACCCCGCAACGGGGTGCTCCCTGGCGTGGTCGAGCCCCGTCGCTTCCGCCGCCGTGCCACGATTGTCCACCGCGGATGGTCTGGTCTACACGGTGGAGCGCCGCGGCCTCGCCTTCGACGCGGTCACCCTCAACGGCGCAACCGGAGAGGTCACCTCGCGCCAACGAATCGCCGACACCCCGGCACAGGACACCCTGCAGATGGCCGGCACGATCACCCGAGACGGCGTGTGGTGGCAGGGCGCGGTGAGCGGGGTGTTCCGCATCAAATAGCGCCCCAGAGAGGGATCGAACCTCCGACACCGGCTTTAGGAGAGCCGTGCTCTATCCACTGAGCTACTGGGGCAGCAGGGACAAGGTTACCCTACCGGTTTAGCTCCTCATACTTAGCCATGACCTGCGCCAATGATGGGTTCGTGGCGTGGGTGCCGTCGCTGTAGCGCACAGTGGGAACGACGCGATTGCCCCCATTGACGGACTCGACCCACGCCGCGGCCTCGTCGTTGCCGGGAGCCTCAACGTCGACGACCTCGTAATCTAGGCCGGTGTTCTCCAGCGCGGAAAGGAGGGAACGGCAAAAGGGGCACCAGCTCGTGGCGTAGATGGTCATGAGATCCTCTCGAAGCGTTGGAAGGAATAGCGCAGGCCGCTTGCCGACGTCTCCCAGCGTGACTGGTCAACAAGCGTGAACTCAGGCGGCACGTCCGGGAGGATCACGGCGCGCGCGCCGAGATCGGGCGCCAGGTGGACGTCGATAAGAGTGCGCTCGATTCTGTCGACGAGGGGGAGAGTGGCGCTGAAAAGCTGAGCTCCCCCGATGATCCACGCGTCCTCTAACGGGGGGAATTCGTGCGCGACGTGCGCCCCCGCGGACCACTCTCCGGGCTCGCGGGAGGAGATGATGATGTTCTCCCGGCCGGGCAGGGGGCGCAAGGTGAGCGACTCCCAGGTGCGGCGCCCCATGACGATCGGGGAGCCCAGGGTGATCGTCTTGAAGTGTTTGAGGTCTTCGGGGAGGTGCCAGGGCAGCGACGTGCCGTCACCGATGACACCGTCGAGCGACTGGGCCCAGATCGCGCCTTTCATACTGAGACCGGGGCCTTGATCGCGGGGTGCGGGTCGTAACCGACGACCGAGATGTCCTCGAAGGTGTAGTCGAAGAGCGAGTCGGCCCGATTCAGGCTCAGCTGCGGGTAGGGGCGGGCCGTGCGGGAGAGCTGTTCGCGGGCCTGGTCGAGGTGGTCGTTGTAGATGTGGCAGTCGCCGCCAGTCCAAATCAGGTCACCGACCTCTAAACCGGCCTGCTGGGCGAACATGTGGGTGAGCAGGGCGTAGGACGCGATGTTGAACGGCACGCCGAGAAACATGTCGGCGGAGCGCTGGTAGACCTGCAAAGACAAGCGGCCCTGAGAGACGTAAAGCTGGAACAAAAGGTGGCAAGGCATGAGGGCCATCTCGTCGAGCTCCGTCACGTTCCACGCCGAGACGATGTTGCGGCGCGAATCGGGATTGGAGCGAAGCGTGTCGAGCGCCTGCTGGATCTGGTCGACGTGGCGGCCGTCCGGGGTCGGCCACGAACGCCACTGCACCCCGTAAACCGGTCCGAGCTCGCCGTCCGCGTCAGCCCATTCATCCCAGATGTGGATGTTGTTGTCCTGCAGCCAGTGCACATTGGATTCTCCCCGCAGGAACCACAGAAGTTCGCCTACGACCCCTTTGAAGTACACGCGCTTCGTGGTCAGCAGGGGAAAGGACTGCGACAGGTCGTAGCGGAGCTGACGCCCAAAGACGCTGCATGTGCCCGTTCCCGTGCGGTCGCCCTTGGTCGTGCCGTTGTCCAGAATGTCGCGCAGGAGGTCTTCGTAGGGAGTGGGGACAGACATGCGCATCAGGCTACTCGTAAGAGCCGTGTTCCTCGAAAAACTCCGCGCACGTGGCGAGGATGTCGTCCGCGAGTTCCGGGCGGCAGATGAGCAGGTCGGGGATGTAGGTGTCTTCGTTGTTGTAGCGCAGCTCGGAGCCATCGAGCCGGGAGCAGTGCAGCCCGGCCGCCAGGGACACCCCAACGGGCGCCGCTTGGTCCCACTCGTACTGGCCACCGGCGTGGACATAGGCGTCGTAATCGCCCAGGAGCACGTGCATTGCCTTGGCGCCGGCGGAACCGATGCCCTCGGCCTCGAACCCGAGGCGCGAGGCGACGCGGTGCGCGACAGCGGGCGGCCGGTTGCGCGACAACGCGATCTTGCGAGCGTAGGGCCCGGAGACGTGGCGCACGTCGGAGGACTTAAACACCACGCCGAGGTCGGGAAGGCCCACCGCGGCGTGGGTGGGCACCCCATTTTCTACGAGGGCGACATGAACCGCCCAGTCCTGGCGGCCAGTGGCGAACTCTTTCGTCCCGTCGAGCGGGTCGATGATCCAGACCCTGTCGTTGTTCAAGCGGGCACGATCATCGGCCGCTTCCTCGGACAGGAAACCGTCATCGGGGCGGTGCTGGGCCAAAACCCGGGCGATCCAATTCTGGGCAAGATCGTCCCCGGCCTCACCCAATTCGCGGCCACGCAGCAGGCCGACGCCACGAATTCCTTTGAGGATTTCGCCGGTGCCCTGGGCGATGAGGTTGGTCAACCGAGAGTCCGAGTACGAAGCGGTCATGGCTCCGACCTTACCGGAGAGTGCGGTAGCGTACCGTAAAGTGACCTCCATGCCCGAGGAGATCCTAGACCGATTCCGACCCCAGGTTTCCACGTGGTTCCGAGAGGTGTTCGAGGCTCCCACGCCAGTTCAAGAGGGGGCGTGGCGGGCCATCTCTGCGGGGGAAAACTGCCTGGTTGTTGCTCCCACCGGGTCCGGCAAGACCCTCGCCGCCTTCCTCTGGGCGCTCAACAGCCTGGTGGAGAGGCCCGGGCAGCAGGCACTTCCTCTCGACGGCGCCCGCACCTCCACGCACGGCGGAGTCCGCGTCCTTTATATCTCCCCGCTCAAGGCCCTGGGTGTGGATGTGGAAAACAACCTCCGCGCTCCGCTCGGGGGCATCGCGCGCGTGGCTCAGCGCCTCGGCCGGGACATGCCGGACATTTCCGTCGGTGTCCGCTCCGGCGACACCCCGCAGGTGGAGCGCAACCGGCAGGTGCGCAAGCCACCGGACATCCTCATCACGACGCCAGAATCGCTCTACCTCATGCTTACCTCCAAGGCGGCGGGCATCTTGAGCAGCGTCGACACGGTTATTGTCGACGAAATCCACGCCCTGGCAGGCACGAAACGGGGAGTCCACCTGTCGTTGTCCCTCGAGCGCCTCGCCCTGGTGGCGGGGTCCTTCCAACGCATCGGCCTGTCCGCGACGGTGCGCCCCTTAGATTCGGTGGCTAATTTCCTCGGCCCGCATACAACGATTGTGAACCCCCCGGCGGAAAAACGCTGGGGTCTCGACGTTGTCGTCCCCGTCGAGGACATGAGCGATCTTCCAGTGCCGGAGGAGGCGTCCACGATCGGGGAGGCGGTGCTAGACAATCAGCTAGACGGCCCACCGGCGCCCGCTTCGATCTGGCCGCATATCGAGCGCGCCGTGTACGACCAAGTGATGAGCCACCGCTCCACCATCATCTTTGTCAACTCGCGCCGTTCCGCGGAACGCTTGACCAGCCGATTGAACGAGCTGTGGGCCACCGAGCACGACCCTGATGCGCTCTCACCCCCGCTGCGCCGGCCCCCGGCGCAGATCATGGTTCCCAGCGACACTGCAGGGCACGCCGCCCCCGTCATCGCCCGCGCCCACCACGGCAGCGTGTCCAAGGACGAGCGTCTGCTTACGGAGACGATGCTGAAGGAAGGGGCCCTGCGCGCCGTCGTATCTACGTCTTCGCTCGAGCTGGGCATCGATATGGGTGCCGTCGACTTGGTCATCCAGGTCGAATCCCCGCCGTCCGTGGCCTCAGGCCTGCAGCGCGTGGGGCGCGCCGGGCACACGGTCGGCGCTGTCTCGGAGGGCACCTTTTACCCGAAGCATCGCGCCGACCTGGTGCAAACGGCGGTGACCGTGCCTCGCATGCGGGCGGGGGAGATCGAGGAGCTCCACGTCCCCGTCTCGCCCCTCGATGTGCTCACGCAGCAGACTGTCGCTGCGGTGTCCGTGTCGGACCTCGACATCGACCAGTGGTACGACACCGTGCGTCGCGCCTGGCCGTACCGCTCGCTGGCCCGCGATGTCTACGACGCCGTCATTGACCTCATCGTCGGTGTCTACCCCTCGACGGATTTCGCAGAGCTTCGGCCCCGCGCCATTCGGGAAGGCAACGTCTTAAAGGCTCGGCCCGGCGTGCAACGCGTCGCCGTGACGAGCGGGGGGACTATTCCGGACCGGGGGATGTTCGGGGTCTTCCTCGTCGGGTCGGAAACGTCCGCGCCACGCCGCGTGGGGGAGCTGGACGAGGAGATGGTTTACGAGTCCCGGGTCGGGGATGTCTTTACGCTGGGGGCGTCGTCCTGGCGCATCGAGAACATCACCCGCGATCAGGTGCAGGTCAGCCCCGCGCCGGGGCACACGGGGCGTCTGCCCTTCTGGACGGGTGACGGCCTCGGCCGGCCCTACGAGCTGGGAAAGGCGCTGGGCGCGTTTCGTCGAGAAGCGAAAAGCGGTGAGAACATCGACTCCTCGCTGGACGGTTTCGCCCGCAACAACCTCGTGGCGTACCTGCGCGAGCAGGAAGAAGCCACCGGCATCGTCCCCGACGACACGACCCTGGTGCTGGAGCGCTTCACCGACGAACTGGGGGACTGGCGGGTCGTGTTGCACACGCCTTTTGGCAAACCGGTCAACGCCGCGTGGGCGCTGGCCACCGGCTGGCGAGTCGCCCAGGACACCGGCATGGATGCGCAGGCCGTGGCCGGGGACGACGGCATCGTGCTGCGGCTCCCGCAGGGAGACAAGGAACCCGACGCGTCCATCTTCCAGTTCGACGCTGACGATATCGCCGACATCGTCACCGCCCAGGTGGGCAACTCCGCCCTCTTCGCGTCCCGGTTTCGGGAGTGCGCGGCCCGGGCCCTCCTCCTGCCGCGGCGCAACCCGGGCAAGCGCGCCCCGCTGTGGCAGCAAAGGCAGAAAGCAGAACAGCTTCTCGACGTCGCCCGGAACTACCCTTCTTTTCCCATCATCCTCGAAACCGTTCGGGAGTGCCTGCAGGACGTCTACGACCTACCCTCCCTCCAGCAGGTGATGCGCGATCTCGCGACTCGCCGCATCCGCGTCGCCGAGGTCACCACCGAGCAGCCCAGCCCTTTCGCCTCCTCGTTGCTGTTTAACTACACCGGCGCGTTCATGTACGAAGGCGACACCCCCTTAGCAGAGAAGCGCGCGGCGGCGCTCGCCCTTGATCCGGCGCTCCTCGCCAAGCTCCTCGGCACCGTTGAACTGCGGGAGCTGCTCGACCCGCAGATCATCGCGGAGGTCGACGCCTCGCTGCGACGCCTCGGGCGCGCCGGCACCTCGGAGCAGTTTGCGGATACGCTGCGCATTGTCGGGCCGGTAGCCGTCGACAAGCTCGAGCTGTACACGACGGTCCCGCTCCACGCCCTCGAGGGTGCGCTGGGCGGGCGGATCATGCGGGTGCGCATCGGCGGGCGCGAGCACGTCGCCCAAACCCTCGACGCGCCGCTGTTGCGCGACGGCCTAGGCGTCCCTGTCCCGCCCGGTGTTGCCGCCCAGACGAGCACGATCTCCGATGCGCTCGCCCAGCTCGTGGGACGGTGGGTGCGCACCCGCGGACCCTTCACTCTGCGCGACCTCGCCGCGGACTTCGGCCTTGCCGTCGGTGCCGCGTACTCGGCGCTGCGCCCGCTTATCGACGCCAACAAGGTCGTCGAGGGACGCTACCGGCAGGGCATCGACGAGCAGGAATACGTCTCCGCCGAGGTGCTAAAAATCATCCGAACGCGCTCGCTGGCTGCGGCGCGGGCTCAGACCCGGCCCGTGTCCCAATCGGCCTACGCGCGCTTCTTAGCGTCGTGGTCCCACGTGGCCGAGGTCGGGGTGACCCCGGCGCTGCGCGGCGCTGACGGCGTCTACGCCGCGGTGGAGCAGCTGGCGGGGGTGCGCCTGCCCGCGTCGGCCTGGGAGTCGTGGATCCTGCCCTCCCGTGTGGGGGATTACTCCCCGGCGATGCTCGATGAGCTCACCGGGTCCGGAGAGGTTGCCATCGTTGGCGCCGGCAAGGCGGGGTCCCGCGACCCGTGGATTATGCTCCTCCCCGCCGATTACGCCGAGCAGCTTGTCCCCGTTGCCGACGAGCCCTTGCTCTCCCTTACCCAAGCGCACGTGATGGACATGATCCGCGCCGGGGGCGGGTACCTCTTCACCGACCTCGTGGAGGGCACCACCACCGCTGATGAGCTGCGGGAATCGCTGTGGGATTTGGTCGAGGCGGGATTGGTCTCACCCGATTCCTTCGCCCCGATCCGCGCCCGCCTCGCGGGGGGAAGCACGGCGCACCGGGCGAAGCGACGCCCTTCGCGCTCCCGCGTCCGGTCCGGACGCACGTCTTTTGCCTCGCTCACCCCGCCTGACATGGTGGGGAGGTGGGCCGCCTCACCTCTCGCCGATACGGACCCGACCCGCCGTTCCGTCGCCCTCGGCGAGGCATGGCTGGACCGTTATGGAGTGGTCACCCGTGGCAGCATTGTGGCCGAGGACATCCTGGGCGGGTTCGCCCTGACCTACAAGACGCTGAGCGGGTTCGAGGAATCAGGCAAGGCGATGCGCGGTTATCTCGTGGAGGGGCTGGGGGCGTCGCAGTTTTCAACGCCCGCCACCATCGACAGGCTACGCGGACACCAGGATTCCGACGACGTCCTCGGGTGGCCGTCCGGTGCCCGCGAACCCGTTGTGCACGTGCTTGCGGCCACCGACCCCGCGAACCCCTACGGCGCCGCGCTGCCCTGGCCGAAACAGGGACCGACGCGCAGCGCGGGGGCACTAGTCATTCTTATCGACGGCCTCCTCGCCGCCCACGTCACACGCGGCGGCAAGGTCATGACCACGTTCTTCGACACGTTTCCAGACGGTACCGGCCAGCCCTACGACGTGGTGGTCGCCGCGCTGGCAGACGCGGTGCAGCGTGGCCGGATGCGCCCGGTCAACGTCGAGAAGCTGGATGGCGAATCGGCGTATAAGCTGCGTGAGTTTGGCGCAACCGTGAGCCCGCGGGGGGTGAAGATTGGCGCGGCGAGGGGCGCGCCGCCGAAGCGGAGGGGTCGATCCGTTGCGGAAGCCCTGGGAGAGATCAGTTTCGACGATTAGCTACTGGCTCCGGTAGCGGGCGAGCGTCTGGTGCAGGGTAAGTTTGGGTCTTGTGCCAGAAGGGGATTCCGTCTACCAGCTCGCCCACCGGCTCCAGTTCATGGAGGGGCGCGAGGTAACTCGCTGCCAGCTCCGGGTGCCACGCTTCGCGCTAGTGGACTTCACCGGCCTGACCTGCGAGAGGGTTTGGCCCTACGGCAAGCACTTGTTCATGCAGTTCGGGTCGGAGATCCTTCACACGCACCTCAAGATGGAGGGAACCTGGGCCGTGCACCGCCCGGGGACGCGGTGGCGCAAACCTGGGTATACCGCGCGGGTCATCCTTGAGCTGGGAGACGTCGAACTGGTGGGCCATGAGCTTGGTCTGGTGGATGTTTTCCCCGCCAGAGAGTACTCCGAAAGGATGGGCTACCTGGGCCCGGACATGCTCGCCGAGGACTTCGATGAGGCGGAGGTGATCCGCCGAATCCGTCGCAACCCCCGGATGGAAATTGGGCGGGCGTTGCTGGACCAGAAGAACGCCGCGGGGATTGGCAACGAGTATCGCGCGGAGATCGGTTTTCTCGCCGGCACTCACCCTGCGAGGTTGGTGGGGGACGTGGACGTCGATAAGCATGTGCGCCTTGCCCGGCGCCTGATGTGGGCCAACAAGGACTCTCCGGTGCGCGTCACCACGGGGGTCAGGCGTGCCGGGGAGACGAGTTACGTGTTCGGGCGCAACAACAAGCCGTGCCGGCGTTGCGGAGCTCTGATCACCAAGGGATTTCTTGGTGGGCAGGGGGACCTCGAGCGGGTTATTTGGTGGTGCCCCCAGTGCCAGCCCGCTCCTTGACCTCCCGGCGAATGAAGAAAGCGAGGAAACCAACGATGACCAAGGCCAAAATGAGGTAGACGACGTGTGAGTAGGTGTTGATGTATTCCTCCACAACGTGCCAGTTCTCGCCCATGTAAAAGCCCAGGGTGATGAGTATCGCGTTCCAGATGGCCGACCCAATCAGAGTCCACAGGCCGAACGTGACAACGTTCATGCGGTCGAGCCCGGCGGGGATGGAAATCAGGGAGCGAATTCCCGGAATCAGCCGCCCAACAAGCACCGAGACCTTACCGTACTTCCGGAAAAACTCCAGGGAGTTGTCTACGTCGGACTCCCTGACCAGCCACATCTTGTACGCGATGCGGCGAAGACGGTCGGCGCCGAGCCAGGCGCCCAGGCCGTAGAGCACGTAGGCGCCGCCCACCGAGCCGAGGAGGGACCACACGAAGACGGATGCTGCGTTGAGCGACCCCTGAGACACGGTGAAGCCTGCCAGCGGGAGCACAACCTCTGAGGGAATCGGGGGAAAGAGGTTCTCTAGCAGGATGGCGATGCCGACACCGGGGGCGCCGAGCACCTCCATCAAGTGCACAATCCAGTCAATGAGGGGTTGCATGCTCCTGATTGTGCACTATTCCACGGCGGTGGACCATGTATGAACCGGCGTGTCTTCCTCTTGATTGCGCAGGTATTGGCGCAGGACCCTGGCGAGCGCCTCCGCCCGCTCCGGCGTGCCCGGGTGAGTGCCGGCGCCCGCCTGCGTCAGGGCGGCGAGCTGCCACGTGGCGCCGTTTTGCCGGCGGGTGGCGCGCCCTTCGATGATTCCCATGTATTCGTCGATGCGCCGCTGGCTCACGTCGAGTTTGTCCAGTCCGCGCCGCGCCTGCGGGAGCAGATGCTCTTTCACCAGCTGGGCCACCTCGATGGTGCCAAGCGTTGGCCATTCCATGCGAGCAGTTAAACCGTCGCGGGCGCCCGCTTCAAAATTGCGGCGCGCCTGCTCGAATCCGAGGCGGGACCACACCGGCCGCGTTTGCTCGCCGAGGTATTTAACCAGCCCGTAGTAGAACGCCGCGTCGGCGACGATGTCCTTGACCGTTGGCCCTGCGGGGAGCAGGCGATTTTCCACCCGAATGTGCGAGAGCTGCCCGTTGGGGTCGTAGATCGGGCGGTTCCACCGCCAGACGGTCCCGTTATGCAGGTTCAGGTAGTGCAAACCTGGGTTGTCGCCCGACATCATGGGGCGTCCAGCCTCCAAGCGGCCTTCGGGGATGAGAGGGGAGAAGTAGCGCACGTTTTCTTCGAAGAGGTCGAATACCGAGGTGATCCACCGCTCGCCGAACCATACTCGTGGCCGCACGCCCTGGTTGATCAGTTCCTTGGTTCGTGTATCGATGGACTGCTTGAACACCGGTATGCGGGACTCGTGCCAGAGCCGGCGGCCCATCAGCAGGGGAGAATTGGCACCGATAGCCGCCTGGACACCGGCAATGGCTTGGGAAGCGTTCCACGCGCTGGCGAAACGATCGGGCGCGACCTGCAGGTGCAGTTGGATGGACGTGCAGGTCGACTCCGGGGAGATGTCGTCGAACTCGTGTACGAGACTTTCTACCCTGTTCAGATCGATGCGGACCAGCTCCCCGCGGGACTCCATCACCGAGTTATTGAGCCCCAGGTAGCGAAACTCATTGGTCATCCACCCCGCTTCTTCCAAAAACTCGGGCGTCACCGTGGGTAGGGTGCCAATCATCGCGACGCGCGTCCCGACGTCCGCGGCCGCGCGCTTCACCCTGCCCAGGCGGTCGCGCAGCATCGCTTCCATCTCCGCCAGGCCGTCGCCCCCGATGCTTTGTGGCGGGAGGTTCAGCTCTACGTTGTAGGAACCGATCTCGGACTGATAGTCGTCGCTTAACCGGGCGAGGACATCGTTGTTGCGCCGGGCCGGCTGCATAGCGTCGTCGACAAGATTGAGCTCGAGCTCGAGGCCGATCGTGCCGCGCGAAATGAACTCCGCATCCTGCAGGTGCCGGTCGAACACCTCCAACTCGTCTTCTAAGCGTTTGCGGTAGATCGACCGTTGACGGGGGGTGTACGAATCGGTCGAAATGGAGTCACCCATTTACTTCTGGCTCCTGTACCACGCAATGAGGGCGTCGGTGGACCCGTCGCCGGTGTCGGGCTCTTCCTGCCCGGACACCGCGGGGGCCAGATCGTTCGCCTGCTGTTTGCCCAGCTCAACCCCCCACTGGTCGAAGGCATTGATGTCCCAGATCACCGATTCTGTGAACACGATGTGTTCGTATAGCGCGATCAACGCACCCAGCGCGCGCGGCGTGAGCGCAGGAGCGAGGATGGTCGTCGAGGGACGGTTGCCCGGCATTACCTTATGCGGAGCAAGGCGCTTATCGACGCCCTCACGCTCCACCTCGTCCAGCGTCTTGCCAAAGGCGAGCACCTTGGTCTGGGCAAACAGATTGCCCATTAATAGGTCGTGCATGGAACCGGTCCCGGTGGCCGTCGCAAAGTCCTCGGCTGGGTTGGCAAAGCCGATGAAATCTGCCGGGACCACCGTCGTGCCCTGGTGGAGGAGCTGGTAGAACGCGTGCTGGCCGTTCGTCCCGGGCTCGCCCCAGAACACCTCCCCGGTGTCGCAATCGACAGGACGCCCGTCGCGTGTGACGGACTTTCCGTTAGATTCCATCGTGAGCTGCTGAAGATACGCGGGGAGGCGCGCCAAGTCTTCGGAATAGGGCAAAACCGCATGGGTCTGCGTGCCGTAGAAGTTGCGGTACCAGACGTTGAGCAGACCGAGCAGAGCCGGGACGTTGCCGCGGAGGTCGGCGGTGCGGAAGTGCTCGTCGACGTCGTGAAATCCCTCCAAGAAGCGCATGAAGTCGCGCGGGCCGATGACCGCCATCAGCGCCAGCCCGATTGCGGAATCAACCGAGTAACGGCCGCCGACCCAATCCCAGAAGGGGAACATGTTGGCCGTGTCGATGCCGAACTCGGAGACTTTCTGCGCGTTGGTGGACACCGCGACGAAGTGCTTGGCAATCGCGGAGGTATCCCCGTCACACCTCTCCAGCAGCCACCGCTTCGCGGCGTGGGCGTTCGAGAGGGTCTCCTGCGTCGTGAACGTCTTGGAGGCGACGATGAAGAGAGTTTCCGCCGGGTTGCAGGTGTCGAGGACCCGGGCGAGATCGGCCGGATCGACGTTAGAGACGAACTCCGCGGTGATCCCGGCTGTAGCGTAGGAACGCAAGGCGTGCGTCGCCATGGCAGGGCCCAAATCAGACCCGCCTATTCCGATGTTGACCACCTTCTTGATGGTGTGCCCGCTATGGCCCAGCCATGCGCCGGACCGCAGGGCACTGGCGAAATCGCGCATCCGCCCAAGCACCTCGTGAACATCCGCCGCGACGTCTTGGTCGCCGACGGTGAGATCCGCCTCGGGCGGGAGACGCAGGGCGGTGTGCAACACGGAACGGTCTTCCGTGTTGTTGATGCGCTCGCCATTAAACATCGCCTCAATACGGCTACGCAGCCCGGCTTCCTCGGCCAGGGCGATCAGGCCGTCGACCACGTCGTCGTCGATAAGGTTCTTGGACATATCGACGTGCAGCCCCGCCGCGTCGAAGGTGTAGCGGCGGGCTCGCTCGGGGTCAGAGACGAAAAGCTCGCGTAGGTTCAGCCCGCGCTTCGCCTCAAACAGTTCCTGCAGGTGACGGGCGGACGAAAGGTTCTTCATTGCTCCTCCTCGGGCGGGCATTGATAACGCACTCCACGCTAGTGAAAAATAGGGAGCCATGAGCATTGTGAAGATCAACGCCATTTCCGTCCCAGAGGGGGCCGGCGAGGAGCTGGAAAAACGCTTCGCGGCCCGCAGACACGCCATTGATGAGCAGCAGGGGTTCGAGGGCTTCGAGCTGCTCCGCCCCGTCCGGGGCGAGACCCGCTACTTCGTTGTGACGCGGTGGGCGGATCAAGAATCCTATGACGCCTGGTGGAGCGGGGAAGGGCGCGCCGCTCACGGGGGAGGAGGGGCACCCGTCGCGACCGCTGCGGAGCTGCTCGAGTTCGAGGTCGTGTTCTAACCGAGCTTCCCGCGTCCCAGACGAAGCAAAACGGTCGCTAAAGCGGGACCTTCCTCTCCGAGCTCGTCGCGAAACATGTTGACGATGGCCAGCTCGCGGGTGTGGACAAGCTTGGTTCCCCCGGAGCCCATGCGCGCTCGGCCGATGGCCTGGGACACCTGAGACCGCCTTTTGACCGCGTCAAGGATGACGCGGTCGAGGCGATCGATTTCTTTCCGGTAGTCCTGGATTTCCGCATCCGTCAGCGGGTCGTCGGTGCCGGAGGGGAGACGGATCTCTAACTCGCTCATGGGGTGAGGGTACGACACCGGGGCGCTCGGGCGTGTCTGAAGGGGATTGTAGGGTTGGATCCATCATGAATTCAGATCTTGTTTTAGGCCTCAACCCGCAGCAACGGGCTGCCGTCACGCACGCCGGTGGGCCTCTCCTCATCGTCGCCGGCGCCGGTTCTGGTAAGACCGCAGTGCTCACGCGGCGCATCGCCTACCTCCTCCAGGAACGGGGCGTGGCACCGTGGCAGATCCTCGCCATCACGTTTACCAATAAGGCCGCCGCAGAGATGCGGGAGCGGGTTGCGCAGCTCGTGGGCCCGGAAGCGGAGCGGATGTGGGTTGCCACCTTCCACTCCGTGTGCGTGCGCATCCTGCGCCAGCAAGCCCAGCTCGTGCCCGGCCTTAACAGCAACTTCTCCATTTACGACAGCGACGACTCGCGCCGTCTGCTCGCCATGATTGCCAAGGAGACGAACCTCGATCCGAAAAAGTTCTCGCCGCGGACGCTCGCCAACGCTATATCGGCTCTCAAGAACGAACTGATCGGCCCAGAGGAGGCTTATGCCGAGGCAGCCCGCACTCACAACCCCTTCGACACGGCAGTCGCTGGTGTCTACGCGGATTACCAGCGCCGGTTGCGGCAGTCCAACTCCCTGGATTTCGATGACTTAATCGGGGAAGTCGTCCGCATCTTCCACCAGCACCCCCCGGTGCTGGATTACTACAGGCGCCGTTTCCGCCATGTCCTCGTTGACGAGTACCAGGACACGAACCACGCGCAATACGAGCTCATCCACGCGCTCGTCGGGGCCGGGCCCGATGCCCCGGAACTCGCCGTCGTGGGAGATTCGGACCAGTCCATCTACGCGTTCCGTGGCGCGACGATCCGCAACATCGAGGAGTTTGAGCGGGACTACCCCGATGCCACCACAGTTCTCCTGGAACAAAACTATCGCTCGACGCAGACGATCCTCAGCGCCGCCAACGCGGTCATTGCGCAGAACGCGGGCCGGCGCCCCAAAAACCTGTGGACCGATCAGGGGTCTGGTGACAAGATCGTCGGGTACGTGGCCGATAACGAGCACGACGAGGCCCGCTTCGTTGCCACGGAGATTGACCAGCTGGCCGACTCAGGCGTGGCCTATTCAGACATCGCCGTGATGTATCGGACAAACAACGCTTCTCGCGCGCTGGAAGACATCTTCATCCGTTCCGGCATTCCCTACAAGGTGGTCGGCGGAACCCGCTTTTACGAAAGGCGAGAAGTCCGCGACATCGTCGCGTACCTCAAGGTGCTCGATAACCCCGACGACTCCGTTTCCTTGCGTCGGATTGTCAACGTGCCGAAACGCGCCATCGGTGACAAGGCGCAGGCGCTAGTGGCGCTCCACGCAGACAACACGAATGTCAGTTTCGGTGCCGCCCTGAAGGAGGCGGCAGAGGGCAGGGTGCCTCTGCTAGGCGGGCGTGCGGTCAACGCGATAAGAAAATTTGTTGACCTCTTAGACGGCCTACGCGCGGATGCGAATTCAATGCGCAACGAGGTGACCGGAATGCCGGATTTGGGCGCCCTTGTCACGCGAGTGTTGGAGGCGACCGGATACCAAGAGGAACTCGCCACGTCGAACGACCCCCAGGACGGAGCGCGCCTAGACAACCTCAACGAATTGGTGTCCGTGGCCCGGGAGTTTTCCTCCGAAGCTGCCAATCAGCTCGCGTACGCGGAACCCGATGAAGGGGAACCCGCGCCGGGCAGCCTCCAGGCGTTCTTGGAACGTGTTTCGCTGGTTGCGGACGCCGACCAGATTCCGGACAACGAGCAAGGGGTGGTCACCCTCATGACGTTGCACACGGCGAAGGGGCTCGAATTCCCCTACGTCTTCGTCACGGGGTGGGAAGACGGCCAGTTCCCTCACATGCGCGCCCTCGGCGACCCGCACGAACTGGCTGAGGAAAGGCGCCTCGCCTACGTGGGAATTACCCGAGCCAAGCGCAGGCTCTACCTCACGCGCGCAATACTGCGCTCGTCGTGGGGGGATCCTGCCGCGAACCCGGCGAGCCGGTTCTTGTCTGAAGTTCCGAGCGAGCTCGTCGACTGGCGCCGTCTCGAGCCTGAACGGGACCCTGAACGGGACCGAGCGTGGGTGCATCCGCGCCGGCCAGCTCGGCCTGCCCCGCGAACCAAGGTAAACAAAAACCTGCACCTCGAACAGGGGGACCGCGTCAACCACGCCAAATACGGGTTGGGCACGGTCCTCACTGTGGAGGGTGCAGGTGTGCGTGAAACAGTGACGGTGGACTTTGGTTCCTCCGGAACTGTCCGCCTCATGCTTATCGGCGGTGTGCCGATGGAGAAGCTCTAGAGGGTGATACCCCGGGCGGCGAGCCACGGAACCGGGTCGACCGGGTTCGTTCCGTCCGGGTGGATTTCGAAGTGCAGGTGGCTGCCGGTGGAGAATCCCTGGCTGCCCATCCCTGCGATCTGCTGGCCCGCGGTGACGTGCTGGCCAACGGCGACGTTAAGGGTCTCCATGTGGCCGTAAACCGACACGGAGCCGTCGTCATGGCGAATGCGAATCCACTGGCCGAAACCCTGGGCGGGGCCGGAGTCAATGACAATCCCATCGGCGACTGCCCGGATGGGCGTTCCGATGGCGTTGGCGATGTCGATGCCGTTGTGCATCGCCCCCCAGCGGGCCCCGAAGCCAGAGGTGAAGGTGCCGTCGGCGGGCTTGATGCTCAGCGGGGCGCGGGCCGCCTCATCCAACGCTGCGACCACGCTGGAATGCTCAACCGCCTTATTGAGTTGCTCCGTGAGGTTGTCAACGGGCTTGTATTCCGGGATCGCCAGGATCTGCGGAGTAGTTTCGGCGCTGGGGGCGGCCTCAGCGACGTCGTTCGAAGTCAGTTCGTAATCGACCGGCTGCTCTGCCGCAGCGGAGACGCCGGCAGTGGTAACCGCGCCCGTGGCGACAGCTACCAATGCGGCGCGACCCTTGTTCGGGGAGTGCTTACGGTGCCTGCCGCCCGCGACCCGGTTGACCATGTGAGACCTCGTTCTAGATCGTCTACGGGGTTACATTCGCGCTTGAATTGTAACCTTCTTGTTATCTACGAACGGTTACTGTAACGAACTGGTTTCAACATGGCAACCCGCTGCAAAAAACGCGTGCAACTTGTTTGTCGGCGGTGGGCCACCGAATGTTACGTCGCGTCTGTGGCAAAGTTATCTGGGATGAGTAACAAGTCCAGTCCACGGTCCTCCCGGTCCAGGCCACGCCGCGTCGCGCCGAAGGTCGCGCCCCCTCAGTCTCAAGAGCGTGCAAAGGTGACCTGGGCGGGCCGAATCCGCGCGTTCCTCCCCCGCGTCGGCCCAGCTGACCTTGTCATAGTGCTCGCCGTGATCACCCTCGGCCTCGCGATTGTGATCTTCGGCGGCCTCCCCTTGTCGGCGCTGGCCGCGGTGATCGGGACCCTGTGGCTGGCGGTGCACGCGGCCCCCGTCAGCATGTCCGGGGTGACCCTCGCCGCCGTGCCCCTTTTGCCCGCGGTGGGAACCGCGGCGCTCGTCGCCCGCAGAGTTCGCGCCGCGGTGCGCGACACGGAGGGGAAAGAAGACTACATCGTCGTCGCCGGTCTTGCGCTGGGCCTGCCACTCGTGCTGACCCTTAGTGCGTTGTTCATGGTTGCAGATGCGTCCCCGGTGTACCCGGTGTCCGTGCCACCCCTTGCGCGGGCTGTATGTGTTCCGTTGCTCGTCCACGCAGCGGGTCTGGGCCTGGGGTTGGGCGCGAAGCTGGGCCTTCCTCGCACTGTTAAAGACGCAATAAGACTGCTCCTTATGCTGCTGGGCGTAGCCGGGGCGGTGTACGTCGTCCTGTTCATTGCCGGTTACCAGCGCGTGAGCGATCTAGCGGGTGCATTCCCCGTCTTGTCCGCGGGCGGGGTGCTTGGTCTGTGCGTGATGAGCTTGCTGTATCTGCCTAACGCTGTCATTAGCACTCTCGCGGTGCTGCTCGGCGGCCGCGTCGCCTACGCCAGCGGTTCCGCTTCGCTTTTTGCTGTGGACAACATCGCCCTCCCCCCGTTACCCGTATTCGCCGCGATCCCGGGCAGCGTTCCAGCGTGGGCGCCAGTGTTACTAGCCATCCCGGCAGCGGTGTTCGTGAGGTGGGCGATGGGTTCTAGGCATTCGCTTACCGACGTCGCCCTGACCGCAGCCTATGTGGGAGCGCTGACCTTCTTTTTCGCAGCTTTGGCGGGGGGAACCGCCGGAGCCTACGGGTACATTGGGCCGACGCCCTGGATGGCCGGCGGGTTGGCATTCCTGTGGGCGGAAGTAGTTGGTGCGGTTGCCTGGGGCGTCGAGAAGCTTCGGACTCGTCGCAACGGCTAGTATTAAGCGTGTGACCTTTAGCGACGTCGCCGTGCTTGTCTCCGGTTCGGGGACGCTTTTGCAGTCGATCCTCGACCACCAAGACGAGAACTACCGTGTGGTTCTTGTCGTGGCTGATCAGGTCTGCCCGGCGGTCGATCGAGCTCGCAGAGCTGGGGTGCCGACGCGTGTGGTCGAGATGGGGGAGGACCGCGCTGAGTGGAACTTACGCCTGCGCCAGGTTGTGGAGGCTGGCGGGCCCGATGTGGTCGTATCGGCTGGTTTCATGCGCATCCTCGGTCCGGAGTTCCTTGCGCGCTTCGAGGGGCGCCTCATCAACACCCACCCAGCGCTGCTTCCCGCTTTCCCTGGCGCTCATGCGGTGCGTGACGCGTTGGCGTACGGCGTGAAGGTCACAGGTACCACAGTCCATTACATCGACTTGGGCATCGATTCGGGGGAGATCATCGCGCAGCGGGCAGTTGACGTTCGCCCCGGTGAGACCGAGGAACACCTGCATGAACGAATCAAACAGCAGGAGCGGGAGCTCATCGTCGATGTGCTGCGCCGCGCCCGCTTAGAAGACGGAAAGGTCACCTTCTGATGAGCAACAACCGAACCCCAATTAGGCGCGCCCTCGTGAGCGTGTACGACAAGTCCGGGCTCGACGAGCTCGCGCGGGCGCTCGGGGAGGCGGGCGTGGAAATCGTGTCGACCGGCTCCACCGCCAAACAGATCGCAGGCGCGGGTGTCAGCGTGACCGAGGTGGCGGACCTGACCGGGTTCCCCGAGGTCCTAGAGGGACGGGTGAAGACCCTCCACCCGCGAGTTCACGCGGGCATCCTCGCGGATGTGCGCAAGCAGGACCACGCCGACCAGCTCCGTGAGCTTGGGATCGAACCCTTCGAGCTCGTCGTGGTGAACCTCTACCCCTTCGAGGACACCGTGGAATCGGGCGCCAGCTTCGACGAGTGCGTCGAGCAGATCGACATCGGAGGCCCGTCCATGGTTCGGGCGGCCGCGAAAAACCACCCGTCGGTTGCGGTGATCACGGCGCCCTCGCAGTACGCCCAGCTTATCGACGCCCTCCGAGCCGGTGGCTTCACGCTCGAGGAGCGGCGCCGCCTCGCCGCCGAGGCCTTCGCCCACACGGCCGATTACGACTCCGCCGTCGCCGACTGGATGGAAGAGCAGATCGGCGACGCGACCACTGATCTGCGCTACGGAGAGAACCCGCACCAAGCAGCGAAGCTCATCAATGAGGGGTGGGGCCTTGCCAACGCCGTCCAGCACGGCGGCAAGGAGATGAGTTACAACAACTACCAAGACGCCGACGCCGCCTGGCGGGCAGCCTGGGACCACGACCGACCCTGCGTGGCCATTATCAAGCACGCCAACCCGTGTGGAGTCGCGGTGTCGGACACCTCGATCGCGCAGGCGCACCTGTTGGCCCACGCCTGCGACCCCGTGTCGGCCTACGGCGGTGTCATCGCGTCGAATCGTGTGGTGACCGCCGAGATGGCTGAACAAGTCCGCCCCATCTTCACCGAGGTCGTCGTGGCCCCCGGTTACGAACCCGCAGCCCTTGACATCCTGCGGGAAAAGAAGAACCTGCGCGTCCTCGAAGTCGCGCCTGAGGAGGCGGAGGAGGAGATCAAGCACATCTCCGGTGGCTACCTAGTTCAGGAGCGCGACGTGTATCAGGCTGAGGGGGACGACCCGGCGAACTGGGAGCTCGCTGCCGGGGAGCCAGCCTCGCCCGAGACCCTCGCTGACCTCGAGTTCGCATGGCACGCGGTGCGCTGCGTGAAGTCCAACGCGATCCTCATCGCGGCAGGCGGGGCCTCGGTGGGTATTGGGATGGGGCAGGTCAATCGCGTCGACTCCGCACGCCTTGCAGTGGAGCGTGCCAACACCCTTGACGAGGGGCGGAACCGTACCAACGGAGCCGTCGCCGCCTCGGACGCCTTTTTCCCCTTCGCCGACGGGTTCCAGGTTCTCGCCGACGCCGGGATCACGGCCGTCGTTCAGCCCGGCGGGTCCATCCGCGATGAGGAGGTCATCGCCGCAGCCGAGGATGCGGGCGTGACGATGTACTTCACAGGCACGCGCCACTTCGCCCACTAGGGTCGCAGCCTGCTAGTCGCCGAGGGCAGTGGAGACGAGATCGAGGGTGCGCTCGCCTCGATTCTCCGGCAGATCGGCGTGCAAAACGTCCAAGACGGCGTCAGCGATGACAACGGAGGGGGCCGGCAGCGCGTCGTCGACTAGCGGATAAGGCGCAACGCCGGTGTTGTCACGCATTTCGATCGCCGCGAGGGTCATGTGGAAGGGCAGTTCGATGCGGGGGTCGTCGTCCCCCACGATTTCGGCCGCGAGACCGCGGAAGATGTTCTCGAGCGCTCGTCGAGCCTCGTGATAATCGTGGAATTCCTCCGAGACGGCGATGGGGAGCTGATAGAGCCGGCCGATGTTCCAGTTGGAGGAGAGGAGGATGCGCGTCTCGGCGGCGACGAGGGCCCAGAGCTTCAGGGCCGGGGGCTCGTCGGATTTAGAAAGCTCTGACGCGAGGTCAAGGGAGGGCTGCACGGTCCCCATCAGCAGCGTGAGAAAGATCTCCGCCTTGGAGGGGAAGTGGTAGTACAGCGACGCTTGGCGGATCCCCACCGCGTCGGCGATCTGGTGCGTTGAGGTGGTCGCGAAACCTTGGGTGGTAAACAGCTCCGAGGATGCGTCGAGAATCTCATCTCGTGCCGTCTTGCCACGCCGGCGGGGGCTGTTTTTGCGCGGACGCCCGACCGTTCCCGCCATTCAGGCACCTCTTTCTGGATTACCGGGGTTTTGAGTGATTAACCAAAAGTTACACCAAGCACGAAATCACCCGCCTCCCAGCGAGGGGAGGCGGGTGGGTCGAAGATCCCTAAGGAGATCGATACGCTGCCGTCGTCAACCGTAGAATTAGCGGCTGGTGAACGGCAGGAGAGCCATCTCGCGGGCGTTCTTCACGGCGGTGGCCACCTGGCGCTGCTGCTGCGGCGTCAGGCCGGTGACGCGGCGAGAGCGGATCTTGTGGCGATCGGAGATGAACAGTCGAAGGGTCTCAATGTCCTTGTAGTCGACCTTCTCGATGCCCTTGACCTTCAAAGGGTTCTTCTTCGGGCGACGGGACTGCTCCATCCGCGCCTTGCGCTGATTAGTGTTGCGCTTCATAGTGTGGGTTCCTCCTTACCACGAAGACTTGCGGACGCCCGGCAGCTCACCGCGGTGAGCCATCTCGCGCATACGGACACGGGACAGGCCGAACTTGCGGAGGTAACCGCGCGGACGACCATCGTGCGAGTCGCGGTTGCGCACGCGGGAGGGCGATGCGTCGCGCGGCTGGCGGTTGAGCTCGAACTGAGCGTCGAGGCGGTCCTCGTCAGAGGTTTCCGGGTTACGGATGATGGCCTTGAGCTCGGCGCGACGCTCTGCGTAGCGCGCGACGATCTCCTTGCGCTTTTCGTTCTTGGCGATCTTGGACTTCTTTGCCATAGATTATCGCTCCTCGCGGAAGTCAACGTGCTTGCGCACGACCGGGTCGTATTTCTTCAGGGTGATGCGATCCGGGTTGTTCCGCTTGTTCTTGCGGGTGACATAGGTGTACCCGGTGCCCGCGGTGCTCTTGAGCTTGATGATCGGGCGGATATCGTTGCGTGCCATTAGACCTTCTCACCTCGCGCGCGAATCTGGGCGACGACAGACTCGATGCCGTCGCGGTCGATGATCTTGAGGCCTTTGGTGGACACCGTGAGGGTCACCGTGCGGCCCTCGGAGGGCAGGTAAAACCGCTTCTTCTGCACGTTGGGGTTCCAACGGCGGGAAGTGCGGCGGTGCGAGTGCGAGACAGACTTGCCGAATGACGGCTGACGTCCCGTGACCTGGCAATGTGCCGACATGGGTTAGCTTCCTTCTCTTCTGCCGCCCACGCACTAATTGCCAGGTGAGGGTGACACCGCGCTCGGTCACGATCACGTGGCCGGATGTGAGGGCTGGCCAGCGAAATCGCGGATGCCGAGGGTGTCGAAGGCAATCGGTTGACGTAGGCGTATACGTGTACTTCGACAACAGCGAGAGTCAACAATACAGCTTCGGCCCGTTTTTTCCTAATTCTCTGCAGGTGGTAAAGCGTGTACTCCGGCAGCAACTGCGACGGGTGCGATAATGAGCCCGTATGCCGTATATACCCGCCGCGGAATTCGTAGCCCGGCGCGGGTGAGCTGGCCGTGCCACAGCAGCGGCGCCAACGATGCCCACGGGGTGATGAGCGGGCCGAAGTTGACCCCAGCGAGCAGTTGCATCCGACTGCGTGCGTCGGCGGGTTCGAGCACGACGTAGGCCGGGAGGTTGTTAACGGCTGCTGTAGGCCACGTGGCGGCTGACATGCGGGGCGAGAGCACAGGTGTAAGTGGAGGGTCGGGGTAGAGGGGTGTGGCGTCGAAAAGTGATCGCGCGAGATTAGGCGAGCGGGGCGCTGGGCTGTAGGATGTTGCAGGTTGTCTAGCTATCGCTGGGCGAAGGACCATTTTCGCACCCAACTCAGGCACGGTCCGAACGGGGAACCGACCTGAAGTTCAATCCTGAGGGAGACGAATTACACATGAAGAGTGAGATCCACCCGGATTACCACCCGGTGATCATTCAGGACGGCAACACCGGCCACAAGTTCCTGACCCGTTCCACCATGACCTCCGACCGCACGGACACCTGGGAAGACGGCAACGAGTACCCGCTCGTCGTCGTGGACGTGACCTCCGAGTCTCACCCCTTCTGGACGGGCGCGCAGCGTCTCATGGACACCGCCGGCCGCGTCGAGAAGTTCAACCAGCGTTTCGGTGGCATGGCCCGCCGCAAGAAGAAGTCCGCAAACTAACAGGTCGAAGGAGGAGAACACGTTATGGCAACCCCCAAATTCCGCAAGTCCCGCGCGAATACCCACTCCCGCCGTTCGCAGTGGAAGGCCGACAATGCCGCGCTGCAGACGGTCAAGATTGACGGCCAGGAAGTCCGCATTCCGCGCCGCCTGGTAAAGGCTGCGAAGGCCGGCCTGATCGAGGTTGAGCAGTTCTAGGGCTGCGCACGCCCTCGCCGGGTATCCCCGATAAGGGGATGCCCGGTTTTTCTTTCCCAGCAGTAACGGTTGACGTGTCCTCCAATATAATCAGGATATGAGAGTAGTTGTGGCTGGCAGCGACAAAGATGAGCGGGAAGCCCTCCGTCGCTCACTTAGTTTTCATGGCTACGAGGTGACAGGCGTGGAAGACGGCGCTAGCGCCGTCGAAGCGATCGGGGGCCAACACCCCGAGCTGGCAATTATTGATGCTTCGCTTAAAGAAATCGACGGGTTGACGGTCTCCCGCTCGTTGCGTTCCACCGGGTATCAAGGTCCTCTCCTAATGCTGTGCCCCGAAGACGACTCGGTGGCGCGTGTGATGGCGCTTGACGCGGGTGCCGATGATGTCATGTCGCAGCCCTATGCACTCGAAGAGCTGTTGGCAAGAATGCGCTCGTTGCTGCGCCGCGCCCACGTGAGCAAGTGGGGCCACGAAGCACCCACGAGGCAAGGGGGACAGTGCGTACTGGCGGATTTGGAGTTAAACCCGGACACTCGCGAGGTGCGACGCGGAGGCCGGCCAATTGAGCTGACTCGGACCGAATTCGAGCTGCTTGAGGTGTTCCTCCGGAACCCGCGCCGGGTGATGGCGCGTACGGATATCCTGCGGGAGGTATGGGGCAACACCGCGCCGTCGTCAGGCAATGTGCTCGAGGTCTACATCGGGTATTTGCGTCGTAAGCTGGAAAAGGCTGGCGAGGCTCGGCTCATTCACACGGTGCGCGGCGTGGGGTATGTTCTGCGTCACGACGAAGAGAAAGCTGAGTAGAGCCGGGCACAGGAAACATCCAGAGACTGTTACGCTGAGAGCGCCGGCTCCGCCAGATGAAGCACAGTGAAAGCGTGGATGATATGCCCATGACTACTCCGAATGTTCCTCAATCCGGGAATGGCTCTGGGCCGACCTACGGGGCTGGCTACCAGACCGGGTACGGGGCTGGCTCCGTGGCGGGCAACGAAACTGGCTACGAAACTGGCACAGTGCAGCAAGCCCCCGCTCAGAAGCGGCGCCGCTCCGGCGGTGCAGCGGTGGCCGCGGTTGCCCTGGCCACGTCGCTTTTGGCAGGCGGTGGCGCCGGGTACGTCGCCGGCACCGTTGGACGAGACCAGGCCAGTGCCTACAACGCGCTAGATAATCCGAGTGTGTCCAGTACTGACGACGCGCCGGAGGGGTCCGTCGAGGCTGTAGCCAGCGCGGTCCTGCCCGCTGTCGTTTCCCTCGAAGTGGAGACCCGCTCCGGGGTCGCGGAAGGATCCGGGTCGATCATCTCCTCAGACGGGTACGTCTTGACCAACCACCACGTCATTGCGGACGCGGCCAATGGCGGAGCGCAAATCGTGGCGACGCTTAACGACGGCACTCGGCGTACCGCCCAGTACGTGGCCTCGGATGTCAATACCGACGTCGGCGTCGTGAAAATTCAGAACTCAACGAACCTCCCGGTGATTAACTTTGGGGACTCGAGCGGTCTGAAGGTGGGCCAAGACGTCGTCGCGGTTGGTTCTCCCCTGGGGCTTTCCGCGACTGTGACAAGCGGCATCGTTTCCGCGCTGAACCGCCCCGTGCGTGCCTACCAGGGTGGGACGGAGAGCTCGCTCATGGACGGGATCCAAACCGACGCGGCGATCAACCCGGGTAACTCGGGTGGCCCGCTCGTTGACATGAACGGCAACCTGATCGGTATGAACTCTGTTATCGCTTCGCTTTCTTCGGGGTCGACGGGGTCGAGCTCGAGCAGCGGCTCCATCGGCCTGGGTTTCGCGATTCCATCGAACTTCGCGAAGCGGGTGGCCCAGCAGCTGATCGAGACTGGGACGGCGACCCAGCCGATGCTGGGTGTGCAGGTGAATAGCCGGTCGACTACCGACGGAGCCCTCATCGCCTCGGTGGAATCGGGTAGCCCCGCTGAGGCTGCAGGGCTGAAGGCCGGTGACGTGGTCACGCGGCTCAACGACAGGGTGATTGATTCCGCAGACGCGCTGGTCGCCGCTACGCGGTCCCGCGACTTCGGAGAGACGGTGACGCTGCAGGTGCGCAGGCAGGGTAGTGACAACACCGAATCGGTAGATGTGACGCTCAGTTCCGAGTAAGTTCTTAACGGAACTAACGGGGACGTACGTCACGCTAAAGGAGCATGCTCATGTCGGATACGGTTGCGGACACGATAGCTGGGTCTGTTGATCCGCTCGAACTGAGCGAGCTGACCGAGCCCGATGAAGAATCGCTCCGCGCCGCTGAGCTGGCGGGCCAGCAGCCGCTGCGGCCATGCGCCTTAGTCGTGTTGATTTCGGACCGGGATTTCGAGGCCCCCGGGGATGACACGGACCGGCTCGTCTGTGAACTTCTCGACGAGGCCGGCTACATCGTCGATGCTGTCGTACGCGTTCGCTCAAAGAAGGCGGATATCCGCAAGGCCATTGAGACGGGTGTTGTTGGGGGAGTCGACTTCGTGTTGACGGTGGGAGCTACGGGGGTCGGCCCGCGGGACAAAGCGCCGGAGGCGACGCGTGCCGTCATCGACAAGATGGTCCCCGGTGTCGGGCAAGCGATTCGTTCTTCGGGCCAAGCCTGCGGCGCGGTCGACGCGTGTACGTCCCGGGGGATCTGCGGAGTCTCGGGTTCAACCGTAATCGTCAACCTAGCGTCGTCACGCATGGCCATTCGAGATGGGCTTTCCATCAGCGCCCCGTTGGTTAGGCATCTCATCGACGAGCTGCACAAGCACAGCGTCCAGTAAGAAACCGGGTCTTTTCATGGCACTCGGCAGGAAGGCTCGGCGGCGAGCTCGCCGGATCTCCGAGCGAGACTACGACCGGAGCCCGGACACGGCGCCCCGTCCGTCGCGCGAGCAGTCCCGTGACAACGAAAAGGGGGGCGTTCTCGAATTTTACCTTCGAGAACGCCCCCCGCACTACGGCGGCGACTAACGCTCAACCGGCGGGGGAGTGCCCGCATCCTTGGGGGACTGACCGGCGAGGAGGTCGCGGATCTCGGTGAGCAGCTCGGTGTCGGTCGGGGCCGGTTCCTTCTCTGAGATGCCGCGGGCGCGCTTCTGCAGCTCGTCGAACTTGTTCTTCGGGAGGACGATGAGGAAGTACACCACTGCCGCGATGAGGAGGAAGTTGATCAGCGCAGTCAAAACGGCGCCGAGGTTGACGAAGGTCGACTCGTTGCCTGGGATGACGTTGAAGCCGAACCCAAACTCGTTGCCGCCGATGCCTGCGATGAGCGGGTTGATGATGTAGTTGGAGAAAGCCGTGACGACGGCGGTAAACGCCGAACCGATGACGACACCGACTGCGAGGTCGATGACGTTGCCACGCATGATGAAGTCTCTGAATCCTTTGAGCATCCTCAACCTTTCGGGACAGGGGATTGACATAACCTGGAATAAGGCTAGACGTTAAACGCCCGGTCTGCCCAGCACAACTGTCAGTGGCGATGTCAAGGATGCCGCTGCCACCGCTGCTGCCTGGGATTCACGCAAGAGCAAGAGCACGGTCGCGTCGTTTTTCTTCTCCGCTCCCCCGGCAAGAACCACGCGGCCCCCAGTGGCGATTGTGCTCGGGCGCGCGGCGTCCCCCGTCGCGGTAATCACGCTGACTGTTGCACCGTGGTAAAGCATGGGAATGATGTCAGGCTCGGCCAGCGCGACCGGAACCATTGTGAACGGCTCCCCGCTGGTCTCCCCCTGCGTGAGGTCGTCGGCGAGCTCCGCGCCGACGAGGCGGGTCGTGGTGAGGATCTCCCCGGCCGAGGCGGCGGCCGCAAGCACCTTCCCGTTTGCCCCCTCCACCGCGGTCACCGCGTTGTCGGGTACAGAACTAGCCGGCACGCGACGTAGCTCGAGGTCCGCCGCGCCCACGACGGAGCCCGCGCTGACGTCTCGCGCGAAGGACACGACGAGAGGCTCTGCGGCTCGCGATGACACAACGCTAACCGCGGCGGTACCAACGAAGAGAAGCGAAAGGCAACGACGGATCAAGACGCTACGGCGGTAGCTGGGGGTGCGGAGGGCGTCGACAAGCTTCATGCCCTTGTTGGACTGCTGCTAAGGCGTTTTGGTTCCCTCGCTGCGCCACCAACCTTCTTCGGTGATGATGGCGGACACAGCGACATCGTGAGGATCGTGGGGGACGGTGTGGACGTATTCGTCGTGGTAAACCACGGCCGCGGTGGGAACGCTAAGACCAGCGAGCGCGCGATCATAGTACCCTCCTCCTTTCCCCAGCCGGAGGCCGCTCTTATCGACGGCCGCGGCCGGCACGAGTACCACATCGCAGCTAGCGAGGATGCCCGGCGGGAGCTGTTCCGACCCTTCGTAGTCCTTCCACGCCATGAGCCCGTGGGGGAGGGTCACCGGGAGCAATAACGTTGGCACCTCAGCGGCGAGCGCGGCGGGGAAACCGCGCCCTGCCGGCTCGGTGGGAAAGGGGTCGTAGGCTGCGACGGTCCGGGCGTTCAGCTCGCGTACCAAAGCTAGGGCGTGACGGGTGATCTGGGAGTCCAGTTCCGCTTTGCGTTCAGGGGAATCGCGCAGTTGTCGTCTTCGCGCGAGGAGCTCGCGCCTCAAAAGTTCCTTCGCGCGCGCCGAGGTCATCATGGCAGCATTTTTACACGGAGTTGAAACCCCAACGGTGTGGGTGCGGCGGGTAAGCTCCCTCATTATGCGCAATCCGACCGTTAAGACCGTCGTCGTACCCGCAGCGGGGATGGGAACCCGTTTTTTGCCCGCGACGAAGACAGTTCCGAAGGAGTTGCTCCCGGTCGTAGATACCCCAGGCATCGAGCTCATCGCCGAGGAAGCGGCCCAGCTCGGCGCGCAGCGCATGGTTATTGTTACCGCGCCTGAAAAGCAGGAAATCATGCGGCACTTCGGCACCTTCGAGGACTTATGTGCAACCCTTCGTTCGCGGGGGAAGATGGAGCAGGTTGAGAAGGTTGCGCGGGCGGCGCAGCTGATTGAGGCAGTCGCCGTCGAACAAGACCGTCCCCTCGGTTTGGGCCACGCCGTCGCGTGCGCGGAGACGGCGTTGGGGGTCGATGAAGACGTCGTAGCAGTCATGCTTCCGGACGACCTCGTGCTCCCAGCCGGGGTGATGGAGAAGATGGTGCGCGTGCGCGAGGAGTTCGGCGGCTCCGTCCTCTGTGCGTACAACGTCCTGCCCGACGAGGTCTTCAACTACGGGATCTTTGATGTCGAGGACGCGGGAGCGGATTTCGAGGGCTTCGACGTAAAACGCGTCCGCGGGATGGTGGAGAAACCCGCGGTGGGGGAGGCCCCATCGACGCTCGCCGCGACAGGGCGCTACCTGCTGGATCGATCGATTTTCGACGCCCTCCGGCGCATCCAGCCGGGGAAGGGTGGCGAGATTCAGCTCACCGACGCGATTGACCTCTTGATCAGCGAGGGCCATCCAGTTCACATCGTTGTCCACGAGGGTGGGCGCCACGATCTGGGCAACCCGGGAGGGTACATTCCGGCAAACGTCGACTTTGGGTTGCGCGACCCGAAGTACGGCCCGCAGTTGTATCGAGCGATTTCCCAAATCTTGCGTGACTTCGAGGCTGCCAACCCAGGGATTGAGGAATATGCGCAGCGTTGACGAGCAATTGTCGATGGTGGTCGACGCGGTGCCGACGCCCGCGCCAATCCGCATCGGCATCACCGACGCTCTTGGCCTGATGTGCGCGGAGGAGGTGACGGCCACCCAGCCGCTGCCCGGTTTCCCGCAGGCCGCCGTAGACGGGTATGCCGTTCGTGCGGTTGACGTCGGCGGCGGGGTGGCACTCGGGCCGCCAGGGGAGGCGGTGACGGATGCATCCCTCCCCGTTGTCGGTGAGGTGCAGGCGGGATCTCAACGGCCACTGCGTCTGCAGCCGCGGCAGGCGGTGCGCGTGGCAACGGGTGCGCCGTTGCCCACGCTATCCGACGCCGTTATTCCCCTCGAGTGGACCGACTTGGGCCGCAAGCGCGTGACCGCGAAGCGACCCGTCCGCTCGGGGGATTTCGTGCGCAAGACCGGTGATGACATTCAGCCCGGCGACGTGGCCGTCTCCGCGGGAGTTGTGCTTGGCCCACCGCAGATCGGTCTCCTCGCCGCGGCGGGGCGCGATAAGGTTCTCGTCCACCCCCGGCCCCGAGTCGCGGTGTTGTCCTACGGGTTGGAGCTTGTTGACATCGAGCGGGAGCCGGGGCTGGGACAAATTTTCGACGTCAACTCCTACGCCCTGGCTGCGGCGGCGAAAGAGGCCGGCGCCGATGTGCAGCGCGTGGGTATTGTCAACGCCGAGCCGCGCCGGCTTCGCGAAACTATCGCAAACCACGTCGCACGCAGTGAGATCGTCGTCATCGCGGGCGCCGTCGGGGGAAGCGGGGCCGCCGCAATCCAGGAGGTGTTGCGTGAGCTCGGGGACATCGATACAACCCGGGTGGCCATGCACCCCGGTTCCGTTCAGGGGTTCGGGTTGCTCGGCGAGGGACGCATCCCCGTTTTCCTACTCCCGTCGAACCCGGTTGCCGGCCTTGTTATCTTCGAAACTCTTGTCCGGCCTGCGATCCGCCAAGCGCTTGGCAAGACAAACCCCACCCGCCACATTGTGCAGGCCCGCTCGCTCGGACCCATCGAGTCCATCCGGGACCGTCGCGGATATATCCGCGCTCGCCTCATGCGCGATGCTGAAACGGGGGCCTACGTCGTGCAGAGCCTCGGCGGCGTCACCGGGGCACCCGCCCACCTTCTCGCCGGGTTCGCCGAGGCTAACGCCATGATCCGGATCCCTGAAGAAACGACCCAGGTTCGTCCCGGTGACACGGTCGACGTCATTTTCTTGCAGCAGCGGACGTAAGTGGCCCGTGTTTTTCCTACCGCGCTACCACCCCGGCTGGCCAGAATCGACGCCAGCACTCTCGCTTCCCGACGGCGCCCGTGTCCGTCTCCGCCCGCTCCGCGCGACCGATGGCACGAGCTGGCGCGAGGAGCGCATCGCCGACGAAGCCGCACTGCGCCCGGTTGAGCCGACGGTCGCCGGGACGTGGCGCCAAGCGCACTCGCAATCCGCATGGCGGGCAACGTGGACCAACCTGCGCCGCTTAGCGGCTGACGGTCTTGCTGTTCCGCTCGTCATCGAGGTGAATGGCCAGTTTGCGGGCCAGGTCACTCTGGGCAACATTCAACACGGCGCGGTGAGCGAATGCTGGATCGGCTACTGGGTGCACACCCCCTACACCGGGCGGGGAATCGCCACCGTGGCGTGCGCGCTTGGAACCGACCACGCGCTCGAACGCGTCGGGTTGCACCGAGTGACGGCGACCTACCTGCCCGACAACCCGGCATCGGGCCGAGTCCTCGCCGCCAACGGGTTCCGGGAAGAGGGGTACCTGCGGCGCAACCTTCACATCGACGGCGAGTGGAGGGATCACCACTTCGTCGCCCTCAATGCGGAGGATGCGGGGGCGGGCGCCGTCGACAAGCTTGTGCGCTCTGGGCGCGCCTTGACCTAAAACTCGGTGCCCGGCGATAGCCTAAAAACCACGTTCCCCCCACCCCGAGAAAGGCGGCGACGCGATGGGCAGTCTCAGCCTGATCATCGTCCTGATCATCATTGTCTGGGTCATCGTCCTGGCACCTATGGTGCTGGGCAACAGTAAACCGATCCGCCGCTCGGGGGAGGGTTTCAACGAGACGCGGGTCCTTCACAGTGGTGGGTCGGCGCCGATCACGACGCGGCGGCGCCCCAAGTTCACCAGCGCCGACGTGCACCGCTTCGATGAAGCGGAGGCGAGGGAGGACTATGAAGTCCTGAAGGCCGAGCCGGCGGAAAGGCAACCTGTCGAGCCCGTCGACAGCGACTTAGAGGTAGACGGGGAAGTTGTCGAGGAACCCCAGGGAGAACCCCAGGGAGGCTCCACGGCGGTGTCCGTCCTGCGCGAGGAAGAGCAGGGGGAAGAGGCCCTGGAGCCATACGCATTCGACGAGACCTACGTGTCCGCTGGCGATTACGGGTACCCGAATGACGATAAGGAGGCAGGGAACGCCGTTACCCAGACAGCAGAGCTGGACCGCGATCGTAGTGAGAAGCAACCCCAGGACGTCGGCGACGAATCCGGTGAAGAGTCCAGTGAGCTCACCGAGCTTACTGAGGACGACGTCGCTTTCGCCCAGACTCGACTTGGCCGCGGCGGGTGGGACCCGGCCCGCGAGAAATCCGCGAAGGCGGATCGCTTCCAGCGCCGTCAGCGCACGCTACTGGGTTTGATCGTCGCGGACGTGCTCAGTTTTGTGGTTGCGTACGTCTTTGGGGGGTGGGCCTGGGTGGCCCCGGCGCTCACGATTACGCTCACGGTGCTCTACATGATCGCGCTGCGCAACGTCGTACGCCAGGAACGAGCCCTGCATGAGCGCAGGGTCCGTCAACTTCGACGTGCCCGCCTGGGGGTCGTGACGGATTCCGTGGACCGCTCGCTGCGTCGGCCGGGAGGGTTCGTGGTTGCGATGGACGACGACAGCCCCGATTTCGAGGCGCTGCCGAGCTACGTGGAGGCGGTGGATCTCTCCGCCGATCGCCGGTCTGAGCTGCGAGTTTCTTAAACCCGGCAGGGGAGAGTAACCTCTCCCCTGCAGCACATGCACGGGGCTATAGCTCAGTTGGTAGAGCGTCGCGTTCGCAATGCGAAGGTCTGGGGTTCGATTCCCCATAGCTCCACTTTCCCCGCCCCCCGGAATCGCCCGGGGGGCGTTTTTCGACCAGGAGGCCACCGTGTCGGAGCTGGATTATGCAGATATTGAGGCGGCCGCGACGCGTGTCGCCGGCCGAGTGCGGCGAACTCCTGTCATCGCTGCGGGGCCCGGTGTGTACTACAGCCTGGAATTCATGCAGCACACCGGCAGCTTCAAAGCCCGCGGTGCGCAGAACTTCATCCGCGCCCACCGCGAGAGGGGAACGCTACCCGACGCGGGAATAACGATCGCCTCGGGCGGCAACGCAGGACTGGCTAACGCGTGGGCGGCTCAGGCCGAGGGGGTCTGCGCCACTGTCTTCCTCCCCGCAACCGCCCCATCCGTGAAGGTGGAGCGGTTGCGCAGCTATGGTGCGGATGTTCGCCTTGTTGGCACCCAGTACGCGGATGCCCTAGCAGCGTGCGAAGAGTTCACGGCGCACACCGGCGCACTCGCTTCCCACGCCTACGACGACCCCTACGTCGCGGCTGGGGCGGGAACGCTCCTCCTTGAGCTGCGCGAGGCCATCCCCGGGCTCGACACCCTTGTCGTCGCCGTCGGCGGCGGTGGGTTGTTTTCCGGTATCTCGACGGCCGCCCGGCACTTCGGTATCCGCACCGTTGCCGTTGAACCGGAGACGTGCCGCGCCCTCAACGCGGCGCTCGAAGCGGGCCAGCTTGTCGACGTCGCCGTCGATTCCGTCGCCGTCGACTCCCTCGGGGCGCGCCGTGCCTCAGAGATGGCGCTGCGAAGCGCCGGCCACGACGATGTCTCGTCGCTGCTCGTCTCGGACGCGGAGATCGTCCAGGCGCGCGAGGGCCTATGGGCAGACCACCGGCTCGCTGTCGAGCACGCGGCGGCTACCGCGCTGGCTGGGTTGAACCATTACAACGCGTCAGCGGAAGAGACCGTCTGCGTCGTGCTGTGCGGGGCCAACACGGACCCCGCCACCCTGTGATTAATCCTCCGGGATCGGCATTCCGTTTGTTTCGAGGGTGATCGCCGCGGGCTCGGGGCCGCCGCGCACGCCGGTGTCAAGGGCGTCAATCGTGGCGATCTCCTCGTCGCTCAGGGAGAAATCGAGTACGTCGATGTTTTCCGCAATGCGACCAGCGTTGGTCGACTTCGGAATAACCTGCCGACCCTCCTGAATGTGCCACCGCAGCATGACCTGCGCCGGAGACTTCCCGTGGGCGCCTGCGATCTCGTTGATAACCGGGTCCTGGAGCGTGCTGCGACGCTCCTCTCCGAAGCCCGGGTAAAAAGTGATGCCGCCGATGGGCGACCACGCCTGGGTCAGGATGCCGTGCTGGGCGTTGGCCGTCTGCACGTCGGGCTGCTGGAAGTACGGGTGCAGTTCAACTTGGTTGATGGCCGGAACGACGTCCGTGGCGTCGAGAAGCTGCTGCACGTGCTCCGGCATAAAGTTGCTTATGCCGATGGAACGCACCTTGCCGTCCGCGAGGAGGTGCTCGAGGCCCTTATACGCCGCGATCGTGCGGTCGAAGTTGGTCGGGAGGGGTTGGTGGAGGATGAACAGGTCGATCACGTCGACACCGAGCTTGCGCGACGCCTTCTCGAAGGCGTGGCGGGAGTCTTCATAGTCGCTGATCCAGACCTTGGTTTCGATAAAGACGTCCGCTCGGTTGACACCGGAGCGACGCAGGCCTTCGCCCACTTCGCGTTCGTTGAAGTAGGCCGCAGCGGTATCAATGTGCCGGTACCCGGCTCTCAGCGCGGTTTCCACGGCAAGCGAGGTTTCTTCCGGCGGGGCTTGGAAGACACCGAAGCCGAGCTGCGGCATGGCGACGCCGTTGTTGAGGATGATGCTGTCAATCACGTTTCTGATCGCTTCCTTGCTGTCCGTTGTGCCGTCATCATCGGAACCTGGTTTCGCCCACTGTAGGCGCCGACTGCTGAGATGGGCGCGGGGTCAAGAAAACGGGCGGTTGTCCGGGTGAAACTAATCAAACAGGCCACACCCCTGACGCACCGCGGCGCCACGTCCCCACCAAATTGGTGTCCACCACGCCCGTGGATTCCATTAGCGCGTACATGGTCACGGGCCCCACGAAGGTAAAACCGCGCTTTTTTAGTTCCGCGGCTAACCGCTCGGATTCGGGCGAGCGCGTTGGAACCTCGGACATCACTACCGGCGCGGGCGTTTCATCCGGTTGAAAAGACCAGACGAACTGCGCCACGTTGGTTCCTTCTTCTCGCATCGCGAGGGTAGCCCGGGCGTTGGTCACGGCGGCCGCGAGTTTGCGCCGGTTGCGGATCAAGGCGGCGTCGTCAAGCAGGTGCTCGATACTGTCCATCGCGGCCACCGAGTCGGGATCGAACCCGTAAAACGCCTTGCGTAGGGCGGTGCGCTTCTGCAGAATCAGGCGCCACGAAAGCCCCACCTGGAACGACTCCAAGCAGAGACGTTCAAACATGCCGCGCTCGTCGCGCACGGGCATGCCCCATTCTGTGTCGTAATACGCACGCAGTAGCTCGTCCTGCGCCGCCCACGGGGGCCTGGCTAGGCCGTCAGCGCCGGTGACGGGGCCGTCTATCAGTGTCGTCATAACCTCTTTGACTCGTGCTTTGGCAGTTTGGTTCCATCTGTACTCTTATGTGCATGAACAGGCCCGCAGTTCGTGATTTCACCCTTCTCGTCCTGCGCCTCGTCGTCGGGGCGGTTTTCGTCGCACATGGCTACCGCCGTTGGTTTGAAACGGGAATGAGCGCCTCCGCCGCGCAATTGGCGGAGGCGGGGGTGCCACAACCCGCTCTTTCCTCCTACCTCGCCGGGGCGTGCGAGCTCGTCGGCGGGTCCCTCTTAATCATCGGGCTGCTTACCACCCTGGTCGCGGCCGTTTTGTTCCTTCTCACCGCGGCCGCAGCGTATTTCGTGCACCTTGGCCACGGGTTCTTTGTAGAGACAGGCGGGATCGAGTACCCCGTGGTGCTTGCGGCGGCCCTCCTCGTCGTCGTTGTCTTCGGCTCCGGGCGTGCGAGCCTGGACGGGGTGATGGCGCGTGGTTGAACATGAGGAGGTGCAGGCCGCTCTATCAGCTCGGGTCGACGGGGAGCCGTCCACGCTGGACTGGGCCGTCGTTGATGCTCACCTCGAGCACTGCGAGGAATGCCGCCGGTATTGGGATCAGCTTCTCACGCTCTCACGGACCCTGCGGGTGGGGCAGTTCGAGCCTCCGCGTGATTTATCCCAGGTCATCCTCGCCGGTGTCGAGAGCGAGTGGCGGAGGGTGTCACGGCGCCGGGCGCTCGTCGTCGCTGTGGGTCGCGTGCTTCTTGGCAGTGCTGCCGTGGTGTGGGTTATGTGGGCGGTCGGACTGCTCACAGGGGTGGACTGGGACGCCGACGCCGAGTTGGCGCGACTGCTCGTCTCCACCTCCTCGCAGCGACTGGGCGTGGCGGTGGCGCTTGGTTTCGCCGCGTGGAAGCCGCGGTTTATTCCCGGGATCGCGCTCGTCGTGGGCACGATGTTCACCTTTACTCTCGGGTTTGCCGTGCGCGATGCCGTCGACGGCGAGGCCGGCTCGGCGCTGGGCCACGTAGCGATCCTTCTGTTTTCCCTCTTCGCGCTAGCCGTGACGTGGGCGGCAGATAGGGGGGTTGACGCCGCTAGGTTATGGAGCGCCCTCGGTTCAGGCCCTACTTCCAGCTAGGCAGCCACATGAGTGATTGGTAGTAGCCCTCCGGCACGGCGAAGCCGTAGAGAATTGGCGCCCAATAAACGAAGAACGCCACGACGGCGGCGAGGTAACACACGACCGCGAGCTGGCCCGTCGTGATGGGATACCCGGCGAGGCGTCTCACCCACCCGGTGTGGATCGGACTTCCTGCACTGGACAGGCGCCCAAGGGCGAGGGCGAGCAGCACGATCGTAAACGGGACAAGCGCCGTCGCGTAGAAGAAGTACATCTGCCGGTCATAGGCCGCCAGCCAGGGAAGAAATCCCGCGGCGAAGGCGACAAGGGGGACGACCACCCGGCCGTCGCGCCGCGTCACCCACGCCCACAACGCCCACAAGAGCACGGGTACCGTGAGCCACCAGATTGGTGGCGTGCCGAAGAGGTAGATCATCTCGCGGCAGGTATGGCCCCCGCAATCGATGCCCGTCGACGAGTAGTAGAGGATGGGCCGCGCCGCGACCAGCCAGGCCCAGGGTTTGGAGTCCCACGGGTGCGAATGCCCACTTGACGACGTCAACGAACCGTGGAACTCCAAAACCGAGAGCTGGTAATAAAGCCAACTAGCCAGGGGGTCGGGCAGCCCCGACAACCACGGCCACTGGCTGGCGGTGATCGTGCCGTCCGTAGCGGCGTGGCGGTAGACCGAGGTCTCGGAAGCAAACCACGCGCGCCACGACCACAGGTACAGCGCAACGGGAACGATCACGAGGGAAGCGAAGGCCGCGGGGGCGTCGCGAAGAAGCGCCCCGGCCAGTGGGCGGCGCGCCCCGTACTTGCTGCGTAACCACGCGTCCCAGCCCACGCTGAGCAGACCGAAGAACGCGATGTAGTACAACCCCGACCACTTCACCGACAGGGAGAGGCCGAGGAAGACACCGGCGGTGAAGCGCCACCAGCGCACCCCGAAGCGGGGACCGAACGCTCCCTTCACATCGGTGCCGCGCGAATATGCGTCGTGGACGCGCTGGTGGACCTGCCTCATGTCTCCCACCAGAGCCCAGGCCGCCGCAACGATGAAGAAGACCTGGAAAATGTCGAGCATCCCGAACTTCGCCGCGACGAGGAGAACGCCATCGCAAAGTGCCATCACGCCGGCAAAGAGGGCAATCGTGGTCGACTGGGTGAGGCGGCGGCACAGGAGCATGATGGCTACGATCGTGGCTGCCCCAAACAGAGCGGTCATGAATCTCCAGCCCAGCGGGGTGTACCCGAAGAGAGCTTCGCCGACCGCGAGTAGCTGCTTGCCCAAGGGAGGGTGAACGACTAGCCCGTAACCGGGGTTCGATTCGATGCCCCCAAGGGCGGGCCCGAGCCACGATCGCACCATGTCCCAGGCCTGGGGGACGTAGTGCTTCTCGTCGAAAATGGGCGTCCCGCCGGCGGTCGGCAGGGTCAGCCCGATAAACCGGGTGCACAGCGCCACCACTCCGACCGAGGCTACCGTCAGACTGTCCCGGCGCGACCAGGGGACAGACGGGGGCTGGGGGGCACGAGGTCGAGCCGGGGGCCGAGCGGCGGGGGCTGTCCATTTCACCCAATGGATACTACTGGTGTGCCATGCTGGGACGCATGAGCGAGACCTCTCACCCCAGTCACACGAGCCCGAACGGCATCGTCGTTGCTGCGACCCCGCTGGGCAACCTGGCCGATGCCTCGCCCCGCCTTATCGACGCCCTTTCCACCGCCGACGTCATCGCCGCGGAGGACACGCGCCGGGTCCGCTCCCTCGCGACAGCGCTCGGCGTGACGCTTCGCGGGCGGGTTGTGTCCAACTTCGACCACAATGAGCGGGGCCGAGCTGCTGAACTCATTGACGCCGCTCGTTCTGGGACCGTGCTCGTGGTGTCCGATGCAGGAATGCCCCTCGTGTCGGACCCAGGCCATGCGCTTGTCGCAGCGGCCCATGACGCAGGTGTGCCCGTTACGTGCGTTCCGGGGCCCTCCGCGGTGACAACGGCGCTGGCGCTCAGCGGGTTAAACGTGGGCCGGTTCATTTTCGACGGTTTCGCTCCGCGCAAGCAAGGCGCGCGCAGACAATGGCTGGAGTCCCTGCGCGGGGAGACGAGAGCGGTGTGCTTCTTCGACTCCCCGCACCGCGTGGGCACAACGCTTGCCGATGCCGCCGCGATCCTCGGGTCCGCGCGCCGGGCGGCGGTGTGCCGCGAGCTGACGAAAGCGTTTGAGGAGGTCAAACGCGCCCCCTTAGGAGAATTAGCACAGTGGGCCGCCGACGGATTGCGGGGGGAAGTCACTGTGGTGATCGAGGGCGCGGCGGATGCTAACCCGGGCGCAGAAGACGTGGCTACCGTGGTCGGGCAGGTGCTCCAGCGGGAAGAGGCGGGAGAGAGGTTGAAAGACGCCGCGAAAGAACTCGCCCGCGCCAACGGCATAAAAGCGGGTGAGCTCTACGAGGCGGCGTTGGCCGCCCGAAACAGAGTGCGTTAGCCTGCGAATTGGCAGCCATTTTCCCCGAAAGCTCTTGAAGGAGAGTCGATTTTATGGCCGAATCCACGCCCCCGGGCGAGCAAACCGCGACCAGCGAGCTTGCCTCCCTGTTGCACGCCGACCGAACCGGCACCCTCGCGAACTACTCGGGCGCGGAAACACCCGAGCCTCTCGCGGCGGAGGACGAAAACGCTCCCGTCGACTGGGCCATCATCATCCCGCTCGCGGGGATCATCGTCGCCCTGGTGACGTGGGGATTAGCCGGCGCGGGCAGTTTTTCCTCGTTCGCCGACACGTCATTTAGCTGGGTAATCGACAATCTCGGCTGGGCCTTCGTGTTGTTTGGCACAGTGTTTGTCTTCTTCGTCCTGTTCATCGCGTTCTCCAGCTTCGGCAGCATCAGGTTGGGCGGGCCCGACGAACGGCCCGAATTCAAGACCACGTCGTGGATCTCCATGATGTTTGCTGCGGGGATGGGAATCGGCCTGATGTTTTACGGTGCCTCGGAGCCGCTGGCGATGTATCGCGAAGGAGTCCCTGGCCGCCCCAGCCACGAGGTGGGAACCTCCATGGCGCAGACAATGTTCCATTGGACCCTCCACCCCTGGGCGATTTATGCCATCCTGGGCCTCGCCATCGCTTACTCGACGTTTCGGCTGGGGCGTAAGCAACTGCTGTCCAGCGCGTTTGTCCCGCTAATTGGGGAGAAGCGAGTGGCTGGCCCCGTGGGCAAGGCTATTGACGGCCTAGCAATCTTCGCCACGATCTTCGGCACCGCCTGTTCGCTGGGCCTCGGAGCCCTGCAGATCACCTCTGGTCTGCGGGCCTCCGGCTTGGTTGAAAGCCCGTCCACGCAGCTTACGGTCAGTATCGTCGCGGTGCTCACCCTGGCTTTTCTGCTCTCCGCGATGTCCGGGGTGGGTACAGGCATCCGGATCCTGTCCAACGTAAACATGGTCATCGCTGCGGTACTCGCGGTGTTCGTTTTCGCGGTAGGGCCAACAGTGAGCCTGTTAAACTTGCTGCCCACCGCGATTGGTTCTTACCTGGATCAGTTCTTCTACATCGCCGGTCGCACGGCGTCTAGCGCCGATGGCACCGCAGGCGGGTTCTTATCCTCGTGGACCATTTTCTACTGGGCGTGGTGGATCTCTTGGTCACCGTTCGTCGGTACCTTCCTTGCCCGTATTTCCCGCGGGCGCACGATCCGGGAGTTTTGCCTGGGAGTGCTCTTGGTCCCCTCGCTGCTTTCGACGGTATGGTTTGTCATTTTCGGTGGCAGCGCGATCAAAGCGGAACAGGACGGCCACTCCATCTACGGCTCCGGGGTGGCGGAGGAACAGCTCTTTGGGCTCCTCCATTCGCTCCCAGGCGGTTACATCGCCGGAATCTGCGCGATGGTTCTCCTCGCTACGTTCTTTATCACCTCGGCGGACTCCGCCTCGACGGTGATGGCGTCCCTGTCTCAAAACGGGAAGTCCGACGCTAAACCGTGGCTTTCGGGCGTGTGGGGGCTAGCCACAGCCGGGGTGGGTCTCACATTGCTGATCGCCGGCGGGGAAGACGCCCTGAGCGCCCTTCAGTCGGTCACCATCGTGGCCGCCACGCCCTTCCTTCTCATCCTCATCGCCCTCATGTTCGCGATCGTGAAAGACATGTCCAACGACACGATCTACCTGGACAAGAAGGAGCAGGAGCGATTCGCCCGGCAGCTCGCCATCGAACGCCGCATCCACCGGGAGCAGCGCAAGACGGACCGCCGCACGAAACAAAAGAAGGGTCTCGTGACGTCGCGCGGGCGGCGGCAGGGCGTCGACTAGCGGGTATGGGCCGGTCATTTATGCTGGTTCCATGATTTCCGAGACAGACTCTTCCGCTTCTTCTGTGCGCAACATCTTGGTGTGCGTTGCGTGGCCCTACGCGAACGGCCCGCGCCACATCGGACACGTCGCCGGTTTTGGCGTACCCTCCGACGTCTTTGCGCGCTACCAGCGCATGGCCGGCAATAACGTCCTCATGGTCTCGGGAACGGACGAACACGGCACCCCCCTTCTCGTCCAAGCCGACAAGGAGGGCGTGGGCGTGGGGGAGCTCGCCGACCGTTACAACGCCCAGATCGTGGACGACTTAGCCGGTCTTGGCCTGTCCTACGACCTGTTTACCCGTACGACCACACGGAACCACTACGCGGTCGTGCAAGAGCTGTTCAGGGGCTTGTACGCAAATGGGTACATGGTGAAGGAGACAACGAAGGGTGCGATCTCCCCGTCGACGGGGCGCACGCTTCCGGACCGGTACATCGAAGGAACCTGTCCCATTTGCGGGGCCACCGACGCGCGCGGGGACCAGTGTGATACCTGCGGCAACCAGCTGGACCCGGCCGACCTCATCTGCCCGGTGTCTAAGATCAACGGTGAGACGCCACAATTCGTCGAGACCGAGCACTTTATGCTCGATTTGCCCGCGCTTCACGACGCCCTGAAGGCGTGGCTAGAAACCCGCGAGGATTGGCGCCCGAACGTGCTGAAGTTCTCTCTTAACCTCCTAGAGGACATGCGCCCGCGGGCCATGACCCGCGACATCGACTGGGGCATTCCCGTGCCCGTCGAAGGCTGGGAGGACGACGCATCAAAGAAACTGTATGTGTGGTTCGACGCGGTGGTGGGTTACCTCTCCGCCTCCATCGAATGGGCGACCCGTTCGGGCAACCCGGAGGCATGGAAGGATTTCTGGCAGGACCCCGACACTCGCGGTTACTACTTCATGGGCAAGGACAACATCACGTTCCACTCTCAAATCTGGCCCGCGGAGCTTCTCGGCTACGCCGGACGAGGGGACAAGGGCGGCGCCACGCACGCCCTTGGCCAGCTCAACCTGCCCACTGAGGTCGTGTCCTCGGAGTTCCTCACGATGTCCGGGTCCAAGTTCTCTTCCTCCAAGGGGGTGGTGATTTACGTTAAGGACTTCTTGGCAGAATTTGGCCCGGACCCGCTGCGCTACTTCATCGCGGTGGCAGGGCCGGAGAACAACGACACCGACTTCACGTGGGACGAGTTCGTACGACGGGTCAACAACGAACTGGCCAACGGCTGGGGCAACCTGGTGAACCGGACGGTGTCTATGGCGCACAAAAACTTTGGCCAGGTTCCGTCGCCAAGTGAGTTGAGCGAAGCGGATTCCGCGATCCTGGACCTTGCCAGCCGCACCTTCGACTCGGCGGGGGAGGATCTTTCCCGCGCCAGGTTCAAGTCGGCGATCACGCAGATTATGCACGTTGTGGGTGAAGCGAACGCGTACATCGCCGAGCAAGAACCGTGGAAGTTGGCAAAAGACGACACCCAGCGGGAGCGCCTAGCCACCGTGCTGTGGACGGCCCTGCAAGTCGTATCCGACTGCAACGCCATGCTCACCCCCTTCCTGCCGCACATTGCCCAGCAGGTCCACGAGACGCTCGGCAGGAGAGGGGAATGGGCGGCTGCTCCCCGCATTGAGGAAGTTGTCGACGACACTCCCCTCGAGCTGGTCGGTGTCGGTTTGCCCGAACGCGGCCGGACGTACCGCACCATCACGGGTGACTACCGGGGCCAGCAGGCGACGTGGGCCCGGGTGGACGTCAAGCCGGGCACTCCGCTGAGCAAGCCGAAGCCGTTGATTGCAAAGCTCGACCCCGAGCTAGGCGTGACGGGCCCTGAATGGGCACCGGTGCAGTAGTGCGGGCGCTTCCAATCACGCTACTTTTCGCTGCGGTCGTCTCCGCGGCGATCAATTTGCGGGCGGGTGTTGCATCAGTCGGGCCGGTCCTCGACCAGGTCATCGCTTTCTACGGTGCGCCGGCGTCGATAGGCGGGGTGATCACCTCGCTGCCCGGTCTGTGCTTCTTCATCTTCGGTGTCAGCGCGGTGCCTCTCGCGCGGCAGGTGGGTTTCACCCCGGCCCTCGTTGCCGCGGGTTTGGCGATAACTGTCGGGCTCGTCCTGCGTCCATTCGCGCCGGGGTTGTCACTGTTTATCCTCGCTACCCTCGCCGTTGCCGCGGGGATCGCGCTGGCAAACGTGTTGCTCCCCGCGTGGATTAAGCAGTACGGCGGGAAGCAGATCGTTGCGCTCACAACCGTGTACTCCGTCACGCTGTCGCTGTCGGCGGCCGTCGGGCCGCTCAGTGCTCTCGTGACGGACACCTGGCAGGCGACGCTGGGCTTATGGGGAGCCACCGCCGTGGCGCAGCTCGCCGTGTGGCTTCTTGTCTGGGCGCGTGTCGGCCGCGACGCGCCGGCGCCAGAGGGGTCCGCTGACGGGGACGACCCCTCCGGCGGGGCTGAAGGCAAAATCTACCGCTCGCGCACCGTTGTGGCCCTCATGTTCTTCTTCGGCTTGCAGTCGATGAACGCATACATACAAATGGGCTGGCTGCCCGCGATGCTGACCCAGGCGGGGGCGTCGAGCTCCGACGCAGCGATCGGGCTGTCCATTATCGGTTTGATCGGCGCTGGCGGCGGGCTGATTCTTCCAACGGTCATCTCGCGGGCGCGCACCTTGAGCCCGTTGGTCATCGCGTTCGGGCTACTGACCGCGGCGGGGTACACCGGGGTGCTGCTCGCCCCCGCGTCTGCTCCTCTGTTTTGGTGCGTCGTCCTCGGCTTCGGCGGCTGGTGTTTCCCGCTTGCCATCTCCCTTATCCCGGCGCGGACACGTTCGGCGCTAGTCACCGCGCGCCTTGCCGGCTTTGTGCAGCCTGTGGGTTACGTCCTCGCGGCGGCTGGGCCGTTTGCGGTGGGCCTCGCGTACGGCGCGGTTGGTTCTTTCCGCCCCATCCTGCTGGTGCTCATTGTCCTCGCCCTGATCATGGGCGCGCTTGGGGTCGTCGCGGCGCGGCCTGTGTTTATTGAGGACGAGTTGCGCCGCTAGGCGGGGTGTGCGTCTAGGAAACGATCGACGAAGGTGGTCAGCTTGCCGGGGGCGTCGTCGTCGAAGCGGGCGCTAACGACGACGAGGGGAGCGGTGTACGAGTCTCCCCGGTTGACAACCAGGTCGGTGCCGTAGTCGTCGTCAAGATAGGCCCACGAGTACCCGTGCTCGCGGACGAAGGCCTCTCCCAGCGCTGTCCCGTACATCCGGGCCGTCTCGCCACGCGGGAACGTGCGCTGGAGGTCAGGGTCGAGCGATAAATAGTCCGCCAGGGTGGATTCAAAGGTCTCCGCCACGTCGCGGGGGGTGCCGCCAATCCCGCGCCCAGCTGCCTCGGCGAGGTCGCGGTCTATTTGTGTGCGGGTCTGCGGGTCGATGTCGCTAAATGCCATAGGCTCTATCGTATGAGCAAGAAGAAGCCCCGCCCGACGCCAGAGCCCGCAGCAAAAATCCCCGGACTTGTCGACGCCCACACGCACCTGGCTTCTACCGGTGCCGTCGACGAGGCAGAGGTCCAGGCAATGGTGGAACGGGCGGCGCGCGCCGGGGTAGAGCGGATCTGCACGGTCGGCGACGGTCTCGACGAGGCAGAACGCGCCCTTGAAGCCGCGCACTACAGCGAGGCAGTTTTCGCCGCCTGCGCGATACACCCTGTCCGGGCGGGTGAGGCCGACGACGCGACGCGGGAGCGGCTGACGCAGATGGTGGCCGACCCCCGATGCGTCGCGGTGGGGGAGACGGGGATGGATTCCTACTGGATTGCGCATGACCCGAGCGGGACCGCCCCCCTTGATGTGCAGGAGGAGGTGTTTCGGTGGCACATTCAGCTCGCTGTCGCGACGGGAAAGGCACTCATGATCCACAACCGCGAGGCGGACGCGCACGTCATACGCATTCTTGGCGACGCCCCCCGCCCGCGCGAAGTCATCCTCCACTGTTTCTCCTCGCCGCGCGAGGTGGCGCGTGAGGCGATAGAGCGCGGTTACGTCCTCAGTTTTGCGGGCAATGTGACGTTCAAGCCCAACACCGAGCTGCGCGAGATCGCCGGCGAGACGCCCCCCGGGCAGCTGCTCATTGAAACGGACGCTCCCTACATGGCGCCCGAGCCTTTCCGCGGCGCGCGCAATGAACCGTCGCTCATTGGGCACACGGCGCGAGTCGTTGCGGCCACTCGAGGGATGGAGCCGGAGGCTCTAGCTGCGGAAGTTGGAGAGACGTTCCGCAGGACGTATGCGGTGTAAAGGCGCACGAGCCGGCGTGCTATTGGCGTAGGAGGCGTTGTTATCGTATTGTTATGGCATTCGTGATGTAACCGAGACTTATCGAGGGCCGAGCTGCATGTCTGCACAACGCATTAACAAGACGACCACCTCCACCAAGCGCATCGTCGCAAGCGGTGTCGCGGGTGCAGTCATCGTCGGCGCCGCGGCCACCGCGGCCACCGCTGCCGCGGCGTCGAAAGAGGTGACGGTGGACGTCAATGGGCAGGAAACCACTGTTCGTACCTTCGCGGGCAATGTTGAGGGGGCGCTGAGCGCCGCCGGCGTCGACGTGGGGACGCAGGATCTGGTCTATCCGGCCCCCAGCGCACAGCTCGCAAGCGGCGACGTCGTGACCGTGCGGACGGCCAAGACCGTTGCGCTCGTTGTCGACGGTGCTGAGCGGCAGCTCACGTCCACCGCAGTCACCGTGGGCGACCTCATCGGGGAGGCCGGTGTGACCCCAGCGGCTGCGACGGATGCCAGCGCGGATCAGCCCCTGACCGACGGTATGACGCTCGACGTGACAACCCCGAAAATCGTCTCCATCGACGACGCAGGAAACGTCATTTATACCTCCGCCGCGAAAAAGACCGTGGGCGAGCTGCTTAGCTCACGAGGTATCGCCGTTGACTCCAATGACCGCGTCAGTGTGCCACTTTCCGCGCCGGTTGAGGAGAACATGGATATCCGCATCGACCGCGTTGAGACGAGCGAGCGGAGCGAAACGGTCGCGTTCGACGCCCCCGCCACCTATGTAGATGACGCGAACCTCGCCTCAGGCACGGAAGAGGTGCGCAAGCCGGGAACCCCGGGGGAGAAGAAGGTCGTGCACCGGACGACGGTGGTCAACGGCAAGGTGCAATCCCACAACGTGGTATCTGAAACAGAGACTCGCGCGGCGACCCCGGCCACGATTGCCCGCGGGACGAAAACGGCCTCGACCGCCTCGATCGCCTCGACGAGTTCGGCGGCCGCGGTGGCGTCCGGCTCTGTGTGGGATTCCATTGCCGCATGCGAATCCGGTGGAAACTGGTCCATTAACACCGGCAACGGCTACCAGGGTGGCCTCCAATTCAACGAGGCCACCTGGGCTGCCTACGGTGGTACGGCGTACGCGCCGACGGCGGATAAGGCGACCCGCGAGCAACAGATCGCCATTGCGGAAAAGACGCAGGCCGCCCAAGGCTGGGGAGCATGGCCTGCCTGCACCGCCAAGCTCGGTCTGCGCTAGTAACCGGTTGACCTTCGGATGACCTACCGATGAACCACGCCCACCTTTTGGGCCCGGCCGACATCCGGAAGCTCGCCGCGGAGCTCGGTGTCACGCCGACAAAAAAGCTGGGCCAAAACTTTGTCCACGATCCCAATACGGTGCGGCGCATCGTCGCGGCGGCAGAGCTTGCACCCACTAGTTCCGTCGTCGAGGTCGGGCCGGGCTTGGGGTCGCTGACGATTGGGCTGCTCGAAGGGTCGCGGCACGTCACCGCGCTTGAGATCGATGGCCGACTCGCCCAGCGGTTGCCACGCACCGTTGCGCAGCGCGCCCCGGAGCTTGCCGACCGCCTGTCCGTGGTCACCACAGACGCTCTCCGCGTCCAGCGTGCGGACGTGCAGGAAGAGCCGGACGCGCTCGTCGCTAACCTTCCATACAACGTTTCGGTGCCGGTCCTTCTTCATCTGCTCGCGGAGTTTCCGTCGATAAGCCGAGTGCTTGTGATGGTGCAGAAAGAGGTCGCGGACCGGCTGGCCGCGCGGCCCGGGTCGAAGGTGTACGGCGTGCCGAGTGTCAAGGCGTCGTTCTACGGGAACGTGACGCGCGCCGGGGTGGTGGGCAAGAACGTGTTTTGGCCCGCCCCCAACGTCGAGAGTGGTCTCGTGCGCATCGATGTCACCGGGCGCTTCCCGCGCGCGCTGGCGGCCAAGACTTTCCCGCTTATCGATGCCGCCTTCGCGCAACGCCGCAAGACCCTGCGCACTGCTTTGGCGGGGGTTTTTGGGTCACCGGCCGCGGCGGAGACAGCCCTGACGACGGCCGGGATCGACCCCGGTTTGCGGGGTGAGGCCCTCTCCGTGGACGATTTCGTGCGTTTGAGCGGGGCTCGGTGAGCCCCGTCGAGTTTGCGGCGAGCGCTCCGGGGAAGGTCAACCTGCACCTCGGTGTGGGAGCCCTGCAGGAAAGCGGTTATCACGACCTGCTCACCGTGTTTCAGGCGGTGGAGCGTCGCGAGGTCGTGCACATCGCGGTGGATAGCCAGGCGCCCGTCGCCCGGAGGGGTTCAATTGTCAGGGGCATGACCACGCGTTTTCACGTTGCCGCCCCTGCGGAAGACATCGATCGCCCCTCGAATCTAGCCTGGCGCGCGGTGGACGCCGTGGTCGACAGAGCGCGGCGGGTCGACCCAGACATCGTGTTGCCGCAGGTCCGGCTGGCCGTAGACAAGTCCGTTTTTGTGGCCGGTGGTATGGCTGGCGGGTCGGCGGACGCGGCGGCTGCGCTCGTTGCTGCAAATGCGCTCATCGCACACGCGGGCGGAGAGAAGCTCGGCAGGGACGTGCTGTTCGAGCTTGCGGCACGCCTCGGGGCGGATGTCCCATTTTGTCTCCTTGGCGGCACGGCCGTGGGCGCCGGGCGCGGTGACGAGCTTGTTTCCGTGCCCACCGCGGGTGACGCGTGGTGGGTGTTGGTTAACCCGCGGGTGCCGCTGTCGACGGGCGAGGTTTTCGCCCGCCTCGACGAACTTCGCGGCGCGGGTGCCGGAAACGAGCCCCACCTGGACTCGCGAGATGTTGAAACGGCCTTGCAGTCGGATGATCTCGAGGCGTTGGGGAGGGCACTGCACAACGACCTTGAGCCGGTGGCGCTAGCGATGCGCCCCGAGATCCGCGAGGTGTTCGCGGCGGTGGCCGAGGCGGGCGCCCGAGCGATCGTGTCTGGTTCTGGGCCGACGGTGGCGGTCTTGCGTGCGGGCGAAAGTGGTGCCCAGAGCCTAGCCGAGAGGCTGCGTGCGCGCTTTCCCACATTCGAGGTTCTCACGGCGTGCGGACCGGCCGAGGGCGCGGCGCTCCTGTAGTCTGCGAACACGTGTGTGAATTCGCTCGGCAGCGGAGTCTCGCCTACCGCGTAGGGTGAGAGCCTTAAACGAGGAAGGAATGAAGCGCCATGTCGCTTGTCGATGCACACCGTAACCGACTCGGGGGCATCCCCGAAAAACGTGAACCCGCCGTCGAAGACCCGGGGTGGTCTGCGCCCACGTTCGAGGGCAGGCCGATTTACGAACAGCTCGCTCGGGTGGGGCAGTTTAAGCGCTCTCACGCCGATGAGGAGGCTCTCCGGGTCGCCCAGGGGTGCATGGCGGCCATGCGAGAGGCGGCGCTGCGCGATCCCGGAAGCGCGATGGAGGTCTACGTCGCCGAGGTCGCCCTGCTCCAGCACAAGCTCGGGCGTTTTGCAGATGAGGCGCGCACGATCGAATCGTGGCTGGACCTGCGCATTCCCGCCCCGCGCGCTGACGTGCGGGTGAACTTGGAAAAGCGTCTTGCCAAAGCCCGGGAGCTCGTCGCCCGCGCCGAGGGACTCGACCCGAGCCCCCACCGGGCGCTGTGGCGTGTCAAGCTGGCAGAAGAAAAGGCGCTGAAAAAATCAGGCCAGGTGGCGCGGGGGGACCTGACCGGCCGCTCCCGCGCCGCCGCCACGCGGCCGCGCCAGCGAGCTGCGGTGTACATACCCACCCGCGAGGCGTTAAACCGCGATGAATTCGTCGCCGTTGATTTCGAAACGGCGAACAGGGTAAGCCAGGCCTCTGCGTGCCAGGTCGCGTTGATTAAGGTGAAGAGCGGTTCCGTGGTGGATTCGCTGGTGACGTACCTCCGCCCGCCCGAAGAGTACAGCCGGTTCGAGTTCACCGATATACACGGGATTGAATTTGCCGACGTTGCCGCAGCCCCCACCTGGTACGACATCGCAGACCACGTGCACGAATTCGTTGCCGACCTTCCCGTCTATGCACACAACGCCTCCTTTGACGCGAGGGTGTGGCGAGCGCTTGACGCCCACTTCTTCACCGGAACCTTCCCCCGCGAGTTTTATTGCACGTGCAGGACAGCTCGACGGTTGCTGCCCCACCTGCCTAACCACACGTTGCCCACCGTCACCGCCTATTGCGCCCCGGCCTTTCGCCTCGTGCATCACACCGCGGATTCCGATGCCCTCGCCTGCGCCCATATCGTGTCAATGTTCCAGCGCACCCCCTCCCTCAACCGCTTGCTGGGGTAGGGGCCAAGCTCGGGTGCGAATAGAATGGCGCCCCTATGGCGAATTTGATCAATCTTGAGAATGTCTCCAAGGCATGGGGTTTAAAACGGCTGCTCGACGGGGTGTCGTTGGGGGTGCAAACCGGCGACAGGATCGGCATCGTTGGCGTCAACGGGGGCGGCAAAACGACCCTGCTCGAGGTCCTCACGGGGGTAGAGTCACCCGACTCCGGGCGGGTGTCACACAACTCGGGCCTGCGCATGGCGGTGGTGACACAGCGCTTCACCCTTGCGGAGCACCTCACGGTGGGGCAGGCGGTCGTTGAACCGCTGGGGTTGCAGACGTACGAGTGGGCGTCGAACGCCAAGGTCCGCGAGGTCCTGCAAGGCACCGGCGTCGCCGCCTTGGGCTTGGACACCCCGGTTGGGCACCTGTCGGGAGGGGAGCGACGCCGGGTGACCCTCGCCGCCGCCTTGGTGCAGGACCTTGACCTAGTCGTCCTCGACGAGCCCACCAACCACCTCGACGTCGAGGGCGTGCAGTGGCTTGCCAGCCACCTCCTCGGGCGCAAGGTCGCGGTTGTCGTGGTCACGCACGACCGTTGGTTCCTCGATACTGTGGCGTCGCTGACGTGGGAGGTCCACGACGGTGCCGTCGACGTCTACGAGGGTGGGTACAACGACTGGACGTTCGCACGCGCCGAGCGCGCCCGGCAGGCGGACGCGGTGGAGCAGCGGAGAGCGAACCTCGCCAGGAAAGAACTCGCGTGGTTGCGTCGCGGAGCCCCCGCGCGCACCTCGAAACCTCGCTACCGCATCGAGGCGGCGGAGGCCCTCATCTCCAACGTCCCCGCCCCGCGGGACAAGGTGGAGCTCATGGCGTTTTCCCGCCAGCGGCAGGGCAAGGTGGTCATCGAGCTCGAGGATGCGCGCATTGATGCGTCCGACGGGCGAACCCTGGTCGACCACCTCACCTGGCGCCTCGCCCCCGGAGAGCGGATCGGCCTAGTAGGCGTCAACGGGTCCGGGAAAACTACCCTCCTGCGAGCGCTGGCGGGAGACTACCCGCTGGCTGCGGGTAGGCGCGTCGAGGGGCGCACGGCGCGCATCGGTTGGCTGCGCCAGGAACTCGACGACCTCGACCCGGCGCGCACGGTCATCGCCGCGGTCGAGGATGTCGCCACCTACATCACGCTCGGGGCGCGGGAGGTCTCGGCGTCCCAGCTCGCGGAGCGGCTCGGCTTCCCGCCGAAGCGGCAGCGCACGCCGGTCGGCGACCTCTCCGGCGGCGAGCGGAGGCGCTTGCAGCTCACCCGCGTCCTCATGTCGGAGCCGAACATCCTGCTTCTCGACGAGCCCACGAACGATCTGGACATCGACACTCTGCAGGAGCTCGAAGACCTACTCGACAATTGGGTCGGCACCTTGGTGGTGATCTCGCACGACCGGTACCTCATCGAGCGCATCGCCGATTCCACCTATGCGCTGTTCGGAGATGGGAAACTGACGAACCTGCCCGGCGGCATTGACCAATACCTCGAGCGGCGGGCGACCGAGGAGAGCGCCGGGGGCCCGCTGGATTTAGGTGGGGAGAGGCAGCAGGGGGGCGTCGAGAAGCGGGCAGGCCTGAGCTCGCAGGAAGAGCGCGAGTTGCGCAAGAGGATGAACGCACTGGAGAGGAGGATCTCGCGGGCGGACGAGCAGGCGGCGGCGCTGGAGGCCACTATCGCAGCGTGGTCGGGGGAGGCGTCGCCCGACTTCGACAAGATCGCTGAGGGCACGCGTGAGCTGGGAAAAGTCCGCGCCGAGCGTGACGGGTGGGAGAGCGAATGGCTTGAGATAGGGGAGGAGCTAGAAAACTAAGGGGCAAGAAAAATGAAATCGGGGAGGTGTGCTCTACTATTTCCCACGTCACACGAACCTCATACTGAAAGGGGTGCCACGTTGAGTGCTCCCACCTCCCCGGGCGATAGTCACGCCGTCGAGACCGTCGAGACCGTCGAGTCCGCTGAAACCGCCGGGACCGAAAAGGCAGCTCCGCGCGGGATCGGCCCCGCGGTCGGCGCGGTCTTCCTCATGGCGACGTCGTCCATCGGCCCAGGATTCTTGACGCAGACATCCGTCTTTACCGTCAAGATGGGCGCCGCGTTTGCCTTCGCCATCTTGCTGTCCATCCTGGTGGACATCGCGATCCAGCTCAATGTGTGGCGTGTCCTCGGGATCTCCGGGCTGCGTGCCAACGAGCTGGGTAATAAGGTGTTGCCGGGTCTCGGCTGGGTGATGGCGGTCCTCGTCTTCCTCGGCGGCATTGTGTTCAACATTGGCAATATCGCCGGCACGGGGCTGGGGACGAACGCGATGTTCGGGATCGACCCCAGGATCGGCGGAGGCGTCTCTGCTGCGATCGCCATTTTCGTGTTCTTGTCCAAGCGCGCGGGTGTTGCTTTGGACCGCATTGTGGTCGCGCTCGGCGCGATCATGATCCTGCTGATGCTCTACGTCGCCATCGTCTCCCAGCCCCCGGTCGGTGAAGCCCTCAAGCAGACCGTGCTGCCGGAGAGGGTTGACTTCCTCGTCATCACCACGCTGATCGGCGGAACCGTGGGCGGGTACATCACCTTCGCTGGCGTGCACCGTCTCATCGACTCCGGCAACGCCGGTGTGGACAACCTCAAGCAGATCAGCAACTCGTCCATCATGGGCATCGTTGTGATCGGCATTATGCGCGTCCTGCTCTTCCTCGCCGTGCTGGGTGTCGTGTCCACGGGGGTGGCGCTGTCTGAGAGCAACACCGCCGCGGATGCCTTCTTCCACGCGGCCGGGGAGTTCGGTCTGCGCGCCTTCGGCCTCGTGTTGTGGGCCGCCGGGCTGTCGTCCGTCATCGGCGCGTCGTACACCTCGGTATCCTTCATCACCACCCAGAGCACGCCCGAGCGCACCCGCAACTGGCTGACGGTCGCTTTCGTTGTCGTATGCGCCGTCCTGTACCTGGCGCTCGGGCAGGCTCCGCAGACGCTGCTCATCTTCGCGGGCGCGTTCAACGGCCTGATCTTGCCGATCGGTTTCGCGGTGGTGATGTGGGCGGCGTGGCGTCGCAAAGATCTGCTGCAGGGCTACAAGTACCCGGTTGGGTTGCTCATCATCGGCGCGCTCGTGCTCCTCGTGACGATCTTTATGGGGTGGCGCTCCATCTCCGGATTGAGCGCCCTCTGGTAAGGATGCCTGTGGTAAGCAAGGGTGATGGTTCTCCCTCGCAGCTACAGCCCCTCGCAAGCCCGCGCGTTGTTCCGCGACAAGACATCGTCCGTCGCCACGACGGCGGGCTTTTCGCTTGGCTACGCCCAGGCCAACCTCATCGCGGTCGACCGGCGCTACGCCTTCGATTTTCTCCTTTTCGCACAGCGCAACCCGAAGCCCTGCCCGATCCTCGGGGTGCTCGAGGCGGGGCACGTTACTTCAGACCTCGTGCGCGGCGGCGACATTCGCACGGACATCCCCGCCTACCGCGTATACCGCGACGGCGAGCTCGTCGACGAGGTCGCTGACGCCACCTCCTACTGGACCCCCTCGACCGTGGCCTTCCTCATCGGGTGCTCGTTTACGTTTGAGCAGGCACTTATCGACGCCCACGTCCCCGTCGCCCACATCGAGCAAGGGCGCAACGTCCCGATGTACGTGACAAACATCGATTGTGTGCCCGCCGGGACGTTCAGCGGGAAAATGGTTGTATCCATGCGCCCGATCCCGGCGTCGCAGGTCGCGGACGCGGTGCGGGTCACCTCACGCTACCCCGCGGTCCACGGCGCGCCCGTCCATGTCGGCGACCCGGCGGCGATTGGCATCGGCGACCTCGCGGCCCCCGACTTCGGTGACGCGGTCGACATCGCGCCCGGACACATCCCCGTGTTTTGGGCGTGCGGAGTCACGCCCCAATCGGTCGTGATGAGCTCAAAACCCGACCTGGCCATCTGCCATTCACCGGGCAAGATGCTCATCACCGACGTCCGGGACAGCTTCTACCAGGTGCCTTAGGAGATCGTCGCGATCGTCGCGTTCGCCTTTACCCGCTCGCCCGGGGCGGCGGCGAGGGAGATGTGGCCGTTCCGGGGGGCCTTGATGGTCGACTCCATCTTCATCGCTTCTATGGTGGCGAGCGCGTCACCCTTCGCCACGACCTCGCCGTCGGCGACCAGCCAGTCCACGATCGTTGCCTCGTATTTCGTGGTCACTGCGTTGGCGCCCGGCGCGGCCCCCGCCACCGCGTCAGCGGTGCCCGGGGCCGGAGCAGCGGAACCGGCGCTGAGGAGGGACACCGGAATGCCCACCGTGTGCAGCCTGCCGTCGATCTCGACGACCACGCTGGTGCGCTCGTCGTAGATGTGCTCGATGTCGTCGACGTAGTGCTTCGCGGAAGGGGAGTAGTTGTGGTCCACCCAGTCGGTGTACACGTCGAGGCTGTCGCCCGTCAGCTCCGGCGCGGTGATCATGTCCCGGTGGAACGGCAGGACCGAGCGCACGCCCTCGATGGTGAATTCGTTCAGTGCGCGCTGGGCACGGCTGATCGCGGTGGCGCGGTCAGGGCCCCACACGATGAGCTTGCCCATGAGTGAGTCGTAGTAGGCCGGAATGGTTGTGCCCGTGCGCACGCCCGTGTCGACGCGCACGGCCGGGCCGGTGGGAACATCGAAGCGGGTGATGGTTCCCGGCGAAGGGGCGAAGCCGTTTGTCACATCTTCGGCGTTGATGCGGAATTCAAAGGCGTGCCCGTTGATCTCTGGGTCGTTGCCGCCGAAGGACAGTGGCTGACCGTCGGCGATGCGGAACTGCTCGGCGATGATGTCCACACCCGTCACCGCCTCGGTGACGGGGTGCTCCACCTGCACACGGGTGTTGACCTCCAGGAATGACACGGTGCCGTCCTCGGAGACGATGTATTCCACCGTGCCCGCCGACACGTACCCGGCCTTGGTGCAGATGGCGCGAGCGCCTTCTTCAATTCCGCGTCGCTGTTCCTCGGTGAGGAACGGAGCGGGTGCCTCCTCGATGAGCTTCTGGAAGCGACGCTGCGTGGAACAGTCACGCGTGCCGAGCACGGCGACGTTGCCGTGTGTATCCGCAAGGACCTGCGCCTCGACGTGGCGCGGGTGGGTGAGGAACTTCTCCACGTAGCACTCGCCGCGGCCAAACGCCTCGCGGGCCTCACGCCCCGCGGAGGCGAAGCCCTCTTCAATGTCGGCCTCGTCGAAGACGACCTTCAGGCCGCGCCCGCCGCCACCGAAGGCGGCCTTGATAGCAATCGGCATGCCGTGCTCGGCGGCGAAGTCGCGGGCCTCCTCCCAGGTTTGCAGCGGCTCCGATGTACCGGGGGCGAGGGGAGCACCCGCCTCGACGGCCACAGCCCGGGCGGCCAGCTTGTCGCCGAGCAACTCGATCGACTCGGGCGAGGGGCCGACCCACGTCAGGCCCGCATCCTGAACCGTGCGGGCGAAATCGGCGTTCTCGGAGAGGAAACCGTACCCCGGGTGGACGCAATCCGCGCCGGCGCGCTGGGCGACGTCGATAAGAGCGGGAATGTTCATGTACGTCTCAGAGGAGGTCTTCCCCGGCAAAAGGTAGGCCTCATCGGCGATCTGCGTGTGAAGGGCACCGGTGTCGGGTTCTGAGTAGACAGCGATGGAGCGAATACCGAGGTCGCGAGCGGTCCGCGCGATGCGTACCGCGATTTCCCCGCGGTTGGCAATGAGGACGGCTTGTAGATTCATGGGGAGTAGTCCTTATCGGGAGTAGAGCTCGAAGCGAATTTTCCCGCCCGGCGGGAGCTGGGCGGCGATGTCAACATCTTCGTTGATGACGGTCGCGATGACGGGGTAGCCGCCGGTAACGGCGTGGTCGCGGAGGAAAACGACGGGCTGGCCCGAGGGGGGGATCTGCACGGAGCCGGCCACCATCCCCTCGGAGGGCAGCTCACCCGCGCGACTTCGTTCAATGGGTGTGTCGGTCTCGAGCCGCACGCCCACCCGGTTCGAATCGGCGGTCACCGTGAACGTGGTGGACAGGAACCTCTCTACATCCTCGGCGGAGAACCAGTCGTCGCGCGGACCCAGGACGCAGCGCACCACGCCCACCGTCGCCGCCCCCTCGCGGGAAACGCGAAGGGGATTGCTCAGCAGGGCGTTCGCGGACTGTGGCGGCGTGAGGGAGACGGACACCGTGTCCCCGGCCTGAAGCGGCGCAGGGCCCAGGCCGGAGAGCATGTCGGTGGCCGCGGAATCAAGTTCGGTGTCGGCGATGAGCCCACCGCGGACGGCGATGTAGCTGCGCATTCCCGTGCGGGGAGCGGAGACCACAAGTTCCGCGCCCGCGGGCACGATGGTGGGTGTGGCGAGGAGGATTGGCCGGCCACCGACGGTGACGTCGGCGGCGGCCCCCGTCACGCAGACCACCGTCTCCGCGAGGGCGGTGAGGGTAAGTCCCCCCACGTTTTCCAACAGCGTTGCGTTCCTGTCGTTGCCCACGGCCGCGTTCGCGGTGCGTGCTGAGGCCCGGTCGGCCGAACCCGACGTCGTGACCCCCAGGTTCCCGTTGCCTTGACGCCCCAGGTCTTGGTAGAGCGTCTGTAGGCCGGGATCGTCGACAGTGAAGATAGGGCGGCGCGACGGCCGGGCGAGGTGGCTGTGGCTGGGCGCAGCGTTGCTTGCCAGCGTGTCGACGGCCACGTACCGCACCCGGTCACCCGGCGCGACGAGTGCCGGAGGGTTCGCAGCCGAGTCCCACATGGGAGTGGTCGTGGTGCCGATGAGCTGCCAGCCGCCCGGAGATGTGCGGGGGTAGACAGCGGAGAAGTCCCCGGCGAGCGCGACGGCCCCGGCAGGCACCGCGGTGCGCGGTGTTGCCCGGCGCGGGATGTCAAGCGCCTGGGCGGGGTCTTCGGGGACGCAATAGGTGAAACCTGGGGCGAACCCGCCGAATGCGGCGACCCACGTCGTCGAGGTGTGCCACGTAATCAGCTCCTCGGGGCTCTTTCCCAGCGAGGAGGCAAGCTCACCCAGGTCCGCGCCGTCGTAGAGCACCTCAATTGTGATGTCGCGCGGATCAGAGCGGCGCGCGGTAGCGGGGTGAAAGTCGCGGAGCTGCGATGCTGCCGCCGTGGCTGCGGCGGGCGAGTCGAAAGTGACAAGGACCGTGCGCGCTGCGGCGATCACGTCGGTTTGGTGTTCAAGCGGTGAGGCGGACAGGGCGGCGTGCCAGTCCATCACGGCGGTGAGGTCGGGAAGGTCGACGAGGAGCGCCCGCGACCCGACCGGATGAATAGTCGGCTGGGTGCTCACAGGAAGCTCCGGATCTCGATGCCTTCGTCTGCCAGGCGCGCGACGATGCTGCGGGTCAACTCGACGGCCCCCGGGGAGTCGCCGTGGACGCACACGGACTCCGCAGAGACGGCAATCTCGCTGCCGTCGATCGCTGTGACCGAACCGGTGGCAGCGACGTGGAGCACCCGCTCAGCTACGGCGGCGGGGTCATGCATGACGGCGTTGGGCTCGCGACGGGAAACGAGCGTGCCGTCGGGGTTGTAACCGCGGTCGGCGAAGGCCTCGCGCACGACGCGCAGGCCAGCTTGTTCCGCGATCTCAGCGGCAATGGAGCCGGGGAGGAGGAGCAGCGGCAGATCGCGACCGAACGCCTTGACACCGTCGACGACGGCTCGCGCATGCGCCTCGTGGTGGACGATGGTGTTGTAGAGAGCGCCGTGGGGCTTGACGTAGGAGACCTGCGTTCCGTTGGCGCGGGCGAGGGCGTCCAGGGCGCCGATCTGGTAGAGGACTTCGTCGGTAAGATCTGCGGGCGCGTAATCGACGAAGCGGCGACCGAACGCGGCTGGGTCATTGTAGGCGGGGTGCGCTCCGACGGTGACCCCGGCTGCTGCGGCGGCGGAGAGGGTGCGTGCGATGGAGTGCGGGTCCCCGGCGTGGAAGCCGGTCGCGACGTTTGCGCTGGAGACCATGTCCAGCATGGCGCCGTCGTCGGCGACGGGGTTGCCGGCGGTGGTCTCCCCGAGATCTGCATTGAGGTCAATAGCGGTGCTCACGTGTCGTGTGCCTTCCCTTTTAAACATTGAATAGCCGTATCGCTGTTCGCTTATTTATACCGCGCTCCCCGGACGGCTCTGTAAGGTGGCATCATGATTTTGATCAATGTGAAATTCACCCCACTGCCTGAGCACGTGGAGAACTTCCGCGAATTGGTGGACGACTTTACCCGCGCAACCCGCGCCGAAGAGGGGTGTCTTTTCTTCGACTGGTACCGCAGCGAGGAAGATCCGGGGGAGTACATCCTGGTGGAGGGATTCAAGGACGACGCAGCCGAGGCCCACGTCAACTCCGCGCACTTCAAGGCGGCGCAGGTATTCTTCCCAACGATTCTGACCTCAACCCCGCGCATCATCAACACGCTCATCGAGGGCACGACGCAGTGGGACGAGATGGCGGAGTTTCAGGTCGACTAGCGGAACAGAGACGGGCATGTAGACGAGTAGGGGGCCACGGCGCGGGGAGGTAGCGTAGAGACTATGAGTGACCGTGCCAGCACTTCGCAGAAACTGTCTAAGAAGGCGTATGAGAAGGAATTGCTCCGCCTTCAGGCTGAGCTCGTTGAAATGCAGCAGTGGGTCGTCGAGACCGGATCCCGCCTGGTCATCGTGATGGAAGGGCGCGACGCGGCGGGAAAGGGTTCCGCGATCAAGCGGATGACGCAGTACCTCAACCCCCGCACTTGCCGCATCGAGGCCCTGCCGACCCCCACCGAGCGGGAGCGCACACAGTGGTACTTCCAGCGCTACGTCGAACGCCTCCCCGCGGCGGGGGAAATCGTGATCTTCGATCGCTCGTGGTACAACCGCGCCGGCGTCGAGCGGGTGATGGGCTTTTGCACCTCGCAGGAGTATCGCCGTTTCCTGCACCAGGCACCCATCTTCGAGCGTCTCCTCGTCGAGGACGGCATTATGCTGCGCAAGTACTGGTTCTCGGTGTCGGACGAGGAGCAGTACGCCCGCTTCCAGTCTCGTTTGGACGATCCCCTCCGCCGATGGAAGCTCTCTCCCATGGACCTAGAGTCGATCACCCGCTGGGAGGAGTACTCGCGGGCGAAAGATGAGATGTTCGTGCACACGGACATTCCTTCGGCGCCGTGGTACACGGTGGAGAGCGAGGACAAGAAGCGCTCCCGCATCAACGTCATCTCCCACCTCTTGTCCACGGTGCCGTACGAGCACGTCACGCAGGATCTGCCGAAGATACCGAAGCGCCCCAGCACGGGCACCTACGAGCGCCCACCTCGCGACGAATTCAACTACGTCCCCGACGTCGCGGCGAAGCTTGAGCGAAAGAAAAAGAAGGGCAAATAAGCTTTACGACGACTTCTGCTTCGGATATCCCCGCGGGGTAGAGACCGTCTTGTCGCCGGGGATCCAGAACCGCAGGGGCGCGTCCGCGTTTTTCGAGATGCCCACACGCGGGCCCCGTACCCATTCAGGCTCGGCGGTGCGTTCGGTGAGGATGACGGGTGTTCCGTTATCTCCGAGGCCCAGTCCAAGGGCTTGGCCTAGGTTCCCCGGGCCGCGGGCGAGGTTGGTGAACTCGACATCGGCTCGCCCGGGTCGTTGGCGCCGCTGGCGGGCGAGCTCGACTCCTTCGACCACTTCGCCGCCCCGCATGAGGCACCCCTCGCCCACGCCTTCGGGAGCGCACACGATGTTGCCGTTGTGGTGGATCCCGTAGGAGAAGTAGACGTAGAGCCTGCCCGGTGGGCCGAACATGGCGGCGTTGCGGGCCGTTTTGCCTTTGTAGGTGTGCGCCGCCGGGTCATCGGCCCCGCGGTAAGCCTCAACTTCGGTGAGGCGGATGGTCACGCCGTTGTGGGTGATGAGGCATCCAAGGAGTTGCGGGGCGACGACGTCGCTGTGGGCTTCGAAGTCAATCACCCAGCCACGATAACCCCTCGGGATTCCAAGCTGGCAAACACGTTTTGGTTGAGCGAGAAGGCCTGCCGGGCGGCGGCGATGACGTCCTCGCGTTGCTGCTGGGTGAGGTCCACGCTGTCGAGCGCCTCGCGGTACCGCGCTCGGAACGGGGGGATCTTGCCGATTGCGCTGAAGTCGTAGAAGTTGAGGCAGGCGCTCTCAAACCCGTACTCGGATGAAAGGCAGCGAGCGACGACTTGGCCTCCCGCGATGTCCCCGAGGTAGCGCACGTAGTGGTGGGCGATCACGGTGGGGGTGTCCTGCGGGTCTAGGGCGTTAAGCGTGTCGACATACGTCTCGGTTGCCGGTGTTGCTTCGATCTCGTCGAACCAGTCCCGCCCGACCATGGCCTCGAGGTCTCGGGCGAGCGCGCCGGTCCGCTCTAACCTCCGGTCCGCGATGGCAGCGACGGCGGCGTCACCGCTTGCGCGCACGACCGCGTCTTCCAAAGCGGTGTAGATAAACCAGTATTGAGCGGTGAGGTTCACTACGTCCTGCGGGCTAAGCTTCCCGCCGATGAGGTCGGACATGAACGTCGAGTTCTCAGCCGACTCGTGTGCCTCCCGGGTGCCGTCGCGAAGAGCTGCGGAAAGGGGGAGGGTGGGGTTCGCGGCGGTTGTCATCGGGGTCCTCCGGTGAATTAGTGAACATTGATGTGCCCTAAATGCTGAACTCCGTACAACAATAGGGTGGACCCCGGAAGAAAGGCAAGGATTGCCAGCGACGTGCGCCGCTAGAGCCAGCTGCCGATGATCCGCAACGCCCCCTGCTCGGCATTGGTGGGCGCGATCTCGTCTGCGATCTCCTTGAGGGAGGGGTGGGCGTTTCCCATCGCAACGGCGTGGCCCGCGGCTTGGAGCATCTCGTAGTCGTTCAAATAATCCCCGATGGCCGCGGTCTGCGAGATGTCCACCCCGAGAGCGGACGCCAGGGCCTCTAAGGCCGCACCCTTGTGCGCACCGGGGTTCATGAGGTCAAGCCAGTGCTGGGAGCTGACGACGGCGTTGAGTTCGGGCGCGATCTCCCGTAGCCAGGGCAGCGCGTCGCGCTCGGCGTCTGATTCGATGAACAGAGCGATTTTGACGGTGTCGTCGGGCGCGGCAATCGCTTCGTCGAGAAGCGAGTCGGTGTGCACATTGGCCAGGTAGTACTTGTCCACCTCGGCCTCGATGTCAGGAGAAATCCCGCGTTCCGTGTACGAGATTTCGGGCTTGCACAACACCGCGGTGGCGCGGAAGGGTGCGGCGGGCAGGGCCTCGAGGACGCGCTGCACAACGGCGTCTGGCATGGGTTTGGTGGAGACGATGTCCCCCTTGTGCCAGACGACTGCTCCGTTTTCGGCGATGAAAGTGTCCGGTTCGTTGCGCTCGAACATGTGTTGAAGTGTTGCGAGCTGGCGGCCAGAGGCGGGGGCGATGATCATTCCGGCGGCGAGGGCGCGATCCAGCAGGGGCCAAAATTCATCAGGAATTGACCCCGAAGGATCGATGAGGGTGCCGTCCATGTCGATGGCGACAATCCGGGGTTGAGTCATAGCCAACTTTCGCTGTGATGTGTAACACTGGCAGCATGGAAAAACCAGTGCTTACCGACGTTATGGACTCTACCGGAGTCATCACCCTCAACCGCCCCAAGGCTCTGAACTCGCTGAACCGCGAGATGGTTGACGCGATCAAAGGGGCGCTAGACGCATGGCGCGAGGACGCGGGCGTGGAGCAGGTGATCATCCGCTCATCGGGCAAGCATTTTTGTGCCGGAGGCGACGTCCGCGCCGCGCGGGAGGGCATTCTCTCCGGCCGCGCGGTCGACGTCGATGAGTTCTTCGCGCGGGAGTACGAGATGAACCTGGACATTGCGAACTATCCCAAGCCCTACATCGCACTGGCCAGCGGGGTAATCATGGGCGGGGGACTGGGTGTGTCCGCACACGGGTCGCACCTTGCCGTCACGGAAGACGCCTTCGCATCCATGCCCGAGATGAACATCGGGTACATCACTGACGTAGGCATGAGCTGGCGGCTGCAGCACTTGCCGGGACACCCCTCCCAGGGCCTCGGTGCATTTCTCGCCCTAACCGGTTACCGCCTCAGCGCCGATGACATGCTCGCCACGGGGCTCGCCACGCATAAAGTGGCCAGCCTCGACGGCGTCGTCGAGCGCGTCGTGGCAGGTGGGGCACGCTCGCTTGACGACGTCGCGCTGCCGGCCGGGCCCTCCGACCTGGAGCGCTGGTTCGACGTGATAGACGAGGTGTTCGTCGGCTCGTGGGCGGACATCAAACGCGCGCTGGCCGCTCACCCCGAGCTCCAAGCCTTGGTCGCCACGTTGACCAGCCAGGCTTCCCCGTCTGCGCTTGTGGCCGCTGCGGAGTTAATGCAGGCAAATGCTGAGACGGACCTCGCTGGGGCTCTCGCCAACGAACGCTCCCTCGGTGCTTTAGTCAGCCGGGAGCCCGATTTCGCCGAGGGTGTGCGCGCGGTACTCGTCGATAAGACGAACGACGCCTCGTTTACCCCCGAAGCGGACGTGGAACGCTACCGCGCCGCGCTGGGGTAGAAAACGGGGGGAGGGCCGAGGGGAGCAGTAGCCCCTGCGGGGTTTAAGCTACCTGTGCCTGCGTACCCCCGGTTCGCGGGTTTCACGGCGGGTTCACACCCGAAGCTCAACCCCGAAAAGGACAGTAGTGACCGACGCATCCCACGTGGACCCCCACGTGAGTCAATCGCCCTCCTCCGCGCTCTCTCCCGACAACGACTGGAACCACAAACTCCAGCTGGCGCAACACATGTTGCCATTGATCAGCCGCTTGCACCGCGAAAACAACGCCGTCACCTCGATCTATGGTCGCTTGCTCGTGGGCGTGACCGATATCGACATTATTAAGGCGCACCGTTACGCCCGGCGGATTGTCGCGCGCGAGCTTCCCCTCGACGACACGCTGCCGATCTTGGAGGAGCTCGTCACCTTCGATCTGGGGACGGCCTCCATCGACCTAGGCCGCTTGGCGAAGAACTACTCCCGCGTCGAAGGGGTGGACCTTCGCACCTTCCTCGAAGAGGAGCTTTCGGATGTGATTGGCGGTGCGAGTACCCTGCAGCCCAGGGACGTTGTGCTTTATGGCTTCGGGCGCATCGGCCGTTTGCTCGCTCGCATCCTCATTGCTCGCGAGGCCACCTACGGGGGTGTCCGCCTCCGCGCAGTGGTCGTGCGCAAGAAGGGCGACGATGACATCGTCAAGCGAGCCTCCCTGCTGCGCCGCGACTCCGTGCACGGTGCGTTCAACGGCACTATTTCCGTGGACCGCGACAACGACATCATCTGGGCTAACGGCACCCCCATCCAGATGATCTACTCTGATGACCCGGCTAGCATCGACTACACGGCCTACGGGATCAACGATGCGATTGTCGTCGACAACACAGGCCGCTGGCGTGACCGCGCCGGGCTGGCGCAGCACCTGCAGTCGGCGGGTGCGTCCCGCGTCGTGCTCACCGCACCGGGCAAGGGAGACGTGCGCAACATTGTTTACGGCGTCAATCATGGGGACATCACGGATGCCGAAAGCGACCGCATTGTGTCTGCTGCGTCGTGTACGACAAACGCGATCACGCCCGTGTTGAAGGTCATCGGCGACCGCTATGGGGTTACGCACGGCCACGTCGAGACGGTGCACTCTTACACCAACGACCAGAACCTGGCCGACAACTTCCACAAGGGGCCGCGGCGTGGGCGCGCGGCGGGGTTGAATATGGTGCTTACCGAAACTGGCGCGGCCAAGGCCGTATCGAAGGCTCTGCCGGAATTCGAAGGCAAGCTGACAGGAAACGCCATCCGCGTCCCCACGCCCGATGTGTCCATGGCGGTGCTTAATCTCGACCTCGCTACTGACGTCGAAAAGCGCGAGGTCAACGACTTCATCCGCCGAGTGTCTACCGACTCCACCCTGCGGCAGCAAATTGACTACATCCACTCACCCGATGTCGTGTCCACCGATTTGCTCGGCTCGACCCACGCCGGCGTGGTCGATGGACTGGCCACGATCGCCTCGGGCAATCACCTCGTCCTCTACGTCTGGTACGACAACGAGTTTGGGTACTCGAACCAGGTGATCAGGATTGTGGAGGAGATCGCCGGTGTCCGCCCCCGGATTTACCCGGAGCGCAAGGACCCGCAGGACATCCGCTAACCGATCGCTTCCCGGTACACCTCGGCCAGCCGGCTCGTTGAGGCAGACCAGGACCAGCGCTGCGCCTCCTTCCGCGCCCGCCCAGCCATAGCGTCCCGGTCCGCTTTATTCTCCAGCAAGTGCGCCACCCGGCCGGCCCACTCCGCGTCCGAACTCTCGGGGTTGACGAGGAAGCCGGTCACGCCGTCGTCGATAACAAAGGGCACGCCCCCCGCGTCGGCCCCGACGACGGGCACGCCCGATGCAAACGACTCCAAGGCCACGAATCCGAGTGTCTCCGTCGTCGACGGGAACAGGAAGACATCCGCGGAGGCGAAGGCCGCCGCGAGCTCAGATCCCGAGAGGTAGCCCGTAAAGGTGATCCAGTCGCGGTCCATAGTCGCGCTCAGCTCTTTGTACTGAGGCCCCTCGCCGACGAGGGCGAGACGGGCCCCGGGCACTGTCTCCCGGACGCGCTCCATGATTCCGAGCGTTCGTCCCACGTCCTTTTCGGCGGACATCCGGCCAATGTAGATGACGAGGGGGGCGTCGGGGTGATCGTCGCTAAGAAGCGCTCGCGACTCGCGCGAGGCGTGCGAGGGGTGAAAACCCACCGTGTCGACGGCTTTGGGCCACAGCTCGATGTTCTTGATACCGTAGGAGGCGACTTTTTCCCGCATGGGCCCAGACGTGACGAGGTTTGTGGCGGCCAGGGAGTGAAAGGTGCGCACGCCCCACTCGGAGGCGGGTCTGACCCAAGGAATGCCGAGCTTAACGGTGTATTCGGGGACGTCGGTGTGGAAGGATGCCACTACGGGCACGCCCTGGAGGCGCGACACGAGGGAGCCGAAACCCGCCGTCCACATCGGGTTGACGGCGTGGACGACATCCGGATTGAACTCTGCGAGCCGCCGTGGGATGCGGGCGACGGGCACCCCCACCTGGATTTCGGGGTAGACCGGCCAAAATGGAAAGGAGGGGATACGCACGACCTCGAAGCCCGCGTACTCGCGCGGGGGAGCGCCGGTAGCGAAGATAAGCACCTCATGCCCGGCGGCAGCCAGCTCGTCCAGGGTGCGGATGATGCGCGTGACCACCCCGTCGATTTTGGGCAGAAAAACCTCGGTGAAGAGCGCTATCCGCATCTACTTCTCGCTGTCAGGCACGCCAGCAGCCTGGGCGGAGGTCCACAGCGACCGCGCGGGGATCTTGGATCGGTCCGCGCGGTGGGCGTACTTGCGGGCGACGTCCTCCACCTCCTGGAGTAAGCCCTCCTCTAGTCGCGTGGGGTGCAAACCGAGGTCAAGGAACGTGTCGTTTGAGACGTAGAGCTCGTTTTCCGCACTTTCTTTCCGCGGATTGGGTACGTAGGCGACCTGCGCGCCAGAGAGGCGGGCCACCAGCTCAGCGAGGTCACGAACACGGTGCGTCTCGGTCATCTGGTTGTAGATCTTCACCCGCTCACCCTTGGCGGGAGGGTTCTCTAGTGCAAGCTGGATACAGGTGACCATGTCGCGGATGTGGATAAAAGCGCGCGTCTGGCCACCCGTCCCGTGGACCGTCAGAGGGTATCCCACAGCCGCCTGCATGAGGAAGCGGTTGAGCACGGTGCCGTAATCCCCGTCGTAGTCGAAGCGGTTGATCAGGCGCTCGCTGCGCAGGGTCTGAGGGGTGTTCGTGCCCCAAATAATTCCCTGGTGGAGGTCGGTGATTCGCAGCTCGTCGTTCTTGGCGTAGTACGCGAAGAGATGCTGGTCCAGCACCTTCGTCATGTGATAGACCGACCCAGGGTTGGTGGGGTAGAGGATCTGCTGGGAGAGGGGCTCACTGCTTTCCGACGCCACCTGCACGTCCAGGTAACCTTCCGGAATCTTCATCCCCGCCGTGCCATACCCGTACACCCCCATCGTTCCGAGGTGAACGACGTGGACATCAAGGCCCGACTCGACGATCGCGACGAGCAGGTTGTGGGTCGCTCTGACGTTGTTGTCCACTGTGTAGCGCTTCGTCGCGTGGTTCTTCATCGAATAGGGGGCGGCACGCTGCTCCGCGAAGTGGACGACGGCATCCGGGCGGAACGTGGAGATGAACTCCGCCAACTCGGCGTAATCCTGCGCGATGTCCAGGTTGTGGAACTCGATGCTCTTTCCCGAGGTCTCCTGCCACGCAGCGAGGCGTTCTCCCATCGTCGCGATCGGCGTGAGCGACTCCGCGCCCAGCTCCTTATCGATCTGCCTGCGCGACAAATTATCGACGATCGCGATGGTGTGGCCAAGATCCGAGAGGTGCAATGACGCTGGCCATCCGCAGAAACCGTCTCCACCCAACACTGCAACGCGCACTCGAAACACCTTTCTGAACCACTTAAACCACTGACAAAGCCTTTGTTTCACGGTACCGGCCAGGAAGTCAGTGCGCGCGGTGAACTGGGTTAACGTTAGGTGACGTGATCCCACACACGTGGGCGCGTTCTGCCTGTACCATTCCGACCATGGGCGAGACAAAGGATCAACCACACACCGTTATCATCGTAGGCTCCGGTCTTTCAGGAATGGTTGCCGGATACGAGGCATCCGCAGCGGGGCGAAAAGTCGTGTTCGTGGACCAAGAAAGCAGAGAGAATCTGGGTGGCCAGGCGTTCTGGTCGCTCGGAGGCCTGTTCATGGTTGGCTCGCCAGAGCAGAAACTGATGCAAGTGTCCGACTCCGAAGAGCTTGCGTGGCGGGACTGGGAAAACTCCGCGGATTACGACGACTCTGAGCACGACGAATGGCCCCGCCGCTGGGGCCGCGAGTTCGTCCGCTTCGCCGCCAATGATATGCACGCCTACCTCAAGGACCTGGGGCTGAGGGTGCTTCCCACGATTGGGTGGGCGGAGCGCGGTTCGGGTGACGCATCGGGGCACGGCAACTCCGTTCCCCGTTTCCATGTCACATGGGGAACCGGCCCTGAGGTCGTGCGAGTGTTCCGGGAACCGCTGCTCGAGGCGGAAAAGCGCGGAGACGTCGAGTTCCGCTTCCGGCACCGCGTGGACGAGATCATTGTCGAAGACGGGCGCGCGGTGGGAGTCCGCGGAGTGAAGCTCGCCGAGGACGGTGGGGTACGTGGGGCCGCGTCCAATAACGACGAGCAGGGCCCGTTTGAACTGCGCGGCGCGGCCGTGGTTGTCGCCACGGGGGGGATCGGCGGAAACCTCGACAAGGTGCGACGCACGTGGCCAGAGGACCGCTGGGGCCGGTGCCCGGACAATTTAGTCACGGGCGTGCCCGAGTTTGTGGACGGCCGCGGAATCGATATCGCGTCGGAGGCCGGTGCCCGATTGGTCAACACCGACCGGATGTGGCACTACCCAGAAGGAATGATCAACTGGAATCCGATTTGGCCGGGTCACGGTATTCGCATCATCCCGGGGCCGTCGGCAATGTGGCTGGATGCTACGGGCAAGCGCCTTCCGGCTCACCTTTTCCCGGGATCGGACAACCTTGCCGCGCTGGCGCACATCGGCCGTACCGGTTACGGGTACTCCTGGTTTGTGCTCAACCAGTCCATTGCCGATAAGGAGTTCATCTTCTCCGGTTCCGAGCAGAACCCGGACTTAACGGACAAGTCCCTGAAGAAGCTCGCCGGCAAGCTCGGGCCAGGCACTCCCGGGTCCATTAAGGCGTTCCAGGATCACGGCGAGGATTGGGTCACGGCCGACACGATCGAAGAGCTCGTCGAGGGTATGAATGAGATTGGCGACGTCCCCGTCGACCTCGAGCTCGTTCGCGCACAGCTCATCGACCGCGACTCTCAGACCATGAACCCCTTCTCCAAGGACATCCAGGTCAACTACATTCGAATGGCCCGGCACTTCCTGGGTGACAAGATCGTGCGGGTCCACCCGCCGCACCGGATTCTCGACGAGAAGAAGGGCCCGCTCATCGCGGTCCGCCTCCACGTGCTCACCCGTAAGACGCTCGGCGGAATCGAGACGGATCTTTCAGGGCGGGCTTTGCTTGCCGACGGCACCGTCTTCCCCGGCCTTTACGCCTGCGGTGAGGCCGCTGGCTTTGGCGGCGGGGGAATGCACGGCAAGAACGCGTTGGAAGGGACGTTCCTTGGCGGGTGCATCCACTCTGGTAAGCGCGTCGGGGAGGCGCTGGCGCGGGCGTAGGGGCCTCGCCACCCGTTCGAAAACATTTTCGATAGTCTGCACCTCCTTGTCTTGGTGGGCCCCTAATGTTGTGACCAGAAAGGGGGCAGGTGACCATGCGGACGATCGAGCATTCTGTTGAGCTCATCGAGCAGGGGTTAGCTTCCCTCGCCGAGACCATGTCGAACCCCGAGGAGCTGCAACTTTCGGGTACACGCCAGTCGATGGAGCGGCTGCAAGAAACACTGGGATACCTAGCCGGCATCCATGCGTCGTTTGCCTACTTGTGTCAACGCGACGACGCCGGTTCGCTCGTTGGGGCGACCCACCCGGTTGAATACCTCACTCAGCGCCTCGGCGTCTCTCGGGCCACGGCCTTCGAGTGGCTATCACGCGGCCAGACGCTCTTCGGTGAACCCAGCGCCCCGCGCGAGGATAAGGACGACCCCGATCCCGCGCGCGAGCAAGAGGCCGAGCGTCGCCGGGCGGCCGAGAAGGCGGCCCAGTCGCGGGCCCGGAAGGCGGCCAAGGAGAAGCAGGCATCCGAGGAAAAGCACCGCATTATCCGCAACGCCTTGCGCGCACTTAATGAGCATTCCAACCCCGGATACCGCGCCGTGTATGCGGAAGCGATGGATGCGGCCACGCGGATGAACCCGGAGGAATTGCGGTCTTACGTCGATACGCTTGTGCGTAGGGCGAACCGCAACGGCCGCGATCTGGGTGGCAAGGTGGACCCGTTCGCAGCCTTCAAAAAGCGAACGGTAGTTTTTGGCGCAGAGGACGGGGACGGCGGGAGCTGGATGAAGCTCTATGTCGACCGAGCGCACCGCGCTCTCATTGAGGCAGCGCTCGCCGGTGGTGACGCGCCCGGATCCCACTTACCAGGGGGAGCCGTGGATATGAGAACGAAGCGCCAGCGCCGATTCGACCACCTCCTTCACATTCTCCGCTCGTACTCGGTTGACAAAGCACGACGCCAGTCCGGGGTCGGAACCGTCGTTGTCACCCTTACCCTCGAGGACTTGCTCAACGCAGACCCTCCCACGGTCTTCCCGAGCAACACCGGCACGCCGCTAACGGCGCTTGACTTAGCAGAACTCGGGTTGGCGGGGGACAGCTTCGTCCTCCAGCTCGATTCCGCGACCGGCGTCCCGCTCAGCCTGGGGCGTGCCCGCTTTGCCAGCATTGAAGAGAAGATTGCGTTGCTGGCTCTCCAATCGGTGTGCGCTTGGAATGGCTGCACGAAGCCGGGTATTGAGCTCGAAGCGCACCACCTCGTGTCGTACCTCGACGGCGGAATGACGTCGCTGGACAACCTCGTCCTGCTGTGTCGAGAGCACCACCGGTGCAACAACGACCGGCGCGACGGGGAAGGCGGGAAGGGCTACTTCACGAAAGACCCGGTGAACGGAGAGGTCCGGTACCACTCAGCTCGTGGCGGGCCCCCGATGCCGACGCGCACGCATCAATACCGGCAAGCACCAGGGCAACGCACCGCGGCCAAAGCGCGGGGGGCCCGTCACAGTCGAGCGCCCGATCCGGCGATCTTTGATTAAAATCGGTTGTCCGTCGCCAGCTAGCCGCGCCCCGGCCTAGGAACCCGACACGATCAGCGAAAGGTGGAGCGAGGCTAGGTCGTACTCACCGGGCACGCCCGTCAATGCACTCAGCTCGGCCACGGCGTCCGGTGTGACGGGAATGATCCAGCCCAGGTTTGGGTCGAGCGCGGGATTGGCCGCGCGACGAACGGGGACGAACGTGACGTCCTCAGAAGACGGCGACCAGAGGCGCACGGGGGCGTCGAGAGGCGAAAGTGCCCGTAGAGAAGGGGCGTCGATGGTGAGTACCACGCGCGACTCGTCGGTGTCGGGGTCGAGCTTGACGGTGTACGTATCGAGCCTGCCCGCCGACACGTCCCTGACGTGTGCGGGGTAGTCCACCAATGCGGTGCCACCGAAGATCGTGCGGATCCGTTCCAGCAAGCCCATGGCCGAAGTCTAACCCCGCTACGATCGCGCGGTATGGAACGCGCCTTCAATTACCGGTTCGGCGATATCTACAACAACTACGTGGCAAAGGTCCAACGAAAGGGAAAGGACATTGAGCACCTTGACGACGTCCTCGGGTGGCTCACCGGGCTCAGTAGCGGCGAGATCCACGCTGCAGCGGAGTCCGATGCGACCCTGCGGGAGTTCTTCGATGACCATCCGCTTAACCCATCCTCCCAGCTCATCACGGGAGTCGTGTGCGGGGTGAGGGTCGAGGAGATCGAGGACCCGCTGATGCGCGCGATCCGCTACATGGACAAAGTTGTCGACGAGCTAGCGCGGGGCAAGAAGGTGGGGAGCATCAAGCGCGGCGAGGAGGCACGGTGAGTTTCGGTACACTCGGGCCCTGCAAACGATAAGACGATCATTATAGGAGGCAGCTTCAATGGCTCTCACCGATCCCCGCAAGAAGTACCCCGTTATTTCCCCTCCCGAGCAGGTGCAGGAACACCCCGGCCTTGAGACGGAAGCTACGCCGGTACCCGACATCGGTCTTGATACCTACGTCGGTTCCGGCAAGCTGGAGGGGCGCAAAGCCCTAATCACGGGTGGTGATTCGGGCATTGGGGCCGCCGCCGCCGTGGCGTTTGCGCGCGAAGGCGCCGATGTGGCGATCGCTTACCTCCCCGAGGAGGAGCAGGACGCGCGTCGTGTGATCGAAGCTATCGAAGAGGCCGGACGCAAAGCGGTTGCAATACCCGGTGACCTGCAGGACCTTGAAACCTGCAACGCGACAGTGGAGAAGGCCGTGGCCGAGCTGGGCGGGCTGGACGTGCTGGTGAACAACGCCTCTCGCCAAATCTTCCACGAGGGAATCGAGAAGATTTCCGACGAAGACTTCGACGCGACGATGAAGTCGAACATTTACTCCTCGTTCCGCGTGACCAAGGCGGCCGTGCCCCACATGCCGCCCGGTTCGTCGATTATCTTCACCAGCTCGATCCAGGCGTACAACCCCTCGGAGACGCTGCTGGATTACGCGATGACGAAGGCCGCGATGAACAACTTGGCAAAGGGCCTGTCGCAGGACCTGCTGCCGAACAAGGGCATCCGCGTTAACGCTGTGGCTCCCGGCCCGTTCTGGACCGTGCTACAGCCGAGCCATGGTCAGCCCCAGGAGAAGATCACGACCTTCGGGCAGCAGTCCCCCGTCGGGCGCGCCGGGCAGCCCGCCGAGCTCGCGGCGGCCTACGTGTTCCTCGCCTCGGACGACTCGTCCTACGTGTCGGGCTCGACGCTATCGGCGACCGGCGGAACCCAGACGCCGTAGCGTCGGGGCCCTATAATAGGCTGCCATGATCGACGCGCGTGACACCGCCCTAATTCTCGAAGGCGGGGGAACCCGCAACTCGTATACAGCCCCCGGCGTGATCAAGCTCCTCGAGCACGAGGTGCGCTTCGGGTGGGTCGGGGGCGTCTCCGCGGGTTCGGTGCACGCGCTGAATTACGCCTCGCGCGATATCGAGCGCTCCCGCCGCTCCTTCACGGAATTCGTCGGCCACCCGGAGTTTGGCGGATGGCGCAGTTTCGTGCGAGGCCGAGGCTACATAAACGGGGAGTTTATCTACGAGGGTTCGTCGGAGGCCCTGCCCTTCGACTACGACACGTACCTCTCCACCGAGGAGGAAGTCCACGTGGAGGCGACCCGGGCTGATTCGGGGGAAACGGTGGTGTGGAACCGGGCCGACATGGCAACGATCGACGACATCAACCGGGCCACCCGCGCCTCCTCAACACTTCCCCTGATCATGCAGATGCCACTCATCGGCGACGCCCCGTACGTCGACGGCGCCCTCGGCGACTCCGGGGGCATTCTTATCGACGCCGCCCGCCGCGCCGGGTTCACTCGCTTCTTCTTCCTAGCTACAAAGCCGAGGGACTACGTCCGCCCTGAGGTGACGCGACCCCGCGTTACCCGGCGAATGTTCCGGAAAAACCCGGCGGTCGCCGAGAGCATTATCAGCCGTCCCGCGCGGTACAACGCCTCGAAGCAGACGCTCCTAGACCTCGAAGCAGCGGGGCAGGCGCAGCTCTTCTTCCCCGATTCCATGCAGGTGGAGGCGACAGAGTTGAACGTCGCCAAGTTGAAGGAAAACTATGTGGCCGGAGAGGCGCAGGTGGAGCGGGAGTGGCCGCAGTGGGAGCGCTTCCTTAGGGGAGCGTAGGTGGTGGCGCGGATCACGCTTCAACGGTACGATTCCAAAGAACTACGTACCGTTTGAAGGGTGGTCACTCCATGGCGAGCAGAGAGAACGACGATGTAGTGATTGTGGGTGCGGCGCGCACCCCGTTTGGCAAGCTTCTCGGCGCTCTTGCACAGCTAGAAGCGACGAAGTTGGGAAGCCATGCAATCCAGGGTGCCCTCGCCCAAGGCGGGGTCTCGGCAGACGCCGTGGAAGCGGTCATTCTTGGGCAGGTTCTGCAGGCCGGAGCGGGGCAGAACCCGGCCAAGCAAGCTGCCCTAGGGGCGGGCATTCCCGCGAGCGCGCATACTTCGACGGTTAACAAAGTCTGCCTATCGGGGCTCACCGCCGTGATCGACGCCGCCCGCCTCATCCGCTCGGGTGAGGCCTCGGTGGTCGTTGCAGGGGGGATGGAGTCGATGACGAATGCGCCGCATCTGCTGCGCAATACGCGGGCCGGCGTGAAGTTCGGCGCACTCGAGGCCGTTGACCATATGGAGTACGACGGTCTGCGCGACGCACACCAAGGTATCTCCATGGGATTGCTGACAGAGCAACACGGCAACGATTACCCCGTCTCCCGCGAGGAGCAGGACCGCGTCGCGGCGCTTTCCCATCAGCGGGCGCTTGCCGCCACACAGGACGGCACGCTTGGCCTGGAGATCTCTCCGGTCACGGTGCGCACCCGGCGTGGCGAAACGACCGTCGAGACTGATGAAGGCATTCGGGAAGGAGTCACCGAGGAATCGCTGGCGGCTTTACGCTCGGCGTTCAGCCAGGACGGGAGTATTACGGCGGGCAATTCCTCTCCTATCACGGACGGGGCGGCTGCTGTTGCCCTCACTACCCGTCACCATGCCACCGAGCAGGGTTGGACGGCCCTGGCAACGCTGCGTGCCGTGGGCCAAGTGGCCGGTCCGGACGCCTCCCTGCAGGCGCAACCCGCGAATGCTCTGGAACAGGCGTTGCAGCGCCAGGGGTGGCGTGTGGACAAGCTGGACCTCATCGAGATCAATGAAGCCTTCGGTGCGGTTGTCGCCCATTCGGCGCGCCAGCTGGGGGTGTCCGAGGACATTGTCAACCCGCATGGGGGAGCCATCGCGTTAGGGCACCCGATCGGCGCCTCGGGGGCACGCCTCGTTGTGCATGCTGCGCACCAACTCGCGGCTGGTAACGCAACCGCGGCCGGAGTTGCGTTGTGCGGTGGCGGCGGCCAGGGCGAAGCTTTGCTGCTAGAGGGGTAACCCAGGCGACCAACACTTCTGTCGTCGTCGGTGAGATCCGCGGAAAAGCCGGAATTATCGCCCTGAACCGCCCGGAAGGACTCAACGCCCTCAACCTCGACACGGTGTGCGACATGCGCCGGGTCTTCGAGGCATGGGCGGACGAGGAAACTGTCCGCCTCGTCATTCTGCGCGGAGCGGGTTAACGCCTAGAAACAAAACCCGGGACAGTACAGTGCGCCGATGTGGGAGCGCGAGTCGCTTGACAGCGTCCCCGCCGACACCCTTTCTTCAGTTTTCACCACCATTTAGGAGGAATGCCATGAGCACGTCCACGATCCTTAGCGAGACCCGCGGCCGCGTCGGACTGATTACCTTGAACCGACCGGAGGCCCTCAATGCCCTCAACAAAGAGACCATGGAGCAGGTCACTGAGGCAGTCACCGAGTTCGACCGAGACGGGGGGATCGGCGCGATCGTCATCACCGGTTCCGACAAGGCGTTTGCCGCAGGCGCCGACATCAAGGAAATGGCGGCGAAGGGGGCGACGGAAATGTACACCGCCGATTGGTTTGCAGGCTGGGACGTGCTGACGCGTGCGCGCACCCCGATCATTGCGGCGGTCAACGGGTACGCCCTGGGTGGCGGCTGCGAGCTCGCCATGATGTGCGACTTCATCATCGCGGGCGACCGCGCGAAGTTCGGCCAGCCCGAGGTCAACCTCGGCGTCACCCCGGGCATGGGTGGTTCGCAGCGGCTCACTCGGGCAGTCGGAAAGGCAAAGGCGATGGAGATGTGCCTCACCGGCCGGATGATGGATGCCGAGGAAGCTGAGCGCTCGGGTCTTGTCGCCCGCGTCGTGCCGGCGGCAGAACTGCTGGATGCAGCCCTGGAGACCGCCGAAGTCATCGCCACGAAGTCGGCGGTGGCGACCACCTTGATCAAGGAGCAGATAAACGCAGTGGGAGAGACCACCCTCGCTCAGGGGCTACTGTTCGAGCGTCGTACATTCCACTCACTTTTCGCCTCCCACGACCAAAAGGAGGGGATGGCGGCGTTCGTGGAGAAACGCGACGCCGACTTCACCCACTCCTAAAGCTATTCGACGAATTCCCCGGCGGCCCGTCGCAAGGCGGCTGTCGCTTCCACAATCTGGCGGTGCTGTTGCTCCGTCAGATCTGTTTCTTCGAAGTACCGGCTCAGCTCCGGCCCAGCTGCCGACGCCAAGGCAACGCCCTGGTCGGTGATGGAGACGAGAATCGAGCGGCGGTCGCGCGAAGATTGTGTCCGCGCGATCAGCCCCTCTTTTTCCAGCCGACAGACGGTGTGCGTCAGCGACCCCGGCGGCACGTGCAACCGCGAGCTGATCTTCGACATAGGAAGCCCGCCCGAACGCGTCCACATGAGCAGGGTCAGCAGTTCGAACTGGGCAAAGCTGACTTTGAAAGGCTGAAGCGCCTCTTCCGCGCCCGCGCGCAATAGGTGGGCCGCGCGGGCAACGGAAGACAAGGTGCTCAGCCCTCGCGCTGCCTGAGCGGAGTAGTGCGTAGCCCACTGCCGGTGGGCCTCTGCCAGGCTGTCGATCCGAGGAGGATTTGTTGGCATAGCCTGAATTTTATTCGTCCAGCGCCCGCAGGTTGGGAAAGTCAGTGTCCGCGAACTCGGTGGAGGCTGTGGTTTCGCCTCCGTCGGAGGAGCGAATTTCGGTCTCGCGCTTGCGCAGCTCGACTCGGCGGATTCTGCCCAAGATCGTCTTCGGCAGTTCATAGAACTCGAGCCGCCGGATGCGCTTATAGGGTGCCAGGCTTTCGCGACAGTGCCTCAGAATCGACTCTGCTACCTGTCCGAAGCCATCGCGTACCGACGTTTGCCAGGCTCGCTCGATGGTGGATATGAGCTCGGGGTTGAGAGGCTCGCCGGCGGCGACAAGTTTCTTCGGGGGTTTTCATCCGCGTCAGATCCGCCGGCGCGTGTTCACCTGACTGTAGTTCGAGCTCGAAGTACTAATTATGGATCCCAAAAACGTTTATGACGGAAAAAGAAAACCCGGCGAGGTTCTAGTCGCGTGTCACTCCGCGCAGGATCAATCGCCCGAGCTCCTGGTATGCGTCGGCGGTGGAGGTGGTCTCGGCATAGGTCCCGCGCTGGATGTCGGTCATCGCGCGGTAGATGAACAGTGAGAGGAACTGTGGATCATTGACGCGAAATTCTCCTGACTCCATGCCGCGGACCAGGATGGCGCGGATTTCCTCTGTCGCAGCTTTAGTGTTGACGCTGAAGACTTCCTGGGCTACCGCCTCTGAGGCGAGGTCGCGCATAAATGCGGGGCTGGCGGGCTGAAGTGCGGTGGCAATAGCCGCGAAATAGGATTCTAGGGCGTGAGTCGCGGAGCTTGCGTGCCCGTGTATCGACGGGGTTGTGCGCCGAGCAATTTCGCGGAAGAAGCTGACTAGGACCCGCCTGATGATCGCGTCGCGGGTCCGGCCGAGGGCGTAGATGGTCGACTTTGAGCACCGGTACCGTTTCGCCGTCCCGTCGATTGTGAAAGCTTCGAAGCCCTCGGCGAGGAAGTCGCTGAGTAAGGCGTTGAATAGTTCGCGCTGGCGGGGGGTCGAAGGCTGGGTCACAAGTGGCTCCGGCGGAGAGGCGGTTAGATGGCTGCTTCAGTGTAGATCGGTGCAAAAACGAGACACATCTAACATCTCTGAGTACAGTAATCGGCTAAACCGTACAGCTCTTTCTCGAAGGAGAGGCCATGCCCCCGATCCTCGATTCCGTCCATCTGGCCTCCGTTGCCTACCCACACGCCGACCTCCTCGGGGTCGCGGACCGCCTTACAGGCGATGAACAACAACACCTCCAGGAAATCCACGAATTTCTCCAAACCGAGATTGCGCCGGCCGTCGGCGAGTATTGGGACCGGGAGGACTTGCCGTTCGACCTGCTGCCCAAGCTGGCCGAGAAGGGACTCGGGGAAATCGAGCTCAGCGCCACCTCCCGGTTGTTCCGCGGCTTGGTCTACGCCGAGGTGACCAGGGTAGACGTATCACTATCGGCGCTCGTCGGAATTCACAATGAGCTCATTGTCGGTGTGATTGACAAGCTCGGCTCCGCGGAACAGAAGCAGCGCTGGCTGCCGGGCCTTAGGACGTTTCGGCACATCGGTTGTTTTGCGCTGACCGAGCCCGAACACGGCTCCGACATCGCCGGAGGCTTGGCTACTACCGCCCAGCGCACCGACGAAGGCTGGGTGATCGACGGAGTGAAGCGTTGGATCGGCGCGGGGACGTTCGCAGACTTCGCTATCACGTTTGCCCGTGACACTTCCGACGGCCAGATCCGCGCCTTCATTGTGGAGCTCGACCGCGAGGGGGCCAGCACAGCCAAAATCACCAGCAAGATGGGGCTGCGCATTATGCAAAACGCAGACATTGTATTTGATAACGTCCTGGTCCCCCATAGCAATGTGATCCCGGGCGCGCAATCCTTCGCCAACGTTAACGAGTTCCTCTGTTCTTCGCGCGCATGGGTCGGTTGGCAGGGCGCGGGCTTGCAGCTGGGGATCTTTGACAAGGCGCGCGAGTACGCGGTGACGCGTCAGCAATTCAACCGGCCCATCGCGAAGTTCCAGCTAATCCAGGAACATCTCGCGCGCATCCTCGGCAACGCGAATGCGTCGCTGTCCATGATGGCCCAGGTGGCGCAGCTGCAGGAGGAAGGAAACCTGGACATGCCGCACGCCGCACTGGCGAAGGCAACGACAACTCGGTTCGCACGTGAATCGGCGGCAGCCGGGCGGGCCATCGGCGGCGGCAATGGCATCCTCACCGAGTACGGACTGTCCAAAATGATGGGCGATGCCGAAGTGCTTTTCACCTACGAAGGCACGTATGAGATCAACTCGCTCATCGTCGGCCGCGCCGTCACGGGCGTTTCCGCATTCGTCTAACAACCCCAGGCCATCTGCAACGAAGGGAAGAATAACCGTGGAACTGAATGGAATCTCGACCGTGGTCACGGGCGCCGCCTCGGGCCTGGGCCACGCGACCGCCAAAGCACTTGCCGCGCGAGGTGCCCTCGTGACCGGGTTTGACCTGCAAGAGGGGCCGGAGATGGAGGGAATCTCTTACCTCAGCGTCGACGTCACGGATCCCGCAGCGGTAGCAGAGGCGGTCAAAGTCGCCGCCTCGCAGGCGCCGCTGCGTGTGGCGGTAAACTGCGCCGGCATTTGCCCATCGGCCCGCATCGTGGGCCGCAATGGCCCGCACGATCCTGGCCTGTTTGCCAAGACTATCGACGTGAACCTGCGCGGCACGTTTCACGTTCTGACCGCTGCCGCCGAGGCCATGGCCGCCAACGAGCCTGTCGACGCCGACGGACAGCGCGGCGTGATCATCAACACCGCGTCCATCGCCGCCTTCGAGGGGCAGGTGGGGCAAGCCGCGTACGCCGCGTCGAAGGGTGCGGTGCATTCGCTTTCTCTCACCTGCGCGCGTGACTTGGCATCGCTCGGCGTTCGCGTCAACGCCATCGCGCCGGGAGTCGTGGCAACCCCGATGATGGAGCAGATCACCCCGGAGTTTCGCGCGGAGCTGGAAAGGAGCGTCCCGTTCCCCTCGCGGCTCGCCACACCGGAGGAGTTCGCGGCGCTGGTGCTGTCCATCGTGGACAACACGTATATCAACGGGCAGACGGTCCGTCTGGACGGGGCCTTGCGCATGCAGCCCCGCTAACTAAGCGGGCACCGGGCTCAAGCGCCACGCCGGCCAAGGCCGCCAGCACGGGCGGAAACGTGTTGATCGGCGGGGCGGGGTTGGTCCATACAGGCTAGGCTAGTCCGCGACAAGCGGCTCCATAGTCAGATCGGGATGCTCCTTTTCGACGAAAGCAAGCTTCCATTTGTCACCGAACAGGGCGATGAGCTTGCCGTCGGTGCGGGTGAAAATCTCCACCCCGCGCTGCCGCCCCAGCAGGTCAGCGGATTCGGGGTCGGTGCGCCGCGCCACCGAGTAGGGAACTGGCTCGGTGATGGTCTCGACGTTGTACTCGTTTTCCATACGTGCCTGCATGACTTCAAACTGCATCGGGCCAACGGCCGCCATGACAGGCGCGGCGTCACCGCGCAGGTCATTGCGCAGGATTTGCACGACACCCTCGGCGTCGAGCTGCTCCAGCCCCTTGCGGAACTGCTTGTACTTGCCCAGAGACTGTGCCCGTAGGGTACGGAAGTGTTCAGGGGCGAACTGTGGCATGGGCGGGAACTGCACCTTGCGGCCGCTGTAAATCGTGTCACCTGGCGCGAGGGATCCCGCATTGACCAGGCCGATGATGTCCCCGGGGAACGCGGTTTCCACGGTGTCGCGGTTGCGGCCGAACACGGTCAGCGCGTACTTCGTGGAGAAACTGCGCCCCGACTGCGCGTGGGTGACCTGCATGCCTCGGTCGAACTCCCCTGAGACCACGCGCATGAAGGCCAAGGTGTCCCGGTGGTTTTTGTCCATGCCTGCCTGCACTTTGAAGACGACACCGGAGAAGTCGTCGTCGAGTTCCCTTTCGGCATCCATCGCACTTGTCGACGCCTCCACAGCCGCCGGGTCAGACGCACGCCCGACGGGGGAGGGGGCGATGGCACACAGGGTATCGAGGATCTGGTGCACGCCGAAGTTGAGCATCGCCGAGGCGAAGATGACCGGCGAGGTGATGCACTGTTCGAACAGCTCTTGGTTGTGCACCGCGCCGTCGGCCGCGAGCAGCTCCGCTTCTTCGACGGCGGTTTCCCACGCATCCGCTTCGCGGGTCAGCGCGTCCGCTGGAGTGTAGTGTTCCTCGGGCGCGATGGTGGAGCCGCCGGCGGTGCGGATGAAGTGGATGTACGTGTCCGCTTCGCCGTCGGCGTTGATGTGGGCAAGCCCACGGAAGTCGCCGGCCTCGCCGACGGGCCAGTACAAGGGGGTGGGTTGCAGGTCGATCTCGGTGACGATCTCGTCGATAAGCTCGAGCGGTTCACGCCCCACTCGGTCCCACTTGTTAATCACTGTGACGATCGGCAGGCCGCGCGCCTTACACACCCGGAAGAGCTTGAGTGTTTGAGGCTCCAGCCCCTTCGCGGCGTCGATGAGCATGACGGCGGCGTCGACGGCGGAGAGCACGCGGTAGGTGTCCTCCGAGAAGTCCGCGTGGCCGGGAGTGTCCACGAGGTTGATGACGAAAGGTTCGGCGCCCTCCGACGCGGCAGGCAGGTACTCGAATTGAAGGGCCGAAGAAGCGATCGAGATACCGCGATCCTTTTCCATATCCATCCAGTCCGAGACCGTGGCCTTGCGGTTTCCCTTTCCGTGCACCGCCCCGGCTTCGGAGATGACGCGGGCGTGCAGGGCGAGAGCCTCCGTTAGGGTCGACTTGCCGGCGTCGGGGTGGGCGATGACGGCGAAGGTGCGGCGGCGTCGGGCCTCGGAAAGGGTGCTCATAGGGCGTATAGCCTAGTCGCCTGAGCGGCTCGTTATGAATCGTGCAGCTGTTGCGGAGTATAGTCACCAAGGCAAGATGTAGACACGTCAACAAGAAAGAGTTTCGCATGAAGAAGATTGGTGTCATTCTCGGTTCGGTGCGCGAGGGCCGCCTCGGCGAACAGGTTGCCAACTGGGTCATGGAGGAAGCCTCCACCCACGAGGGTGCCGAATACGAACTGCTCGACCTCACTGCCTTCAACGTGCCGCTGCTCACTTCGGCCACCATCCCGGGTGCGGCCAACAAGCAGTACGACAATGAAAACACCACCGCGTGGTCGAAGGCCGTCGATGCCTGCGACGCCTTTATCTTCGTCACCCCCGAGTACAACCACTCGATTCCGGGCGGTTTCAAGAACGCCTTCGATTCCCTCGGCTCCGAGTGGGCCGGCAAGCCGGTCGCTTTCGTGGCCTACGGCGCTGACGGCGCCATCCGGGCAGTCGAGCATTGGCGCCAGATCGTGGCCAACTTCTCCATGAACGACATCCGCAACCAGGTCTCCCTGGGGCTCTTCGACGACTTCACGAACGGCTCGTTCGCCCCGCGGGACGTCAAGATCGGCGATCGCGCCCGCGTGCTGGCCGACATCGAGGTCGCCCTCGCCTAAATTATCTAGGGGGCGTGGATCTCATTCTGCGCCCGCACGAGTCCTTGAGCGGGCACGAGTCGCGCCGCGCGTGCGGCTTTTTCGACCTCCGCGCTGACGTCGCCCTCTAGGGGGGAGAGCACCCAGTCAGGCACGGGAGTGCCCTTGGGCGGGCGCCCGATCCCAATGCGCACCCGAACATAACCGCGGGTTCCGAGGTTCTCGGTCAACGACTTCAGCCCGTTGTGCCCGTTTTCGCTGCCCCCAAGGCGCAGTCGCACCGTGCCGGGCGGCAGGTCAAGCTCGTCGTGGATGACGACGATGCGCTCCGGCGGGACGTGGTAGCGCTCGGCGAGCGGCGCGACCGCCGCACCAGACTCGTTCATGTACGTCGTTGAGCGAGCGTAGGCAATCCCGTCGCGCACCCCAGCTAGCGCCGGGGCCCCCGGGACGGGACGCAACGCGACACCGCGCTCTCGGGCCGCGCGGTCGAGCGCCATGTAGCCGATGTTGTGGCGGGTCGACGCGTACTCCTCACCCGGGTTTCCCAAGCCCACGACGAGCCATTCCACGGTTAGCTCGTCAGCGGGAACGGGGCGGAGAAGGCGCGCGAGGAATTCCAACATGGGTATGAATGATAGACAATGGCCGGCATGGACCTCCCTCGCATCGTTGCGGCCCCAATGGCGGGCGGGCCGAGTACCCCAGAACTCGTTAATGCCGTGAGCTTCGGATTTCTCGCCCTCGGCACGTGCTTAGTGACCGACGCGCGCGAGCAGCTCGCTGCGGTGCGCGGGCCCTTCGGCGTCAATCTGTTCTACCCGCAGGAAGAGCCTTCGCTTGACGACGTCACGCGGGTCGCCCAGGAGCTCGGTACCGACGTTCCGGGGGTGGACCTAACCGGCGGGTTCGCGGAGAAGTTCGAGCTTGTCCTCCACGCAGCTCCCGCGATCGTCTCCAGCACCTTCGGCTGTTTCACCGCCGCGGAAATCGACCAGTTGCACCGGGTTGGGTCTGCGGCGTGGGTGACGGTGACCTGCGAGTCCGAGGCGCAGGAGGCTGCCTCGCGTGGGGCCGACGGCCTGGTCGTTCAGGGCCCGCTCGCCGGCGGGCACCGCGGGACGTGGGACCAGAATGACACCCCAGACGAAAGGCCCCTTGAGGATCTGCTCCAGGCAGTTCTCGGGGCGGTGCCCACTCCTGTCATTGCGGCGGGCGGGGTGCGCGCTCGACGGGACGTCGAGAAGTTGCTTGGCCTAGGGGCGGCGTCGGTCGCGTGTGGCACTGCCTTCTTGCTGGCCGAGGAGGCGGGAACGAGCGTGCGCAACCGCGAGATCCTGCGCGCTGGGGGTACGTCGGTGAACAGCCGGGCGTTTTCCGGCCGCTGGGCGCGCGGGGTGGAAACGGATTTCACCCGCGCCCACTCTGATATGCCCGCGATCTACCCCTACCTCAAACCGATGGTCCCGGATAACCCGTATTGCCTGGTCGGCCACGGTTTTGATGACCTGGTGCAGGCTCCCGCTGCCGAGATCGAGGCGGCGCTGACGCCCTAAACGACGCGCGTGGTGTTTTCGATGTGGCCCAGGCCCTCGATGGCAACGCGCACCGTGTCGCCGTCACCCAGGTAGCGCTTCGGCGTTCGGGCGTGGCCGACCCCATCGGGCGTGCCGGTGGCGATCACATCGCCCGGATTGAGCGGGTAGAGGTGGGAAATGAACGCCACGAGGGCTGCGGGGCTGAACACCATGTCGTCGGTGGGGGAGTGTTGCATGCGTTCGCCGTTCAGGGTGGTTTCCAGCGCTGGACCCGGAGTCCATTCGGTGTCGAGCCACGGGCCGAACCCTGCCGTCTTCTCGAGGGACTTGCCTTGGTGCCACTGCTGGGTGCGGTACTGGTAGGCACGCTGGGTGTAGTCGTTGATAATGGTGTAACCCGCGATGTGAGCGGCCGCCTCCTGTTCTTTCACGTGGCGCGCGCGCGAACCGATGACCACGGCGAGTTCGCCCTCGAAGTCGAGGGTTTCGGCGTTGAAGGTGGGCACCACGGCGTCGTCGTAGGGGCCGATGAGCGCGTCAGGGAACTTGACAAAGAGCGTGGGGACGTCTGGGCACGCGTGCCCCATTTCGTCGATGTGCGTGGCGTAGTTCAGCCCGACGCAGACGATCTTGCCCGGCCGCGGCACGACCGGAGCGATGTCGGCGGGGGTGACGCGAACTACGGAGCCCCCAGCAGCTGCAATCGCGCGCCACTGTGGGTTGGCAAGCAGCTCGCCGACGTCGGCGTAGCCGGGGAGAACGGCGGCCTCGAGATCAGAAATGAGGCGGGCGGCGACGGTCAGATCGTCCGTGCGGAGTGTGACAAGGCGCATGGTTAAACGCTACCCGCCACGCACAACAGCTCATCGGCGGCGTCCGCGACAACGATGGGCAGCTCTTCGGCTTCCATCCGAGAGAACGGTGCGAGCACGTAATCCGCGGGGGCCATGCGCCCCGGCGGCCGGCTGATTCCCACGGCCAGCTTGTTGTATTCGCGGGTGCCCAGCGACTTCGTCACCGAGCGCAAACCGTTGTGGCCGTGGTCCCCGCCTCCGGCGCGCAGCTGAATTACGCCCAGATCGAGATCTAGCTCGTCGTAGATAACGTAGGTGTCGTCGACCGGTACTCCGAAGTAATCCGCCAGCGCCTTGACTGGGCCGCCGGAGACGTTCATGTAGCCGCGGGTGCGCGCCAGAACGACCCGCCGTTTGGGCAGCAACCTCCCCGCCGCGAGCTCGGCAACCTCCGTGTTCGTCTTTTTGTGAACGCTGAGCTGGGCCGGCATCGGAGTCGCCCGGCCAAGCAACTCCTCGACAACCAACCCACCTGCGTTGTGGCGAGTGCCGGCGTACTGGGGCCCTGGGTTACCCAGGCCAACAACCAAAACGGGGGAATCGGACACGGCCACATCATAAGCGACGCCCCCGCATCCCCGAAGCGGGGAGGGCGGGGGCGTCGTGAAGCGCGGGCAAGCTACTCGGAAGCTTCCTCGCTGGGCTCGGCACCGGCCTCGGCGCCGCCTTCCTCCGCCTCCGCGGCGGCAGCCTCGAGTTCAGCATCCTCCTGGAAGAAGGTGATGTTCACGATGAGGGTTTCCGGGTCGGTGGTGAGCGTAGCACCGGCCGGCAGGGCGATGTCGGCAGCGGTGATCTGATCGCCGATTTCCTTGCCCTCGATAGACACGACGATCTCTTCCGGAATGCTCAGGGCGTCAACCTCGATCTCGAGGACGTCCGCCTCCTGCAGTACGACAGCGTCCGGCTTGGCCTTACCCTCGGTGACGACCGGAACCTCGACGACGACCTTCTCGCCGCGCTTCACACCGAGCAAGTCGATGTGGTCGATCTCGAGGGTGAGGACGTTCTGGTCAACGTGCTTGACCATGCAGAGCAGCTTTTCACCGTCGATCTCGAGCTCGAGGACAGCGTTGACGCCCTCGTTGCGCACGAGTGCGGTGATCTCCAAGCGGTCGATGGAGAAGTGCACGTTGTCGATGCCGGCTTCGTACAGCACGCCGGGGACCTTGCCCTCGCGGCGCAGGCGGCGGGACGCGCCCTTGCCGAACTCCTCGCGCTTTTCAGCCTTGATGACGTGGGGGGTAGACATTTTTTGCAATCTCCTGTGAAGTGCACGGGCCACAGGAAAAGCCTGCGACCACTGAACGGATCTGGTCTCGTCGAGTGATCGCAGGCTTGAGAAAGTCTGAGATTCATATCGCGCCGATAACGGCCTTACAGCCCTCGCCGAGATTGCCCCATCTTAACACCGCTGCCAGAGAGGGCAAAACGCTTCTCGACGCCCACCCGCTAGCGCTGCGGGAGCAGGGCCTGTGCAAAGTACGCATCGAGCGCCTCGTTGTCCCCGAGCAGGAGGACGGCGGCGACGTACTGGGACGTACTGGTCGGGGCGAACAATGACTACGGCACCGTCGCGGCACATCCCGCGGCCAACAAACGCACCCGGACGTTCTCGCGGCGGTGGAGCACACCTTCCGGGTGGCCTGCGAAGCTGGTAAGCCAGTAGGGGTCAACGCTTTCAATGTGGATCAGGCCCGGGCGTATCTCGAGCAGGGTGCCGCGTTCGCGCTGGTGGGCGCCGATGTGCAGCTGCTGGCAACCTCGGCACGTGCCTTGGCGGCGGACTTCATCCCGAACAACAAGTAAGGAGCACGCACATGCTGAACGTAGAGGAACTGCTGAACAAGGTGGAAAAGCGCCTGTTCATTGGCGGCGAGTGGCGGGACGGGTCCGCGGGTGAAACCTACGACGTTCTCAACCCGGCCACCGAGGAGGTGCTGGCGACGATGTCTTCCGGCACCCGCGAGGATTCCCTCGCCGCCCTCGACGCCGCGCACGCGGCGCGCCGGGAATGGGAGCGCACTGCGCCTCGTACTCGGGCAGAGATCCTGCGCAGGGGGTACGGCCTGATGCAGGAGCGCAAGGAGGAGTTCGCCACCCTGATGACCCTGGAAATGGGCAAGTCTTTCACCGAGGCTAAAGGCGAGGTTGACTACGGCTCCGACTACCTGTTGTGGTTCTCGGAAGAAGCCAATCACTTCTTTGGGCACACTAACCTGTACCCGGCGAAGGGCAACCGCATGGTCACGGTACACAAGCCCGTCGGCCCGTGCCTGTTGATCACCCCGTGGAACTTCCCCCTGTCGATGGCGACCCGCAAGATCGCCCCTGCGCTCGCTGCGGGCAACACCGTCATCGTCAAACCTGCGAAGCTCACACCCCTGACCATGCAGTATTTCGTGCAGACGATGGTGGACGCGGGTGTGCCCGACGGCGTAATCAATATCGTCTCCTCGACCTCCGCGGCGAACGTCTCCGAACCAATCATGGAAGACCCGCGCCTGCGCAAGATGTCCTTTACGGGGTCGACCCCCGTCGGGTCCTCGCTCATGGAGCTGGCCGCGAAGAACATCATCAAGGTCTCCCTGGAGCTCGGCGGTAACGCCCCGGCCATTGTCTTCGCCGACGCCGACATGGAGGGCGCCGTGGCGGGGGTGAAGGCAGCCAAGATGCGCAACATCGGGGAGGCTTGTACCGCCGCGAACCGCATCCTTGTGCATGAATCCATCGCCGCTGAGTTCACCGAGAAGTTTGTCGCGGCGATCTCGGCGATGAAGGTCGGCAACGGCATGGACGACGGGGTCGAAGTCGGGCCGCTCATCGAGGCCAAGGCGGTTGAGCGCATGCAGGAGCTTGTCGACGACGCCGTCGCACACGGTGGGACAATTCTCACCGGCGGGAAGGCGGTGGATGGCAAGGGCTACTTCTTCGAGCCCACCGTGATCACGGGCGCCTCCCGCGACGCCAAGGTGTTCCGAGAGGAGATCTTCGGCCCGATCGCGCCCATCTTTACGTTCTCTAGCGAAGAGGAGGCGTGGGAGATGGCCAACGACACCGAGTACGGCCTCGCCTCCTATGTTTTTTCCGAGGACCCAGACATGATGTATCGCGCCTCTGACAACCTGGAGTTCGGCATCCTCGGTTTCAACTCCGGCGTCGTTTCGGACGCATCGATCCCGTTCGGCGGTGTCAAGGCCTCCGGCCTCGGTCGCGAGGGCTCCCGCGAGGGAATGCTGGAGTACACGGAGGTGCAGCACATCGGCACCCGCGACCCCTACCAGCGGGTCAAATAACCGGGTGCGTCGTCAGGAAGCGGCCAGTGCCTGCTTGCGGAAGACACTGGTGCTGACACCGTAAGCGTTTTTGAAGGGGCCTCGGCGGCGATGCGGAGGGTGGCGAACGCGGCCGTGGCCTCGCGCCACTGGGGCAGATTAAGGCTGTTGGTAACCTGGATCGTCATTCGCCCGTAGTCGCGGTGGCTCGGTGTGCAGCAGAAGCTCGTGCACGGATTGTGAAATACGATACCCCGTGGGCATGTGTGTCGGAAAGGACTCATGCGAAGATGAAGGGGTCCCACCCCTTCTTCACAGGAGCACGCAATGAGTTTTCCCACCTACAGTTCTTACGAGGAGCTTCTCTCCGCCATCGACGCGGGTGACTCTGGACGCGAAATCCTCAACCCCGCGACCGGTGAGAGGATCGGTTTCGCCGATACAGACAGCGTCGAGGACCTTAATGCGGCCGTCACGCGTGCCCGAGAGGCCTTCGCGAGCTTCGCCACGACCACCCACGAGCAGCGCAGCGCCATGCTCAACGCCGCCGCGGACGCAATCGAGGCGAACGCGGAGCCACTGGCGCAGCTTCTCTCGCGGGAACAGGGCAAGCCGCTAAACGGCCCGAACGCCCGCTTCGAGGTCGGGGCATGCTCCAGCTGGTTGCGCGCGACCGCGTCCTTCGAGCTGGAACCGGAGGTCATCGTGGACGATGGTGAGACCTACTCCACCATGACGTACCGCCCCTTGGGCGTCGTCGGTGCAATCGGCCCGTGGAACTGGCCAATGATGATCACCGTCTGGCAGGTCGCCCCCGCGCTACGGATGGGCAACACCGTTGTGGTCAAGCCCTCCGAATACACCCCCCTATCCGTTAAGGCCCTCGTCCACCTGATCGCCACCGCCGTTCCTGAGGGAGTGCTGAACTACGTCTCCGGCGACCGCGAACTTGGGGCCGCCCTGTCGAAGCACCCGGACGTGGATAAGCTCATGTTCACCGGCTCCACGTCGACGGGCCAGAAAATTATCGAGGCTTCCGCTCCCACCTACAAGCGCCTTACCCTCGAGCTCGGCGGCAACGACGCGGGCATTGTGCTTGACGACGTCGACCCGGCAGCCATCGCGGAGGGCCTCTTCTGGGGCGCCTTCATCAATACCGGTCAGACGTGCGCCGCGCTGAAGCGCCTCTACGTGCCGGAGTCCATCTACGACGAGGTCGTCAACGCCCTCGCGGAATTCGCGAAGAACGTGCCGATGGGCGAGGGTCTCGACGAGAACAACGTGCTCGGACCCCTGCAGAATAAGGCGCAGTACGACATCGTCGCCGACCTTGTGCAGAAGGCGAAGGACTCCGGCGCGCGCGTAGTCATCGGTGGCGACCCTGAGGAGGGGCAGAAGGGATACTTCTACCCAACGACACTTGTCGCGGACATTGACCCAGACAACGCGCTGGTTGTCGAAGAGCAGTTCGGCCCCGCCCTGCCGATCGTGCGTTACTCCACCGTCGACGAGGCGATCGACCTGGCCAACTCCCTCGACGTCGGGCTCGGCTCCTCCGTGTGGTCCGCCGACCGCGAGCGTGCCCTCTCCGTTGCCGAGCGCCTTCGTGCCGGCACCACGTGGATCAACAACCACGGCGCCGTCGACCCGCGCATCCCCTTTGGTGGCTCGGGGCACTCCGGCTACGGCGTGGAGTTTGGCATCGAGGGCCTCAAGGGCCTCGGCCAGCCCCACGTGATCACGGGGTAGCAAGCAAGGGGGGCGTCGAGAAGAACAAGCTTTTCGACGCCCCCTTTGCCCTGCGGGCTCTACCCCGTGTAGGACTTCTTCCAGGCGGTGAGGAACGCGTCGGTCTCTTCGGCGGTGGTTACCGTGACGCGGATGCCCTCGGGGAAGGCTCGGACGAGCACATTGTTCCTTGCAAGCGTCGCGGCGAGCTCCTCGGGAGCGATGCTGATGGACTCGGCCGGAATCCAGACGAAGTTGGTCTGTGACTTAGGCGAGCCAAGGCCGGTGAGAGCCTCGGCCAGGCGCTCACGCTGCTCGGCGGTGGTCTCGACTCGCTGCTGCAGCTCGTCGTGCATGTCCAGGGAGGCCAACGCGCCGACCTGGGCCACGGAGCTGACGCTGAAGGGGACAGCGACCTTGTTGAGGGCCTCGATGATCTCTACCGGGCCGAAAGCGTAGCCGACCCGGGCGCCGGCCAGTCCATACGCTTTGGAGAAGGTGCGCAGGCCCACGACGTTCCGGTAGGCGGTGATCTCCTCGGTGCCGATAGGCGAGGTACCGGAAAAGTTGTACTCGAAATACGCCTCGTCGAGGGCGACGAGGACGTCTGCGGGAACCGCGGACATGAATTCGCGCCACTCCCGCGTGGTGATCGTCGTCGCGGTCGGATTATTCGGGTTGCACACGAAGATGAGCTTGGTGTCGTCTGTGATGGCGGCGGCGAGACCGGCGAGATCGACGCGATAGTCGGACGTCAGCGCTACGGGTACTGGATTGGCACCGGCGATGTGGACGAAGATCGGGTACGCCTCGAAGGAACGCCACGGAAAGATGACGTCATCGCCCGGTTGCGCAGTGATGTTCACCAGCTGCTGGCAAAGGGCGGAGGAGCCAGTACCCACAGCAACCTGCTCAACCGAGAGACCGAGGTGGCGGGCTAGGGTGGTGCGCAGCTCAATGGCACCCATGTCCGGGTAGCGGTTGACGGTATCGAGCGAACCCGCCATCGCGGCCTTAACCGAGGGAAGCGGACCCTCGGCAATTTCGTTGGATGACAACTTCACGGCGGCGTCGTTGCGCGCGCCGGGCACGTAGGCAGGGAGGTGGGAGAGGTCGGGGCGGATCACGTGGAGTGGCTCCTAGAAATCATCGGGCGGGCGGACGGGCCCGCTGGGTCGGATGCATTCAAATGCTGTGCGTACGGTACCTCGCAGCGCCAGCTCACTGCGCCTGAACGGTGCGTGTTAGGGGTTGCGTGGGCCGCGGGGGCCGAAGTCGAAGTCGGCCGTTGCCGGCCCGAAGCCCTGCAGCGCTTTCGGGGCGTCGAACGGGTCGAGGTGCATCTCGATGAACGCGCCGTTTCCGCAGGATGAGACCTCCTCCAGCACCTTTTCCAGTTCGCCTTCGGTGGAGACGCTGTAGGTCTGCATGGACGTGTCTGCTTTGAACACCTTAGGCAGTTGAGAGAACTGCCAGTCCTGGATGTCGTTGTACTCCCGCTCCATGCCGAGGATGAAGCGTTCAATGGTGTACCCGCGATTGTTCACCAGGAAGATGATGGGTTTGAGATCCTCGCGCAGAATCGTGGAGAGCTCCTGGGCGGTGAGCTGGAAAGACCCGTCCCCGATGAAGAGAAGGTGGCGGCGGTCCGGGTCTGCGAGCATCGCGCCCATCAGGGCGGGCAACGTGAAGCCGATCGAACCCCAGATGGGCGAGTTGATGTACTTCACCGAATCCGGCATGCGCTGCGGGCCGAGACCGATGTTGGAGGTCCCTGCTTCGGCGATGACCACGTCTCCCTCGTCAATGAAGTTCGCGATGCGTGGCCACAGCCTGGCCTGAGTAAGCGGCTTGTCGGGTTGCACGTCGTAGGTCGGCGCGCTCACGGGTTCGGCCGGGGCCTTCTGAGCCTCCGGGACCGCGGCCGCGATGTCTTGTAGAACCTCAAGGGTATTGATGCCCACGATGAACTCGTTGTCGATCACCATGTGCTGGTCGCCGAAGTTCACCACGCCGGTCTCGGGGAGGGCGTGGGTGAAGTTGCCGGAATTGACTTCGATGAAGCGGGGGTTGGTGGTCACGAGGAAGTCCGATCCCTCCACCTTCTCCCTCACGCCGGGAGCAGAGGCGGCGCCGTTGTAGGTGCCAACGCACAGCGGGTGGCGCTCATTGAGCTGTGCCTTCGCGGAGGCCATGTGCGCGTACGGGATCTGGGCCCGGTCGATGATGCGACGGAAAACATCCGTGAAGCCGTGGCGGTCCGTGTCTTGGTCCAACAAGAACAGGGGCCGCTCGGCTTCCGCAAATGCGCCAAGGAACTTCTCGACGGCAGCGTGACGACGTTCCGCGTCGCTCGTCGGAGGATCAACCGTGAAAGGGGTGTCCGGTACGGTGACCTCGAGATGGGTGATGTCGGAGGGGACCTGGATATGCACGGGGCGTTTCTCCCGTACGCAGGTGCGCAGCGCGCGGTCAAACTCTCCCACCACATTCATGGGTGAAACCCGAATCGCCACCTCGGTGAAAGGGCGGACCGCATCCAGCATGTTGTCAAAGTCGCCGTCGGCGAGAGAATGATGGAGGTTCCAGCGGTATTCGGTGGCGTACTGCGGGGGAGCGCCAGCGATGGAGACGACGGGAACGTGTTCCGCACGCGCACCTGCGATGCCGTTAAGGGCGGAGAGCTCCCCGACTCCGTAGGTGGTCAGCAGGGCGCCCACCCCGTGGAGACGGGCATAACCGTCGGCGGCATAAGCGGCGTTCAACTCGTTGCAGGTGCCCACGAAGCGGAAGTCCTCCGCGGCATCGATTTGCTCGAGGAAGCTCAGGTTGAAGTCACCAGGAACGCCGAGGATCTCTCGGATGCCCAAGGCCTTGAGCCTGTCGATGATGAAATCGCCGATGGTCATCGTTGCCATCATGTTCTCCTTCGTGGGGGTTGCCGGACGGGGTGGGCTAGCGGGCAACACTAAATATGGCTGGCTCAGACGGTGCACGCGACGCACACTCGTTATCGTTCACGACACCGAGGCGCTTGTCGTTCATTATCTTGCCCTGTCAGATCAACCGGAGGGTGAGAATTCAGCCCACGAGAGCAATCGGGGTCCGACGTCTCGCCCGCAGCCATGTCCAGCGACATGAACCCGCCGAAGGTAAAGATCACCGCAACAAGGGAGAAGACGATGCCGCTGACGCCGATGGGCCTTCAGCGGGCTCGGGGGGGGGGCACCGCCTTCTCACGGGCGTCGAGAAGGGCCTCAGCACAGCTCGCGGGATGATAGACGAACTCTGCTAAGGGGCAAGGGCCCTCACCTTGCCTAGGCTTGGCCTTCGAAAAGCGTGGTCACCGAGCCATTTTCGAAGATCTCGCGGATCGTCTTCGCCAGCAGAGGAGCGATCGACAGCACGGTGAGGTTGTCCCAGCCCTCCGTGTCCTGGGGCAGCGTGTCGGTGGTGATGACCTCTTCCGCGCCGCACTGGCTCAGGCGCTCGCGGGCGGGGTCGGAGAAGACTCCGTGGGTGCAGGCGATCAGCACCGATTTCGCTCCCGCATCCTTGAGCACGCCGACGGCACCCGAGATGGTTCCGCCGGTGTCGATCATGTCGTCCATGAGGATGCAGTCCTTGCCCTCGACGTCACCGACGACGCGGTTGGACACCACCTGGTTCGCAGCATCGATGTCGCGGGTCTTGTGGACGAACGCCATCGGGGCGTCGCCAAGAGTGTTTGCCCACTTCTCGGCGGACTTCACGCGGCCCGCGTCGGGGGAAACAACGCAGAGGTTGCTCAGCGAGTACTTCGAGGCAATGTAGTCGGTGAGGATCGGCATCGCGTGCATGTGATCCACCGGCCCATCGAAGAAGCCCTGGATCTGATCCGTGTGCAGGTCGACGGACACGATGCGGTCCGCGCCCGCGGCGCTGAGCAGGTCTGCGACGAGGCGGGCGGAGATCGGCTCGCGGCCGCGGTGCTTCTTATCCTGACGGGCGTAGGGGTAGAACGGCAGAATCGCCGTGATGCGTTTGGCGGAGCCACGTTTGAGCGCGTCGATCATGATGAGCTGCTCCATCAGCCACTTGTTCAGGGGCTGCGTGTGAGACTGCATGACGAAGCAGTCGGAGCCTCGGACGGACTCTTCGAAGCGGATGAAGATCTCGCCGTTGGCGAAGTCGCGCGCGGTGGTGGGGACCAGCTCGATGCCCAGCTCGCTGGAGACTGCTTCGGCGAGCGCTGGGTGGGCGCGGCCCGAAAACAGCTTGAGGTTTTTGTGGCTCTCGGTGGAGTATCCGGTCATAGTTTTCTTAGTTCTCCCGTGCTTTCTGGGCAGCCTGGGCCGCGTCGGTTCCGGGGCGGTTCTTCTCCACCCAGCCCTCGATGTTGCGCTGGCGCCCCTCCTTGATAGCAAGCGCGCCCGCGGGAACATCCTTCGTCACTACTGTACCCGCGCCTGTGTACGCCCCATCACCGACGTTGACTGGGGCAACAAACATCGTGTCGGAGCCGGTGCGGACGTAATCACCGATCGTGGTGTGGTGCTTATTCACGCCGTCAAAGTTGGCGAAAACGCTCGATGCGCCGATGTTGGACTCGCGCCCCACGGTCGCGTCACCGATGTAGGTCAGGTGTGGCACCTTCGACCCCGGGCCGATCTTGGCGTTCTTCGACTCGACGAAACCACCGAGTTTGCCTCCTTCGCCCAGCTCTGTGCCCGGGCGGAGGTAGGTGAACGGGCCGACGGTGGCGTCGGCACCAATCACGCTGAGCTCTCCCTGGGTCCTTACCACCGAGGCGCGGGGCCCCACCTCCATGTCGGTCAACGTGGTGTCCGGCCCGATAACGGCACCGTCGCCGATGACGGTGGAGCCCCACAGCTGCGTGTTCGGGTGAATGGTCACGTCGCGTCCGATTTCGACGTCTGCACCGATCCACGTGGTCGCGGGGTCGACGATGGTCGCACCACCGTGCATGAAGCGCAGCACGAGGCGGCGGTTGAGCTCCTTGCCTGCCGTGGCGAGTTGGGCGCGGTCGTTGACACCGGCCAACTCGCGGGCGTCAGGGGCGGTAAACGCACTGACCGTGTTCCCGTCGCCGCGGGCGATGGCTAGCACGTCGGTGATGTAGAGCTCGCCCTGGGCGTTATCGGTCGTCAGACGGGTCAGCGCGTCGCGAAGCACCGCGGCATCGAAGGCGAACACGCCCGAGTTGACCTCGGAGACGCTCTTTTGGATATCGTCGGCATCCTTTTCCTCGACAATCTTCTCCACGCCCCCTTCCGCGTTGCGGATGATCCGCCCGTAGCCTGTCGGGTCATCTAAATCGAGGGTAAGGACGGTCACCGCTGCTGAGGCAGCACGGTGCGCGTCGATAAGAGATTGGATTGTCTCCCCGGTCAGCAGCGGCACGTCGCCGTTGGTAACCACAACAGTGCCCTCGAACTGGGGCAGAGCGGCAAGACCCACCTGGACAGCGTGGCCGGTGCCTTTCTGTTCCTCTTGCACTGCCTGCAAAATGTCAGTGTCAAGCTGGCGCGCGATCTCCTCAACGGCGGGGGAAACCTGGTCGCGCTGGTGCCCCACCACGGTGACCAAGTGCGTCGGCGAGATGGATGCTGCCGCGTGCAGGGAATGCGACAACAGGCTTCGCCCGCCGATTTCGTGCAGAGTCTTCTGCCGGTCCGATTTCATGCGGGTTCCTGCGCCCGCCGCGAGGACCACGATGGCACATTCGGAAGTGGAAGGCACTCGGGAGATCTCCTTCGAATTTCAATAAGAGAGCCGCGCATCTCGCGGCTGAGCAAAAACAAGCATAACGTCTAGCCCCGACCCCCGGACACGTCTTCCAGCCTGCCCGCACCGACCACTCCTGCAGCGCCGAGGGCCGCGAGGAAAACGAGTGTTTCCTGTGTACCAATCGTCGAGACCAGTGAGGACAACCCGCCCACGACGAGCAGCACGACACCCATGACGGTGTTCGACGCTCCCGTGATGAGTGTTCGGCGGTCGCCTTCCGCCATGTCCACGAGGTATGTTTTGCGGCTCACCCGCACGGTCGTGTGCGCGAGGTTCACCAGGAAAAACCCCAGTGGCATCACCCACGCATTCACGCTTGACGACGCCCACCGGGCGCTCGCCACGAGAATCACGAGCACCACCGAGGCCGCCCCTGCACTCCAGGCCATCGCCTGCTTGGATGAGACATCCGACCACCACCCGGACACGCGGCCCCCGAGGAGCGAGGCACCGCCCGAGGCGACGACGAATGCGCCAAGCCCCGTCAAGTCCTGTCCCGACTCGTGGGCGAGGACGACGATGAACGGAGTGGATAGGGCGGTCACCAGCATGAGCGAACGGACGAGGAGAAAGGACCGCACCTTCCGGTCCTCCCGCAACAACGCCAGAGTTTCCGCCAGCCAGTTGTGCCCGTCGGTCGAGCTCGGCCGGCCTTTCGCCACGGGTTCGCGCACCCCTGCGAAGACAATAGCGGCGAATGCCCACGTGGCGGCACCCCCGCCGAGCAGGGCGGCGACGACCCAGCGCGGGGCGCTATCGGGTACCGCGGACAGGCCGAAACCGATCACTAGCGTCGCCGCGCCGGTCAGCGCGGTGGCACGGCCGGTAACCTCACCGCGTCGGCCTTTACTGATCGTCCTGCCTTGCACGTCTTTGCCGGCGATGGAGCACAGCGCGCGGAACACGGCCTGGATGGCCAGGAAGAGGACAACAGCGGAACCCAGGGCGATGCCGTCGAGAAGAAGTGCGGCGACGGCGATCGCGGCGGCGGCGAGTGCTTGGCCGAGCGAGCCGATGATCCACAACCGAGTGCGGGACTTGGCCGACGCGACCCACGGGGTCAAGGCAGCCTGGGGGAGCATCGAACCCGCTTCGCGGATGGGGACGAGGAAAGCGGTAAAAACCGCCGGCACACCCGCAGCGGTAAACACCCACGGGAGAACGGTCTTGCCTGCGACAACTTGATCGCCCACGCCCTGTAACCCGTTCGCCCAAATGAAGCGCCGGGCGTTGCGGCTCTCCAGGGCATCGCTGCCGGTTGTGTCCATAAGACCTGATAGTAGGGTCGAGATGGAAGCGCTACCCGGTAAGTATGAGCTAACCGATTCAGGAGTGATGCCCCATGGCCCTTACACGCAGAACCTTTTTCCGGGGAATGCTCATTGCTACCGCGGGCGTCGTAGCCGCCTGTGCTGGAGAAGGGGGCGCGCGACGCGGTCAGGAGGCTCCGAGAGGAGCGCGCGAGGAGGCGCGAGACTTGCCCATTCCACCCCTCTACGAGGGAGAGTTGACCGGCACCACACGACGGTTCGAGCTCACCGCCCAGACGGGTCAGGCCGAAATCCTCCCCGGGGTCATCACAAACACATGGGGGTTCAATGGCTCATTCCTCGGCCCGACGTTGTACATGCGCCGGGGTGAGACGATTGAAATGACGGTGCGCAACAACGTCACCGAGCCGACCGTCGTCCACTGGCATGGTCTGCACCTGCCGGCTGCCGCCGATGGCGGGCCGGCGCTCGCATTCGCGCCGGGGGAGAGCTGGTCACCCACCTGGACCGTCGACCAAGCGGCCGCGACGTGCTGGTACCACCCTCACCCGCACGAGGTGTCCGCCCTTCACGCGTATAGGGGACTCGCCGGTGGGATTGTCATCGCGGACGATGAATCAGACGCGTTGGACCTACCCCACGCCTACGGGGAAGACGATATTCCCGTCATCATCACGGACGCGAAGTTCACTGAGGACAACCAGCTCGACGAGACGATCGACACCACCTATGGGCTGCTCGGAACGACCCCGGTGATCAACGGCATTACCAAGCCCCGCTTTACTGCGACGACTCGCCGCATCCGACTGCGGCTTGTCAACGGCGCGACGATGCGCTTCCACCACCTGACGCTAGGAGTGCCTTTCCGTGTCATCGCCACGGACCAGGGTCTCCTCGACGCCCCCGCGGAAGTCGACGCCATCTTGCTCAGCCCGGGCGAGCGCGCGGAGATTCTCGTCGAGTTGGAACCCGGCAAGGACCTGACGCTGCGCTCGGACGGTGTCCCCGACAACGGGGGTCTCGAGAAAGGGGAGACCGCAAACGGCTTCGGGCTCAAAGACACCTTCGACCTGCTGACAATCGTTGCCCCAGACGAGTCGGCGCCGGAGTTGGGTGCCGTTCCGGGGCAGCTGGTGAGCGTCGAGAAGCCTGATGCAACGGGCGCGACCGAGCGTGAGTTCCGGCTCAACGGTTTCCAGATCAACGAGCAATCGATGGACATGAACCGTGTCGACTTCGTCATCGATCGCCCAGGCATCGAGGTGTGGCGAGTGACCAACGAAAACTCGGACTGGCCACACAACTTCCACGTGCACAACGCGCGCTTCATGGTGGACAACGCCGATGGCAGCGAGATGGAGTTCACGGCCGGCTGGCACGACACCGTCTACGTCCCGCCGCTGTCGACGCTGATACTGCTGGTCGACATCGGGTATTACCCGGACCCCATGCTGGCGTACATGTTTCACTGCCACATGCTCTTCCACGAAGACGAGGGGATGATGGGGCAGTTCGTGGTGGCTGAGCCGGATCAGGAGGTCCAACTGGCGGGGGCGCATCACCACTAAAAAGCTTCCCCACCAGGACTCGAACCTAGAATGACGGTACCAAAAACCGTAGTGTTGCCAATTACACCATGGGGAAATGCGAGTGCTAAGTGTAGCGCATCTTCCCCCAAACCCTAATCCGCGGTGGGGGCACGGGGAACGTAAGGTGTACTCCATGGCTCGCCAGCGGATGACCGGCTCTCAGCGCCGTGCTCAACTCATGGATATTGGCCGCGCCGCTTTCGCGGAACGCGGCTTTGACGGCACCTCGGTCGAAGAGATTGCCACGCGTGCTGGGGTGTCCAAACCCGTCATCTACGAGCACTTCGGGGGAAAGGAAGGCTTGTTCAAGGCGATTGTGGATGCCGACGCGAAAACGCTAGAGTCCATGATCCTGGATTCAATCTCCCATGGTCGGTGGCGCGAGCGCATCGAGGGCGGGATTGTCTCTCTGCTGACGTTCGTGGAAGAGAACACGGACGGCTTTGTCATTCTCGTCCACAGCCAGGTGCCGGGGGAGGAGCGGATGTTCACCACTATGTTGCAACGCTCGGTCGAGCAGGTGTCAGGATTTCTGGGCGCCGCTTTCGAGCACCGTGGCCTGGATAAGTCCGTCGCTCCCCTCTACGCCCAAGCGTTGGTGGGCACAGCGTCGCACACAGCATTGTGGTGGCTGGATCAGCGCTCCCCGGACAAGTTCGCGGTCGCCGCACACATCTCCAACTTAGCCTGGAACGGGTTGAAGGGGATGGAGGCTCAGCCGAAGATCGAAGCTACTACCGCACACAACATCGCAGGAGAAGGTGCATGACGGAGACTCCGCCCGTACTAGCTGGGCTTTTGACCACAGCTTTGACGGACCCAAAGCTCCAAGGGTTGGTCAGCAACATAGGTTCCGAGCGCCTCCACATCACCGGGATTGACCAGGTGCGCAGCTGGGCCGTGGCGGCTCTGTCACGTCAGGTGCCAGTGCTCCTCGTCACGGCGACCGGCCACGAGGCAGAGGACCTCACCGCGGAGCTCAAGGCTTTGATCGGCGAGAGGAATGTCGCCCAGCTACCGGCCCTAGAGACCCTGCCTCACGAGCGGCTGTCCCCGGCCGCGGATGTCGTCGGCACCCGAGCAAAGGTGCTGTGGGAAATGCCACGCGTCATCGTCGCCGCAGCGCGCGCCGCCTGCCAGCCGGTTTTACCCGCCATCGAGCCGATCGTGGTGCAAAAGGATAAGGAATACGACTTCGCTGATCTCACACAGCGCATCACGATCTACGCCTATGATCACGTCGATATCGTGGCCAAGCGCGGCGAATTTGCCACCCGCGGCGGGATCATCGACGTGTTCCCGACCACCGCGGAGTACCCCGTCCGCGTCGAGTTCTGGGGCGATGAGGTGACCGACATCCGCACGTTTTCGGTCGCCGACCAGCGCACAATCGAGGATATCGAAAGCGTTTCACTTTTCCCCGCGCGCCAGCTTCTTATCGACGACGCCGTGGCCGCCCGGGCCGAACAACTCGCCCGGAATTTCCCCTCCAACCCGACGCTCGTGCACCTGCTCACCCGTGTGTCTGAAAAGCAGCACGCCGATGGCATGGAGGCGCTCATCCCGGTTCTTAGCGACCAGCCTTTCCGCGCCGTGCCCGAGCTCTTGCCCAGCGGGTCAATCGTGCTGGTCACCTCGCCGGAGAAGGTCCGCGCCCGGGTGGCGGACTTGGAAGCGACAGACCAGGAGTTCCTCACCGCGGGGTGGGAAGCCGCCGCAATCGGGGCCGACGGGCCCATCGCGGTGGAGGGCCTCGACGTCTCGGCGTCCTCGTACCGTTCGTTCGAGTCGCTCGAAGCCGCGGCGCGCGCCGCCGGCAACGCATGGTGGACGTTCGCCCCTCCCGGCATGTTCGCGGCCGATGATTCCCAGACCCTGCCGCTGGAGTTCGAGGCGGCACCTGCCCCGAAGGGTGAACCGAAGGCGATCGAGCAGCTCTACACCACGCTTAAGCTCCACCTGCAGCAAAATCGGGGTAGAGCCGCCTTCGTTGCCCCGGCGAAGGGAACCGTGGAGCGGACGGCGGAACGCCTGCGTGAGCACGGGGTCTCCGCGCGCATCGCCAGCCCGGGGCTGGAGCCGGTGGATGGGCAGGTCACCCTGTACCAAGCCCTCTCTCACGCCGGCCTCGTTTTCACCGGACCCAACCTCGTGGTGGTCACAGAAACGGACGTGACAGGCAACCGTGTCGGCGATATCGCGGGAGCGAAACGCCGCACACCGAAGCGCCGCAACCGGGTGGATCCCCTGGCTTTGAAGCCGGGTGACTTCGTGGTGCACGAGACCCACGGCATCGGCAAGTTCGTCAAAATGGCCGAACGCACCGTCAAAGCCGGTGACGAGGACTCCCGCCGCGAGTACATCGTGCTGGAGTACCAGCCTGCAAAGCGCGGACAGCCCAACGACCAGCTGTGGGTGCCGATGGAGTCGCTCGATCTGCTGAGCAAGTACTCCGGTGGTGAGCAGCCGTCGCTGTCGAAGATGGGTGGCTCCGACTGGAAGAACACCAAGCGCAAAGCTCGCGCCGCCGTGCGCGAAATCGCCGGCGAGCTCGTCGAGCTCTACGCCAAGCGCCAGGCAGCGCCCGGCCACGCGTTCGCGGCGGACACGCCGTGGCAGAGCGAGATGGAAGACAACTTCCCCTTCGTGGAAACGGAAGACCAGCTCATCGCCATCGAGGCGGTGAAAGAGGACATGGAAAAGTCCACCCCCATGGACCGGGTGATCGTCGGTGATGTGGGTTTTGGCAAGACGGAAGTCGCAGTTCGAGCCGCCTTCAAGGCGGTCCAAGACGGCCGCCAGGTCGCCGTCCTCGTGCCCACGACGCTGCTCGCCCAGCAGCACTTTGCGACGTTTACCTCCCGCATGGACGGCTTCGGCGTGAACGTAAGGGAGCTGTCGCGGTTTACGTCGACAAGCGATGCGAAGGAGATCATCTCCGGGCTGGCAGATGGGTCTGTCGACATCGTGATTGGCACCCACCGGCTGCTGCAGACCGGGGTGCAGTGGAAAAACCTCGGGCTCGTTGTCGTCGACGAGGAACAGCGCTTCGGCGTGGAGCACAAGGAGCACATCAAAGCGCTCAAGTCGCACGTCGACGTGCTGACCATGACCGCGACCCCAATCCCGCGCACCCTCGAGATGAGCCTGACGGGCATCCGCGAGATGACTTCGATTACCACACCGCCCGAGGACCGCCACCCCGTTCTCACCTACGTCGGCCCGCAAGAGGACAAACAGATCGCCGCAGCCATTCGCCGCGAGCTTCTTCGCGACGGCCAGGTGTTCTACATCCACAACAAGGTCTCCGACATTGAAAAGGCTGCCTCCCACCTCCGTGAGCTGGTTCCTGAGGCTCGCGTCGTCGTTGCTCACGGCCAGATGTCGGAACAGTTGTTGGAGCGCACCGTGCAAGGCTTCTGGGACCGCGAATACGACGTGCTTGTCTGCACCACGATCGTGGAGACGGGCCTAGACATCGCCAACGCCAACACGCTGATTGTGGAGAACGCGCAGAACATGGGCCTGTCGCAGCTGCACCAGCTGCGCGGGCGCGTCGGCCGGTCCCGCGACCGCGCCTACGCGTACTTCCTCTACCCGAAGGACAAGACCCTCACCGAAACCTCCTACGATCGGCTGGCCACCATCGCTCAGAACAACGACCTCGGTTCCGGCATTGCCGTGGCGCAAAAGGATCTTGAGATGCGCGGCGCAGGCAACGTCCTCGGCGCCGAGCAGTCGGGCCACATCGCAGGAGTCGGTTTTGACATGTACGTGCGCCTCGTCGGGGAGGCGGTGCAGACCTACAAGTCTCTCCTGAAGGGGGAAACGGTCGACGCCACCGACCAAGGGCCGAAGGAAATCCGGGTTGACCTGCCCGTCGACGCCCACATTCCCGACACGTACATCAACTCCGAGCGGCTCCGCCTCGAGGTGTACCGAAAGCTCGCCGAGGCGCGTGACGACGCCGCTTTGACAACCGTCGCCGAAGAAATGGTGGACCGCTACGGGCCCTTGCCCACCGAGGTGCGCCACCTCATGGAGGTCGCTCGCGTGCGACACCAAGCTCGCCGAGCCGGAGTTGCTGACATCCTCGCCCAGGGCACCCGGATCAAGTTCCACCCCGTTGAGTTGTCCGATTCCAAGCTGGTTAGACTGAAGCGACTTTACTCCGGAGCGACCTACCGGGCGGCGGCGAAGGTCTTGCAGGTGCCCTTCCCGCGGGAGGCGAAAGGCGCGAACCAGCCGACGCTGCGCGACACCGAGCTGCTGCAGTGGGTGGCCGATTTCCTCTCCTCGATGTTTGACGTCGAAAAGGTGTCCGTTACGGGTTCGGATGTAGTTCCCGACCGCGCCACTGTGTCCGTCAGCGAGTAGGGGTGGTGTGCGGGGTGCCACTAGTGCCCCGTACACTTATTCTCTATGCCCCCATAGCCCAATCGGCAGAGGCAGTCGACTTAAAATCGATTCAGTGTGGGTTCGAGTCCCACTGGGGGCACAAAAGTGTCAGGTCAGGACATTTCAGACCCGCCGCTACACGGTTACCCCCGTTTGATTCCGCCGCCGGACAAAACCCACAAAACCTTAGGTCACGGCGAGGTCATCGCCAAGGCCGAAACCGCGCTTGGGCTCGCGCTTGGGCTTGGCCGTGGGCAGGGGCGGGAATAAGCGCGTGAGGATTGTCACGTCCCCGTTCCGGGGAGAGTGCGGTGGGCACGGCTCGGGCATCCCCCCGTTTGGAGCACGCCCACAACGATTTCTCCAGTACCCCCGTAGCCATGCCTGGTCAGGCATGGCGCTGTACGCTGCGGCGACGAGGAGAGGGGCACGAATCCACACCGATGCAGTGTGGGGTCGAGTCCCACTTGGGGGCACCAAACGAGGCGCGGCGGTCGAAGGCGGCGGCCTTATGGCCCAAATAACGCGAAGAGCACGGACATTGTTACGACGCCGCCCGTGATGTAGTTGAGCCAGAGGAAAACTTTCCACGCACGATTCACGGTTTCCGACGTCTCATCTCGCACCCCGGCAAAGCGGATCGTGTTGGCCGCGTAACCCAGGCCCAGCAAGCTCACCAGCCAGCCACTGAAGGGCAGCCCGACGGCGAGCAGTGCCGCGAGGACGTAGAGAGCGGCGGCGAAAAACGTCGTCAAGCGGGCCCCAAACTGGGTCGCGATAGACGTGAGTCCTCCCTCGCGGTCAGCGTTGACGTCTTGAACCGCCCCGAGCGCGTGGCTGGCCATGCCCCACAGGAAGAATGCTACGGCTGCGAAGGCGAAGCGCGGGTCGACGTGGTGGGTTGTAAGCGTCGCGCCGATCAGGGCGGGGGTGACGAAGTGCGTCGACGAGGTCACGGAGTCAAGGACCGGAATTTCTTTGAAGCGGAACGGCGGAGCGGAGTAGGCGTAGACGGCAAAAAGCGACAGCGCGAGCCAGGCGGCGGAGACGGAAGTGCCACAAAAGAGCAGCGCGATAATGAAAGGTAGCGTCGTTACCGCGGAGGCGATGAGCAGCGGGCGGTGCATCGACTTCGGCAACACCGCGCCCTCCACCCCGCCCTTGCGCGGATTGCGGATGTCGGACTCGTAGTCGAAGACATCGTTGATGCCATACATCGCAATGTTGTAGGGCACCAGGAAGAACACGAATCCAAGCACAAGGCGCCAATCCCACGAGCGGGTAGCAAGGAGGTACCCGAGGGCAAAGGGCACGGCGGTGTTTACCCAGCTCAAAGGGCGCGATGCGGCGAGGATAGAGCGGATCATGGCTGGTCTCCTTTAACGGGCCACAGTGCCGTAACCGCAAGGGAGACGACGACTGAGTAGAAGAGGTCCTCCACGGGGATGAGCCCAATGCGCACGCCGGTGTTGTTCCCGCTGTGGTATTCGACGAGACCCGCCGCCACCATGAGGTTGTCGAAGATAACGGTAAGGACGCAGATCATCGCGGTCACCGACACCGTGACGGCGAGGTGATTCGGGCGCGCGCGCCGAGACAACGATAGCACCACAGCAAATAGCAGGAATGGGATGCTGATAAGCAGATACGTCACACCCGCCCCCGTCCTGCACGTGCGTGGGCGGCCGAAGCGAGGTTCATGGTGAGGTATGTGAGGAAGAAGAGGAACACGGGTTCTTCAAGAGGGAGCTCGGGGGCGAGCTCGACGCCTGTCATGTACGGTGAGTCGCCGCGGAAGAAAGTGCCAGTCGCGATCCCGAGGGCGTCCCAGAGAAGGAACAACGCGACCATACCGGCGCTCAACGCGGTGGCGCGGGGCGCGTCGCGAAAGAACGCGAGCCGCCACCGCCAGTCACATAACCCCATGCATGCAATGGAGATCAACAGGAAGGCGAGATACGCCAGATGCATCACGGCTCCTCCCGAAGCGGACCGGCCGAACGGTCTCCCCGCACGCGTTTGAGCACGTTCTCCGCCGAGATGAGGCACATCGGCACGCCAACGCCGGGCAGTGTTGTCGCCCCGGCATAGTAGAGGTTGTCTAGCTTTGCTGAGCGATTGCGGCCGCGGAAAAACGCGGACTGCTTCAGCGTATGGGCGGGGCCAATAGAACCTCCCGACCAGGCGTTGTAGCGATCTGCGAAATCTGAGGGGCCGAGTGTGCGACGAACCACAATGCGTTCGTGCAGGTCGTCGACGCCGCACCAGGAGGCGATCTGGTCAATAGCGGCATCGGCAACCGCCTCGACGTGCGGGGACGGCTGCGGGCTGTAGAGAGAACCGCGTCCGCCTTCCGCGGCAGCCGGAACAGGCACGAGGACGAACAGGTTCTCGCAACCGTCGGGGGCCGTTGATGGGTCGGTTACAGACGGCATGGAGATGTACAAGGACCGCGACGCATTGAGGGGGCGTGAGGACACAGGACCGTCGAAGACCGCGTCGAAGTCACTCGACCAATCCTGACTGAACAGCAGGTTGTGGTGGGTGAGCTGGGGGAGCCGCCCACGGACCCCAAGCATGACAAGCACCGTGCCCAACCCCGGGTCCCGGCGGGCGAACCACGACTCGTCGTAGGTGCGCTTGTGCGGCGGGAGTAGACGCGTTTCGGTGAAGTGCAGGTCGGCGCAGGACACGACCATGTCGGCTCTTAGGTCCTCGACCGATCCGTCCGCGCGACGGACGCGGACTCCGGTGGCGCGGTCGCCGTCGTCAAGAATAGCCGTGGCCTCCGTTTTGAGGCGGATCTCGGCACCGTTATCCAGCGCGAGCGAGCCCAGGGCATCCATGACAGCCGTGAAACCACCCTGCGGGTACTTCACACCCTGGACGAGGTCGGTGTGGCTCATGAGGTGGTACATCGACGGAGTGCGGGAAGGGTGCGAGGAAAGGAACACGGCCGGGTAGGTGAGTATTTGTCGCAGGCGCGTGTCCTGAAACCGCGCAGCGACGTGCTTGTCCAAGGGCACCGTGAGGTAGCGAGCGAGGTCGAGGTAGCGGCGCCGCACGCCGGAATCCACAAACGGCCGCACCGAAGTGAACGTGGTGTACAAAAAGCGCTCGACGGCCATGTCGTAGGTGTCGGCGGCGTCATCGAGGTAGGCGCGCAGTACCTCGCCCGCACCCGGTTCGATCTCCTCGAACAACGCGGCGGCGTTTTCCTTCCCCGAGACGACATCCACCGGCTCTTGGCCCTCGGGGAAAAGACGATACGCGGGGAGGAGGTCGACGAGGTCGAGCACCTCCTCGGTCCGTTTGCCGAACAACCCGAAGAAGTGGTCGAAGGCATCCGGCATGAGATACCACGACGGGCCGGTGTCGAAGCGGAAGCCATCCACCGTCTCTTCACCCGAGCGCCCACCGATGGCATCAAGCTTCTCGACGACCACCGTGGCCACCCCCTCCCGCCCGAGGAGGGCGGAGGTGGCGAGGCCGGCGGCACCCGCACCGATCACGATCGCGGTGCGTGTGTGCTCAGGCATGGTGGGGACCCTTTCGTGCGACGGATCGGGCCGCGGCCCTGGCCGTGATGTACAGCTTGCGGTGCGATGGGACGCTGACGCGCCGTGCCGCGACCTCAGTTGCGGGGGTGGCGTCGATGAGATTTGTCAGCTCGGTGAAAAGGGCGGCGGCTGCGGCGACCGCCGCGCGGGGGGCGCGGGGGAGAAGGGGCAGGGCGATGGCGGCCCGGGTGAGATCAGCGCGGATATCGGCGACGAGTTCATCCTTGTGCGCATCCGTCAACTGTCCACCGCTGAGGGCGGGGAAGTAACTGCGCCCCAGCTCTCCGCGGTCCTCGGCGAGATCGCGCAAGAAGTTGACCTTCTGGAACGCAGAGCCGAGCGCCTTGGCGCCGCGCTCGAGTTCTTGGCGCTGTTTGTCGTCGACGGAGTGGTCCGCGAGGAAAACGGACAGGCACAAAAGTCCGATGACCTCGGCCGATCCATAGACATAGTCGTCGAAACCCGCGGTATCTCCCGCGTACGAGTCCTGCCTCAAGTCGCGGCGCATCGACGCAAAGAACGCCCGGACATGGTCGGGGTCGAACTGGCACCGGCGCGCGGTGTTGGCCCAGGCGTGAAGAATTGGGTCCGTGTGGAAGCGGGACGTCGAAGCACCTAGGGCGCCAAGGGCGCCAAGGGCGCTGGCCTCGTAGGTGTCCAGGAGAGACGTGAGGCCCGCGCAACCGGCCTGCTCGGCCGTGCCATCGACGATCTCGTCAGCAATACGTACCACGGCGTAGAGGTTGCGAATATCCGCTCGCGCACGGGGCTCAAGGAACCGTGTGGCCAGGGAAAAGCTAGTCGAGTAATCGAGCATGACCTGGGCCGCGGCGCGGTCGCACATGCGGTCGTACCGGGAGAGGAAGTCCATGGAGGCCATGTTAGGAGAGTGTACGTTGTGCACGTGCCCCTAGTTGGCCACGGCGAGCGAGGCGCACGTGTGGGGGTGAGGTGGAGAAACCACGCCGCATCGAATGGACCCCGCGCGCGAAGCGCCGCCGCAGCTGGGTCAGTCCGCGCAGCGCTCGCGCGTCCATGTGCAGAGCGGGGTGGGGCCGGTATAACACGGTCTCGTCCGGGCGAACCGCGAAAGAGAGCGCGATGTCGTCGTGGGAGGCGGTGTCGGAGGGGTCGATGGAATCGCGCACACTGAGCCACCACGCGGCGGTGAATGAGCAATTCGTTCCGAAGAACGGCGCGTGACCAAGCGCTGAACCCACCGACGCGCGGTATGCCCCCAGATAGAGAGCGCTGGCGGCCCGACTCAGGCGCGGCAGGTCGAACTCGGCCGGCCCGGTGATACCGACGACGCGCTTTCTGGCGTGGGCGCTCCCCCACACGTCGAGAAGCGACTGGCAAAAGCTCGCGTCCGCCCAGGCGTCCGCGTCAGTCCTCACGATGATGTCCGCGCCACGTCGCGCGGCCTCGTCGTAACCCGCGCGTGCCGCCCACGTCACGCCGCGGTGTGGCTCACTGATCACGATCACCCCGCGTGACCGAGCGACGTCGACAGACTCATCGCGCGAGCCGTTGTCGACCACAATGACCATCTCAGGCGGGCGGGTCTGCCGGGCGAAGCTGTCCAAGCAACGGGCGAGTAGCGTCGCGTCGTCCAAACAGGGGATGACCAGCGCAAGCGAGGGGGAGGGCACCGGGCCAAGCATACGCGCGCGCCGTCGCCCCCGCTCCCGTCGAGTATTCTCGGGCCCATGTCTGAGATTCACGACACCCCCCACCGAGTGCCCGGTGAACACGGGCCCCGCTTTGTTACTGACGGATACCTCTGGGCATCGAATCTCCGGAAAGATGCCGAACTATCCCCCGACTCCCAGTGCCCGGTTACGACCACTCTCCTCGGTGCGGATGCGACCCTCATCCGCGGCGCCGACGCCGTTTCCTTCTTCTACGACGAGTCGGTGATCAAACGCGAAGGGGCAATGCCGCGAGTCCTCGGTGACGCCCTCGTCGGAAAGGGTGCCGTGCACTCCCTCGACGGGGAGGAACACAAGGCCCGAAAGGCGCAGATGGCCGACATGGCGTACGAAGATGATCGCGTCGCCGAGTTCGCGCCCCTAGTCAGCGAGGAGGTAGACCGCGTCGTGGCCGACTGGTCCGCAGCAGAGGGCAATGTCTTCGCGGATCTCTCCCTCGCCTTCGGACGGGCCGCCTTCCGCTGGGCGGGAATCGAGCTACCCCAAGAAAAGACCGACGAACTCGTGCGCCGCATGACCACGCTGCTCGACACCGTCGGCAAGGTGGCCGGCACGCCAAAGGCCTTCTGGCAGCGCAACAAACTGGACTCGTGGGCGGAGCAGCTGATCACGGACGTCCGCGAGGGGCGCGTTAGCGCACGGCCCGATTCGGTCCTCGAGCACATGGCCAATCTCACCCATGCCGACGGCTCACTTGTCGACGCAAAAACGGCCGGAGTTGACCTGCAAAACTTGACACGCCCCACCGTTGCTGTCGGCATTTTCGCCTCGTTTGCCGCCGTCGCGCTCGCCGAGAATCCGGCGTGGCGCCAGCGCATTCACCAGGCAGTGTCCGCACACGATGGCCTCCCCTCCGACGTGCGCGAGGCCATCGCCTTCGCCCAGGAGGTGCGCCGCTTCTACCCCTTCGTGCCCATGTTCCCCGCAAAGGCGCTTAGCGACACGGAGTTTAAGGGCTGCCCGATCCGCGAAGGGCAGCGCGTCCTGCTGGACTTCGTGGGCACGCTTCACGAACCGGGGGAGTGGGACAACCCGGCCACCTTCGACCCCGAACGATTCATGCCCTACGCCACGCAGGCTGAGGCAGAGCGGATTACGACGTTTATTCCGCAGGGTGGTGCCGACGTCCGCTCGGGGCATCGCTGCCCGGGTGAGAAGATCGCGGTCACCGCGCTGTCGACCGCGGTCGCGGCGCTTGCCCGGCCCGAGATCCACATCGGCACCGAGGCGTCGGATACCTATTACTCGATGACAAAGGTCCTCACCCGGCCGGAGAGCGGGGTCCGGGTGACGGCGGGTTAGAGAGACGCCACGTAGTCTTTCGCGATTGTCGTCGGCTCCGCTCTTTCTGAACCGACGTTGCGCAGGTTCATCGCCACGAGATCGTCCGTTGTCAGTGACGCGTCGACCTTGTTAATCACGTCCAGGGCGCCGTCGGGCAGGGAGCCCGCCTTGAGGACCGGGACCACGTTTTGCGGGGGAATGAGGTTCTTCGGGTCGTCAAGAATGACCAGGTCGGCAGTGCTCCCGTCGGGAAGAAGCGCCGGGGAGGTTGTGAAAATGTTGGCGGCGTTCGCGGCACCGTCGACCAGAGTGCGCACGGTGAGCGGACCCCCGCCGTCGGAAATCGGCGTCACCGTCACCTTTGCGGCGTTAATCCCATAGACGCTTGCAAGGCCCTTCGGGCCCGCCGGGCGCTCCGCGAACTCAGGCGGCGCCGCGATCGTAATGGTATCCAGCTTCGCCAGGTCCGCGATCGACTCTAAGCCATACTGCTGCGCGACCCCACGAGTTACGCGGTACGCGTCTTTCGATTGGGCGGGGCTGAAATCACCCGTCTGAAGCCCCTCCGGGAGGTTGGCGCGAAGGGCGTCGGAAACCGCCGCTTCGTCTGCACCTTCCGCCACATCCCCGTAGAACTGCGCCAGGTTGCCCGAGTACTCGGGTACGAGGGTGACGCTTCCTTCCTGCAGCGCGCTGAGGTAGACCTCGCGCGACCCGATGCCGGAGGATACTGAGACGTCGTACCCGGCGTCGCGCAGGGCCTGCGCCCAGATCTGGCCGATGATCTCTGACTCAGGGAAGTTCGCGGTACCGATCACCACGGTGCCCTTCTCGGACTCGCCGCCCGATTCACGGTCGAACGGATCACTGGAACCACATGCGGTGATGGTAAGGGCGAGCAGGGTGGCGGCAGCAGCGCTAGCTGGGATTGTCGTGGCCTTCATAACCGCCCACTCTAACCGGCCCTCACCACACCCGGTGGCCTGATAGCGCGCTGCACCCCTGCCAACGCGACGTCAATAAAAAGAGCCAGGCCCGTCACGAGCACGGCACCCGCTACCATGCGCGGGTAGTCCTGCACGGCGAGGCCGTCGACAAGCAAGCGCCCCAAGCCCCCCAGCCCGATGTAGGCGACGACGGTTGCGGTCGCCACGACCTGCACGACGCAGGAGCGAAGGCCGCCGATCATCACTGGAGCCGCAAGCGGCAGCTCAACCCGGCGCAGGATCTGTGCTTCGCTATATCCCGCTGCTCGAGCGGAGTGGACAATGTCGCGTTCTACAGACTCGAACCCGGCGACGATCCCGGCAAGCAACGGGGCCACCGCGAGGAAAACGAGAACAATCGTTGCGGGAATGAGCGGGACGGTGACACCCCCGGGCAGCGCGATGGCCAGCCACGTCAGCAACCCCAGCGCGGGAAGTGCCCGCAGCGCGCCGGCTGTCGCGAGGACGGGAGCCGTTCCGCGCCGGGTGTGACCGACGGCGAATCCCAACGGGACCGCGATGAGCAATGCGATGCCGACGCCTAGGGCGCTGTAGGTGAGGTGCTCCGCGCAGCGTGCGCCCAGGCCGGACGGCCCAAACCAATTCGCACCATGCGTAAGGATGCCGAGGGCGTCGCGTACGTGGTTCACTGGACCCCCTCCCGGGCCGTCCACGGCATGAGAAGGCGGCCGAAGATGAGCAACGTGGCGTCGACCAGCAGTGCGAGGACGATGGTACCGAGGATCCCGGTGAGAATCTGGGTGGGAAATGAGCGTTGGAAGCCCTCGGTAAAGAGCGTGCCCAGCGACTGCACCCCGATGAGCGAGCCGACCGAAACGAGGCTGATTGTCGACGCCGCGACCACCCGCACACCGGCCAACAAGCCGGGCCCCGCGAGAGGTAGATCGACACCGAGGGCGCGCCGGGCCGGCGAATACCCCGCGGCCAGCGCGGATTGGCGCACCGCTTCTGGCACGGCCCCAAACGAGTCCGCCGCTGAGCGAACCATCAGTGCAACGCCGTAGAGCGTCATCGCCACGACGACGTTGGCAGGGGAGAGGACGGAGGTACCCAGGACGAGGGGGAGAAGAACGAACATCGCTAGGGAAGGGATGACGTAGATCAGGCTCGTTGCTGTCACGACCACTTCCCTCAGCCGGCGCGATCGCTGCGCCAGCCAACCGAGCGGAACCGCAATGGCGAATGCCGCGACGACGGCGGGAAGGCTGAGCGCGAGGTGATCAAGAGCCAGAGAGCCAATCCTGCCGGAGTTTGAGGCGATCCAGTCCCAGTTCATGACAGGACCCCTTTGATCCTTCCTGCCGCATCAACGACCAGCGTCTCGCCGTCGCGGTGCACCGTGGACAAGGACCAGTCCTGCGCGCCGATGAACTCCCGGACGGCGTCCCCGGCCGGGTGAGCGACGATGTCCGCTGGGCTTCCGGCCTGCTCGATCGTTGCGGCGGGTCCCAAGATGACAACTTGGTCGCCCAGCAAGAACGCCTCGTCGACGTCGTGAGTAACAAAGAGAATTGTCGTAGACAGCCGTTCCTTGAGCGAAGCAACCTCCCGCTGCAGGCTACGCCTTACGACGGGATCCACCGCGCCAAATGGCTCATCCATGATGAGGATGTCGGGGCGCGTCACCATGCCACGGGCAACCCCGACGCGCTGCGCCTGCCCCCCTGATAATTCCGCCGGGTACCTGCCGTACAGGGAGTTGTCGAGGTTGACCAGCTCGAGGGTCTCGGCGGCGCGCTGCTTCGCTTCACCCTTACTCGCCCCAGACAGCGAAGCGATATCAGCAACGTTGTCAAGCACGGTGCGGTGGGGCATAAGCCCTGAGTGCTGCATCACGTAACCGATACTGCGGCGCAACTGCACAGGGTTACTGTCCGCGACGTCCTCGCCGCGGACGAACACGGACCCCTCGTCGGGCGCCACCATCCGGTTGACCGTGCGAAGCAGTGTGGTCTTTCCGCACCCCGATGGACCGACGAAGCATGTCGTTGAGCCTTTTGTGACGCTGTGGCTAAACCGTTCCACGGCCGGCGCGGCGCTGCCAGGGTATGTCTTGCTGACGTCGCGGAATTCGATCATGTGGTGCCCCATCTAGTTGAAGAAGAACGGGAGAATGAGCAGCATTCCGATGCTCCACGTCAGATGCAGTGCGATCGGGGAGTACAAGCGGCCCGTGCGCGACGCTTCAATCTGCGCGACCGCTCCGATGACAGCGGCGGCGAGGATGAGCAGCGCCACGCCCATCGCGATCGTAACGACGCAGTAGACTGCGACCGCGACCGCCCCCGCGGCTCGTGCGGTGGGGACGACGCGACGCGCCAACAGCTGGCGGGGCACAACATCGCGATAGACGAGTTCTTCGGTTACACCGTTGATGATTAGAACGAAGAGGGTGGGGGCAAGCCCGCCGCGGTCGGTAGTACTGAGGAGTTGGGTGGCCGGTTGAGCGAGGGCGGGGACGTGGCTGACCACCACGGCCCCGGCGACGAAGACCACCGCGAGGATGGCACCGAGCAAAACCCCCACGCCAATGTCGAGGGCTATTGTCTCGAAACGACGCGCCGTGAGGCGCTCCCGCCGTCCCCACCTCCACCAGGCCGCGGCGTAGACCAGCGCGGTGGCGACCGTGGCGGCGTAGAACCCAGGCGTACCGTCCCCCGCCTGGCGGGCGAGGTAGAGTCCTGCGGCGCCCGCGAGGCAGGGGAGGAGGAACGCAAGTTTCACGGAACACCTCATGTCGTCGGTAGCGCGGAGGCCGGCGCCCCCGTCTTTCGAAGTATAAGCTCACTTTCATGACTCATGCCTCCGCACCGGCCCGCCGCGCGCTGGTCACTGGTGCCACCGGTTTCATCGGCCGCTCCCTCGTCAGCGCCCTAGTGGAGCAAGGATGGGAGGTGCGCTGCCTGTGCCGCAGCCGCGCCAAGGTTGCATCGATGCCGTGGGCGCGCTACGCCGACTCTGGCGTCGTCCACGTCGTCGAGGGCGACGCGACGGATCGCGCGGATCTTGAGCGCGCCCTCAACAACGTCGATTGCGCGTGGTACTTGCTTCATTCGATGTCGGGGGGTACCGGGTTCGCAGAGCAAGAGGCGGAAATGGCGCGCCAGTTCGGCGAGGTAGCCAAGGAGAACGGGGTGAAACGTATCGTCTACTTGGGTGGGCTCCACCCTGATGACGTGCCGCCCGGGCACCTGTCCGAGCACCTGGAATCCCGGGTGGAGGTTGGCCAGGCGCTCATGGATTCAGGCGTGCCCACCGCCGCGCTCCAGGCCGGGGTCGTCATCGGGGCCGGTTCGCTGTCCTTCCGTCTCCTGCGCCACGTCGCCGAACGCGTTCCCGCGTTCATCGCGCCGCAGTGGATCAACAACAAGATCACCCCGATCAGTGAGCGAGACATTGTTCATTACCTCCTCACCGCCGCGGACGTGCCGGCCGAGGAGAACCGCACTTTCGATGTCGGCGGGCCCGACAGCATGCCCTACGTGGAGATGATGCAGCGTTACGCGGAGGCTATGGGTGTGCGGCGCCGGCCTTTCGCGACGGCGCCGATTATGACGCGGGGACTCGCGTCGTGGGGCCTGTCCGTCCTCACCCCGCTCGAGATGCGCGAAATCCTGCCCATCTTCGACTCGGTGGCGGCCGACACCGTGGTCAAAGAGCGCGATCTCGAAGATATGGTGGGGCAACCGGAGGGCGGAAACCAGACCTTCGAGGACGCGGTGCGAAGCGCCGCGGAAGGGACGGACCCCGCCCGTTACGGAAGAATTGCGAACTGGGTGCATGGCGCGGTTCTCGCCGCGGCAGTAACCGGGTCGCTGCTTTCGAACCCGAAGTCGCTCCGCTACAAAACGCTCACCAAGCCCTCCTGGCAGCCCCCGGCGTGGGCGTTCCCCCTGGCCTGGACCGTGCTCTACGCGGACCTCGCCGTCATCTCGACGACCACGATCGCGGATGCCCTCGAGCAGGAGGGTGCCACCGCCGCCCGAGCAGACGCGACGGCGCTCGGCCTCAACCTCGTCCTGAACGCTGGGTGGAGTGGCCTCTTTTTCCGTTCACGCAAGCGCTTCTTATCGACGGCATGGGCCGCCGCCCTGACCCTTTCCTCCGCCGATCTGGCCCGACGCGCCTGGAAGCGCTCACCGTCGCGTGGCCTCCTCCTCGCTCCCTACCCCGCGTGGTCGGCTTTTGCGACCCTCCTTAACGGGCGAATCGCGCAGCTCAACCGCTAGTCCTTGATGTCGCCGTAGGCCGCTAAGGCCGTGTTCCTCGACTCGGTTATGTTGACCATGGGCTCGGGGTAGAAGGGAGTGGCCGTTTCCGGAACCCAGCGCGCGACGTAGGAGCCGTCCGCGTCATACTTTTTCTGCTGCGTGAGCGGGTTAAAGACTCGAAAGTAGGGGGCTGCGTCGTCTCCGGAGCCGGCGACCCATTGCCAGTTGAAGGCGTTGGAGGCCGCGTCGGCGTCGACAAGCGTGTCCCAAAACCATTCCTCCCCGTGGCGCCAGTGGATCCCCAGGTTTTTGGTCAGCCACGACCCCGTCACCATGCGGGCGCGGTTGTGCATGCGGCCGGTGGCCCAGAGCTCGCGCATTCCCGCGTCGACGAGGGGTACTCCCGTACGTCCAGACTGCCACGCGGCGAGCTCCTCAAGGTGCTGGGCGCCGGGGTCCATCTCGGCGTGGGCGAATGCCCGCGGTGTCGACGACGGCTCAGCCCGTGGCGTCCACTCCCAGGGGAAGCGCTCGAAAGTGCCGCGGACGTTCACGGTTGCCATGTTTGGCACGTGGAAGAAACGATGCCAGGCGAAATCGCGCCAGAGCAGCTGGCGCAGGAAAGCCCCAGCTTCCTCCGCCGCGCCGCTGACCTCGGACCATACGGTGGCTGGGCTGATTTCCCCGAACCGCAGGTGTGGCGAGAGGCCCGACGTGCCTGCGGCTCCCAGATCGTTGTTGTCGTAGTGGGTGACGTCAAACGCGTGCAGCTTCTCAACGCCCCCCAGCTCGCCGGGCTGATTATGTCGGCCCAGCGTGCCTACCCATTCCGGTTCAGCGACAGCGGGTAGCGCCTCCGGTTCCACATCCGCCGGTGTCACCTCTGGCATGGGGAGGGGTGACGGGGGAGCGTCGAGAAGAAGAGCTAGAGCCGCGCGGTAAAACGGGCTGAACACTTTGTAGGGGGAGCCACCTTGAGTGCGAACGTGCCACGGTTCGGTGAGGAGGTACCCGGGGTGGGTGGTGGCGCCGGTGGCGTGTGTGATGCCCGCGTCGATGTCGCTGAGGTGGTAACGGCGGTTCCACGTTACGGCCGCACCGAGTTCGCGAGCCAGTTGCGGCACGATGTCGCGGGGGTCCCCGCGACGCTCGATAAGCGGTGCCGAGAGGCGTTTCCGCAGCTCATTTAGACTTTTCCGCTGCCACCACGCGGCGGCGGATCCGAGCGGGCGGCCTACTGTCTCGTGGATAAATAGGCCGACGACGGGCCCGCGCTCGGCAGCCCAGTGAAGGGCTCTGTTGTCGGCTAGGCGCAGATCGTCCCGGAACCAAACGATCGTCGGTGGAGAGGGCATTGGCCCAGGCTACCGGCGGCAAGTGCTAGAGCACGGCAGCAACTTCGTTGGCGACGAAGCGGGAACCCTCGAAATTGGGATGAAAGGACATGTGGTAGTTCGAGGTGGTCGTGTCAATCGACCCCGCAACCCACCTCTGCGCATCTTTCGCGCACGAGTTGTGATAGCTCGAACCGCCCTTAATGTCCACGAATTGACCCCCGACCGCAGCGGCCGCGGCAATCTGGTTCGAGCGGTTGAGTTCCTCAACCTGCTGCAGCAAAGGGGATGGAATTCCACCAGGCAGATTCGGAACGACATTGATGAAGCAGACCATGTGGGCCCCATACGGCTCGGTCAGTGAAAGCATGCCCGGGATGATGATCCTCGCCTCGGGCGCGACGGAGCGAACCCGCGTCACCGCCGCTTGTACGTTGGAGACGTAGTTCCGCTCAATGAGCCCCTGGTCATAGCGGGTGTTGAACTGGATGACACTGCCTGGCCAGTAGTCGTTGAAACCGGCTGCGATAGCAACCGCCCGGGTCCCGGCGTTCAGATCGCCCGCGTGAATCGCTTGCTCGACGCGCGACAGCACGTGGGCGGAGTTCGCTCCGGAGCACGACCAGTCTGCGACGCGCCGTCCGGTAATTGCCTGCATCTGGCGCGGCCAGTTGTCATCGCTCTGGAGGCAGCCGCCCGTATTGGTGTACGTACCGGGGTAGGGCAGGTTCAGGGCGCCCGTCAACCGCAGGATAGTGTGCTGGACTTGATCGGGGTTAGAAACGTAGGAATCGCCAAAGACGACGACATCGGCACCTGGTTGTGCTTGAGCGGGACCTGCACTGACACACAGGCCAACCGTGGCCAGCGCGGCGGCGCCTGCGGTAGTTACAGCGCGAAGGAAAGATCGGAACGTCATGCGTACTCGTAGGTGTTGAGGTGTCTGGGGCTGAGTCTTTTCTGGCCCAAATAATACACGGGCCTGCGGTTCCCCCGTCGACGGAACCCGTCGTCGCATCCGAAAGAACGGGGGATCTGCCGGTGGCCGCACGTGACGGGAACAAACGTGCCGCTCGCGGCGTTGCTCAGTTGTGAAGAAAGCGAACAACGTCTATGGAAAGGAACGCTCACGGTGAGAAGCAACAACCCCGTTTTAACGTCACTGCCGGGTGCCCGGGGGCAGAGCGGCTATGGCTATCAGGGCGGCTATCAGGGTGGCCAGCTGGGCTCTGTGCAGTCCGGTGTTGCGTCCTCAGCGGGATTCGAGCGTCCCATGACGGTCGATGATGTCGTGTTGAAAACCGGTGTCACGCTTGGTGTGATCGTGCTTGCAGCTGCTGCCAATTTCGGCATCGCGCTAAGCGGCAACTACGGCCTCGCCATGATGCTCACACTCGTTGGGGCTATCGGCGGCTTCATTACGGTCCTGGTCCACTCGTTCGGGCGGAAGTTTGGAAGTCGCGCTGTCACGCTGACGTACGCCGTGTTCGAAGGCCTCTTCGTCGGCGGCTTCTCCCTCGCCGTGACGGGGTGGACCGTCGGAGGCGCAGACGCTGGAGCGTTAGTCTTCCAAGCGATCCTGGGCTCTCTGGGAGTGTTCCTCGGCATGCTCTTCGTCTACAAGACGGGCGCGATTAGGGTGACCCCGCGGTTCAATCGCGTTCTTACAGGAGCGATCTTCGGCGTCGCCATTCTGGCGCTCGGCAATTTGCTCCTGGCGGTCTTCTCGCCGCTCAACCCGCTTCGCGACGGCGGGATGCTGTCCATCATCTTCGGCGTGGTCTGCATCGTCCTCGCAGCGCTGAGCTTCCTGCAGGACTTCGACCTGGCGGATCGGCTGGTTCGCACCGGAGCGCCGGAGAAGATGGCGTGGGGCGTCGCCCTCGGCTTGGCAGTCACGGTCGTGTGGCTCTACACCGAGATCCTCCGCTTGTTGTCGATCGCAAACCGCGACTAGCCCGCGAAAAAGCCCCTCAAAAGACCCCCGAAAAAGCCGCTCCGGCGGCGCCCTCGGCCAAGGCGTGTCTCACATTGGGTGTGGTGAGTGTGTGGGAGGCCGTGTCGTATGTCGCGTTTCCAGATGCTCACGGATTCCCAGTTCGACCCCTAGCCGCACCGTTGAAGGCATTCTCTACCGGCTGCGCGCCGGCATTCCCTGGGGGGCCTGCCGAAATGCTTCGGCTTCTGGCAAACCGTCCACCGGTGGCACCACCGTCTAGCCTGCGACGGGACGTGGGATGTTATCTTGACCCGGCTGCTGGTGCAGGCCGACGGCGAAGGCAAAATCGACTGGTCGGTCAGCGTGGACTCCACGATCAACCGCGCCCACCAGCACGCGACGAACATCACCCGCCACACAGGGGGCTGGGTCGAATTACAACAATGCGCCTAACGAGCCCGCCGACCACGCCTTCGGGCGACCACGCGGCGGACTCTCGACGAAGATCCACGCCCTCGTCGACGGCCACGGAATGCCACTGGTGGTGCTCATTGGACCGGGCCAGGGTGGGGACAATCCGATGGGCATCCCCCTGCTGGAAAACCTGCGCGTGCAACGTGCCTGCGGGCGACCGCGAACGCGCCCGGATGAACTTCGCACCGACAAAGCCTATTCATCCCGCCAGGTACGCGACTATCTGCGCAAACGCCGTATCACCGCGACGATCCCCGAGCCTGCAGACCGCATCGCCAACCGCAAACGCAAAGGATCCCGCGGCGGCAGACCACCGGCATTCGACACCGTCTCATACAAGGGCCGCAATGTCGTCGAGCGCCGGTTCTGCGACTTCAAACACGCAATCGTCTACCGGGCCGGCGTCGTCATCGCTGACGTCGTCGCATGGCTCAAAATAATATGAGACACACCCTAGCGCTGGGCGCTGTCGGGGTTAATTGTTTCCCCGTCCACGGTGACGACGGTAAAGCGCAGTTCACCATCAACGATCTGGGGGGAGGACAAAACGATTGTCGCGTCCTCTTCGCGGCGGTCAGGATCAACGGTGACCCGCGTCCCTACTCCAGCGGCGAGGCTCTCACCCCAGGAGCGCCACGAGATGTTCTCCATGAAATCGTCCTGGTCCTTGCACGACAGCGCGAGGCGGGTGGGGCGCTGCTCGGCGACCCCATCGCAGTTTTCGTACGCCGGGACGGTGCCGGGGGCGAGGGTGGCGGTGGCGTCGGCGGATTTGCGCGTGGCGGATGCTTCAGCCACGTTGGTGGACGTCGCCTTCGTTGTTGAGGCGCTGCCGGCAAGGGAGTCGGGGTTCTGCGTTTTTGCCGTATCAACCTTCTGCTCGGAATCCACCTGGTGGGGCGGAGAGCAAGCAGCGAGACCCAGGGCTACGACGGCCGAGAAACCGGCCGAGGCCACGGTACGAGAAGAGAGAGTTTTCACGGAAGAATCCTTTGCGTATATGGGTTTCCCGGACGGGCAGAGGCGCGCGAATTAGGCCTGCCCGCGCGGACGAGCTGCCTTATCCGAATCATACGGCGCGGCGTCGACGATCGTGACTGAAATTTCCCTGCCGTTGGGGGCGGTGTACGTCCGGGTCTCGCCCTCGGAGGCGCCGATCACTGCCGCGCCCAGCGGGGAGTTCTCCGAGTAGGTCTCCAGGTCCTTGTTTCCGGTTGACGCGGCGCGGGTACCGATGAGGAACGTTTCCTTGTCGTTCTCATCTCCGTTGTAGAAGACGTGGACCACGGAGCCGACGTGGGCCACACCTTCGACAACCCCAGCCCGTTCGGTGGTGGAATTGGCCAGGATCTCGGAGATCTGCTTGATCCGAGCTTCCTCTTGGTCCTGCTGCTCCCGGGCGGCGTCGTAGCCGGCGTTTTCTTTGAGGTCACCCTCTTCGCGACGCTCGTTGATCTCGGCGGCGATGACCGGCCGGTTGTCGATGAGTGCCTGGAGCTCGTTTTCGAGCTTCGCCTTCATCTCAGGCGTGATGTACTGCTGCTGGGTTTCAGCCATGCGTTTTCAAACCCTCCCTGGAGTATTGAGGTGCGTCGATCGAGCGGACTGCTCAGCCGATTATTCAGGCAAAAGCCTAACACGGTGGCACATTGCGCCCCGTGGGCCCCGCGGAGCCGCGCACCGGGTTCCCCTTAGTGCAAGACGTAACTCGGGTTGTCCGTATCCATATAGAACGGGATGTCTTGGGAGCACCCATACACTCGCCCCGACACGGCAGCGCCACGGACGGGCAGCTCGACGCCAATCCGGGTCAGTTCATCTCCCCCCGCCGGCAGAATGACCTCCCGGCGCCCGACCTCCGCGACCGAATAATCGACGGCCGTGACGATGCAGTACGACGGTTTCGACGTGTCCTTCCTTGACACGTCGACCCACAGCTTCGCGGTGTCATCCGACATCCGTTCGGCCGTGATGAAGTCCGCGGTGACCGGGACGGACCGGCGCTCCAACACGCTGCGGCCGTACGCGATAGCGATGAGGAGTAAGAGGAGCGCGATACCCAAAAGAACGAGCTTCCCTGCGCCCCCGCTCAGCCGGGAACGCGCCGCCTCGTTACCGTATCGAGCGGCAGGGCGGGAGGGGGGACTGGTGCTCACAGGGAGAATCCTTCGCGGAGGGAACAGGCGGCGTGTGAGCCGGAACGGAACTTCTGGTGTTGAGATTCGATGGTACTAAGATTGGCCCGAGTTACAGACTGGACCCACATGCACATCAATCAAAGCCCAAGAAAGCTGGTGGAATGGTGAGCGGAAAACGCCTGCTGGCAATTCATGCGCACCCGGACGACGAGTCGTCGAAAGGCGCGGCCACGATGGCGAAGTACGCCGCAGAAGGACACCGCGTCAAAGTCTTAACCTGCACGGACGGGCAGCGCGGCGACATTCTCAACCCGGCGATGAACCGCCCGGGGGTTCGAGAAAACATGATGGAGCTGCGACGCCAGGAAATGGCCGCCGCCGCCGAGGCGCTGGGGGTCGAGCATGAGTGGCTCGGCTACGTGGATTCGGGATTGCCGGAGGGGGATCCTATGCCGCCACTCCCAGAGGGGTGCTTCGCTCTCGAGGAAACCGACGTTGTGGTCCGCGACATTGTGCGGGTGATCCGCGAGTTCCGTCCCCACGTCATTTTGACTTACGACGAAAACGGCGGTTACCCGCACCCAGACCACCTGAAAGTACACGAGGTTTCGATGGTGGCGTGGGACAAGGCGGGCGACGCAGACTATGCCGAAGAGGCGGGTGAGCCGTGGACTCCGGTGAAGCTGTATTACTCGCATGGCTTCATCCTGCAGCGTATGAAACGGCTGCACGAGCTGCTACTGGAACGCGGCCAGAAGAGCCCGTACGAGATGATGATCCACCGCTGGGAAGAAAACCAGGCGGATGTGATGAGCCGCGTGACCACCCAAATCGAGTGTGCCGACTACTTTGAGCAGCGCGCCGCCGCGCTCACAGCGCACGCGACGCAAATCGATCCCGCGGGTGCCTTCTTGGCCAGCCCGGTCGAGGACCAACGCCGAGTGTGGCCGACCGAAGAGTTCGAGCTGGCCCGCACCCGATTGTCTACCCACCTGCCCGAGGACGATCTCTTCGCGGGAATCACAACCGAGAAAGAGGAGACGCAATGATCGCGGTGAATGTCACATCATGGGTCGTGGCTCAGGCACCCCAGGACACTCCGGTAGGTCCGGAGTTTGGCAAGGCGTCGCCCATTGGCCTGCTCCTTCTCGTCGCGCTCCTCGTCGTGGTGTTGTACTTGGGTTACGCGTTCCACCGTCGACACTCGCGCTTCAATCGCCGCCGCGTTTTCGCCGAGGCCCACGGGATCGACCCTTTCGACACCCAGGCCGTTGACGCGGCGATGGCGGAGGCTGGGGTGTTGGACCGCCGTCGCAAGCCAATTCTCTGAACCAGGTAGACTCGCTGTCGTGACAGCGCTGGCGCGGGTTCTTTACCCTCTGTATGAAGAGCGGCTGCGGTGGCAGCTTCGCGGCTCCGACCTGCCCAAGCACCTCGCGGTGATGGCGGACGGCAACCGCCGCTGGGCGCGCGAGTCAGGCTACCGCGACATCTCCCACGGGCATCGGGCTGGCGCCGCAAAAATCGGTGAGTTGGTGCGCTGGTCGGCGGAGATGGACGTCGAAGTCATCACCATCTATTTGCTCTCCACCGAAAACCTAAGTCGCGCCAGCAGCGAGGTGGAGTTATTGTTCGACATCATCTCCGGGGTAGTAGAGGACTTGGCCACCGAACACTACTCCTGCCGGGTCAAGATCGTCGGTCACCTCAACCTCCTGCCCCCGCACGTGGCGGAGCGGATGCAAAAATCCGCCGCCGCAACGACAGACAAACCCGGGCTCACCGTCAACATCGCGGTGGGGTACGGGGGCCGCCAAGAAATCGTCGACGCGGTGCGCACGCTTATCGACGCCGAAGTGGCCGCAGGGACACCTGTTTCCGAGCTGGCGAAGAAGGTAACGGTTGAATCCGTCTCCACCAATCTTTACACCTCGGGCCAGCCTGACCCGGACCTCGTGATCCGCACGTCGGGTGAACAGCGGTTGAGCGGGTTTCTCTTGTGGCAAGCCGCGTATTCCGAGATTTGGTTTACCGATACGTACTGGCCCGCGTTCCGCAAGGTGGACTTTTTGCGCGCTTTGCGGGACTACTCGCGGCGCTCTCGCCGGTTTGGCAAATAGGGCGTCGATAAGCGGTGCTCTAAAGCTTGCGCAGGCGTACTCTCCGAACCGTGTGATCGGCGCCTTTGGACAGAACGAGGGAGGCGCGCACGCGGGTGGGGAGGATGTTTTCCACCAGGTTGGGCAGGTTAATGGACTGCCAGATCTCGCGGGCTGAGGCGGCGGCGCTGGCCTCGTCGAGGTTGGCGAAACGTGCGAAGTGGGCGCCGGGTTTGCGGAAGGCCGTCTGGCGCAGCTTGAGAAAGCGGTCGATGTACCACTTTTCGATGTGGCCGGTTGCGGCATCGACGTAGACGGAGAAGTCGAAAAGATCGGAGACCATCAGCGTCGGCCCCGTCTGGAGGACGTTGAGCCCCTCGAGGATGAGGATGTCGGGCTGCCGTATCACCTGGGTTTCGCCCTTGACGATGTCGTAGGCGCTGTGGGAATAAACGGGTGCGGACACCTCAGGCTGGCCCGACTTGACCTCGGTGACAAAGCGCAGAAGCTGGCGGCGGTTGTAGGACTCGGGGAAACCTTTGCGGGCCATGAGGCCGCGCGCTTCGAGCTCGGCGTTGGGCAGGAGGAAGCCATCGGTGGTGACCAGATCGACGCGAGGGTGCGTTTCCCACCGCTGCAACAACACCTGGAGGACACGGGCGGTCGTCGACTTTCCGACGGCCACCGATCCGGCGACCCCGATAATGAAAGGGACGTGCAAAGGCCCACCCACGAAGGTCTCGGTCGCGGCGATCAGTTCTTGGCGCGCCCGAACGCGCAGGTGAATAAGACGCGAAAGGGGAAGGTAGATCTCAGCGATTTCGTCTAGGTCCAGGTTTTCGCCGATGCCGCTGAGCTGCGCCACTTCCTCAGCGGTGAGGACCTGGGGCCACGCCGCGCGGCGCTCACGCCAGTCTTCGCGGGTGAATTGCAGGTACGGGCTGGGATCGACAGCGCGGGACATAGCACTATTGTGTCACCAGGAACGCGCTCCCCTGAATTGGGTGACGGTGTCGGGGCCGGGGAATATACTGCTCGGAACGGCCCACCCCACTGAAAGGACCAGCTGACCTGTGAGCTCACACGCCAACGAACCAGACTTCCGCTACCAAGACCTTGCGACCTTCGATCCCGAGGTGCACCAGGCCATCACTCACGAGCTGGCGCGCCAGCGCGACACGTTAGAGATGATCGCCTCCGAGAACTTCGTGCCTCTATCTGTGCTCCAGGCGCAGGGGTCCGTCTTCACCAATAAGTATGCGGAGGGGTACCCGGGCCGCCGCTACTACGGGGGGTGCGAGTTCGCTGACGTCGTCGAGGACCTCGCTCGTGAGCGCGCGAAAGCGGTGTTCGGGGCGGCCTACGCCAACGTGCAACCCCACTCCGGCGCACAGGCGAACGCCGCTGTCCTCATGGCATTGGCCGAGCCGGGGGACACGATCCTCGGCCTTGACCTCGCCCACGGCGGGCACCTCACGCACGGAATGAAGATTAATTTCTCGGGGCGCCTCTACAACGTCGCCGCCTACCAGGTGGAAAAGGACACCTGCACGATCGACATGGCGAAGCTGCGTGAGCAGGCGCGCGAGGTCAAGCCCAAGGTCATCATCGCGGGTTGGTCCGCCTACCCGCGCCACGAGGACTTCGCGGAGTTTCGCTCGATTGCCGACGAAGTCGGGGCGTACCTCTGGGTGGACATGGCACATTTCGCGGGCCTTGTGGCAGCCGGCCTGCACCCGTCACCCGTTCCCCACGCGCACGTCGTGTCGTCCACAGTGCACAAAACGCTCGGCGGGCCGCGGTCCGGCTTCATCCTCACCAACGACCTTGAGCTGCACAAGAAGCTCAACTCCGCCGTGTTCCCGGGACAGCAGGGGGGACCGCTGATGCACGTCATCGCCGCGAAGGCGACAGCGTTTAAGGTCGCGGCGTTGCCCGAGTTCAAGGACCGCCAGCGCCGCACACTCGACGGCGCGCGGATCCTTGCGGAGCGCCTAACGGCCCCCGACGCGAGGCAGGCCGGGATCGACGTCGTCTCCGGCGGCACGGACGTTCACCTCGTGCTGGTTGACTTGCGGAACTCTCCGATGGACGGCCAGCAGGCCGAGGACCTTCTGCACAGCGCGGGGATTACCGTTAACCGTAACGCCGTGCCTTTCGATCCTCGTCCGCCCAAGGTCACGTCTGGATTGCGTATCGGAACCTCGGCGTTGGCCACTCGCGGGTTCGGCGAGGACGAGTTTCGCGCTGTCGCGGACATCATCGCCGAGGTGCTCATCGCCGGTGAGGGCGCCGACGTCGAGGAGCTGCGCCGCCGAGTGGGCGAGCTCGCGCAGCGCCACCCGCTCTACCCAGGCCTTGAGGACGCATCGCTACTTTAGTCAGTTTCGGTTGGAGCCCTCGTTATCGGCGGCGTCGCGCCGCTGCTCGGCGAGCTGGGCGCGAGCGGCATGGAGCCACTCAGGTTGGTCCGATAGAAGCTCCATGATCTGCTGCGTAGTCAAGGGTGTGTCTATCCCGGACTTTTTCAACGCCGTGATAGTCACCCCTAGCTTGCGGGCCACCTCGTTGCGCGGGTGCGGGCCGTTGAGACGCAGGTTTTTCAGCCACTCCGGTGGATTGTCCTGCAGTTCGCGTAGCTCGGCGTGGGTCACCGCTCCTTGCTGAAACTCGGGTGGGGTTGAGGCGAGGTCTATCCCGAGTTTTTTGGCCGCTGTCAGTGGTTTCATGGCGGTACCCGAAGGCTTAATGTCGGTCATAGCTCGACGGTAGCATTCACCTCATGCTCACCCTTTTCTTCGCGACGGGTACCGAACCAGGCAAGTGGCTCCGTCGGTATGAGGAAGGCACGCGCCACGGACTCGCTGCCTCCGGCGCCGATGACCCGCTGGCCGGTCTCCTTGCGGGAGAGTGCGACCTCGCCCTCGTTCGCCTTCCCGATCCGCGGGTCGGCCCCGAGTATCACGTAGTCATTCTTTACGACGAAGCGCCCGGTATCGCCGTGCCCCGAGAGTCCGACTACGCATCGGTCTACGCCGGAACGGGCGAGGCCGTCACCGAGGATGATGTCGCGCTGGAGCCAGTGAATTTTGTGTACCGCGAGGGCGCAAACCTCGACGATCTGCGCACCGCACTTCAGGTGGTGGCAGCCAACGTAGGGGTCGCCTTCGCGCCCATCCCGCTGCTGCGAGCCTTGTCGAAAAAACAGGTCACGGTGCTCAGAGTCGCGCACGCAGGAGTTGAGCCGACCCGCGTCGGGCTGGTGTGGCGGCGGGATCACGATAGCAACGCCATTCAGGATTTCGTCGGCGTAGCCAAGGGGCGGTCGGTTCGTTCCTCGCGCTCCTCGCAGGGCTCTGCTTCCCCCAAACAGGGGGTCGCGACCCGTCGGCGTAAACGCTGAATATGGATAATAGATGGAAAACTCAGGTTTTGAGAAAGGATTTCATGATGTACCTCGCCCGTCTTGCCACAGCTTCTACCGCCGTCGTTCTTACGGCGGGACTCGTCGCGTGCTCGGACTCCGGTAGTTCGGACTCGACGTCAACGGTCAAGGAAACGGCGACCGAGACGAACGTAACCACCTCTGCGTCTTCTGCAAAGTCCTCCGCATCCTCTGCGGCCACTCAGTCCTCGACGTCAGCGGCAGGCGAAACCGTGGAGATTAGCACCGCCGATGGCGCAACGGCGCTGGTTCCCCAGGGCGTCTCCCAGGCGATCGACAAATTCGCCCAGCCGGAGTGGGGCAAACCCGTCTCTGTTGAAGAAACCCCGAACGGCTGGATCGTGGCGTACGACGCAGCGCACTACGTCACGTGGAACCAGAACACCGGTGGCGCGCCGACGTGGGGCGAAATTGCGAACAACTGGATCACTAACGTCCGCACCGACTCATCCCTGGGCTTCCCCCTCGCGCCGGAAGAGAAGCTGCCGGACTCTTCGGGTTGGATTCAACAGTTTGAACACGGAACGATTGAATGGACCCGCGGCGCCACAAACGACGCGTTTGAAGCTGTCGTCACCCCCAAGTAGCTCACCCGAACGACGAGCCTAACGCCCCACCGCCGGTGGGGCGTTGGTGTTGCGTGGGCTAAGCGGTCTGTGAACAATGGTGCGCATGTCTGAAACCGGCTTCATTATCCGCCCAATTCAACCGGCGGACTACCCGCAGGTGCGGGCCATCTACGAACTGGGCCTGAGCTCGGGCCATGCTTCCTACGAAAGAACCTCCCAAACGTGGGAGGAGTTTCAAAACAAAAAGATTATGGAAACTGTATTCGTCGCCGTCGACGCCAAGGATACGGACAAGATTCTTGGCTGGGTTTCCGCCGCACAAGCGTCCTCCCGTTCGGTTTTTCACGGGGTCGTGGAGGACTCGATTTACACCCACCCCGATGCCCGCGGCAGGGGTGTGTCCGGTGCATTGCTCGATCGTCTTATTGAGGCGTGCATCGAGCTGCACAAGTGGGCGATCCACTCGTGGATTTTCCCCGAAAATGCGGGATCCGCGGGCCTTCACCTGTCCCGCGGATTCTCGAAGGTTGGCACCTTCCATGACATGGCGAAAATGACCTACGGAGACATGGAAGGACAATGGCGCGATACCGATATCTACGAGCTTCTTTTGCCGAAGCCCGACGAGAGGTAGCGTGCCATCGTGCGATCGTGTGAAGGAAGTGGGCGTTAATTCACCGTATCTTTTAGTGTCTCTTCCTTCACTGGAATGAGCAACACCAGCGCAAAAATGGCGAGGGGGAGCATCATCAAGAAAATGGGGGTGAGTCCGTCGTTGTAGCTCGACAGTACGACGTCGCGCAGTGCGCCGGGGAGCTGGTTCACAGCCGTGGGCGTCAGCGATTGGCGTGCGCTGCCCGACGCGAAGGCCTGGGCATAGGGCGCGAGCTCCGGGCCTGCGGACGCGAGGACCTCCGGGAGGCGCTCTTTCAAGTGTTCCGTCATGTTATGGATGAACAGCGAACCGATGAGAGAGGCGCCGATGGCGCTGCCGATCTGGCGGAAGAAGTTGTTGGCCGCTGTGGCCGTTCCCACCATCGTGAGCGGGAAGGAGTTCTGCACGATGAGGACGAGAACCTGCATGACCAAGCCCAAGCCGAATCCGAAGACGAACATGTACAGGCCGAGCTGCCAGAGCGGGGTGGTCACCTCGAGAGTAGACAGAAGCCACAGGGCAACCGCAGTGACCGCCATGCCGGCAAGCGGGTAGACCTTGTAGCGCCCGGACTTCGAAATGAGGAAGCCCACTCCGACGCCGGTACCGAGCAACCCCACGACCATCGGCAGCATCATAAAGCCAGCTTGAGTAGGCGTGAGCGAGTGAACCATCTGCAGGTATGTGGGCAGGTAGGCAAGCGCGCCTGCCATGGCCATGCCGAGAACCAAGCCCGCCACGGTCGTCAGGATCATGTTGCGGTTGGTAAAGAGCGTCATCGGAATGAGCGGGTTCGACGCGCGGAGCTCAACGAGAACGAAGAGGATCGCGGCGACCGCAGCAGTAATACCCAGGCCGATGATGCGCGGGGAGGACCACGCGTACTGGGTCCCGCCCCAGGTCGTCGTGAGAATGAGCGAGGTTGTGGCGACAACCATGAGAAGGGTTCCGGCGTAATCGAACTTCAGGTTCTCTGCTGAACCGCGGCGAAGCTTCAGAACGGCAGCGGACACGCCCATAGCGAGCAGAGCCAGAGGGATATTCATCCACATGCCCCAGCGCCATCCCGGGCCGTCCGTGAACCAGCCGCCGAGCACGGGGCCGAGAACCGAGGCGACGCCGAAGACGGCGCCCATGGCGCCCATGTACTTGCCGCGCTCACGGGCAGGCACGACCTCGGCGATAATCGCTTGGGAGGTGACCATCATGCCGCCGGCACCGAAACCCTGGATAGCGCGGCCGACGATGAGTAGTTCCATCGTGTGGGCGAAACCGCCGAGCGTACAACCAACGATGAAGAACGTGATGGCGGTGATGTAGAGCCACTTCCGGCCGAGGCCGTCGCCGAGCTTGCCGAAGACCGGCAGTGCGATAGTCATCGTGACGAGGAAGGAGGAAATGACCCAGCTCATGTGGTCGACACCGCCCAGCTCACCGACGATGGTGGGAAGAGCAGTGGAAAAGATCATCTGGCCCAGGGAGCTCATGAGCATCGTCGTCATGAGCGCGGTGAAAACAAAGCCAATGTTGGGCTCTACGTTGTCCGCCGTAGCGGCGGTGGAGCCGCCGGAGGTTTCCGGCTCTCTTGTATCTAGTGCTTCTGCCATGTCATCTCCTTGGCGAAATCGGTAAAGGCGCGGGCGGCAAGGCGCACGTGGTCCACATCAGGACCACCTGACGCGGGGAAGTGCGGATTGCTCATGTACATCGTCACCGAGGCGCGCGCGATCTCGATGGCGACGTTGATCTCAACCTGCACGGGCAGGTCGGGCAATACTCGGTCGTGAGGGAAGGTCTCGAAGTGCTTGGCCAGCGCAGATCCCAACGTCGATAAGAGGTCGTACTTCTGGCGGGACACTGCGTAGTGGAGCGCCGGGTTTTCAAAAACGATCACCCGCCGTCTCCGGAGAAAGTCAGGGTCAACGGAGTTAAACGTGATGACGAGCTGGCTGAGAACCAGATCGACGATGTTGTCGGACTCCGTCGTGGCGATAAACTCCATCGCTCCCTCCCTGAATGCAAACGGGAAGGTTCCGGTGACTGCCTCCTCCTTCGACTCCATGTAGTTGAAAAAAGTGCGTCGTGAAATCTCGGCCTGGGAGCAAATCTGCTCGACGGTAACGTTGTCAAAGCCCTGGTTCTCGACGAGATCCAGCGCAGATTCGACGATTTTCCGCCGCGTAGTAATGCGCTTTTTCTCCCGCAAGCCGATATCTTCGTCTTTCACGGGGTGCAAGATTACACCCTGTGCACAAACACGCAACTCGGCCCTGTGAAGAGCAAAAATCCCGGGCCCAGCCACAGCGGCCGAACCCGGGAAGGAAACCGAGTCTCTAGTCCCGGTCGGTATTCGCCATGTCGAGGACATTGAGGCGCCGGTCGAGCTCTTCTTCGGTCAGCTTTTCGCCGTCGACAAAGCCAAGAGCGATGACGGTCTCGCGGATCGTCTTGCCCTCCTTCAGTGCCGTCTTGGCAACCTTGGCAGCGTTTTCGTAGCCAATGGCCGAGTTGAGCGGCGTTACGATAGAAGGCGAAGATTCCGCCAGGGTGCGCATCCGCTCCTCATTGGGCTCGATGCCGTCGACAAGTTTGGTGGCAAATTGACGGGCGGTGTTGGCGAGTAGACGTGAGGATTCAAGCACGTTACGCGCCATCATTGGGATGAACACGTTGAGTTCGAACTGGCCCTGGGAACCGCCGAAGGCAATGGCAGCGTCGTTTCCGATCACCTGCGCGGCAACCTGGGTCGCGGTCTCGCACAAAACGGGGTTGACCTTACCCGGCATAATCGAGGACCCGGGCTGCAAATCAGGCAGGTGGATCTCGGCGAACCCGGTGAGCGGGCCGGAACCCATGAGCCGGATATCGTTGGCAATCTTGTACAGCGACACCGCCACCGAGCGCATCGCGCCGGAGAACTCGACAAGCGCATCCCGGTTGGCCTGAGCCTCGAAGTGATTCTTCGCCTCGCTGAGCTGCTCGACTCCCGTCAGCTTCTTCAGCTCCTCTGTCACCTTCGCACCGAATTCGGCGGAGGTGTTCAAGCCAGTGCCCACGGCGGTCCCGCCGATGGCGAGCTCGCCGAGGCGAGCCAGGGTCGCTTCGACGCGTTCGATGCCCAGCTCAATCTGGCGCGCATAGCCGGAGAACTCTTGGCCAAGGGTCACCGGAACCGCATCCATAAGGTGGGTGCGTCCAGACTTCACCACCGAGTGCCACTCAGTGGCCTTCTTCGCCAGCGACTCGTGCAAAACCCTCAGACCCGGGAGAAGGTCGGAAACGGCGGACTCGGTCGCGGCGACGTGGGTCGCGGTCGGGAACGTATCGTTCGAGGACTGGCCCATGTTGACGTCATCGTTCGGGTGAACCTCCACGCCGGCAGCCTTGGCCAGCGAAGCGATGACCTCGTTGGTGTTCATATTGGAGGACGTGCCGGAGCCCGTCTGGAAGACGTCGATGGGGAACTGGTCGTCGTGCTTGCCGTCGGCAATCTCGCGCGCAGCGGCGATAATCGCGTCGGCCTTCGTCGCATCGAGAGCACCAAGATCCTTGTTCACCTGCGCACACGCGGCCTTGAGCAGGCCGAGGGCGCGGATCTGCTGGCTTTCAAGGGGGCGGCCGGAGATGGGGAAGTTCTCCACGGCGCGCTGAGTCTGCGCGCGCCACAAGGCGTCGATAGGCACCTTGACTTCACCCATCGTGTCGTGTTCGATGCGGTATTCCTGCTCAGCCATGAGTCCTTAAGTGTTCTTTCGTCTAGTGGGTTGGAGTGGTGTCTAGCGCTTCGTGGGGTCTGAGTAATCGATAACGGAGTATTCCTGCAGCTTGGCCAGCTGGTGAATGGACTCGACGTAGCGAACGGTTCCCGACTTCGCGCGCATGACCAAAGATCGCGTCGTTGCCCCGTTGCGACGGTAGGACACGCCGCGCAGCATGTCACCATTCGTCACACCCGTTGCGGCAAAGTAGCAGTTGTCGGAGCTAACGAGGTCCCTGATCCCGAGAACGCGGTCGAGGTCGTGCCCAGCGTCGAGCACCCGACGGCGCTCTTCTTCCGACTGCGGCGCCAGCTGCCCCTGAATTTCCCCGCCCAAGCACTTCAAAGCGCAGGCGGTGATGACACCTTCGGGGGTCCCGCCAACACCCATTGCGATGTCGATGGAGTTATTGTCCTGGGCTGCCGCGATGGCGCCCGCGACGTCACCGTCCATGATGAAACGCACTTTCGCGCCTGCACGCCGGATCTCGGCCACCAGGTCCGTGTGGCGGGGTCGATCGAGGACGACCACGGTGACCTCACCGGGTTTGACGCCCTTCGCCTTAGCGACGGCACGAATGTTGTCCTCTACAGGGGCGGCGATGTCAATCATTCCGGCCGCCTCAGGTCCGACCGCAATCTTGTTCATGTAGAACGCGTCCTGCGGGTTGAACATCGACCCCCGGTCGGCGGCGGCTATGACGGAGATCGCGTTGGGCCGGCCTTCTGCCATGAGTCGCGTTCCGTCGACTGGATCGACCGCAAGGTCGACCTGGGCGCCGCTGCCGTTCCCGACGGATTCGCCGTTGTAAAGCATGGGGGCTTCGTCTTTTTCCCCCTCGCCGATGACGATGACGCCGTCCATGTTGACGGAGTTGATCATCTTCCGCATTGCGTCGACGGCTGCACCGTCGCCTTCGTTTTTCTGCCCGCGCCCCACCCAGCGGCCTGAGGCTAGAGCCGCCGCTTCGGTCACTCGCACGAGTTCTAGTGCCAGGTTCCGATCGGGATATTCGGTGGACGGATCAGTCATCGAAGGCAGCCTCCTGAGCTGGGTGTAAACGTCAATGTTGCCACGAACGTGGCAACGGGGGGAGTGCTCACGCACGCCACCAACTCCTATTGTCTCATTTGCGGGGGTTCAGAGGAGGCGATTGCCCACCCTAACGGGGGAGAGTGAGGGGCCGTGCAATACTTGGGTGCGTGGCAGCCGACAACAAACCCCGTATCTTCCAAGACGGCCGAGACATGTTAATCAACGTGGTCGTAATCGTCGTTTCCATGCTCTTAGTCGTGGGGTTTACCGGCTTATGCTCGTTCGATCCAGGAGCACCCGAGCAGGGGCCGGTCCAAAAAGTAGATGCGGAGTCGTTTCTCAAACTGGAGGCCCGAGCGGTGAACTTCCCGGTTAGGTATCCAGTTATGCCGGAGGGGTGGACCACAAACTCCGCTCGCCGGTCGATGATCCACGGTGCGCCAGCGCCCGTTGTCGGGTGGGTCACCCCTGCAGAAAGCTACATTCAGCTGACCCAGACTGGGGCGTCCTTAGACGAGGCGGTCACACAGGCCGATCAGCATCCTCGGTCACTGGCGCGGACCGAAGACGTGGCGGGTACACCGGCGCAGGTGTACACCTCGGATGACGCCGAGGTTCGCGACGTGTGGGCTGTTGATGCCGGTGAATCCCGCCTGCTTCTCACCGGAGCGGGAGATGCGGAGGAGTTTAAACTGGTCATCTCCACCGCCCTTGCCACCGCGCCGCTTCCGGGAGCCGAGGCGGCCTCCTAAGCGTCGGGGGAATCGTCGGCGGAATCAGGGCCGGTACCCTCATTGCCGGCCGAGCGCGCGATCGCTGCCTCAACCCGCTTGGACGCGCCGTCGAGAAGTACTTCGCACCTCTTCGCTAGAGTCTCACCCCGCTCCCAATAGCGCAGTGACTCGTCGAGGCTCATCTGCCCCAGTTCGAGGATTTTCACCGTTTCAATGAGCTCATCGCGAGCGGCCTCGTATGACAGCGTGTCGGGGTCCGGAAAGGCGTTGGCACCCGCGCGTCCGGCCCCAAAAGTTGATTCGGTCATGGCTAGTCTCCTTGTTGTTGTCTACATGGCGGGTCTAATCAGCGGGCGCCGTGGACATGGTCGCCGCGGTGATGGAACCGTCGGCGACGCGGATCCGCAATTGTGACCCGGGCGGGGCCTGAGCGATCTGGGTCACGACGTCTGGCCCTGTGCCGTCGCGAGGCATGACCTGGACAACGGCGTATCCCCTTCCCAAGGTGGCCCCTGGGCCGAGGGAGCCGACCTGCGCTCGCAGGCCCTGCACCCGCGCGGTCTCGCGGTCAACGAGATGCTGGAGGTCGCGGCGCGCCATAGCCACCGCGTGGGCAATTTCTTGTCGACGTTGCGTGATCACCGAGCGCGGGTTCGCCAGGGCGGGTCGCGAGCGCACCGCCGCCAACTGGGCTTGCTCGCGGCGCACCCAGCCGCGGAGCGCACCGTTCATCCTGGAGCGAGCCTCGCCCACAAACGCGTATTCCTGCGCCACGTCCGGCACGACGCGCTTGGCTGCGTCCGTCGGCGTCGCGGCGCGCAGGTCGGCGACGTTGTCAAGGACGGGGTTGTCTGGCTCGTGCCCAATGGCTGAAACGACCGGGGTGGTCGCGGAGGCGACTGCGCGCTGGAGGGCTTCCTCGGAAAAGGGGAGGAGATCCTCCACTGAGCCTCCGCCACGCGCGATGATAATGACATCCACGGCAGGGTCGGCGTCGAGAAGTCGCAGGGCCTCGATGACGTCCGGGACCGCGTTAGCACCCTGGACGGCGGTGTTGATGACACGGAAGTCGACGGCCGGCCATCTGTGTCGGGCGACGGATAAGACGTCCCGCTCAGCCGCTGACCCCTTTCCCGTGATAAGTCCGATCTTCGTCGGAAGGTAGGGCAGGGCACGTTTCCGAGCCGCGTCGAAAAGTCCCTCAGCTGCGAGTTGTTTGCGGAGACGCTCGATTCGGGCCAGAAGTTCTCCCTCCCCGACCCGGCGGATCTCAGTGACCCAGAGTGAAAATGACCCGCGCCCGGCGTAAAAGGCGGGTTTTCCGTAGATGACAACACGGTCGCCGTCGCGCAGTGGCGTCTCTAGACCTTGAAGCAGACCGGTGCTCGCCGTGAGCTGCACGCTGATCTGCTCCTGCGTATCCCGCAGGGTCAGGTAAGAAAGCTTCCAGGTGGGTTTGACATTCACCTGCGTGAGCTGGCCCTCGACCCAGAGGAAACCGAGCCGTTCGATCCACTGCTTCACCGTCTGGTTTAGCCTCGCCACCGGCCACGGTGAATCGGCCGTGTTGGGGGGTGCCCCTTGATCCGCCATAAATTGTGCCCGCGATCTTCCTTGCTGTGCCGATATCTACGCTTATCTACCTTTACCGTCCAAACGACCAGCCTAACGCCGTCTAACGTTTTAGACTGCGATTAGTTACGCTGGGTTCCATGACTGAATCGGGCAAGGGTGTTCTTCTCGCCGCGCCACGCGGTTACTGCGCTGGCGTTGACCGCGCGGTAGAGACCGTGGAGAAGGCGCTGGAGAAGTACGGCGCTCCCGTCTACGTGCGCAAGGAGATCGTGCACAACAAGTACGTCGTGAAAACCCTCCGGGACCGCGGGGTGATTTTTGTCGACGAGACCGACGAGGTCCCTGAGGGGGCCAATCTGGTGTTCTCGGCACACGGAGTCTCTCCCGCAGTGCGGGAGTCTGCCAGGTCGCTCCAGCTCAACACCCTGGATGCGACGTGTCCCCTAGTGACCAAGGTGCACAATGAGGCCAAGCGCTTCGCGCGCGACGGCTACCACATCCTCCTCGTCGGCCATGGGGGCCATGAGGAGGTCGAGGGAACACAGGGAGAGGCTCCCGAGGTGACCCACTTGGTGGATGGTCTTGACGGTGTAAATGCCCTCCCGGACTTCCCGCAGGATCAAAAGCTCGTATGGCTCTCTCAGACGACGCTATCCGTCGACGAGACGATGCAGATTGTGAACAAACTGCATGAGCGCTACCCGCACCTGGAAAACCCGCCCAGCGACGATATCTGCTACGCCACCCAGAACCGCCAAGTCGCGGTGAAGGCGATTGCCCCGAAGGTGGAGCTCATGGTCGTGGTGGGGTCACGGAACTCCTCCAACTCCCGCCGGCTCGTCGAAGTCGCGCTAGAGGCCGGCGCCGACGCCGCCTACCTTGTCGACTACGCGCGTCAGATTGACGACGAATGGCTCGCCGGAGTCTCTACGGTCGGGGTCACATCAGGCGCGTCGGTGCCGGAGATCCTCGTCCGAGAGGTCGTCGACTACCTCGCCGAGCGCGGCTACACCCGCGTCGAGGAGGTGACGACGGCGACCGAGACCATCACCTTCGCGCTGCCGCGCACGCTCCGGCCAGCCCGGGTAGAACGCTAATCTGTTTTCCCGGAACGCCGTTCCATGAGCTCCTGCACCGTAACCGCGTTGGAGCGCTCCCGCACCCTCCTGCTCTGTGTAGCCGTGCGCCGGTTGGACTCCGCCGTCTGAAGGCGCTGGTACTGGTCTCGACGGGCGATGATCGCGTTCTGGCGTTTAATCAGTTTGACCCGCAGAACTGCAATGACAATGGCGCCCGCGGTCACGGTGAAGAGCACGGGAAAGAGCTGCACAAGGGGGTAGAACACCACGAGCAGCGCTGTCCGAGACGTATCCCCCCGGGACAGGAACCACCCCGTTCCCAAGACGCCGAGAAGGAACAGGATTGGTGCGCACGCGACGGTAAGGAACATCCCGCGCGGTTGCACGAACGTGACGGTCAGAATAGCCGCGACGGCGTACAGGGTGAGAAAAGGCCACGACACCTCGCCCGCGTAGACCGACAGTAGGCACCCGGTGAAGAGGGCCGCGAAAGTGATTGCGACCGCCGATCCCGTAGCAAGCCCTACGAAAGCAGCGGACTGGGATCGGGGGCTGCGGGGCGGCACATGTGACACGCTGACGTAGTTTACTGGCCCCAGGTGTCCTCAGCGCTCACGGCGTGCCGCGGAGAGGCGGAAACGCGGTGCGGTTCCGCTGCGTTTCCGCGAGACCGGGTACCCGCCCCCAATTCCTCGAGGCGTCTGGCGGTAACCATGACGCGTGAATCCAGGGAAGACAGGGTGGAGTTGTACGCGTCGACGGCTTTCTCGAGTGACTGGCCAACGCGGTTGAAGTGTTCGCTCATCGTTCCCAGACGGCGATGCAGCTCCTCGCCCAGCCGCTGAATCTCCTTGGCCTTATCGTTCATCGACTCGTGCCGCCACCCCAGCGCCACAGTGCGCAGGAGCGCGAATAGCGTCGTCGGCGTGGCGATGACGACATCGCGTGCGAATGCGTACTCGAGCAGTTCGGGGTCGATGGCCAGTCCGGCGTCGAGGAAGGGGTCGGCGGGAACGAACATCACCACGAACTCCGGTGTGGGTTGGAACGCCGCGGTATATGGCTTGGCAGACAGCGTGTCTACGTGCTGCCGTAGAAGGTGCGCGTGGCGGCGCAGGTACGCCTCCTTTTCCTCGGGGTCATCCGTGTTGATGGAATCGAGGTAGGAGGAGAAGGGGACTTTCGCGTCGACGACAATGCTGCGCCCGTGAGAGAGGCGGATGATCATGTCGGGCCGGACCCGTGTGCCGTCGATAAGCGAGGTGCTCTGGGTGTCAAAGTCGCAGTGTTCGACCATTCCCCCGAGCTCCACGACCCGCTGGAGCTGCATTTCCCCCCAGCGCCCGCGGGTTTGGGGGGAGCGCAGAGCCGAGATGAGCTGGTCCGTGCGGTCAGAAAGCCGCGTTGAGGTGCGAGTGATGGCCTGTACCTGGCTGGCTAGCGCCGTGTATGTGACCGCTCGGTCCTCGTCCATATCCCGTATGTGGCTTGCGAGACGGTCGAGCGCGTGGGTGACGGACCCCATATCCGGTGTCGGGGGGTTGGGTTTTGTGCTGCGACGCGACGCCACGCAAACCGCTATGCCGGTGGCTATGCCCGCAAGAAACGCAAGAATGGCAAAGAGGACGGAGGCAGTCTGCATACCTCAAAGTGTGTCACACGGGGAGGACACTACTTACCCGGGCGCCGCACCTTTTCGAACACAGAGGCGATCTTGGGGTGGCGGGCGAATTTCCAGCTCTGGCCGCGAGATTTCAAGAGCGCCCAGCTGCTGCTCCCGCCCCGCTCCGAAGGCTCGTCGTCGGCGGGGATCGCAGGAGTGGCCCATTCGCGGCCCTCGCGCAGGGCTTGGCGCTCGAAAACCGACTCGCGCTCTTCCAACATCGCGATCGCCCGTCCCTCGGGCGTGGCAAACGTGAGCTGCTCGGCTTTCTTCTCCCCGGAGTGGAGCGTCACCATATCCAGCACATAGCGGTAGGTCACCGCTATGGAGGCGGCGACGGGGACGGCGAGGAACGCCCCAACAAGTCCGAATAGTGCCCCACCGGCGGTGACCGAGACAAGCACGATAACTGGATGAAGGTCCATCGCCCGCGATTGCAGCATGGGGGAGAGGACGTTGCCCTCTAGCTGCTGGACGGCGATGACGATGGCGAGGACGATGAGGGCTTTTGTCACCCCGATCGAAACGAGCGCGACCAGCACCGCCATGGCGCCGGCGGCGACAGCACCGACGATGGGGATAAACCCGGCGATGAACGTGAGTACCGCCAGGGTGAAGGCCATGGGAACGCCGGTCAGCCAAATGCCGATGCCGATAAAGAAGGCGTCGACGAGCGAAACAACCGCCTGGGCGCGAATGAACCCGGAGAGGGTGTTCCAGGCGCGGGTCAACAACTCCGTTGCGTGGAGCCCGCTGCGCCCCCCGGTTGCGGAGCGAAGCCACGGCAGGAAACGGTGCCCGTCTTTGAGGAAGAAAAACGTCAGCACGAGCACGACCAGCAGCGTCATCACCAACCCGGCAGCCGTGCCGATTCCGGCGAAAACCCCGCCCGCAATCGCACCCGCCTGGTTGCGTAGCCACAGCGCAATGTTGTTGAGAGCATCGTTGAGCTCATCGGGGTCGACGTTGAGCGGCGGGGCCTGGAGCCACAGCTGGAGGCGCTGGATGCCCTCGAGTGATTGGAGGTAGAGCACCCGGGAATGGGCGATGACGTCCGGGGCGATCATGAGGGCCAGCGTTCCCAAAAGCCCAAAAAACGCTAGCAATGAGACGAGGGCGGCGAGGGCTGACGGCACCCTGAGACGTCGTAAAGCTGAGGCGATCGGCGCGAGTACTGTGCACACAATGAGGGCGAGGACGACCGGCAGCAGACCCGTCCAGAACGCACCGACCACCCGGGCGAGCGCGTACAGGAACACCGCGATGACGAGAATCCGCACCGCCAACCACGCAGCGGACTTCACCCAGCTGTTCAGGACAATTCCGCGGTCGACCTGATCCACCGGGGCGTCGTTGGTATTCACCTGCTTAATTTTGCCCCAAAGGCAATTGCTTTGCGACGCACCCTCGTCCCCCACACGCTCAGCCGTGCGATAGTGTTGTCGGCTGTGAGCCTTACCCTTGGAATTGTCGGCCTACCCAACGTGGGCAAGTCCACCCTCTTCAATGCACTGACTCGCAACGAGGTCCTTGCTGCGAACTACCCTTTCGCCACGATCGAACCGAACGTTGGCTTGGTGGAGTTGCCGGATCCGCGCCTGAACCGGCTAGCCGAGATCTTCCACTCCGAGCGCATCCTCCCCGCTACGGTGTCTTTCGTGGACATCGCGGGAATCGTGAAGGGTGCTTCCGAGGGTGAGGGAATGGGCAATGCCTTCCTGGCAAACATTCGTGAGGCTGACGCGATTTGCCAGGTGGTTCGGGCGTTTTCGGATGACAATGTCATCCACGTCGATGGCCGCGTCGACCCTGATTCCGATATTTCGGTGATCAACACAGAGCTCATCCTCGCGGACCTGCAGACGATTGAAAAGGCGCTGCCACGGTTAGAAAAAGAAGGCCGCAAGGATAAGGACGCCGCCGCAACCGCCGCTGAGGCGAAGAAAGCGCAGGCCGTTCTCGAAGACGACCGTACGCTTTTCGCTGCCGCCGCGGCCGGGGAGGTCGACCTCAGCCTCCTCCGCGAGCTCCACCTCATGACCGCGAAGCCTTTCCTCTACGTCTTCAACTCGGACGAGGCTGTATTGACCGACGACGCCAAGAAGGACGAGTTGCGCGCTCTCGTTGCCCCGGCCGAGGCCGTGTTCCTCGACGCGCAAAGCGAGACCGAGTTGCTCGAGCTGGATGAGGAGGATGCCGCCGAATTGCTCGCCGCCGTCGGACAAGATGAGCCGGGTCTGCAGACGCTTGCTAAGGCTGGGTTCGAGACCCTGGGGCTGCAGACCTACCTCACCGCGGGCCCAAAGGAGTCCCGCGCGTGGACCATCCGCAGGGGTGACACCGCCCCGAAGGCGGCCGGGGTGATCCATTCGGACTTCGAGAAGGGGTTTATCAAGGCGGAGATCGTCGCGTTCGACGACCTCGACGAGCTGGACAGCATGGCCGCAGCGCGCGCCCACGGCAAAGTCCGCCAAGAGGGGAAGGACTACGTGATGGCGGACGGCGACGTGGTCGAGTTCAAATTCAACGTGTAGTTACGCGTCGGGGCTCGATGCCGTGCTTGGTCGCGCTCCGTCGGACCTCCATTTTAGATTGCGTTCTTTAAGGCCTCGTCGGCGCAGCGTCTCCACGTCGTAACCGTTTTCGGCTTCGGTAACCCACCTGTCAATTTGCGCCTCGCTCACAGGTTGGCCATTTATCGTTTTCATAGGAACTACGGGTTTTTGGGCTTCTCTGCTTCACCAATGGGCTAGCTGAATGCGGTACCCGACCAAACCCTCGTAACTTCCGTGACGTTCCGCCAAAATCACATAGTTGCTGGATGATTCCATGGCTGAGGCAACCTCTCGATACGCCGAATTGCGGGCTGTGAGGCGGAAAATCTTCCGCCCATCTGTCGAGGTAGCGATGATGTGTGGTTTAGCCGAAGAGCCTTTCGGGACAGGTAAATATTCTAAATTCGCGTCTTCGAACACCCATTTCGCTCTATCGCGGAGTTGCTCGTGGTCGTCTTCGTCCCATTCGTTAAAAAAAATCGTTTGAGCGGTGCCAGGGATCCTTTTGTTCAGCTCATAGTTTTCAATGAGTCGGCGGGTCTTGGTCCAAGAATCGGGTAAGTGGATCGTGAGACCGCGTATATTGCCGTGTTCGGGGAGCTTTTCCCCGACGGTCGCGTTTGCGAGGAGCCGGATCCCATTGGTGTAGGCGAATTTGGCATCCTCTTTGCCGAAGAAGATGACTCCTACGGGGTGGCCTCGATGGAGTAGGCAGACAGCGTCCGATTCTCGAGTATCGATTTCTGAGCCGGACTTCTTACTTTTCAAATAGGCTTCCCCAGCGAAGAACTCGACCTGGATGTCGTCTCCATATTTTGCTGAAGAGAAGGCGGAATCATCGTAGACGTAAAGAGTGAAACCGGACTCGTCGGGTAGCTCGAGAGTTTTTTCCAACGGTTTCTGTGGCCATGGCGCTAACCTGGCGTTTCCTCGGACGCTGTGTTTGGCCGGTTTCTCGGAAGTTTGTTTGTTGCCAAAAAGTCGTGCGAAAAATCCCATGATTAACCTAAATCTCGGAGCGAATCTCCGCTTCATCTTCGCACATAGATGTGTGGGATAGTAGGTTTCGTTACCCGATCATCGGTTATGGGGATGGTGGTCGCATCGGCTCGTTCTATGACTGCATAGGCGGGGCAGCGTCGACCCGATCTACGGCAGCTGGGGCTTACGCCTCGTCGACTTCAACTCCGAGCGCCGCTTCTTCGCTTCGAGACGGCGTCGCACCGAGCCGCGCGTCGGCTTCGTTTTCCGCCGCGGGGGAGGCGGTGGGGCGAGCTCCTCGCGCAACAATATGGCCATGCGTTCCCGCGCCTCGGCACGGTTGCGGACCTGCGACCGCTGCGTCGATGCGCTCACGGTGAGCACCGTGCCGTCCAGGCGGTGTTCGAGGTTGTGGAGGGCGCGGCGGCGTTGAGTGTCGGAAAGCGATGCGCATTCCGCGATGTCGATGGAGAGCTGCACCTTACTGTCGGTGGTGTTGACGCCCTGGCCGCCCGGGCCCGATGCCTTCGCGAACCGCTCCGACAGGTCCGCCGCGGCGACGACGAGGCCGCCGGGGATCCCCGGGCCGGGCGCGATGGTCAAGTCCTGCATGCCGCCCATACTACGTTCTTGCGTCCTGCGTCAACCAACCCAGACCGCAGCCCAGTTGCAACGTAAGTCTCAGCGACCGACCTCCCGGTAAATCTCATCCATCGTGAACTTCCTACCGGAGTCAATCTCGACGGCTGAGCGAAGTTCCTGCAGATCTTCGATTCTTTCCGCGATGGCGGATCGAGCAAAGCTCGGAAACAGTTACGCCCTCAGCACGCGCAAGCTTCGTTACGAGTGATGCTTCCTCGCTGCTCAAACGGATTCTCAGGAATATAACTGCCACCTATCTCGTGGAGAAAACCTCTATGCTTTCTTCTCGTCTCGACGGAAACGTAAACCGCGTCGCGTTGTGCGGGTTTCTGTCGCAGATTGATCTTCGTCGCCGGTCGACTCGAGCGCTTTTTGCTCCCCCCGCTCCCGTCGCGCTTCGATTTCTGCGGCCTTTGCAAGCAGCCGGTCGTCGTTCATGTCGCGAATTTTCTCGGTGGCTTTTTGCGCTTGACCCACCGCCGATTGGCGGGCGCGGTTCGCGGCATCGATGGTGTCGTCCGCTAGCGACACCACAGATTGACGCCATCCTTGGACCTGGAGACGCTCTGCGTCCTCCACGCTCATCCGCAAATGCTGCGCAAACGCACTAATAATGTCGTGAATTTCGTTCGCGTTCGCGGTGATATGGCGAGCACGAATCGGGTTTGTCACCCAGACCTGATTGCTCAACTTGGCTGTCTCACGGATGGCTGTATCCATCTCGAGCAGACGTCGGGTGGTCGATTCCAATCGATCCTTGCGCGCGTCGTGGATTCCCTCACGGTGAGAATCCAGCTGGCGAGGCTCAAACTCATTCACGTGGGCGATCTCCAGGATATACATCCGATCGTGGAGGTAGATGCTCCGAGCGGCCACACCCAGCCAAAGCGGCAGATCGCCTTTCAGCCCAGCTAAGAAAGTTTCAAGTTTCTTGGAGTTGTTCTTCTGTTTCCGGAGCTGATCAACGGCATCATCGAGTTGTTCGATGGCGTAAGACTCGATGCCGTTGAGCGCTGATCCGAGGTGGTCGACCTTCGACCAAGTAGTTGCAGAGACGCTACTGCTGCGTCGGTAAAGTTCGTCCGCTTCTTCAATCGTGTACTGGATACCCCCAAGCTGTGCCAGTGCATCAACCTTCCGCTGCCGGAGGAGAGTATCGAGCTTCTCATCGATGACCTCTAGATACTCCTTGATTTCAGCAATTGCTGCCTCAATTGCGGCCTGAGCTGCGATGCCAGCGGCGGTCGAAGCCATGGCGGGCGAAAACTTCACCTCTTGAAACGAGGTGTGTTTGAAGAATCGACTTGGATTGTCGGCGAGCCCAAGATCGCTTCGGCGTAGGACTCCAGGAACCGGTCCAGACGACGTGCGATGCTGGAGTAGCTTCGCAGTTTCGTCCGTTGCCTTGTAATACTTGCCGGATTTGAACTGCCGGTTGGAAATCGTGCTCAACACATTGTTAGCGCGGAAAAGCACTTGCGGTGACGCAGGCGAAAATGCGGGTGCGGAAGTGGCGGGGAAACGATCTTCCTCGCTAAGGATCAGCAGACCCTCTTCATCTGCGAGGAAAGCTAGGTCCTTGCTTGAAGTCTCCATAATCAGAAATTGTAGTCCTGGCGGGTTGCAAATTCGTCGCAAAGCACTTGCGCCTACCGCCGCGGCAGCACGACCTCTAGATACTTGTGCACGCAGCCGACCGCGATGACGGCGAGCGCCGCGAACGCGCCGATGACGGTCTTCGCGGTGCGGGCGAGCAGCATCGGCCAGATGGGGGGGGAGGCCTCGACCGTCTGCACCATCAGCAGGGCGGTCGGGGTGATGAAGCTGACGGTGATGGTGTAGTTGTGGGCCACGTACATCTCGGTGACGGACTGCAGAATCACAATCCACACGACGATCTGCCATCCCTGCATCGGGTGGGACAGCAGGAAGCCTGCCACCGCGATGCCGGTGAGGGTGCCCAGGACGCGCTCGATGGCGCGGTAGTACTGTGTTCTTTTCGTTTTCGTGATTACGAAACACCCTGTAAATACCTGCCGTTACCTGAAACGATACGGTTTCGTATTTTTGTGTTTTTTACGAAACCGCGCAGCAGACACCCCACCGTGCTCTCGCTGTACCGTCGTCGGAACCTTCTTGCGTGAATCTCTCCAGCAGCCCTACTACATGAAAAGTACCTACAAGTAACGCGCATCTTCCTGTGTCCTGCTGTTTCCCGAGTTGCTAGATGTTCCGGGAGCGATAGTGCCATGGCCGCATCCTGCGGTACTTCTCTGGATTTACCTACTGTCTTTCGCGGAATGGTTATTTACCAACGACACGTCGTGGAGTTCAAGTTCAACGTCTAGCTTTCGCGCGGACGATGTTGGCTGTAGTTGCGATAACGAGCCGACCATGCCGCTACCGGGGGCCGGAAGATCGTCGGCGGCGGAATCGTCCCCGGTAACGAACTGGGACGCGCTCCCGTGAGGTGGGGCACCTGGCGGACGAACGAGGTGGCGTCGAGAGTCGGGGGTTTGCACGAAACCTTGACGTTGCGCGGTCAATCAACGGCTTCGTGAATCAGCGGCTGCTCGCGGTCCTCAATGGCCACCGTGCAAATTGCGAGCGCGCCATGGGATGCAGTTCTAAGATAAAAGTTGTTGAAATGCCACCAATCGTGCTGGAAGGAACGAGACATGAAGGCAGTCAGGCTGTACGGACCCGAAGATTTGCGTATCGATGACGTGGAGGAACCCGGCGCACCGGAACCAGGTTGGGTCACCCTGGACATCGGGTGGGCCGGGATTTGCGGCAGCGACCTCCATCTCTATCAGGACGGGCCACAGTTCCCAATTACCCCTGCGGAGGGCAAGCCTCACCCCGTGACAGGAGCTGAGCTGCCGTTCACCCTGGGGCATGAGTTCTCCGGCACCGTCACCGCCGTCGGTGACGGTGTTAAGGAATTGAGCGAGGGAGACCGCGTTGCCGTCATGGCAGGTGTTTCGTGCGGGGAGTGTGTTGCCTGCGCGGCGGGCAAGTCCAACATCTGCCGCAAGGTATGGGGGCTCGGCCTTTCTGGTGCGGGCGGGGGGCTCAGCGCCGCGGTCAACGTGCCCGCCCATGTGGCGGTGCCAGTCGGGAATATGCCCCTCGAGCACGCCGCGATGATCGAGCCGCTGTCTGTGGCTACCCACGCTGTCCGGCTGGCCGGCGTCAAGAAGGGTGACATAGTCGTTATTGCAGGTGCGGGTCCTATCGGGGTTTTTGTCTCGGCCGTGGTCACCGCCCGCGGCGCTCGGGTAATAATCAGCGAGCCTAACGCGGCCCGCCTAAAAATGGCGCTGGATACCGGCGTGGCGGAGATCGGTCTCAACCCGATGGAGGAAGACCTCGAAGAGAAGGTGCGCGAGATCAGCCAGGGCAGGTTCGCCGATGTCGCATTCGACTGCGCTGGCGCGTTGCCGGTGATTCGCCCACTTGCCGCGACGCTACACCCAGGCGGTACCCTGCAGCTGGTGGCCATTCCCTCCAAACCACTCGAGTTTGATGTTTTGTCGCAGCTGCATCTCACCGAGATTCGCGTCCAGGGCTCCTACGGTTACACCCGGGAGGACTACGACGAGTCCATTGAGAAGGTTCGCTCCGGCGCCATCGACCTCGCGCCCTACGTGTCGGCGAAGATTGCACCCGCCGACATCGTGGAGAAGGGCTTCGCGGCGCTGTTGGACCGCGCGGGGACCGCGATGAAGATCCTCGTCGCACCCGAGCGCTAACTACCCGCCGGAAATCGAAAGTGGCGAGTGAGCCCGGGCCATACCTAGTGGCAAGCTTGGGTCGGAGGGCCACCACATCTTCTCTGGGTCGACTGTTATTATCACCCGCCTACCCACGTATTTATCCCACTGCGCTGAGTCATCTCTATATTTGGAGACTTCTCCCAAAGCGAGTTGGGCGCCTTCCCGAGGCGCCGGGCGCCCCTGATTGCTTGCGCTCTTCGCCCAGACGGTCGTCGGTGCGTCGAGTTCGAGTACGTAGTAGACATTCGTTGCAGCTTCGCCGTTGGGTGCGGGGCGCCCTCCCGCGGCCTCATTGGTGCTGAGGGCCTTCACGGTTCCGGCATAAGTGTTTCCCATCTCCTGAGATTCAGGCGACGGGGTGGGGGCGGACACCGATCCAGCGTTGAGGTCATCGAGCCCCGAGCGGTCGGTCGAATCCCGCCATGCGATTGTCGCGTGATCTGCGGGGGTTGGCGCTTGGTACGTGTTGGCAACCTCAATTTCTGTTCCGTCTGGAACGAGCTTTTCGCCTGAAAGTACGAACCGTTTCGAGGTATGCGTTTCCTCAATAGACTGGCCGCTGGTTTCCCAGAGCCCTTTGCCGGAGATTGCTGCTGAGACCTTGGCGCGGCCACCACCGGCAGACCTCGCACCATCAATGAGGTAAGACACGGTTCTTATGGCGGTGCGTCCGTCTGTCGACGTCGCCAAATAAACGTGGCTGAATTCCTTTGAATTGACCCGAACAACCATGTCAGGAATGGAATCCCCTGTGGCCTCCACGATGGCGTAGGAGTAAGTGCCATCCGGTTCGAAGTAGGCGTCTTGAGAGGGAGCCCAGTCGCCGGGGGTATCCAACACCGCCGCGTATGCGCTGGCCAGATCCCCGCTAGTACTAGCCGCGGGTGCAGCAGCCGGAGCGTCCTCGGACGGGGAAACGGTCGTGGTCATCGTGATGGTGGAAACCGGCGTGGAGTCTTCACTGCCACAGGAGGCGAGCGCCAGACCGCTAAGGCAGACGAGGGCTGCGACAGTCCTTCTCACGGCTTCTTTCCTTGTGGTCACCCATTTGCGAGTGAAAGTGTCTAAGCCCGGGAGGCTGGCGCGTGTAGCGACCGTCAGCGTACCCGTCGACTGCTTGCCCAACCGGATGACGCAGCTCTCATCGGGAACGACTTTGGTGGGGGCTTTCGGAGCGAACACCGCCGAGAACAGCCCGCTCTTGGATGTCCTCCGCTGCCAGTAGATCGGGGTCTCGATAGGTGGTGCCTGTATCATGCCACTAAATGTAGCGGTCTGAAAAGGCCTAAGCGCTGGTTTTGCCCTTCTTTCTCTGCTCGAGCGACGCTTTGAGGGCCTCCATTAAGTCGACGACATCCGCGTCATCGTCCCCCTCGTCGGTCTCGCCGAATGTTGCCTTCGTGTCAAGCTTGTCGCCTTCTGCGAGTTTGGCGTCGACAAGCTTGCGAAGCTCAATTTGATAGTCGTCCTCGAATTCTTTCGGGGTGAAGTCGGAGGCATAAGATTCAACGAGCTGAGCGGAGAGCTCCAATTGTTTATCGGCTACCTTCGCGCGCGACTTCGTACCGGGGAAGTCAACGGAACGCAACTCATCGGCCCAGATCAAACCCTGGAGAATCAACAGCTTGCCACTGACGCGCAGCACACCGAGGCGTGTTTTCTGACGTAGCGCGAAGCGAACCACGGCGGTGCGGTCGGTCTTCTTCAGGGTCTCACGCAACAGCAGGTAGGACTTCGGAGTTTTGCCCTCCGGCTCGAGGTAATAGGACTTCTCCAACATGATCGGGTCGATCTGATCCGAGGGAACGAACTGCACGACCTCGATCTCGTTGTTGTCGGACTCGGGAAGCGCCTCGAAATCCGATTGGGTCAGCACAACGGTATCGCCGTCTTCTTCGTACGCCTTGTCGATGTGCTTGTAGTCGACTTTTTCCCCGCACACCTCGCAGCGCCTCTCGTAGTGGATCCGACCGCCATCCTTATCGTGCACTTGGTGGAAGGAGATGTCGTGATCCTCCGTTGCCCCATAGGCCTTGACAGGGACGTTGACTAGACCGAAAGTGATGGCCCCGCTCCAGATCGCTCGCATAGGATGAAGTCTATCCAGAAAGGAGACATCGCCGATGCCGCATTTCGAGGTCGATGGCCACTCGCTTTCCGTGAGCAATCTGGACAAGGTGCTCTACCCCGCGACGGGAACCACCAAAGCCGAGGTGATGCATTACTACCTCAGCGTCGCGGACGTGATGATGCCGCACGTCGCCCGCCGACCGGTGACGCGCAAGCGGTGGCCAGACGGGGTAGAGGGGGAGAGTTTCTTCCGCAAAGACCTCGAGGAGTCAGCTCCCGAGTGGGTCACCGTGGGACCCATCAAGCACTCCAACGGCGTCAAGCACTACCCGCTCATCGACGGCCCCGCCACCCTCGCCTGGTTCGCCCAGGTGGCAGCTCTCGAGCTCCACACCCCGCAGTGGCGCTTCACCTCCGACGGCAGCCCCAGTAACCCGGACCGCCTCGTCCTCGACCTCGACCCCGGCCCCGGTGTCACGCTGGCGGGGGCCGCCGAGGTCGCCGGGTGGTGCAGGGAGATCCTCGACGGGATGGGGCTGGCATCAGTTCCGGTGACGTCCGGGTCAAAAGGCATCCATCTGTACGCCTCGCTTGACGGGTCTACTGATTCCGACGCCGTGACGCAGGTCGCCCGGCACCTCGCACGAGCCCTAGAGCAGGAGCACCCGGATCGAGTCACGTCCGTGATGAAGAAAACACAACGCGAGGGGAAGGTCTTTTTGGACTGGAGCCAAAATAAGGCCGCCAAGACGACAGTCAGCCCGTACTCCCTCCGCGGCCGCGCACGCCCGACGGTGGCGGTGCCTCGGACGTGGGATGAAATCGCCGACCCCGACATCCGACACCTCGAGCTCGCGGAGGTGCTGGAGCGCCTCGCAGACGGCAACGACCCCTTGGCCGAGTTCGGTACCGACAGGCTTGCCACCTACCGGTCCATGCGCGATTCCACAAAAACCGATGAGCCCGTCCCCTCCGCCGCGCCGGCCCCCCGCAGCGGGCGGGCCATCTTTGTCATCCAAGAGCACCACGCGCGCCGATTGCACTGGGACTTTCGTGTAGAACACGCCGGGGTGTTGGTGTCGTGGGCCGTGCCAAAAGGACCGCCGCTGGACCCCCAGCTCAACCGCCTCGCGGTGCAAACCGAGGACCACCCGATCGAGTACGCGACGTTCGAAGGGTCGATCCCGAAGGGGCAGTACGGCGGCGGCGAGGTGAGCATCTGGGATTCGGGCACGGTGGACGTCGAAAAGTGGAGGGAGGGCGAGGAAGTCATCGCGGTGCTGACCGGCCAACCCGACGGCGGGCTCGGCGGGGTGCCGCGCCGCTACGCCTTGGTGCACACCGAAGAGAAGAACTGGCTGCTGAAATACATGCACAAACAGCCTGTTTTCGCTCCGATGCTTGCCACCGCCGCGACACCCGCCGACGTTGTCGCGGCGCAGCGAGAAGGCGCGACGTTCGCCTTCGAGATGAAATGGGATGGCTACCGCATGATCGCGCGGGTTACCCGCGGGGGTGTCACCCTGAGTAGCCGGGGCGGCAAAGACTACACGGCGATGTTTCCGCACATCGACGAGTTGCGCAGCGTGCTTCCCGACGGCGGCGTCCTCGACGGCGAGCTCGTCGCCTTAGACGGCGAGGGCCGCCCCAACTTTTCACTACTGCGGTCCGACTCGCCCGCGCCCCTGCGTTTCATGGTTTTCGACGTGCTCGAAATCGGTGAGAAATCGCTTATCGACTCCCCCTACGCCGAGCGGCGCCGCGTGCTGGAGGCGCTGAAGGAGACCGAGCACGTGGTCGTCCCCCCGTCGTACCGAGGCTCCCTGGCCAAGGCCCAGGAGGCGAGCCTTGCACTCAAGCTCGAGGGAGTCGTGGCCAAACGCGTGGACGCCACCTATGAGCACGGCGAGCGCAGCACCGCCTGGCTGAAGCTGAAGAACGCGCTGCACCAGGAAGTTGTTGTCGTTGGCGCGCGGGAGGGCAAGCGCGGTATCGCGTCCCTGCTGGTCGCCGTACCCGACGAGGAGGGAACACTCCGCTACGCGGGGCGCGTAGGCACGGGCTTTAGCGCGCGACAGCTGGAGGACGTGGAGAAGAAGTTGCGGGCCGCCGAAAGGCAGACCCCGCCTGTCGACGTCCCCGCGTCCGTCGCCTCCGACGCCTGGTGGGTCAGCCCACAATTCGTCGCGGAGGTTCAGCTGGCGGGGCGAACCGAGGGCGGTAGCGTGCGCCAAGCGTCGTGGCGGGGCTGGCGCGAGGATAAAACTCCCGCGGAAGTGCGCTGGGAAGTTTAAGAGTCCTCTTTGACTTCCTCGCCGAGTCCGGGCAGTGAGCCCGCGTCCTGGGCGAGCTGGTCCTCGTCGTTGTCGACGGGGACGTTGTCGCTTTCCTTAGAGCTGTATCCGGGTTTTGCGGGGTCGTTGTGCATATCTGTGTCCTTCCTTTCATTCCCGCCCCACCTTACGCTCAGCGGCACGACCCCGATGGGGATCGCTTAGCGAACGAGCTTCCCGCGCTTGCTTTCGTGGAAGAGCGTTTCGTCGTCGTTGAGCTCCCGGTACACAGTTTTCGGCTTCCACGTTGCCAAGGTGCCGGGAAGATCGCGGGCGGCGGAGACGAGGAAGTCGGCGACCTCTTCCATGAATGCGGGCTCGAGGGAGGGGCAGGAGTTGGTCTCGTAGACGACCAGCTCACCGGTCTTCGTGTTTTCTCCGATGTCGATCCCACCGATGAGCGTGCCCGCGGCCTGCGACGCGCGCCGGGCGAGGTCCTCGACCTCAGGGGTAAGTGGGCACATTGCAATCCCGCCGCCGGCAAGCACGTTTGTAATCCATTTGCCTGGGGGAGCGTAGCGGTACATTGCAAAAACGGGATGGTGGTTGACGGTGTAGACGCGGATGTCGCGTCCCGGGTTGTCGATCCACGGTACAGCGTAGAAAGACTCACCTTCCGGCAGGTCCGCGGCGGCGTCGATAAGCTTGAGGCCCCTCCCGCCGTAGCCTGACAGCGGCTTGACGACGGCCCGCTGCCGCATCCACCGCTCGAGCTCCCGTTGATCGGTCCCGGCGGTCACTGGGTAATTGAGCACGCCGCTGGCCGCGAGCTGGGCGCTATCCGTTAGCTTGTTTTGGGCGCGGAAGAGGGTGAGTGCGCCGTTGATAACGGGAATGCCCGCGCGCTCGAAAACGTCAAGGAGCGCCATGCCAGGGATGAGGAGGTCGTCGAGAACCCAGCCAAGAACGAGGCTCGGGGAAAGCGTGCGGCCACCGGCTGAGAAGGTGAAACCGGAGTCATCGATCGTGATGGTGAGCTCGTTGGGGTGCACCCGATACACAGAGACGCCGCGTTCCCGAAGTGCCGGGAAAAGGACCGCGTGATCTTCGTCGTCAGTGGCGTCGGCCAAGACTAGAATCTCTAACATATAAAGAATCTAGCATTGCTTACTGCTTCCATGTCTCAGTTCGAGCGAAAAACGCCGCGATGCCCGCGCCCGCGAAGATCACCAGTGCCGGTAGCCACAGCGAATGCGACATGGCCAGCGCGAAAGGTTGGCTGATTGCTTCGGGAACGCGCCCAACCTGAGTTGGACTCGCCCCCTCGGACTGGCCCAGCTGGGCGTTGAGTTGTGCCGCCATCATGGCGGCGATGCTCGCCGAGCCAATGACCGCGCCGACTTGGCGGACGGTGTTGTACACCGAGGAGCCCGCGCCAGCCAGTGCAGGTTCGAGGTTGCGCGTCGCGATCATCGAGAGCGGGCCCCACATCATCGAGTTACCCAACCCGGCGACGACGGAAACGGCGAGCATCCACTGTGGGGCGATAGTCGGATCGGCGATGACGGTGCTCAGCGCCACCGAGAGCCCCGTCAACACCAAACCGGCGATGGCGAAGGGCTTGGGCGGCCGCGCATCCGTCAACCGGCCAATCCACGGTGCGACGACGCCTGACATCACCCCAGAGGGGAGGATGAGCAGAGCGGCGTCGGTGGGGCTGAAGCCTTTGACTGACTGCACGTAGATCATCCAGGGGATCATGAAGGTAGAGACCGTGAAACCAACCGTGGCCACCGTGAGGGAGGCGAGGGAGAAGTTGCGATCCCGGAACAGCGAGAGGGGCACGAGAGCGTCACCGCGCATGCGAGTCTGCCACCCAACGAACAAGGCCAGGAACACCACTCCTGCGGCGATCAGGGCGAATGGGCGCCAGTCCCAGTTCAGACGGTCGCCTTCCTGGATGCCGAAGATGAGACAGAACATTGCCACGGCGCTTAAGGCGACACCTGCCCAGTCGAACCGCCGCGCCGTGTTGTCCAACGTGGGAACGAAAATCCACGCCAGAATGAACCCGATGACGCCAACAGGGACGTTGACGAAGAAGATCCAGTCCCACCCGGCGGCGTCGACAAGCAGGCCGCCGAGGAGGGGTCCCACAATCGTGGCCAACCCGGCCGTGGCCCCCCAGGCACCCATCGCACCGCCGCGCTGTTCCGGTGAAAAGGTGCGGATCATGACAGCCATGGTCTGCGGGGTAACAAGTGCGCCCCCGAGCCCCTGAACGGCTCGCGCCGCGATGAGTGCCTCGATGGAGTGTGCCAGGCCGCAGGCCAGGGAAGACACTGTGAACAGGGCCAGCCCCGCGAGGTAGATAACGCGCGGTCCGAACCTATCGCCCAACCGCCCCGTGACCAGTAGAGGAACGGCATAGGCCAGGAGGTAGGCACTGTTGACCCAGATCACGCCGTCGTAACTGGCCCCGAAGGCCGCCGAGATGGTGGGAATTGCAACCGACACGATGGTGGAGTCCACGAGGATCATGAAGAACCCCAGCATCATCGACAGCAATGCGGGCCAAGGTGAGCGAGGCGTAGTTTTCACCGACCGAACTCTACCTCAGCAGCAATGAACTGAGTGGCGAGCTGAGGGCGGGGGACGTCGACGCGCCTTCACCGACTGTCAGCGGAAGGGAAATATCCGTGCCGGCATCGGTGGTGATCCGCAATGTGTGGGTCCCCGCGGAGCGGATGGGCAGGACAACCTGAGCCCGGCCGGCCTCGTTAAGGTTGGCGGGGCGGTAGGAGGGATCGATGTGATTGCTTATCGACGGCACACTTCAGGTGAAGAGCGCCCGGGACACCCTCCGCTTCTGCCCAACGGCCGTGGAAATCGGTGACATTAGGGACGGTGAAACGGGACAGCTCCGCAGCGACAGCAGACGGCAGGGCAGATGGCTGAATGAGTGGGTGGGCAAGGACCGCGAGGGACAGGACCGCGGCGACACGAGGTGAGAGAGGCATAGTCCGGAACGATTAATGTCACAGGTGAAACCCAGGTTTTACCCGACTGAAACTGCGGTGAACAAGTAGCGTGTAGCCCATGACGTACCTAGATTCGGAATACCTCGCGGGGCTATCTTCTCTCACCGGGCACGCCCCCGTTTTTGATACCGGCAACCTCCCTGCCGACCCGTTTGAACTGTTCGCGGAGTGGTTTGAAAAGGCCGTCGACGCGGGTTGCGAGGATGTCCGCGCGGCGACCGTCGCCACTGTCGACGAAAACGGCGTTCCCGACGCGCGCGTGATGAACCTGATGAAACTCGACCACGACGGGTTCTCTTTTGGCACCGGCGCGGGCTCAACAAAAGTGGAGCAGATGACGGACAGCCCCGTAGCCGCGTTGAACTTTTGGTGGCAGCCGATGAACCGCGCGGTCCGAGTGCGTGGGTCCGCTCGACTCGAGGCAGCGCCGAGCGAGTCCTTTAACGTGTGGCGGATCGAACCCGTTCGCTTTGAGTACTTCCAAGCGGTGGATGCGCGCAACGCCACCCGCGTGGAGTACAGCTACGAGGGCAGCGGGTGGCGCGTGAAAGTGCTGGACGCCTAGTTCGTCGTGGCTGTGGCCCCAGGGGTGGCCCCAGGGGTGGCCCCGGGGGTGGCCCCAGTGCCGCCACCAGCGTCATCCGCCGCGACGACGGCAATCACTTCTGGCTGCCGCTCTAGAAGGGAATCTTCCGCGGCCTGCTCCGGGGTGTTAGCGACGGCCGGCGTCTCCGTCACCTTGAGGACGGTTTCGCTTGGCGTGACCTGGAAGAACGTATCCAGTCCCTTGATGTTAAATTGTGTTGAGTTGTAGCGGCTGTTGTTCGACGTGTTCCACTGCGAGACGATGATATTCATGTCTGCCAGCGTGGATCCCGGCACGATATAGCCACCGTAAGGCTGGGAGAAATTGATCGGGGACTGGGTGCCAGCCCACGGTCCGTTCTTCACCACCGTCGCCGCGGGCACGTCATCCCAGTTGCGTGCCAGCTCCTTCGAGGCGCGGACCTCGATAGCCCCGGTGGATTCGTTAAACATGGCCAGAACCCAATATCCGTCGATGTAGCGCAGGTTCATCTCCCCGGCCTTGACGTTCTTTTGCAGGATCGGGTTAGCGCTGGTTCCCCAGGACTTCGTCGTGGGATCGTAGACCTCCCACTTCGTTCGGTCCCCAATTTGGTTGAGGGTGAACCGCGACAGGTAGACGGGGTCTTTCCGCTGGAAGCCTGAAGATACGACGTAGAAGAACCCGTCCTGGCCTTGCTGCCAAGAGATGAGGTTGCCCATTCCCCCCATAAATGACGGGCTGGTTTTTCCGATCGAAGCCCAGGTCTTGCCGTCGTCCGTCGACTTCCAGATCTCCGTCTGGCGGACATTGCCAATTCCCTTATTCCACATGCCCTGCAGATAGAGCGTCCCATTGACGTTCATCACGTCGGACGGGATCAGCGTCAAGCTGTCGGTGTGTTCGTACTTGATCAGCTGACCGACCTTCTCACCGTCGTTTAACGGCCGCACGATCTTAACGACGCCATCGATCAACTGCGCCACCACACCCACGGGGCTGAGCCACTCTCCAGTGCCAAACGCCCCGCCGAGGAACGAGTCGCCGAAGATCATCGTGAAGGTGTCGCCATTTCCGATTGGCGACATGACCCCGAGGTCACCGACAAAACCTCCCAGGTCTTTGCCCAGAATGTCGCCGATGAGCTGAACGGTAAACCCACCGGGCATGGTGACCGGGAGGCTAGGGCCGGGCGGAGTCGGGTCGTCGGTTGTCACCCGTCCGCCGGAACTGAGGGAGGAGGCGGAGGCGGCGGGAACGGTCAGTGCGGCGAGGCCGAGGCTACCGGCAACTGAAAACGCAAGGAGCTTTCGGTGGAGGGTCACGCAAAGGACTATAACAATAGCCTGTGACGTCCGCCGGCTTTCCGGGCGTCGTGAAGGCGCCTCAGCCTGACCTTCTCCACCTCGGTGAGATAGTTTCCGGCGGAAACCGACCATGAACGAGTGGGTGTGAAATCTGCAGCACCCGGCTCCCGCACCATGCGACGCCCGCGGGGCGGAGGAGCAGTCAGAGGCGCAGTGACAGCCCACGTCCCGTCGGGAAAGTCGGTGACCTTCCATGTTTCAGGCCATGTTTCAGGCCGTGTTTCGGGCCATGTTTCAGGCGCCGGCGCGGACAATGCGGGTATCTGCTCTCCCGGCGTGGCCGGGCCGCCCACATCGAGCCCCGCCATGCCGTTGAGTATGAAAGCGCGCGCGTGCGGGGCCGCGGGAGCGTCGACAAGCAAGGCTGCAAGCGTAGCACTGTCCTCGGGCGAGAATCCCCCCAGTGGGCGGCCCCCGTACGTTGCAACGACGCGCCCGGTGACTACTTCGAGACCGACCACCAGCTGGCTCGGCCCGAGGTTGGCCAGCTGGGAAGGGGTGAAATCGCCCGTGGCTGTGTCGACGACAACCATGTCGCCGGGCGGGAGCGCGTGGCCGCCACGTGGCGTGCCGTTGCGGGGGACGGCCAGCGGGGACGGAGGTAGGAAAACAACCGCCCCAAACATGCCGATGCCGGCGTTAAATCGCACCCCGGCCAGTGTTTCGGGTACCAGACCGGAACGGTGGACGCGCTCTACCTCGGGAAAGCGCGCCCGCTGCGAGGCGGTAACGGACCCGATCCTCGCGTCTCCCAGACGAACCAGCCAGGCACCGTTGTCGTCGTGAAGGGAGATTGATAGGTACTGTGTCCCGCGCCTAGGCGCCAGTTCAGTTCGCAATACTGCTTGATCGACGCCGACGAGAGGTACCTCCACCGCCACGCCCCAGGCCGACGGAGCAAGACGATAGGTGTTCACCCGCCCCATCTTAGGGGCCCGCTACTCCTCCGCGGCGTCGGCGTCGGCCTTTGTCGCGTGGAACGTGCCGGGCTCGTGCTCCGGCGGGGCATAGATGGAGTACAGCTTGACGGGTTCTTCCCCGACGTTGACAAAGTTGTGCCACTTACCGGCGGGCACGAAGATCGCATCGTCATCCTCCGCGATCTCATCCAGCTCGAGATCGTCCTCGCTCGAGCCGATCATCGCACGGACCTTGCCTTCCTCGATGCGCAGGAACTGGTCGTGCCCGTCGTGGATTTCCGCGCCAATCTCGCCCCCGGCCGGGATGGACATCACGGTCAGCTGGAGGTTCTTACCGGTCCACAATGTGTCCCGGAACGCGTCGTTCGTAACGGTTGCCTGTTCAATGTTGACCTTGTACGGGTTCGGGCCGTGGTCTCCAACGCCCTTGGACATAGATTCCTCCTTGGTCGTGCAATCTCTGTGCACACCCCACGGTAGCGATATTCCGTGGGCGGTGGAGTCCCGCCCGTATCTTGCTGGGCTTAGGCGCTCAAACCCTTGAGGTAGCGACCGGTGACCGAGGACTTCGACTGTGCCACGAGGGAAGGGGTGCCCTGGGCGACAATGCGGCCGCCTGCCGATCCAGCGCCAGGTCCCATATCGATGATGTGGTCGGCCCGGGTGATGACAGCCGGGTTGTGTTCGATTATGACAACGGTTGCGCCCTTGTCAACGAGCGAGTCGAAGAGCTTTACCAGGTTGAAAGAGTCCGCGACGTGAAGGCCATGGGTGGGCTCATCGAGAATGAAGAGGGTGGCTTTGTCGTTGAGGTGGCTCGCCAGTTTGAGACGCTGGCGCTCTCCGCCCGACAGAGTCGTCAACGGTTGGCCGAGGCGGATGTACCCGAGGCCGACGTCGACAAGGTAGCCCGCGATGCGGGCAGCGGCGGGGACTCGGTGCTCGGCGAAGAACCCGGCAGCCTCTCCGGCGGGCATGGCGAGCACCTCAGAGATATCTTTGCCGCCGAATGAATACTCCAAAACCGCTTGGTCGAAGCGCTTTCCCTCGCAGACCTCGCACGGGACATCGACACCCTGCATGATCCCGAGATCCACGTAGACAACCCCGGCACCCTTGCAGTTCTCGCACGCACCCTCGGAATTGGGGGAGAAAAGCGAAGGTGTGACGCCGTTCTCTTTGGCAAACGCTTTCCTGATCGGGTCGAGGGCGCCTGTGAAGGTGGCGGGGTTGGAGCACCGTGAGCCTGAAATGGCGGACTGGTCGACCCACACCGTCTTCTCGTCCCGCGGAATGGAGCGAGCGAGCGTCGACTTCCCGGAACCGGCGACACCCGTGATCACGGTGAGCGCAGCGCGCGGGATGTCGACATCAACCGAACCGAGGTTGTTGCCTGAGGCCCCGCGTACGCTGATGACGCCACTTCCAGGTCTGCATTCACTGTCCGGTTTGAGTTCGTAACGGTCCTGCAGGTGGCGGGCCGTTACGGTCCCTGCATCGCGGAGCTGCGCAACGCTGCCCGAAAATACGATCGTGCCGCCCGAGGTACCGGCCCCGGGGCCCAGCTCGACTACGCGGTCAGCGATCCCGATGGTCTGCGGCTTGTGCTCGACCACCAAGACGGTGTTTCCCTTATCTCGCAACGCGAGAAGGAGGGTGTTCATGCGGTCGATGTCTGCGGGGTGGAGCCCCGCGGTGGGTTCGTCGAATACGTACGTGACGTTCGTCAGGGCGGAACCGAGGTGCCTGACCATCTTGACGCGCTGCGCCTCACCGCCAGACAAGGTCGACGTTGGGCGGTCAAGGGTGAGGTAGTCCAAGCCAATCATGCTGAACGTCGCCAACGTTTCGCGAATCGCCTCGACGAGGGGGGCAACCGAGGGGGCGTCGATACGGGTGAACCACTCCGCGAGCTCGCCGACTTCCATGAGGCACAGCTCGGCGATGTTGTTCCCCTCCACGCGGGATTCCAGCGCGTGTTCCGCGAGGCGGGTGCCGTGGCAGGTCGGGCAGGGACCCGTAGCCAGGGCGCGGTCGGCGAATTCACGCATCGCCTTTGGAAGGCCCTCTTTTTCCTTGCCCTTCAGGGACTTCGTCAGTTTGGGGATCAACCCCTCGTACGTCGTGTTGAACCCGAGGTAGTCAACACGTTTCGGTTCTGACCACAACAATGCGTGCAACTGTTCCTCGGTAAACTGCGCGAGGGGAACGTCGATAGGGAAAAAGCCGGAATCGATGAAGTGCCGCAGCTGCCACGACCCGGGCTTGTAACCAGGGACGCGAATGGCGCCGTCGATAAGCGAGAGGCTCCGGTCCACGACCTCCTCCACGTCGAGGGTCGAGGCCCTACCCGTGCCTTCGCACGCTGGGCACATTCCGCCCGTGCGCTTGTAGTTACGCAGCACTTTTTTGCGACCGCGGGCGTCGGTGAGGACGCCTCCGCCCGAGACGGACGGGACGTTGAAGGAGTACGCGCCGGGCCCGCCCGCGTTCGGCTCCGCAATGCGGGAAAAGAGAACGCGCAACATCGCGGTGACATCGGTTGCGGTGCCCACGGTCGAACGAGCACTGGCGCCGAGGGGCTCTTGGTCGACAACGATCGCCGTGGTTAAGCCTTCGAGCTTGTCGACGTCTGGGCGTGCCATGGAGGGCATGAAACCCTGCACGAAGGTGGAATACGTCTCGTTGATCAGCCGGCGGGATTCGGCGGCGATGACGTTAAACGCCAACGAGGATTTGCCCGACCCTGACAAGCCAGCGAAGACCGTCAGACTGTGTTTGGGAATGTCAACTGAAACGCTGTGGAGGTTGTTCTCGCGGGCTCCAGTGACCCGGATGACGTCATGCTGCACGGGCGAAAAACCTAGCGGGACCGGACTTTAGCTACCAGCGACATGACGCCGAACACGATGAATCCGGCGATGAGTCCGATGACAAGCGAGATGCCCGTTTCCACGCACCATCCGATCGCACCACCGCCGACAGCGTGGACACCGCGCTCAATGAGGTCGTGAAGAGCGTGCCACCCGAAAACCTCATGCAGGCCCCGGATGATGAGGTGCCCGCCTACCCACAGCATCGCCACCGTTCCAACCACCCCAATCAGCGAGAGGACATAAGGCATCGCGGTGACGAGGGCGCGCCCCAGACGAGGGGTATGGCCACGCTGGATCATTCCCAGCCCGATGTCGTCGACCTTGACCAGGACAGCGACAGCCCCGTAGACCACGACCGTCATGAGGATACCCACCGCGATCAGCACCGCCGTCTCCATCAGGAACGGCTCGTCTTTGACCTGGTCGAGGGAGATGATCATGATTTCCGCCGAGAGGATGAGATCGGTCGTGATTGCACTGCGGACTAGCGTCTTCTCATTCTTGGCGCCTTTTGCCGACGGGTCCTCGTGATGGCCTCCAAGCTTCTGCGCGATCTTCTCGGCCCCCTCAAAACACAGGTAGGTGCCGCCCACCATGAGGATGGGCACCAGGGCCCATGGAGCAACCGCGTTGAGGAGCAGCGCGATCGGAAGAACGATCACCAGCTTGTTGCGCAGTGAGCCTTTGGTGATCTTCCAGATCATCGGTAGCTCGCGGGCCGGGGAGACGTCGGAGACGTATTGCGGGGTCACGGCAGCGTCATCGATGACCACCCCCGCGGCTTTCGCCGAGGTTTTGGCGGCCATCCCGGCGATATCGTCCACCGAGGCGGAAGCGGTACGGGCAATGAGCGCAACGTCGTCGAGAAGCGCGAGTAAGCCACCGGACACGGCGACCACCTTTCGTCGGGAAGAAGGGGAAAGACTGAGAGCACTGTGTGTGCTAACTCGCCATCATAAACGGGCGGTACCGTGTGGGGCATGGGTGAACTCATCACGTCGACTGCCCGGGTAAGAACCGAACGGGCCGGGCGCTACGGCAAGCAAATGGCCAGCCACTTCGGCAGGAAGATCGAAGCGGAGTGGGACCCTGACGCGATGCGCGGCCAGCTCGTGTTCCCCTCAGACGGTGCCCCGACAACCTGCGACATGTTGTGTGGGGAAGACGTACTCATGCTCACCCTTCAGGCCACCCCCGAAAATGTGGAGAGAATGGAGGGGGTTGTTGGCCGTCACCTGGAACGATTCGGAGAACGGGACGGTCTCGTCGTGACATGGGTGAGAGGAGGGTGAGGAAGGTTTTCCTTTGTGAAGGTCTCCTGTGGTGAAATGTGGGGAACCCATAACGTGTGACGTGTCGCACTGCTGGGTACTTCCTGTTACTTAGCAACTGAAGGAGATGCCGTGCACCTGAGGAAGACGGCGGCGATTGTCGCTGCGAGCACCTTAACTTTTAGCCTCGTAGCCTGCGGAAACGAAGGATCGGGCGAGGGTGACTACGTGATGGTGAACGGCTCCGAGCCGCAGAACCCGCTGATCCCCGGGAACACGAATGAAACCGGGGGCGGCCGAATCGTCGAGAAGATTTACGCGGGCCTCGTTTACTACGACGCCGACGGGCATGCCCACAACGACCTGGCCAAGTCGATCGACCTTGAGGGCGACAAGACCTACCGGATCACTCTGAAGGACGACGCGAAGTGGTCCGATGGCACCAACGTCACCGCCGAGGACTTCGTTAAGGCGTGGAACTACACGGTAGAGAACTCGCTGCTGTCCGCCTCCTTCTTCGAACCCATCCTCGGCTACGCCGAGGGGGCGAAGGAAATGGAAGGCCTGAAGGTCGTCGACGAGAAGACATTCACGGTCGAGCTGGCCCAGCCCGAGGCGGATTTCCCCTCCACCCTCGGATACTCGGCGTTCTACCCGCTGCACCCGAGTGCCTACGACGATATTGAGGCCTACGGCCAAAAACCGGTCAGTAACGGCCCGTACAAGCTCAGCGAGTGGAACCACAACCAGGACGCCACCATCGTTCCCAACGACGAATACACCGGGGACCGCACACCGAAGAATGACGGGGTGACCTACGTCTTTTACGCGCAGCAGGACGCCGCATACTCCGACCTCCTCGCCGGCAACCTGGACGTCCTCGACGCTATTCCGGATTCCGCTTTCTCGACCTACCGCGACGAGCTGGGGGAGCGCGCCGTCAACAAGCCCGGCGCAGTCTTCCAGTCCTTCACGATCCCGCAAAACCTGCCGCACTTCTCCGGCGAGGAGGGTGTGCTGCGCCGCCAGGCCATCTCCCGCGCCATCAACCGCGAGGAGATCACCCAGACAATTTTCGACGGGACGCGGACCCCGGCAACGGACTTCACCTCACCGGTCATTCCCGGCCACTCTGACTCCCTGCAGGGCGCGGATGTGCTCTCCTACAACCCCGAGGAAGCCAAGCGCCTGTGGGCGGAAGCCGACGCAATCTCGCCGTTCACCGGCCAGTTCACCATTTCCTACAACGCAGACGGTGGCCACCAAGCGTGGGCCGACGCGGTGGCGAACTCGATCCGCAACACCCTCGGCATTGACGCAGTGGGCAACGCATACCCAGACTTCAAGTCGCTTCGCGACGACGTGAAGAAGCGCACCATTCAAGGCGCGTTCCGCACCGGCTGGCAGGCGGACTTCCCGCTGCTGGGCAATTTCCTCACCCCCTTGTACACCACCGGTGCTAGCTCCAACGATGGTGACTACTCCAACGCCGATTTCGACCGGCTGGTGAAGGAAGCAGCGACGGCCGGCAGTGCCGAGGCCGCACAGCCGAAGTACAACGAGGCGCAGGAAATCCTCCTCAAGGAGCTTCCCGCAATCCCGCTGTGGTATTCCAACACGACCGGTGGGTCCTCTGACAAGGTGGAGAACGTGACCTTCTCTTGGAAGAGCCAGCCCGTCTACGAAGAAATCACCAAGAAGTAGCGCGCAGTCATGCTCCGTTACATCGGACGGCGCCTGCTTCAGATGATCCCCGTCTTCTTCGGCGCCACCCTGCTCCTCTACGCTCTCGTCTTCCTGATGCCGGGTGATCCTGTGCAGGCACTCGGCGGGGACCGAGGCTTGTCGGAGGCGGCCCGCGCGCGCATTGAGGCGGAATACAACCTGGACAAGCCGTTTCTCGTTCAGTATCTCTTGTACCTGAAGGGGATCTTCACCGGCGACTTCGGCATGACCTTCTCGGGCCAGCCGGTCTCCGCGGTCATGGCCAACGCGTTCCCCGTCACCGCCAAGTTGGCGCTGATGGCGCTGGCGTTTGAATCGGTCTTTGGCATCCTGTTCGGCGTCATCGCGGGAATGCGCCGCGGCGGCGCTTTCGACTCGACGATCTTGGTCATCTCGCTGTTTGTCATCGCCGTGCCCTCGTTTGTTATCGGCTTCGTCCTGCAGTACCTCGTCGGTGTCAAGTGGGGGTTGCTCCCCGTCACCGTCGGAAGGAACGAGTCGTTCGTGGCTCTGCTCATGCCCGCGATCGTGCTCGGTTCGTTGTCCTTCGCGTACGTCGTGCGGTTGACGCGCAACAGTGTGAGCGACAACCTCCGAGCGGATTACGTGCGCACGGCTCGGGCAAAAGGGCTCTCCGGAAGCACCGTAATGACCCGCCACGTTCTGCGAAATTCGCTCATCCCCGTGGTGACGTTCCTCGGGTCGGACCTGGGAGCTTTGATGGGTGGCGCCATCGTCACCGAAGGCATCTTCGGGATCAACGGCGTGGGTGGCACGATTTACCAAGGAATCATCAAGGGAGAACCCGCAACGGTCGTGTCTTTCACCACCGTTTTGGTCATCGTCTACATCGTGGCCAACCTCATTGTGGACCTCCTCTACGCCGTTCTTGACCCAAGGATTCGCTATGCCTAACTCTCAAGAACCTCAAGGACTAAACGCGCCGCTTCGCGGCCAGGAGTACTTCATCGCGGAGACAGACGAGACCGGCTTGGGAGCGGTCGACGCCGTTGCCGACGGCTCTGCCCCCGCGAGCCAATGGACTGATGCCTGGCGCTACCTGCGCCGGCGCCCGCTGTTCTGGATCTCCGGTCTGCTCATCCTCGCCGCTCTCGCCTTGGCGCTCGCGCCTGGTCTCTTTACGACGGTGGACCCGCGGGAATGTGTCCTCTCGCATTCCCTCGCGGGCCCAAGCTCGGGCCACCCCTTCGGATTCAATCGCCAGGGTTGTGACATTTACTCCCGCACCGTCTATGGCGCCCGCGCCTCGGTCACAGTGGGAGTGCTCACCACGCTGCTTGTCACGGTGATCGGTTCCATCGTCGGCGCCCTCGCCGGTTTCTACGGCGGCGTGTGGGATGCCATCTTGTCGCGGCTCACCGACATCTTCTTTGCCGTGCCCCTCGTCTTGGCCGCCATCGTCGTGATGTCCATGTTCCAAAACAAACGCTCGGTGTGGATGGTTGTGCTGGCACTAGCGATGTTCGGGTGGACCCAGATCGCGAGAATCACCCGCGGTGCTGTGCTGGGAGTAAAGAATGATGAGTTTGTTACGGCTGCCCGCGCGTTGGGCGCGTCGAACCTGCGCATCATCACCTCCCACGTCATGCCCAACGCAGCGGCGCCGATCATCGTGTACGCCACCGTCGCTCTTGGAACCTTCATCGTTGCGGAGGCGACCCTGTCCTTCCTTGGCATCGGGTTGCCGGCGACGGTCGTGTCCTGGGGCGGGGATATTTCCGCAGCCCAGGCCTCGCTGCGCACTCAGCCAATGGTGCTCTTCTACCCGGCCATCGCTCTCGCGCTGACGGTGCTGAGCTTTATCATGATGGGCGATGCGATCCGCGACGCCCTCGACCCGAAAGCGAGGAAGCGATGAGCGAACCACTACTCGACATCGAGGGTCTGCGGATCTCCTTCGAATCCACAACCGGCACCGTCGAGGCCGTGCGCGACGTCGACCTGACCATCTACCCCGGCCAGTCGGTCGCTATCGTCGGCGAGTCCGGTTCTGGGAAGTCAACGGCCGCTATGTCCATCCTCGGGCTACTGCCGGGCACAGGCAAAGTGACGGCGGGGTCAATCAAGCTCAACGGCGAGGAGCTGACTGAGCTGGATGAAAAGGGCTGGGAGAGGATCCGCGGCAGCCAAATCGGCCTTGTCCCGCAGGATCCGATGAGTAACCTCAACCCGGTGTGGCGCATCGGCACCCAGGTCGAGGAGGCGCTGCGTGCAAACAATATCGCCGCGGGCTCTGAGCGCCACGCCCGCGTGCTCTCCCTTTTGGAGGAGGCCGGGCTGCCGGACGTCGAGAAGCGTGCCAAGCAGTATCCGCACGAGTTCTCTGGTGGGATGCGGCAGCGCGCGCTCATCGCCATGGGGCTTGCCGCGCGGCCCGCCCTGCTTATTGCCGACGAGCCGACGTCGGCCCTCGACGTCACTGTGCAAAAGCGCATCCTCGACCACCTGGAAACCCTCACCAAAGAGCTGGGCACGGCGTTATTGTTCATCACCCACGACCTCGGTTTGGCCGCGGAGCGCGCGGATCACCTCGTGGTCATGCACCGGGGACGTATCGTCGAGAAGGGGCCGAGCCTGCAGATCCTGCGCGCTCCGCAGCACCCGTACACGAAGCGGCTCGTCACCGCGGCGCCCTCGCTGGCATCGGCCCGTATCCAGTCGGCGAAGGCGAAGGGATTGGAAACGGCTGAATCGCTCGCCGCCGACGTGGCCAGCGAGGAAGTCGTTGTGCGGGTGACCGATCTTGTGAAAGAGTTCGGTTCACTCCGAGCCGTCGATGGTGTCTCCTTCGACCTCCGCCGGGGATCCACCCTCGCCCTCGTGGGCGAGTCCGGCTCGGGTAAGTCGACCGTGGCCAATATGGTCCTAAGTCTGCTTGAGCCGACGAGCGGGGCAGTGGAGTTCGAGGGGCGCGACGTGTCCAAACTGTCGCGCAAAGAACTTTTCGACGTCCGCCGCCGCATGCAGGTGGTCTTCCAGAACCCCTACGGTTCGCTCGACCCGATGTACTCCATCTACCGGTGTATTGAGGAGCCCCTCACCCTGCACAAGGTTGGCAGCCGCAAGGAGCGGGAGGCTCGCGTTTCTGAGCTGTTGGACATGGTGCAGATGCCGCGTTCCGCGATGCGCCGGTACCCCAACGAGCTCTCGGGCGGGCAGCGGCAGCGCATCGCCATTGCCCGTGCGATGGCACTCAACCCGGAGGTCATCGTGCTGGATGAGGCGGTCTCCGCCCTCGACGTCTTGGTCCAAAACCAGATCCTGCACCTGCTGACGGATCTGCAAAGCGAACTGCGCCTGTCTTACCTGTTCATCACCCACGATCTCGCCGTGGTGAGGCAAACGGCTGACGATATCGTGGTGATGCGGCAGGGAAAGGTCGTCGAAAAGGGCACCGCGGACAGCGTCTTTGACAACCCAGCCGAGGAGTACACGCGAAACCTCATCAATTCGGTGCCCGGCCTCAACATTGAGCTGGGGACGGGAGAGAACCTGGGAATCGACGTGGGGTAGGTGCGGGTGTGCACTTTCGTGCCGAACTCCGGCACGAATGTGCACCCGGTGGCGCCGCGGCCATACCCTCGGGGCTATGTCATACGTCGTGTCGTTTCTTCCCAAACTTCTCGCCGGAATCTTCGCGAGCTCTGTTCTTCTGCCCCCATCGGTTCCAGACGTGGACCCGGGGTTCGGCGTCGCCTCCCACGACGACGCGGACCAGTGCGTAATCGGCGCGTCCCAGGACCACGAGTTCGCTTCGTGCACATTCGGGGAGCTGTCCTCTAACTAATACGAGCCCATTGCTAAGATCCTTCCTACAAGACAACGCGGGTGCTCCATGTCGGGGCTGAGACGCCGTCCACGGCGAACCGTCGAACCTGATCCGGGTAATGCCGGCGTTTAGGAAGGATCACGGGCTATGCCTACATCTCGTGCGCCCAAGTGGCGCGTCATTGACATCGTGACCGCAGCCGTGCTTGGGGTCGCCTGTGGCCTTATTTTCTGGGTGTGGAATTCGCTCGGGTATGCAGGGTTCAAGGCCCTTGATGCCCTGACCCCCGGCCTCGGTGGCCTTGTCGCGGGTGTGTGGTTTCTCGGCGGTACCGTGGGCGGGCTTGTCATCCGCAAGCCCGGCGCGGCCATCTTCGTGGAGCTCATCGCGGCTAGCGTATCGGCGCTGATCGGCAGCCAGTGGGGTATCGAGACTCTCTACTCCGGCCTGAGCCAAGGCTTGGGCGCGGAGCTCGTATTCCTCGCCTTCGCGTATCGACGCTTCACCCCCGCCGTCGCAGCGCTCGCCGGCGTCGGATCCGCGCTAGGGGCGTTCGTCCTGGAGCTGTTCACCTCCGGAAACCTCGCAATGAGCCTGGTGTTCAACGCGATCTACCTGACGTGCCTCGTCGTCTCCGGAATTGTGCTCGCCGGCTTGCTCAGCTACTGGCTGGTCAAGGCACTGGCAGCCACCGGGGCGCTGGACCGGTTCGCGGCCGGGCGGGAGCGTTTCGAGGGCGCGGACTCCTAATCTGATGGCGCGTCCGATCGTCTCGGTGCGGGGGCTGGGGTACCACTACGCCACCCGGCAGCGTTCCGCGTTCAGCGGCGTGGATTTTGACCTGGCGCCGGGGGAGCGGGTCCTTATTACCGGCGACTCCGGGTCGGGGAAGTCGTCTCTGCTCTCCGTGATCGCGGGGCTTGCCGGGGACGGTGAGGAGGGATCGCACTCGGGTTCGCTCACCGTCTCCGGAATGGTGGGCATGGTCATGCAAGACCCAGAGGCACAAACGATCCTCACCCGGGTAGGTGACGATGTAGCTTTTGGGGCCGAAAACGTCGGCGTGCCGGCCGAGGACATCTGGCCGCGGGTCCGCCGTGCCCTGGACGCCGTCGGCCTCGACGTTGCGTTGGACCACCGCACATCCCACCTTTCCGGTGGGCAAAAGCAACGGCTCGCCCTCGCGGGTGTCATCGCAATGGGGGCGTCAATCCTCGTCCTGGATGAGCCGACAGCGAACCTTGACCCGGCGGGCCGTGACGACGTCATCGCGGCAGTCGACAACGCGTGCCGCGAAACCGGAGCAAGCCTCATCGTTGTGGAGCACCGGCCGGAATACTGGAAAGACGTCGTGGACACGTTCTACCGCTTGGACGCTCAAGGCCTGCGACGCATCGGTGCTGAGGCGGTGGCGGAAGTGGCGGCCCCGGGTGCGTCGAAAAGTGTCCCTGCCGACGCCGACGTTGCCGTTCGCGCTGACGGCGTGCAGCCCACGTGGGGGCCGCCCCGCAGCCTGGAGATTCCGCAGGGGTTTTCAACCGTAATGACCGGGGCGAACGGGACGGGAAAGACGACCCTCGCGCTTGCATTAGCTGGGCTGGCTCCAGTGCGCGGCGGCGTGCTGGACTACTCCGCCGAGATCCGGCAGGGGCTGGCCGGACTCCCGATCGCATGGCCCTCGCGTAAGCTCGCCCAGCGCGTTGGCTACGTGTTCCAAGACCCAGAGCACCAGTTTGTCACGAGCACGGTCCAGGGTGAGATGGAGTTGTCTGGCGCTCCCCGCGAGCGTGTTGACACCCTCCTGGAGCGTCTGCGCCTGACGCACCTGCGGGGCGCTAATCCATTCACGCTCTCGGGCGGGGAGAAGCGGCGTCTGTCGGTGGCGACGGCGCTTGTCAACGCACCAAGGCTCGTGTTCTTAGACGAGCCGACTTTCGGGCAGGATGATCGCACCTTCGCGGAGCTGGTCGCGCTGATTCGGGAATTGACCGAGGAAGGGGTGGCGGTCGTTTCCATCACCCACGACGAGGCGTTCATCTCCAGCCTCGGGGACCACCGGGTGGTGCTCGAATGAATCTCATCTGCCGTGTTAACCCGGTAACGCGCATCCTCGCGGTGGCGCTGTTTACCACCCCGCTCATGCTGACCCTCGACTGGGTTTCAGCGACGATCGCAATTGCGCTGAGCGTCGCCGCGGCCCCCCTGTGCGGCGTGGGGTGGGCGCGCCTGGCGCGTCGCAGCTGGCCCCTCGTAATCCTCGCTCCCATATCCGGAATCCCCTTGGCTCTGTACGGGCAGAGCGGGGGAGCAGTGCTGGCCCAGTGGGGACTCATACAGGTCACCGAGCTCTCGCTGAGCCTGGCCGGTGCGATGGTGGTGCGCGTTCTGGCTATCGCGCTGCCCGTGGTCATCCTTTCGGCCGATGTTGACCCCACCGACCTTGGCGACGGTTTATCCCAGGTGCTCCGGCTTCCTGAGCGCTTTGTCATCGGAACGGTGGCGGCGTTTCGCATGCTCACTTTGTTGCGCGACGACCTCGATGCACTGCGCCGTTCACGCCGCTCGCGCGGCATTGCGGACACGGGCAGGCTGCACCACGCGTTGTCCCTCGCCTTTGGCCTGCTCGTGATGAGCCTGCGCCGCGCCGGGAAGCTGTCCTCCGCCATGGAAGCGCGAGGCTTTGGCCGCTTTCCGACGCGCTCCCACGCCCGCGTTTCCCGCTTGCACCGCATCGATTGGGTCGTTCTCGCCGCAAGCGTGGCCTGCGCCGCGTTCGCCGTGGGCACCGCGTGGTGCACCGGTTCGTTCCGGCCCCTGTGGGCAATATCCTGATGCCGTACACCCTTCTTATCGACGGTCCCTCTGGTGCGGGCAAGACGACCCTCGCCGAAACGATGGGCCGCGCCCTGGGCATGGAGGTCGTGCACCTTGACGATTTCTATCCGGGCTGGCACGGGTTATCCGAGGGGGCGCGGATGGTTGCCACGGATGTGCTGCGCTCTGCTAGACCGGGGTACTGGCGCTGGGATTGGGAGACGGGCACGCGGGAGCGCTGGGTGGAACTCGACCCAGGCGCGGACCTCATCGTGGAAGGGGTCGGTGCGGTCACGGAGGCGTCGATAAGAGCCGCGCGGCGCAGGGGAGCGGTGACCACAGTGCGAGTTATTGCGCCCCTGGAGACGCGCAAGCGGCGCGCCCTGCGGCGCGACCCGGGCTATGAGAAGTATTGGGACATGTGGGCCGCGCAAGAAGCGCAGCTGGCTCGGCCCGCCGTTGACGTCACGGTTCGGCTGGTGTGAGGGTTACCGATTCGGCCCACGTCAGGTGGGCGCCCTCGGACCGCAGCCACGCCATCGCGTCATCGCCGTGACGCGTGATCCCCTCCACCGCGGCGAGCGTGGTCTCAATGGCCCGCTCCGCGTCTTCGGCGCTGATGAACCCCGCCGATGTCGCGGCGGCGAGCTCGTCGATGTCAAGGACGTCGACCGGGGTGCCGGTGAGGCTGACAAGGTCGACGTACAGGTCTCGGGTTGTCCACACGTCACCGGTGACCGAGATGTCGGCGACGTCGAAGTAGAAGTCCTGGTCTTTCTCCGCGCCGGGGCGGAAATGGAAGATGTTGGCCCGCAGATTCAGGCGGGGTAGCAACCAGCTTTCCAGGTAACCGAACCGTGGGTGGTTGGCTCCGCGCGCCATGTAGAGGCCGAAGTCAGAGACCGCGTATACGTCAACGGCCCGGTGAAAACCCTTGGGGTCGACGTTGACACCCGCCTTGGTATCAAAGGTCTCCGCCTTGACGGGGTGCAGGTCCGCTTTCATCGGCTACCGCACAGTAAAACCGGCGACGGTGGGTGCGAAAGCGCAGGTGGAGGTCCCGCCGGCGGCGACCGTGTGAACGGATCCCTCGGCCGCCGCGACTACGACCCCCGAGCCCGTCTCCGCGGTGGCCGATAGCGTCGCTGGCCCGTTGGGGTTGAGGCCGGTGTTGCCTAGCGCAGTGACGCCAGTCCGGCCGGTTGTCAGGTTCACCCAGTAAACTCGCATATCGCCCTGCTCCGCGGCCGCGGCCGGAGTGCCGAGCGCGGTGAACACGAACGAGGTGTGCCCGGCAGGGGCGCCGGGGGCAGGGAGCTGGGCCGGGCCCGGTACAGCGATGGCCGAGGCGGTGGAGTGGAGTCCGTCTCCCAGGCAGTTGAGCGACACCGTAGGCCAGAGGAATTGAGAGATGGCGGGGGCGTCGTCGGGAAGATCGGGGCCGCCTTGCTGCCCATCGCCGGCAAAAAACCCGATGGCGTTGTGCAAGGCGTCCGCCACTTGTTGGGGAATGAAGGGCTGGGCTGCGAACTCGTTGACGCGCTTTACCACTTCCGGAGTGGGGCGGCCGAGGTGATCGACGTAGGCGGATGGGTGCGTCAAGGTGCTCTGCGCTTGGGCGCTAGGGCCCGCAGAACACGCTAGCGCGACAACGCCCACGCACGCTGCGATGCGCGACAATAAACGGATGCGAGCCATGGGCTTCCTTAAACAGCGACTACGGTATAACTTCAGTAACCCTTGTCACATTAGTCGATCCCGGGTGGACGTCAAGTGATTCCGGCTGGCGACAATGCGTTTCACGGTGCCAGGGAGTAGGGTGTAAACGGTCTTTTCTGCCTATCCCCTAAAAGGAGCATCGGGTTAGTGTCGCACCCTGAATTCCGTAACGTAGCCATCGTCGCCCACGTCGACCACGGCAAGACGACCCTTGTCAACGGCATGCTGGAGCAGTCCGGTGTGTTCGGCGACCACGGCGAGCACGGTGACCGCGTGATGGACTCGGGCGAGCTCGAATCCGAGCGGGGCATCACCATCCTGGCCAAGAACACCGCCATCCGTCGAGCGGGCGCCGGTAAAGAGGGCCGCGACCTCATCATCAACGTCATCGACACCCCGGGCCACGCGGACTTCGGCGGGGAGGTCGAGCGCGGGTTGTCGATGGTCGACGGCGTCGTCCTCCTCATCGACGCCTCCGAAGGTCCCCTCCCGCAGACCCGTTTCGTCTTGGGTAAGGCGCTCGAGGCGAAAAAGCCGGTGATCATCTGCGTCAACAAGACTGACCGCCCCGACGCCCGCATCGACGAGGTCGTTGAGGAAGCTCAAGATCTCCTCCTCGAGCTCGGTGCGGCCCTTGAGGACCCAGAGGCTGCCGAAGCCGCAGAGAATCTGCTGGAACTGCCGGTTCTCTATGCTTCCGGTCGCGCCGGGCGCGCCTCGCTGGAGAACCCGGGCAACGGCCACATGCCCGAGAACGAGGATTTGCAGCCGCTTTTCGATGTCATCTATGACGTCCTTCCCGAGCCCTCCGCCGACATCGACGCCCCGTTCCAAGCGCAGGTGACCAACCTGGACTCGTCTTCCTTCCTCGGCCGCATCGCCCTGATCCGCGTCTACCGCGGGACGGTGAAGAAGGGCGACACCGTCGCCTGGGTTCACTACGACGATGAGGGCAACCAGCACGTCAAGAACGTGAAGATTGCGGAACTGCTTCGCACCGAGGGGCTTGAGCGCGTTCCCGCACAGGGCGACGTGGTCGCAGGCGACATCGCGGCTGTCTCGGGCATCGACGAAATTATGATTGGCGACACGTTGGCCAACCCGGAAAACGTGGAGCCCCTGCCCCGGATCACTGTGGACGACCCAGCGATTTCGATGACCATTGGTGTCAACACCTCGCCGATGGCGGGCCGCAACGGTGGCGACAAGCTGACCGCCCGCGTTATCAAGGCGCGCCTGGACCAAGAACTCATCGGTAACGTCTCGATCCGGGTCCTGCCCACCGAGCGTCCGGACGCGTGGGAAGTGCAAGGTCGCGGCGAGATGGCGCTGACGGTGCTGATCGAAACGATGCGCCGTGAAGGCTTCGAGCTGACCGTGGGCAAGCCCCAGGTGGTGACGAAGCAGGTCGACGGCACGACCTACGAGCCGTACGACCACATGGTTATCGACGTCCCCACCGAGTACCAGGGCGCAGTCACGCAGCTGCTTGCCAACCGCAAGGGCCAGATGACCGCGATGAGCAACGCCGGCTCGGGTGACTGGGTGCGCATGGAGTTCGATGTGCCCTCGCGCGGGCTGATCGGTTTCCGTACGACGTTTTTGACGGAAACCAGGGGAGCGGGCATTGCCAACTCCTACTCCATCGAGCACCGTCCGTGGGCCGGCGAGATTAAGGGCCGGCCGACGGGTTCGCTTGTGGCAGACCGCTCGGGCCAGGTCACGGCCTACGCCTTGACCCAGCTCGCGGATCGTGGCGATTTCTTCGTCGAACCCGGCGCGGAAACTTACGAAGGCATGGTTGTCGGCGCGAACTCGCGCGACGAAGACATGGACATCAACATCACGAAGGAAAAGAAGCTGACCAACATGCGCTCGGCGACCGCCGACGCGACGGTCACACTGGCCAAGGCCCGCACGCTGTCTCTCGACGAGGCTATTGAGTTCTGCGACGAGGATGAGTGTGTCGAGGTTGCCCCCGAGGCGATGCGCGTGCGCAAGATCATCCTCAACTCGACGGAGCGCGGCCGCGCCCGCTCTCGATCCAAGCAGCTGAACAAGTAAGACCTTGGCGCTTCGTCGGTTAGCGGGCGCTGCATTCGCGGCGAGCCTGGGCCTTACCTCCTGCGTGGCGAACCCGGGGCCTGCTCCCGTTGTCGAAGACGATCCAGCCACCACGACGACGACTTCTTCGGCGCCGCAGGCGCAGCCCACCGGGCGGACCCAGGTCTCGGTCGGCGTCGACCCCCTGCGAAACGGTCTTAACCCGCACCTTACCGCGGATGAATCGCATGTCGTGCGCTCCATCGCCCAGCTCGTGCTGCCCAGCGCATTCGTCGACGGTGCCCGGAATCCCGACCTCGTGACCGCCGCCACGCCGCTTGCTACATCCCCCACGGCGGGCCCCGCGATGACCGTGCGCTACGTGCTTGCCGACTCGGCGCAGTGGTCCGACGGGACCCCCCTTACCGGGAGCGATTTTGCCTACCTGTGGCGGGGAATGACTAAGACGCCGGGCGTCGACGATCCCGCCGGTTACCGCGCGATATCCCAAATTCGCGTTTCGGGGCCGACGGGCAAGGTTGTCGACGTTGATTTCTCCACCCCCGTGGCGGAGTGGGAGTCGCTCTTCGACTTCCTCCTCCCCTCACACCTCTTCGCCCAAGACGCGTCCGACTTCGCCACGGCGCTCGCCGATTCAATTCCTGCATCCGCGGGCCGTTATTCCGTGAGCTCCGTGGATCGGGGCCGAGGGACGGTCACTTTGAACCGCAACGATCGATTCTGGGGTTCGAGCCCGGCCCGCATAGACGTCGTTGTTCTCACTGCTTTCAACGCCGCCCGGGACACGACGCAGGCCGCTTACCAACTCCGCTCCGGTCAGCTCGCCTACGCCGACATCGTTCCGGGGCAAACCACTACGGACGTGCTGCGCCTCGTTCCCGCCACCACCGTCACCAGCGCCGATGGGCCACGGACCCTGGGAGTGACGCTGTCAGCGACGTCCCCCCTTCTCGCTTCGACAGAGGTGAGGGAGCAGCTTCGCTCGCTTATTGATGTCCCGCGTCTTGCCCGCATCGCCGCCGGCCGAGACACCGACGTCACCTTCGCCGACTCGAGCCCCGACTCGAGCCCCGACTCGAGCCCCGATACGAGCCCCGACTCTACAGGCGTGCCGGAACTGCTCACCCAGGCCGTGGCGAGCAACCGAGCCTTGCGCGTTGCTGCCGACCCCGCCGACGCCTTCGCAGCAGCCGCCGCCAGCGCTTTGGTGGATATGCTGATTATGCGTGGGGTTGCCGCGCAGACGGTGTTGACGGATGTTGCAGGTATTGCGGGTGCGGGGTTGCCCCAAGGCACCGTAGATGTGGTTGTTGGGTGGTCCACCCCGGACGCGTCCGGCCCGGCCCAGGCGAGCCGCCTCGACTGCGCCGCCGACACCTACCGCGCGGGGAATTTGAGCGGCCTGTGTACCCCAGAGTCCCACGCAGTTGCGCAAGAAATCCTTGACGGCACAGTTCCGGGCCCTCAGGCTCGAGCGAGGGTTGACGCAGAACTCATACGCCAGGCCGTGTGGGTCCCACTGTTCGCCGAGCGCCGAACAACTGCTCTGGGCGGCGGCGTCACCGCCCCGGGCCCGGTCGCCTTGTCCACCATCCCCACGTGGCAGCTGAAGAGTAGTACAGACGAGAAAGGACAAACCCCGTGACACAAGACTTGACCGGCTACCGAGTGATCGCAGTCCACGCTCACCCTGACGACGAGTCCATCTCCACGGGTGGGGCTCTCGCGCACCTCGCACGCCGTGGTGCAGACGTGCTCGTGGTCACCTGCACGCTGGGAGAAGAGGGGGAAGTAATCGGTCCGGCGTGGCAGGGGCTCGTCGCCGATCGCGCGGACCAGCTTGGCGGGTATCGGATTCACGAGCTTCAGCGCGCGCTGTCGATCCTCGGCGCGCGGGGCACATTCCTAGGGGGCGCGGGGTGCTACCGCGACAGCGGCATGGCGGGGTCGAGGGCGAGCAGGAACCCCCGCGCCTTCGTCAACGGGGGAGCGGAGGCCGTCGACAAGCTAGCCGCAATTTTCGACGCCGAGCGGCCGCACCTAGTCCTCACCTACGGCCCCGACGGCGGGTACGGTCATCCCGACCACATTCATGCGCACGACGTCACGCACGCCGCGGCGGAGAAATCGCCTGTGCCCCGCATCCTGTGGGCCGTGCGTTTGCGCGAGGAGCTGGAGGCCGCGCTTCCTAGCTCAGCCCCGGACGGGTGGCGCCTACCGGACCCGGGTGAACTAGACGCGGTGGACACGACCGATACCTGGGTCGACCTCGACGACGCGGCGTGGAACGCGAAGGTCGAGGCGATGCGTGCCCACGCGACCCAGATCTCTATTGCGCAAGGGCCTCACGCCTACGCTTTATCCAACGGGATCACGCAGGCCGTGACCCGCAGGGAGCACTACCAGTGGGGCGCGGGCCTGCCCGTGGGACCAGGGGCGGATCTGCTGAGCGGCATCGAGCGATGAGCGAACCCGTCGTCCGCGATGATTTCAGCCGTGGGGAGGTCGTCAGCGGGTTGACGTGGCTGAGCATCGGGGCTGCGATTTCCGGCTTGCTAGAGGTCGTTTACTGCGGCGTTGTCGCCGCGATTATTGGGGCGCTGTTCAATTCGGTTCTGAGCAAAACCGCGATGTTGTGGGTGGGCAAGAATGCCGCGGCCCTAATCCCGTGGGCCGTGTGGGTTCTGGTTCTCGGGCTGCTGTTCTTTGTACCCGCGGCTGGGGGTTTTGTGGCCCCTACGAATAACATTCTGCGCGCGTCGCTCATCGTTGCAGGTAGCGCGGGTGCCATTTGGCCCTTGACAAGGGCGAAGTGACATAATAGCGGGCATGACATACGTGATTGCTCAACCGTGCGTGGACATCATGGACCGCGCCTGCGTCGAAGAATGTCCCGTCGACTGCATATACGAGGGCAAGCGCATGCTCTACATTCACCCCGACGAATGCGTCGACTGCGGCGCGTGTGAGCCCGCGTGCCCGGTCGAGGCCATTTTCTACGAAGACGACACCCCGGAGGAGTGGGCAGAGTACTACGACGCGAACGTGGGGTTCTTCGACGAATTGGGCTCCCCAGGTGGGGCCGCGAAGACGGGGCCGGTTGACCACGACCATCCCTTTGTCGCCGCGCTGCCGCCCCAGAACCAGGAGTAGTCTGAACCGATGCATCGCACACCGCTGGAGGGCCTCCTCCCGGACTTCCCGTGGGATACCATCGCAGACGTCAAGGCGCAGGCCGCTCGGCACCCCGGCGGCATCGTTGACCTCTCCGTAGGGACGCCCGTCGACGACGTCGACCCCTCTATCCAGCTGGCCCTGTCCGAGGCGGCCGCGACGCCGGGCTACCCGCAGACGGCTGGGACGCACCAGCTGCGCCAGGCTATCGCCGGCGCCCTCGCGCGACGCTACGGTGTTGCGGGGGTGACGGAGCGCTGCGTTCTGCCCGTGGTGGGAACGAAGGAGGCCATCGCGTGGCTTCCCACCTTGCTCGGCCTGCGCGGGGCGACGGTCGTCATTCCAGAGGTGGCGTATCCCACCTACGAGGTGGGCGCCCTGATCGCGGGGTGTGAGATCGTGCGTTCCGACGAGCCGGTCGACGGCGCGTCCTTAGTCTTCGTCAATTCCCCCTCGAACCCCACCGGACGCGTCTGCACCACGGATGAGCTGCGCCGCTGGGTGGAGTACTCCCGCGAGACGGGCGCAATTATCGCCTCCGACGAGTGCTACATGGGCCTCGCGTGGTCCGCGGAACCCGTGTCGCTGCTCGACCCGCGCGTAACCGACGGGGACAACTCGGGTCTCCTGGCCATCCACTCGCTGTCGAAAACCTCGAATATGGCGTCCTACCGCGCTGGTTTCATTGCGGGCGACGAGGACCTTGTCCACGAGCTGTTGCGTGTGCGCAAGCACGCCGGTCTCATGGTCCCCGGCCCCATCCAGCAGGCAATGGTCGCAGCTCTTTCCGACGACGCGCACCAGGACCTCCAGCGCCTCATCTACGCCACCCGCCGCGCGACGCTGCTCAAGGCCCTGATCGGGGCCGGTTTTGCCATCGACTACTCCGACGCCGGGTTGTACCTCTGGGCCCGCCGGGACGGCATGAGTGGCCGCGAGACGCTGAACTGGCTGGCGGAGCGAGGCATCCTCGCTGCGCCCGGTGACTTTTACGGGCCGGCCGGGGAAAACCACGTCAGGATCGCCTTGACAGCCACGGATGAGCGCATCAACGCGGCGGCGCAGAGACTGCAGGGGTCGCAGGGGCTGAATGGGTAGCGTAGCGGTGCGCCTCGCCGCCGGCGCGCGAGAGTTTGTCAAATTCGGAATTGTGGGTGGCTCCGGAGTAGCCGTCAATCTGGTTGTCTTCTACCTAGCCAAAAAACTTTTGGACTACGGTTTCGACACCCACGAAGCGGACGTGTTCGTCAACTTGCTGGGCACACAGTGGAACGTGAGGTGGTACCACGTCTTGTCCACGGTCGCGTTCGTCGTGGCGAATGCGTGGAACTACCAGCTCAATCGCTCGTGGACGTTCCGCTCCATCCCGAAGCGGACGTGGTTGAGGGGATTTATCCCATTCCTCGCGACGGGTGTGGTCGCCTTTGTCGTCTCGCTGACGTTTCTCACCCTGTTCATGAACCCGGCCTCGCCCATCGCGCTGCCGGAGTCCATTTTCGACGACTCGAGCGGCCTGCGCACCAAGTCCTACTGGGCGCAAGCTTTGTCGACGTTCATTGCCATGCCCGTGAACTTTGTGATTAACAAGTTCTGGGCGTTTGGGAAACCGAAGATCAAACCGCTTGAGGTGAGGGGTTAGTTGCTGTGCAGTGCGTCGTTTAGTTCGACGCCCTGAGCTCGTACCACCTCAACGGCGCCGCTCAAGGAGTTGCGCCGGAATTGTAGGCCACGTGCCCCTGATAGCTCACGGGCCTTGACTTCCGCACCGTCTGCGTGGCCGAGGGCGGCCGCGACCCCGCTGGTCACTATGACTTTTGTCCCCGCCGTAACGTAAAGCCCAGCCTCGACGACGCAGTCGTCGCCGAGCGAGATGCCCACGCCCGAGTTAGCACCGAGCAAGCAGCGCTGCCCCAAGGTAATGGTCTCCTTGCCTCCCCCGGACAGCGTCCCCATGATCGAGGCTCCGCCGCCGATATCCGTGCCGTCACCGACGACGACGCCGGCAGAGATGCGGCCCTCGACCATCGACGCCCCAAGGGTGCCCGCGTTGAAGTTCACAAATCCCTCGTGCATCACCGTCGTCCCTTCGGCCAGGTGAGCGCCGAGGCGGACGCGGTCGGCATCGCCGATCCGGACCCCGGATGGCACGACGTAGTCGACCATGCGCGGGAATTTGTCCACCGAGAACACGATGACGGGACCGTTGGCTGCGAGCCGGCCGCGCGTCATCTGGAAATCCGAAACCTCGCAGGGGCCGTAATTCGTCCACACCACGTTTGCCAGCAGACCGAAGACCCCGTCCATGTTGGCCCCATGTGGCTGAATGAGGCGGTGGGAAAGGAGGTGCAAACGCAGGTAGACGTCGTAGGAGTCGACCGCAGGTTCGGAGAGATCCGCAATCTGCGTCTCCACTGGGATACGGGCCACGCCGCGTGCCTCGTCGGGGCCGATGAGGTGAGCGAAGCGCGCATCGGGTTCCTCCAGGCGCTGCGTTCTGGTGTCGGTTACTCGGTCTCCGAGTGTGGGGGCCGGGTACCAGACGTCGAGGACTGTACCGTCATGCGTGACCGTGGCAATTCCACGCGCGATTGCTGAAGTCATGCCCGTCAGCTTAGACGAGCGCCCGGTTCGCGACGGGAAGCGCCACGTGTGAGGAAGGACAAACCGATCAGGCCGGCAGAGATGACAAGGACGGACAGGATCTGCGGCCGCGTAGAGGCGTCGAAAAGCATGAGCGCGGTGAGGGCGATGAGGGCGGCGAGGGTGGCCCACGCTCCCCAGGGCTGGCCCTTGCCCCCCGCGGGGCGAAGCTTGATGTAGCTCAGCGTGATCATGACCCAGGTGACCATAAGGCACCCGCCGACGGCGTTCATCAAAAACTCGAGCAGTCCCGGTGGATTCCACCACTGGAGGCCGACGGAGACGAAAGCGAAGAAAACGGAGACGAACACCGCGTTTGTGGGGACGGAATGGGCGTTTGTCGTGGCCAGCCAGCGTGGGGCGTCCCCTTCGAGGGCCTGTTGGTAGGCCATGCGCGACGTGCCGTAGATCTGGGCGTTAAACGCAGAGAGGAGGGCGAGCACGATGATCGCCTCCATAAATCCGGCCACGCCCGGTAGGTTCGTCATCGCGAGGACGTGGGTGAAGGGCGAGTCCCCGGGGGATGTCGCGGCGCCGATCTGCGCATACGGCACGAGAAGGATGATGACGACGACAGAGCCGACGTAGAACAGAGCGATACGCCAGATGATGGAGTTTACCGCGCGTCGTACCGCTTGCGCCGGGTTGGCTGATTCGGCCGCAGCGATGGTGACAACCTCGATGCCACCGAAGGCAAAAGCGACGGCGAGGAGCCCGGTGGCAATACCGGCGACGCCGTTGGGCGCGAAGCCGGTGTCCCTGACGTTGTCGAAGCCGACGAAGCCCGCTCCCGGCAACAGCCCGAAGAACAGCGCGGCTCCGACCACGAGGAACCCAACGATGACGACCACCTTGATCATCGCAAACCAGTACTCGAATTCACCGAACCCTTTCACCTGGGAGAGGTTGATAGTGGCGAACACGATCACGGTGAGCAGGGCCGGGATCCACTGCGGGATGTCGAACCACCCGGCGATGATCGCCGAGGCGCCAGTGATTTCGGCACCACCGACCATGATGAGCAGGAACCAGTACAACCACCCGAGCAAGAACCCGGCCCAGTGGCCGAAAGCGCGGCGCCCGTACGTTGCGAAGGACCCCGGTGAGGGCCACTGCGCTGCCATGCGCCCCAGCATGCGCATGACCGACACCACGATCACTCCCGCGATGGCGTAGGCGAGGATGATGGCTGGGCCCGCGGCGCGGATTCCCGCGCCGACTCCGAGAAAGAGGCCCGCACCGACTGACATGCCCAAGCCCATCAGGGTCAGGTGGCGGGACTTCAACCCCGTTCCTAGCTCGCTCATCGCGCATCCTTTCTTTTCGTTACTACGAGTCCGAGGGTGGTAATAACGGCAACGACCACGGTCACCGCTAGAACCTGCAAGCGACCATCAGGGGTTGTCAGCATGAGAACGACCAACGCCGCGACAACGGCGGCGGTCACCCACGGAAGCACACGCGGCGCCCACATGCGAACTTGCGTCAGCTCACCGCCCTGCGCTAAGCGCGGGTGAAGCCGGAGGAACGAGAAAATAATGGCAAACCAGATGACGACGAGACAGCCACCCACCGCGTTGAGCAGGAAGGCGAGCAACCCAGGGGGATTCCAGTACTGCAAACCAACCGCCACCAGCCCGAAGAGGACGGAGACGACGACGCCGCGCACCGGGACGCCGCGCGAATCGGTCGCACGGAAATACGCCGGCGCGTCTCCGCGGAGAGCCAGGTCGTGCAGGAAGCGCGACGAGCCGTAGATCTGGGTGTTACAGGCGGACAACAGGGCCACCGCGATGACCGCCTCCATGATCCCTACGGCACCGGGGATCCCGGCGAGGTGCAAGACGGCGGTGAAAGGGGACTCGGAGGCATCCGAGGCGGCGCCGATAGCGTCGTAAGGAAGCAGCAGGGCAATAAGCAGGACGGAACCGACGTAGAACACCCCGATTCTCCAGATGATGCTCCGGATCGCGGAGTGGACGGCAATCTCTGGTTCGCGAGACTCAGCCGCCGCGATGGTGACCATCTCGATGCCGCCAAACGCAAAGGCCACGGCGAGAAGCGCGGTGGCCACGCCACCCCAGCCGTTCGGCATGAACCCGGCGGCGGAGACGTTATCGAAGCCGACAAAGCCCGAGCCCGGCAGCACGCCCAACCACAGCAACGTGCCGAGGACGAGGAAGGCGATGATGACCATGACCTTCAGCAACGCGAACCAGAATTCAAACTCGCCGTAGTTCTTCACGGCGGCGAAGTTGATGACAGTGAAGATAGCGATTGCGCTCAGCGCCGGGATCCAGGGGCTAATTCCCAGCCAACCGGCGATGATGGCGGAGGCTCCGGTGATCTCGACGGCCATGATCATGATCATCATGAACCAATACAGCCACCCGACCGCGAAACCGGCCCACGGGCCGAACGCGTCCTCCGCGTAGGTGGAAAATGTGCCCGATGACGGCCGCGCGGCGACCATTTCGGCGAGCATCTGCATGACGAGGACCGTGATCGCGCCCGCCACGACGTATGCGAGAACGACGGCGGGGCCGGCTGCCTGGATCCCCACACCCGTGCCCAAAAATAACCCGGCCCCGATGGCGGAGCCAAGGCCCATCATTGTGAGGTGTCGGGTTTTGAGCTCGCGGCGCAGCCCGGAACCGGCTGTCCCGCCTGGCGGGGTATGAGACATGGTCTCACTTTAGACGGTTCTATCTGCGCCTCCGCAGCACGGGGCAGGCTGACACGGGTTCGTGGGCAATTGAGATGTCGTTCAGCCCCGCGATCTCACGCGCTTCGATGACTTGCCCGGTCCGGGAGTCGAAGACGTTTGTCGACGCCTCCAGCATGACGTTCATGCCGATCTCGCAGCGATCCCCAAGGTCGATGCCCAGCACTCCAGCGGAGGGGTGGAGGCGGCAGTTGTCCCCGGTGCGCATGGGGACACGGTCGCCCCGGCCCGGGCGGTACGCCAACAAGGTAGCGGACAGTCCGACGTCAGTGCCCTCGCCAACGACAACAGCGCTGGATAAGCGCCCCTCAATCTGCGCCGGCCCGGTGGAACCCGCGTTGAAAGAAACATATCCCTCCCGCGCAACAGACGTCCCCGGCGCGAGGTAGGCACCGAGCCGCACGCGCTCGGCCTCAGCGATAGACACTCCTGAGGGGACCACGTAATCGACCATACGCGGGAGGCGTCCAATCCCGTAGACGTGGATTTGACCGCGGCTGCGCAGGTTCGTGCGGATCTGTTCGAAGTTGTCGGGCAGGCACGGTCCCTTGTTCGTCCACGCAACCTGCGCCAGGTGGGACAAGCAGTCCGTCATGTTGAGCTCGAGAGGTTTGACCAGCCGGTGCGAGAGCAGGTGGAGGCGTAAGTAAGCGTCGTGAGCGTCGCGCGGCGGTTGTGAAAGGTCTGAAATGACGGTCTCGACGGGGGCGATTTCGACCAACCGGTCGCGGTCCATTCCAACGAGGCTGAGAAAGCCGTCCGACAGCTGGTTGGCGGGGACGCGCCGGGTGCCGTCGACAAGCTGCGAGGTGTCCTCAATCAGGGTGGGAGCGGGGTACCACGTGTCCAGCACGGTCCCGTCAGCGGTGATGTTGGCAATTCCTGTCGCGCGCGCTCCCAGCGCGGTCATTGGCGGCATAGGGCTCATCATAGGGGTGAGCGGCCCGGTTAGACTGGTCGAGTGCCAACCCTCGACCTTTTCGCTGACCCAGTTGAGCTTACATCCGCTCTCATCGACATCGAGTCGCCGTCCCACCACGAGACGGCGATTGCGGATGCGGTGTATGAGGCCCTGTCCGCTATCGAGGGCATCGAGCTCATCCGACACAACAACACGGTCATCGCGCGCACCCACTTCGGGCGCGACCAGCGGGTGATTCTCGCGGGCCACGTGGATACCGTTCCGCTGGCGGGCAACACGCCCCACCGCCTGCACGACGGCATTCTGTACGGCTGCGGGTCCGTGGACATGAAGTCGGGTCTCGCCTGCTACCTCGGGGCATTCGCTCGCTGGGCGACGTCTCGTGCCGCCGCCCACGACATGACCCTCATTGCCTACGAGGCGGAGGAGGTTTCGTCCGAGTACAACGGCTTACACCATCTGGAACGCGACTACCCGGAGCTACTGCAGGGTGATATCGCGCTTCTGGGAGAGCCTTCCGGCGCGATCGTTGAGGCGGGCTGTCAGGGTTCGATCAGAGTCATTGTTTCGGCGCGGGGGACCCGCGCCCATTCGGCGCGCAGCTGGCTGGGGCACAATGCCGCCCACGATCTCGCCGGGGTGCTTTCCCGGGTTGCCGCCTACCAGCCTCGTTCAGTGGAGATCGCGGGGTGCGAGTACCGGGAGGGATTGAACGTGGTCGGCCTGAGTGGCTTCGTCGCGACGAACACGATCCCGGATGAGGCTCAGCTGATTATCAACTTCCGTTTCGCGCCCGACCGCTCCGTCGAGGAGGCCAAAGCTCACCTGGTCGAGGCCTTGGCGCTGGAGGATGACCTCGACATGGAGTGGGACGATATTGCTCCCGCGGCGATGCCGGGTTTGGATCACCCCGTCGCGGCGCGCCTGCTTGAGGCTGTCGGCGGTGATTACCGCGCCAAATTCGGATGGACGGATGTGGCCCGGTTCTCTACGCTGGGAATTCCGGCCGTCAACTTCGGGCCAGGGGATCCTGGCTTCGCGCACAAGAAGGATGAGCAGTGCCCGGTGGAGCAGATCCGGCGCGTTGCCGACACCCTGCACACGTACCTGGCGGCCCGTTAAACCCCATACCTGTCCGATACCTGCCCGATACCAGGAAGAGTTGACGTTGGCGCCCACCAGAACACCCAAACCCGAACGCGACCGCAAGCTGCGCGGTCCCCTCATGCTGCGCTCCGACGAGAAGCAGGCTTCGACCCATGACCAGCGGTTGTTGGAATCGCTGGGTAGCTCGGACCACGACTGGAAGCACGCCGACCCGTGGCGCGTGATGCGCATTCAGTCGGAGTTCGTGGCGGGATTCGATGCGTTGTCGGATCTGCCGAAGGCTGTCACGGTGTTCGGCTCCGCCCGCCTCGGGGAAGGAACCCCCGAGTATGAGACGGCGCATCAGTTGGGCGTCGCTCTCGTTGAAGCCGGGTACGCCGTGATTACCGGTGGCGGTCCCGGGCTCATGGAGGGCCCGAACAGGGGCGCGCACGAAGCCGGCGGGGTCTCGGTCGGACTGGGCATCGAGCTCCCCTTCGAGCAGGGCCTCAACGACTGGGTGGATCTGGGCCTGAACTTCCGCTACTTTTTCGCGCGTAAAACCATGTTCCTCAAGTACTCGCAGGCCTTTGTGGCACTGCCGGGCGGGTTTGGGACCCTCGACGAGGTCTTCGAAATGCTCGTGATGGTCCAGACGGGGAAGGTGACGAGTTTCCCCATCGTGCTGTTGGGTACCGAGTTTTGGGGTGGCCTGGTGGAGTGGATCCGGGCTCAGCAACTCGCGCGCGGGTTGATCTCGCCGGGCGATGATGACCTGTTCCTCGTCACCGACTCCATCGACGAAGCGGTCTCGTACATCGTTAATGCGCACAAAGTTATTTCCGATGAACGCCTGCGCGCCGCCGGGCGAGGGGAGTAGCACGCGGTGCTGTCTTGGATCTTGCTCATCCTCATCGTCGCCCTCGTCGCCGTTCTGGGCCTGATAACTTCAGCTGCGGTATTCGGCCGCGGGGAGGTCGTTGAGCCGCTCCCGCCGACTGCTGACGTCATTGCCAGAAATCGCCGAGCGGTCGAGGCCGGTGACATCGACGCAATCGAGCTTGAGGTCGTGCCGCGTGGCTACCGGATGGACCAGGTGGACGCCCTCATCGAGCAGCTCGCCGAGGGCCGCCGGTCCGGTGAGGGCGTAGAATTGACCGCACCGTTTGAAGCAGAGTCAGGAGAGCGTGAATATGGCAGCTATGAAACCCAGGACCGGTAATGGGCCCATGGAGGCGGTCGAGGAAAGTCGAAAGATCGTGATGCGTATTCCGTCAGACGGTGGGGGGCGTCTTGTGGTTGAGATGTCTAAGGACGAAGCCGCCGAGTTGGGTCGCCTGCTGTCGGAGGCAGCCTCGTCCTAGGTGCAGGGCCCCGGGCGTTAAGATCAGCACATGCTCAAAGACATTGTCGATGTCCTCGCCGACCCAGTCGACGGAACGCCGTTGCGGTGTGCTGATGACCTCAGCCGGCTTGTCTCAGAGTCGGGGCACTCGTACGACGTGGCGCGCCAGGGCTACGTCACACTTGCCGGGGGGCGCGGGCTCAACCACGAGGGTGACAGCGCTGAGATGGTCACAGCCCGCGAACTGTTCCTGTCGCAGGGCCATTTCGCCCCTTTCGTGGAGGCCGTGACGGAGCGCGTCGCGGAGGTTATCGATAAGTCCCACGCACCGGAACCGGTGGTGCTCGAAGTGGGCGCCGGGACCGGTTACTACCTTTCCCACACGCTGGATAGTATCGACGGCTCCCGGGGAGTCGGAATGGACATCTCCGTCCCGGCGGCCAAGCTCCTTGCCAAAGCTCACCCGAGAGTGGGAGCGGTCGTCGCCGACGCGTGGGAGGGCCTTCCGCTTCTCGACGCTTCGGTTGACGCCTTGACGGTCATCTTCGCTCCCCGAAACCCAGCCGAATTCGCGCGTGTGCTGCGCGACGACGCCGAAGCGGTCATTCTGCTTGCTGACCAGGGTCACCTAGACGAGCTGCGCGAACCCCTCGGAATCCTAGGCGTGAAAAGCGGGAAGCTCGAACGCATGATGCGACAGGCGGAAGGCTATCTTGAGCTCGTCGGTGACGCTGAACTCCTGGAGTTCCCGATTCGCCTTGACCGCGCCTCGATCGCTGCTCAGGTTGGTATGAGCCCGTCGGCGCGCCACGTCGAGGCGGGCGTTTTGCGTGAGCGCCTGGCACGCTTGCCGGAGTTCATGGACGTCACGGCGCGCGCCCAGTTGGTGCGGATGCGCAAGAGCTAGCTGCCCCGCCGCCATTCGCTGTAGATCTCGGCTTCGCCTTCCGCCCTGACCCGGATCCCCGAGCAGCCTCCCTCTGGCCAAAAGCGAGACGACAGCGTCACCGCGCCACCGCCGGCGAAGACCTCGATGGTGGAACCATCGACGACGATGGTGACATTGTCCTCGTCCTCATCGTGGAGGTCAGACGCAGCGGGGGAGCCGTCGAGCCGGTCCAGGGTGATGGTGTCCCCAGAGTGGGTGACCACCGCGGCGGTCTCGCCCCGCCCGTCTAGCACCTCGGCGACGATGCGGGACCCGACGGGGATTTCGCACAATCCCGTCCACAGCTTCGCGGCGAGCGTTTCGTCGACAGCCTCGGGCAGACCGGGCGCGGGGGTCTGGAAAAGCAACCCGCCCTGCAGGGTGACACGCCGCGGAAGTGTCAAAGCGTTGGCCCACCCTTCGGTGGACCAGTTTTTCTCGCTCGCGGCTTCGGTGCTGCGGCTCGAGCTCGTCATCGAGCCGAAGAGGAAGGCCCAGTCGTAACGCGCATCCTCGGCGACGGTCCCGGGTGTGTAATTGGTGGTGCGGGGGCGGGAGAAGTCATGGCCGTTGTCGATACGGCGGGCGGAGGTCACGACCGAGAAGGTGGTGCCGTGGAGCAGCCCCACACTGTAGAGGGTGACATCGCGACCGCCGCGTTCAAGGGTGAGCAGCAAAACGTCGTAAATCTGCCCGTCTACCTCGTCGCGAAGGCGAATAATACGAGGTGCGACAACTGCTTCGACGTTCGTATCGAAACCGGGGTCCCCCTCGAAGATCAGCTCGCCCTCGACCGTCCAGGCCGCACCGTCCGACGAACCCAGAACAACGAGGGATGGGCTCGCCGTCGGCCCGGTGACAGCGAGCATGAGCCAACCGTCCTCTCCCTTGCTGCGGTCGTGGCTTGACTGCCAGTCGGGCACCACACACGGGGACCGAAAACGGGTCAGCCCGTGAGAGTCAGGGATGACATCGCCGTGGCGCTGGAATGCTGAGCTCACGGAGTAATCATCGTTGACGTCCTCGCAGAGCGTCTCCAGGTCGTCGGCGTGGGCGCGCTGAATCGAAGTACCCGTCGCGGTCACGGACGTGAAGTAGAGGTCCACACCGCCGCGCGCCGCGACGACGGAACCCGCGCGCACCGCGGTTTCACCGCCTGCCGGGACGATGGCGTCGTTGCACTCGACCCAGTCGAAGTGGGAACCCTCCGACAAGACGTGGCCCCAGCGGCTCGGCTCCGCCGGACCGGGCTGGTACTGGTAGAAGACGTGCCAGGTGTCCCCATCGCGCAGCACGCCGGCGGCGGCTTCTAGGATGCCCTGTTCGGCGGTGACGTGTAGTTCTGGGCGAAAAGCACTCATAAATTACCCTTCAATCAAACTCTGATAGATATCGACAGTCTCGCGCGCGATCCTCTCCCACGTGAAGTGCGTGCGCACCCTTTCCAAGCCGGCGCGGCCCATCCGTTCGGCGGTGTCGCGGTGAACGATGATGGCGTTGACCGCCTCTGCGATGCCGTGCTCGAAGGCTTCCGGCTCCGCCTCGTTGTAGTCGACTAATGTCCCGGTTTCGCCATCGACGACGACCTCCGGGATCCCGCCGACGCGGGAGGCGACCACGGCGGTGCCACACGCCATTGCCTCGAGGTTGACGATGCCGAGCGGCTCGTAGATGGAGGGGCAAACGAAAACGTCTGCGGCCGCGTAGACTTCGCGGATCTTGTCCCCGGGCAGCATATCTTGGACCCAGAAGACGCCTTCGCGCCGTGTGCGCAGGTCGTCGACAAGTGCTTTCGTCTCCTCGGCGATTTCCGGGGTATCGGGGGCGCCGGCGCAGAGAATGAGCTGCACGCCGTCGTCGAAAAGCGAAGCCGCCTTGAGTAGGTGAGCGACTCCCTTCTGGCGGGTGATGCGCCCCACGAAGGCGACCATGGGTGCGTGAGTGTCCACACCGAGCTCGTCAAGCACCCCGTTTTCGGTCGTCCCCGGGAACCACTTCGCGGTATCGACGCCGTTGAGGACCACGTGAACCTTGTCCTCGGGGATGCGCGGGTAAGCGCGCAGGATCGACTCCTTCATTCCCGACGACACCGCGATCACCGCGTCGGCGTACTCCATCGCGTTCTTCTCCGACCAGGAGGACACGTTGTATCCCCCTCCGAGCTGTTCCCGCTTCCACGGGCGATCCGGCTCGAGTGAGTGTGCTGTGGCGACGTGGGGTACCTCATGAAGCAGACCTGAGAGGTGCCCGCCCAGGCCCGAATACCAGGTGTGCGAGTGGACGACGTCGAGGCCGGACGTGGCGTGTGCCATGCGCAGCCCGGTAGAGAGGGTCTTCAGCGCGCTGTTCGCATCCTCGAGTGCGGGGTCGACCCCGTGGACGAAGACCCGCTCGCCGTCACGGGGCTTACCCATGCAGTGGACATCAACGTCGACGATTTCGCGCATAAACCGGGTCAGCTCAGTGACGTGGACCCCGGCACCCCCGTACACCTCCGGCGGGTACTCCCTAGTCAACATTCCGACTTTCATGCCCGCCGAGCCTAGTGACGAACCTGCCCGAGCGCACCAAACCCGCCACCAGACCCGCCACCAAACCCGCCACCAGACCCGCCACCAGACCCGCCACCAGACCCGCCACCAGACCCGCTCAGCACATCCTGCGCACCAAACCCCGTGCAGCTCTACACAAAACGACATAAGCTGGGGAGGTGTGAAAAACCAGCCTCGTGTCCTCGCCATCGTCCTTGCGGGCGGAGAGGGAAAGCGCCTCTTCCCGCTGACTGCTGACCGTGCGAAGCCAGCCGTGCCCTTCGGCGGCAATTACCGCTTGATTGACTTTGTGCTTTCCAACCTCGTCAACGCGGGGTACATGCGCATTGCGGTCCTGACCCAGTACAAATCACATTCTCTGGACCGGCACGTCGCAACGGCGTGGAACGTTTCGGGTCCCACGCCGCAGTACATCGCGTCAGTTCCGGCGCAGCAGCGCCGTGGTAAGCGGTGGTACAACGGCTCGGCCGACGCCATTGTGCAGTCGCTTAACCTGATTTACGACGACCACCCCGATTACGTTCTCGTCTTCGGCGCGGACCACGTTTACCGGATGGACCCCTCGCAAATGGTGGAGGATCACATTCGCTCCGGCAAGGCGGCGACCGTGGCGGGGATCCGCGTGCCGCGCGGGGAGGCCACGGCCTTCGGTTGCATTCAGGCCGACGAGGACGGCACCGTGACGGAGTTCCTGGAAAAGCCCGCCGACCCGCCCGGCACCCCGGATGACCCCGACGTCACCTTTGCTTCCATGGGCAACTACGTGTTTTCTACGGAGGCGTTGATCAAGGCGCTGCTCGAAGACGAGCAAAACGATGACTCTAACCACGACATGGGCGGCGACATCATCCCGTATTTCGTGACCAAGGGCGAGGCCAACGTATATGACTTCTCGGGCAACGAGGTACCGGGCGCCACCGAACGCGACAAGGGTTACTGGCGCGATGTCGGTACGATCGACTCGTTTTACGATGCGCACATGGATCTCATTTCCTCGCACCCCGTCTTTAATCTGTACAACAAGGCGTGGCCGATCCACTCGACGGAAGACAGCAACCTTCCGCCGGCGAAGTTTGTCCTCGGGGGCATCGCGCAGGAGTCAATCGTTGCGTCCGGCTCCATCGTCTCGGGCGCGACGGTGCGGAACTCGGTACTCTCCACCGATGTCCGAATCGAGGAAGGCGCGACCGTAGAGGGCTCGGTGCTTATGCCCGGGGTTCGCGTCGGCAAAGGCGCGGTGGTTCGTCACGCCATCTTGGATAAGAACGTCTACGTCTCCGACGGGGAGATCCTCGGGGTCAACGTCGAGCAGGACCGCGAGCGCTACACCGTCTCGGACAGCGGCGTCGTGGTCGTGGGCAAAAACCAGGTAGTTTAGCGCCGAGTCACGAGGGTGGTTCCCCCGTCGAGGGGGAGGTAGGCCACTAGGGCTCCTTCCTCAGCCGCCAGCTTGTCGACGTCCCCCCACGCCGCGCGGGCAGCTTCAGTTTCTCGGTCTCGGCGGGTGTGGTCGGCGACGGTTCCGTCGAGAAGTGAGTCCGCGAGAACGAGCGTTCCCCCCGGGGCGAGGAGGGGCCACGCCGCGTGCAGGACCGCGGACATGTCAACGGGGGAGACGTCCGCGTAGACAAGCTGGTACGAGCCTGGCGCAAGGCGGCTCATGACGTCGAGCGGCCGCGCTGTCAGAAAGCGGGCGCGGGCGGGTGCAAACCCGGCTTCGCGGAACGCCTCGCGCGCCCCCGACTGGTGCACGGTTTCTGGGTCAATGCACGTCAGCGCGGCTTTCGGAGGAAGCCCGCGAAGAATGTGCAGACCCACAACCCCCGCGGCTGGGGTCACTGCCACGGCTCCCTGCGTCCCCGACGCCGCCAGGATGGACAACAACCCTCCCAGGGACACACCGGGTGCCGATAGGAAATTCTCCTCCGCATCTGCCCGGGCCCGGGCGAGACCGCGGTGGAAGGGCGTATCCCCGTCGGCTTCCGCGCCGGTGAGGAAGTCGTTCATGAGCGTAAAGGCGGAGTCGTGGGAGCTGTTCACGCGACCTATTCTAACCGTTAGCGGATCGTTACCCGCCACCAGCGATTTGCCAGTCATTTTGCTGGAGTTTGTCATCCTAGTTTGGGACAATTTTTCCCATGAAATCTCCCGCCCCCGAACCCCTTTCCGGCACTGCCGCGTTTGATGCGGGGGCGGGTAACATGCCCTCGTGGTCAGAGCTCGTCGCCGAGCACGCCGACAGTGTCTACCGGCTGGCCTACCGTCTCGCCGGGAACCAGTATGACGCGGAGGATCTGACGCAGGAGACGTTCATGCGGGTTTTCCGCTCCCTACGTAACTACAAGCCCGGCACGTTTGAGGGGTGGCTGCACCGGATTACCACCAACTTGTTCCTAGACATGGTTCGCCGCCGGGCGAAGATCCGGATGGACTCTCTGCCCGAGGATTACGAACGCGTGCCTGGAACGGACCGCACCCCTGAGCAGGTTTACTCCGACTCGAACTTGGACCCTGCCCTGCAGCGCGCGCTGGACGGGCTCTCCCCCGATTTCCGTGTTGCAGTGGTCCTGTGCGACGTCGTCGGGATGAGCTACGAGGAGATCGCGTCGACTCTCGGTGTGAAGATGGGCACCGTGCGATCCCGCATTCACCGGGGGCGGGCGCAGCTCCGCGAGAGCTTGGAGGCGCAGGCCCTCAACGACGCGAGCGCGCGCGAACTCATCCGTAGCCACTAGCGCGCTAGGGTAATAAGTGATGGCCGCACCCGAGAAGGAGGTCCCAAGATCGCTCTCCATCTTCACGGGCCCTCCCCAAAACGGGCGGGCACCCGCGCGTTTTCCTCCACTGACCACTTGAGCACGGAGGCCGTGGCCGCGTTCGCGGACGGCGAGTTGTCGGACAGTGCGGCGCACCGAGCCCGGGCACACATTGTCGTCTGCGATGAGTGCTGGCGCGAGGTCAACATCCAGCGCGCTGCCGCTGAACGCTTGCGGCAAGGGAGCCAGGGCGATTCCGTTCGCGCGCCGGAGTCGCTCCTCCAACGGCTCAACGAGGTTGCCGCGCAGGCGCAATGCGCCGCGGACGTACGCCGTCGCAGCAACTGGCGGCGGGGATAAGCGGGAGGTTCGAGGTGTTTTCCAGTATCGGCTGGGGTGAGATCTTCTTCATCCTCATCATCGGCCTCATTGTTATTGGCCCTGAGCGGCTCCCCAGCGTAGTGAAGGACGTGCGCGCTGCCCTCTACGCGGCGCGCAAGGCGATTGACAACGCCAAGAAAGAGCTCGACGGCGGACTGGGGGAGGAGTTCGATGAGCTGCGCAAACCCCTCAGTGCGGTCACCGAGTACGCGTCGCTAGGACCCCGCAAGGCCGCAGCGAAGCTTCTTTTCGACGGCGACGAGGCTGCCCTCGACGACATCGACCCCCGTTCCGCGCTGGGCGATCGCCCGGCACCCGCCATGCCCCCGCGGCAGGGACCCCGCCCAGCCCCGAAGAAAACAAGCGAGGGGGGCACCGGTTCCAGTTTCTCCTGGGCAGATATCACCTAGTGTGTGACGCCGAGGCCGAGGCTTTTGCCGGCGAGGGAATCACGGCGAACCTTGAGCGTCGCTGCGACATCGGCGATGGATCGGGCGGACGGGGAGTCGGGATGGGAAAGCACAACCGGGGTCCCCGTATCGCCCGACTCACGTAGCTGCGCGTCGAGAGGAACGGAGCCGAGGAGGGCGACGTCGCTGTCCGTCAGCGCCGTGAGGCGGTCCGCGACGGTGTGACCACCGCCCTCACCGAAGATGTTGAGGACGGTGCCGTCGTCGAGCACCATGCCTGCCATGTTTTCCACAACACCAGCGATCTTCTGGCCGGTTTGTTGTGCGATAGTCCCGGCGCGCTCCGCGACCTCCGCTGCCGCGGCCTGAGGGGTCGTCACAACGATCAGCTCCGCGCTCGGAACCAGCTGCGCCACCGTAATGGCGACATCCCCGGTCCCCGGGGGAAGGTCCATAAACAGCACGTCAAGGTCGCCCCAGTAGACGTCGGTGAGGAATTGGTGGATAGCGCGCGTGAGCATCGGGCCACGCCACACGACGGGGGCGTTGCCCTCCACGAACTGCCCAACCGAAATGTGCCGCACACCGTGCGAAATTGGCGGCATGATCATGTCGTCCACGACCGTCGGCGGGATGTGCGCCGATCCCATGAGCGCCGGGATTGAGTGCCCGTAGATGTCCGCGTCGAGGATGCCCACGGTCAGTCCCTGGCTTGCGAGGGACGCCGCAAGGTTCACAGTCATCGAGGACTTGCCGACGCCGCCTTTACCGGACGCCACCGCGAAGACGCGGGTCCGCGAGTTGGGGTCGGCGAACGGTATAACCGGGGAGGATTGCTCCCCGCGCAGCTTCAGGCTCAGGGCGCGCCGCTGCTCGGAGCTCATCGTGTGCATCCTCACGTTGACCGAACCCACGCCCTCGAGATCTTGGACGACGGCGCGGACGTTCTTTTCGATCTGGTCGCGCATTGGGCACCCCGCGATGGTGAGGTAAACCCCCACGGACACTGAATCGCCGTCGATCGAGACAGATTCCACCATGTCGAGTTCGGTGATAGGACGGCCAATTTCTGGGTCCTCAACGCGACTCAGCGCATCGCGGACGCGGGATTCAGTAAGTGCGTCAGACATGTGGGACCATTATAGGACCGGTTGAAAACGTAGCGCCTGCGGCCGGTGCCAGTAGACTTTCCCTCAGACGGTTGATCTACAGAAACTACGGAGGCCCCATGGCAAACCAGGTGCAGCGAAAGTCAGTCCCCGAGCGGCCCGCAGGCTGGCCCGTTGGCAGTTTTACAACCTATTCCGATGCCCAGCGGGCCGTGGACGGCCTCTCTGACCAGGAATTTCCCGTCGAAGACCTGTCCATCGTCGGCGTCGACCTGATGCAGGTGGAAAAAGTCGTAGGGCGCCTTACATGGCCCCGCGTCGTGGGCGGGGGCGCGCTCTCCGGAGCCTGGTTGGGCATTTTCATCGGGCTCATATTCGCCCTCTTCGCGGTTCCCGGTGCGGGGTGGGTCGTGTTTGCGACATCCCTCGTCATCGGTGCCATCTTCGGCATGGTGTTTGCTGCCATCAGCTACGCCATGACGGGAGGGCAGCGGGACTTCTCCTCCAGCACCGCGATTGTCGCCGGACGGTATGACGTTGTATGCGACCCCGCGACGGCGGAACGTGCGCGTGATGCGATTGCGGCTATGGGGATCGGCACCTCCACGCAGAAGTAAAGCCGGCCACCCGCGAAGCGGGCGACCGGCTTTAGCTAGGCCGGTTTACGCGGCAAATGCCTCGTCGAGGACCTGCTTATCCTCCATCTGGTGCACCTTGGCAACGCCCGTCGCGGTTGTCGACTGCGCGCGGCGGGACACGCGCACCATCTCGGGCATATCCGGGATGAAACGGCGCAGGTGCTCGTTGTAGAACGGCCACGCGCCTTGGTTCGCGGGCTCGTCTTGTACCCAGCGGACCTGCTTCGCGTTCGGGTAGTTCGCGAAGGCGTCCTGCAGACGGTTGAAGGGGATCGGGTGCAGCATTTCGATGCGGATGATCGCGACGTCCGTCCTCTTGTCCTTCTGGCGACGCTTGTCCAGCTCGTAGTAGATCTTGCCGGAGCACAGCATGATCGTTTCGACGGAGTTCGGGTCGGCCCCCTCGACGCGGGTGTTGTCGAGGGTGACGAAGGCCGGGTCGTCGATGACTGATTGGAACTTCTTCACATCGGTGAAATCGGCTGGCTGCGACACAGCTGCCTTGTTGCGCAGCATCGATTTCGGTGTGAAGACGATGAGCGGGCGCTTCATCTCACCCAGCGCTTGGCGCCGGAGCAGGTGGAAGTGGTTTGCCGGGGTCGACGGCTGGGCCACCGTCATCGACCCCTCCGCAACGAGCTGCAGGAAGCGCTCGATACGGGCCGAGGAGTGGTCCGGGCCCTGCCCTTCGTAACCGTGGGGCAGGAGGGTGATAAGCGACGACAGCTCGCCCCACTTGGTTTCACCAGAGGCGATGTACTCGTCGATGATCGTCTGCGCACCGTTGGCGAAGTCACCGAACTGCGCCTCCCATGCGACGACGGCATCGGAATTGCCCACGGTGTAGCCGTACTCAAAGCCCAAGCCGGCGTATTCGGTCAGCGCTGAGTTGACGACCTCAAAGCGTCCATCGTTGCCGGCCTCGACGGCGTTTTCGTGCAGCGGGTTGTAGCTGCGGCCCGTCTCCGGGTCGTAGAGCACTGCGTGGCGCTGGGTAAACGTCCCGCGCTGGGAATCTTCACCAGCCAGGCGAACGGACTTACCCTGCTCGGCAAGCGAGCCGAATGCGAGCAGCTCGCCCCAGCCCCAGTCGATGTCGCCGTCGTTAAGCGAGTTGCCCCTCTTCTTGAGCACTGAGTTCAACCGCTTGTTCGGGGTGAAGTCGTCCGGCAGTGAGGAGTAGGAGCGTGCCAGCCGCTCGAAGGTCTCGCGAGATATGGACGTGTCCAAACCGCGGGTGAGCTTTTGGGCCTCGGTGATGCCGGTCTGCTCGCTGGGTTTGCCCTCGCTCGCCTTGATGTCCGAGAAGACCGAATCAAGCTGGTCGTGGAAGTCGCGGGCTGCGATCTCGGCCTCTTCTTCGGTGATGTCGCCACGTCCGATGAGGTCGTTGGTATAGCGCGTACGAACCGTCGGGTGGGACTGGATCTGCTCGTACATCAACGGCTGCGTCACGGTGGGGTCATCGGCCTCGTTGTGGCCGCGGAGGCGGTAGCAGATCAGGTCGATGAAGACGTCCTTGCCAAACTCGCGGCGGTATTCCGTCGCGAGCTGCGCGACCCAGGCTGCGGCTTCCGGGTCGTCACCATTGACGTGAAAGACGGGGCAGTCGAAGCCCTTTGCCAGGTCGGTGGCGTAGTACGTGGAACGGCCGGCGTCGGGCGTGGTGGTGAAACCGATCTGGTTGTTCACCACGATGTGCACGGTTCCGCCGACGGAGTAGCCGTTGAGGTTGGAGAGGTTCAGGGTTTCCTGGACGATGCCGAGGCCAGCGAAGGACGCATCGCCGTGGAGCATAAGCGGGACTACCGGGTGGTCAGTGCGCCCCTGCTCGTTTCTGAGCTTGTCATCTTTCGCGCGGGCGATGCCCACCATGACCGGGTCGACCGCCTCCAGGTGAGACGGGTTCGCGGCAAGGGATACCTTGATCTCGCCGTCACCGAACATCTGGATGTGCTCACCCTGGAAGCCGAGGTGGTACTTGACGTCGCCGGACCCGCCCTGCTGGGCGGACTGCATATTGCCCTCGAACTCGTTGAAGATGGTGGCCACGGGCTTGCCGACGATATTGAACAGGACGTTTAGACGGCCACGGTGAGGCATGCCGATCACAACCTCGTCCAGCCCCTGGCCGGCGGCGGTGTCAATGACAGCGTCCATAAGCGGGATGAGGGTTTCGGCGCCTTCTAGGGAAAAGCGCTTCTGGCCCAGGTACTTCGTCTGCAGGAAGTTCTCGAAAGCCTCGGCTGCGTTGAGCTTCTGCAGGATGTACTTCTGCTCGGCGTTCGTGGGTTTGGGCATCCCGGCCTCAACGCGGTCGCGCAGCCATTCGCGCTCGTCACGGTCAAGGACGTGGGTGTATTCGGCACCCACGTGGAGGGTGTAGGCTGCGCGAAGGCGGGAGACGACCTCGCGCAGGGCCATCGTTTCCTTACCTCCGAACCCGCCGACGTGGAATGTGCGGTCAAGGTCCCACAGCGTCAGGCCGTGGGTCTCCATATCGAGGTCGCGGGCGTCGGGGCGGGGCAGACCCGGCTGGTGCCAGCGAAGCGGGTTCGTGTCGGCGATGAGGTGACCGCGGGAGCGGTACGCCTCGATCAGCTGCATGACGCGGGTGTCCTTGTTAATGCCCGAGTTCGGAAGGTCCTGCGCCCAACGGAGCGGGGCGTAGGGGATTTCCATCGCGGTGAAGATGTCGTTCCAGAACTTATCGTCGATAAGAAGCTGCGAGATGTCGCGGAGGAACTCACCGCTCTCCGCGCCTTGGATCACGCGGTGGTCGTAGGTGGAGGTGAGCGTGACCAGCTTGCCCACGCCCAGCTCCGCAAGCCGGTCCTGAGAGGCACCGGCGAACTCCGCCGGGTAATCCATCGCACCGACACCGACGATAGTTCCCTGTCCTTTGGTCAGGCGCGGGATGGAGTGCCGGGTTCCAATGCCGCCCGGGTTAGTCAGCTGGATGGTGACGCCTTGGAAGTCATCCATCTTCAGCTTGCCCACGCGGGCGCGCTCCACGATGCCTTCGTACGCGGCGACGAACTTGTCGAAGGTCAGGCGCTCGCATTCCTTGATTGCCGCCACGACGAGCGACCGGGACCCGTCCTTCTGGGGGAGGTCAATGGCCAGGCCGAGGTTAATGTGTTCAGGCTGGACCGCGAAGGACTTGGAGCCCTCCTCGCGGTAGCTCTTGTTCATGTCCGGGTGGAGCTTAGTGGCCTGGACAATGGCGTAGCCAATAATGTGAGTGAAGGAGATCTTGCCACCGCGGGTGCGCTTGAGGTGGTCGTTGACCAGCGAGCGGTTCTCAAACATGAGCTTGACCGGCATGTCGCGCACCGTCGTGGCAGTCGGCACGGACAGTGACTCGTTCATGTTCTTGGCAATGGCCTTGAACGCGCCCTTGAGCTGGACCTCGCCCGGCTCGGTGGAGACGGAGGACAGCTTATCCAGCGGAGAGGTTTTGGGCTTTTGAAGAACCTTCGTCCGCTTCGTCCGCTCGGTCAGTGCATCCGAGGCTGCTTGGTCTACCTTTGTAGCACGCCCGTCTTGGCTCGGGGCGGCCGTTGTCGCGGAGAGCTGAGGGTCCGTCCGGACACGCTCGGCCGCCTTCGCGTCCTTTTCCTTGGTGGACGCGGTGGACGCGGTGGACGCGGGGGTGGGGGAGGCGGCGGGAGTAGAGGCGCCCGTCGCAGTTCCGGGGGTGCCTTTCTTCTCGAACAGCTCGCGCCACTCCTTGTCCACGGAGTTCGGATCCTTGTGGAACTGCTGGTACATCTCATCCACCAGCCAGTCGTTCTGGCCGAAACTGTTTTCGCTGCTCACGGCAGGAACTCGCCTCTCTTCTCGGGTTTAGTTAAGCGTAAGTTTCCATTGACTTTAATTGCGCCCCTAGGCTGCGCGCTAACTTGTCTCGGGGACGGTGTTCGGTTCGCGCGCCCGCCACCCCCGTTAGCGGTGGACTGACCACATCCGGGCGTACCGGCCACCCCGCTCAAGGAGGGTTTCGTGGGAGCCGTCCTCAATGATACGTCCTTTGTCGATGACAAGTACTCGGTCGGCGCGCGCCGCCGTTGCCAGGCGGTGAGCCACGACGAGGCAGGTGCGGCCTGTTGCCGCCCGCTCTGAGGCGACGAGCACCTCCCTCTCGGTTGCCGGATCGAGGGTGGCGGTGGCTTCGTCGAGAAGAAGTAGCGGCGGGTCGAGCAGCTCGGCGCGCGCGAGGGCGATGATCTGGCGCTGGCCCGAACTCAGACCGCGGCCACGTTCGCCGACTGGGTGGTTGAAACCCCCGGGGATCGCCCCAATGACCCCCAGCCCGCCGATTCGGCGCACCGCGTTTTCAATATCGGCGTTAGTCGCGCCGTCGACTCCGTACGCGATGTTCTCGGCCACGGTGCCAGGAAAGAGGTAGGTCTCCTGCGGGACCTGGGCGGCTGCGCGTCGCCACTGGCTGAGAGGGAAGGAGGCAATATCGCTTGTCGACGCCCTCACGGTGCCCCGGGTCGGATCGTAAAACCGGGCGAGGAGCTTGACGACGGTGGACTTCCCGGCCCCGGTCGGGCCCACCAGCGCGATAGTTTCACCGGGGCGGAAGGTGACGTTGAGGTCGTGAAGAACCGGGTCCGAATCGGCGTAGCCGAAGGTGACGTTGTCGAAGCTCAGCGGCCCGCGCGCGGCCTCAGCCGCACCGCGCGACGTCCCGGAGTCCGGCACGGTCGTCGAAGTGCGAAGCAGCCCCGTGATGCGAGTGAACGAGACCGTCGCTTGCTGCCACGAGTCGAAGATTTGACCCAGCTGCTGGATCGGCCCGTAGAGCTGGCCGAGGTACATCGTGAACGCGACCAGGATCCCCACCTTGAGATCCCCAGCAGCGACGCGTTGCCCGCCGACGGCGATGATGATAGCCGTCATGATCTGGGAAATTGCCTGCATGCCGGGGAAGTAGGTCGCCATGAGAATCGCGGAGCGCACTCTGTAACGACGGTAGAGGTCGGCCTGGTCGGCGAACGCGCGCTCGGCGGACTCCTCCCCCCTGTGCATTTGCGTTGCCCGGATGCCCCCAATCAGCTCTGCGAACTCACCGTTGACAAGGGAAATCTGCGTGCGCGTGGCCTCGTAGAGGTGCTTCGAGATGATCCGGAAGGCCCACGTGGTACCCGCAATCACAGGAACCGCGGCGAGGGCGACGAGGGTGAGTGGGGCATCTGTGGCCACCAACATGGCACTCACACCCACTAGCGTTCCCACGGACACAACCGCCTGCGCTAGGCCTGTTTGCAAGAAGCTGGACAGGGTATCGATGTCCGTGGTCATGCGGGTCATGATCTTGCCCGAGAGCGTGCGCTCGAAATAGCTCAGACCGAGCTGCTGAACATGCGCATAACTGCGAAGGCGCAGCCCGTAGAGGAGGCGCTCACCCGCGCGCGAGCTCAGGACCGTCATCGTGGCATCCGCGGCCCAGGCCACGACGACTGTCGCGAGCGCCGCAACGCCCACGAGCCACAGCGCGTCGGGCTCGGCCGGCGTAATTCCCCGGTCGATGGCAGTCCGAATGAGGGTCGGGAAGGCGAGGTCGGCGAGCACACCGATGACCAGGAGCGCGATCGACGCTACGATGAGCCATTTCACCGAGCTGAAGAGATCGCGCACTCGAAATGGGCGGGACGCGCGCCGCAGACGCTCTGCCGCTAGGTGCGGCTCCTCGGTCGCCGGCGGCAGTGTTTCCACCCGCCTTCGCAGCGCGTCGTCGGCCACCACCGCGCCGCGGACCGGAGCGGGGACGTGCTCCTGGCCGGCCCTTACGACGTGCGGCCACAACCGCTCGTGGGAGGGCTCGGGGTCAACCGCCACCCTGTCTGCGGGCGACATCAGCTCTATGTACGCGGGATGGGAGATGACCGTGGCGCGCGGGCCGTCGGCAACGACCCGGCCTTCCCGCAGCACGACGACCCGGTCCGCGCTGTCCACGGTCGACTGCCGGTGGGCGACCGCAATGACGGCGGTATCGGCGAGCTCACGCCGCATGTTGGACAGAATGGCTGCCTCGTTTTCCGCGTCGATCGCACTGGTCGCGTCGTCGAGGACGAGCACGGCGGGCCTAGCCAGGTAGGCCCGGGCCAGGGCGACGCGCTGCCGCTGGCCGCCGGACAGGGTTAGTCCGCGCTCGCCGACCACCGTGTCGTATCCCGCAGGCAGCTCGTCGATGAACTCGTCGGCTCGCGCGAGGGCGGCAGCCCGGCGGATGTCGGCCTCGGAAGCACCCCCCGGAGCTCCCATCGCTATGTTGTCGCGAATGGAAGAGGAGAACAGGAAGGCCTCGTCGAAAACGCACGTCACCCGCGAGCGAATCTGGGTGGTCGTGAGCTCGGTGTAGGGGGTCGGGTGAGCGGTGGCGTCGATAAGCGACATGCCTCCCGCATCAGGTTCGTAAAAGGCGCCGGCGAGCTGGACGGCCATGGACTTACCTGCGCCGGCGGGACCGACGATCGCCACGCTCTCACCGGGGTTGACGGTGAGACTGAAACCGTCAAGGACGCGGTGGCCGCCGGAGGAAAAGCTCACGTCTTCGAAACGCAGGCCGGTGGGTCCGTCGGGCAGGGCCGCCGGTGTGGCGGGCTCGACTCTGGACGGGCGCAGCCCGAGTACCTCACCGAGCCGGTCTATCGAGCTGCGTCCCATCTGCAAACGCACGTACTGGTTGGTCAGCATAGACAACGTGCTGGTCAAAGAGGTGAGGTACGCCGTGAATGCGACGAACCCGCCCACGGACATTCCGCCGCGGATTGCGATGAGGCCCCCGGCGACGATCGTGACTACCAATGCGACTTTAGGCAACTGCGACAGCAGCGGTTGGAACCGGGCACTCAGTCGCGCGGTGCGCATCTTCACCGCGTAGAGATGGCGGCCCAGCCGGTCGAGCTCATCGATTGCCCGCTCCTCGCGTCCGAAGGCCTTGACAACACGGACGCCCGAGACAGTCTGTTCAACGTGGGAGGCCAAGTCCGCCGCCGATTGCTGGTTCACCCACGTCGCGGCGTACAGAGCGCGACGTGACCGGTTGGCTTCCCACAAAATAAGGGGCACCCAGGCCAGGGAGGCTGCTGTAAGCACCGGATTGACGGAGAACATGACGACCAGGGTGGCGGCGAGCTGAAGCGCCCGCGTGGCAAAGAGGGGCAGCGAACTGAGCACCATGTGGAACTGGTTTAAGTCCGTGATCGAGCGAGAGACGATTTGGCCGGTAACGATGTCGTCCTGCCCGGGGCCGTCGAGACGCTGCAACGTGCGAAGCAAACCGAGCCTCACCCGGTGCTGGCTGCCGGCGGCCCACCAGCCCCCGGCGAAACGGCGCACCCACGACAACGCGAAGGTCGCGAGCGCGACGCCAACCATGGCCCAAACGAGGATGGAGAGAGAACCAGGGGTCGCACCTACCGCGACATCGATGGCGCGCCCCGTCAACGCGGGCAGGGCGGTTTGCCCGAACGCGGCGATTGCAGCGGCAATGAATGCGCCGGCCGCGGCCCACGGGCTGGCGGCTACAGAAAACCGTACAAGGTCGGTGTGTCCTAATTCTTTCGTTTGAACAATCCCTTCTTCCCATTCGCTGCGGGTTCGTCTCGTTTTTCCACTTCGGTCAGCGGGGTATCGAACGCAGCGGGCAACGGGCCAAGGCTAGGGCCCACGCTCTCAACAACGGTTGCGGCGAGTGTGCGGTTCGCGCTTGCCCCCGCAACTGCGCCCAAGCCCAACGGCAACAGCTTGCCCAGCCAGGCTCGGCGCAGACGCTTCGTCACGGCCTTTAAGGCGGTTCGCGTGAGAATACTATTGGCCTCCGCCAGGCGCGGTCCCGAAAATTTGGATAGGCCTGCAATCGACGTCAGTACCGAGCCGTCCGTGCGCAGCACCGTGTCCACGACGGAAAGGCCCTGCGCGCCGGTCAGGACGATGAGCACAATCGCCCGGCGGCGCTCCGGGTCATTGATGTCAACCCCGCGAAGGTATGCGCTGGCCATCGCGTAAAATGCGGCGATGTCCAAAAAGGCCACGGACTCACCCGCGATCGCGGCACTGCCCGTGAGCAGACCAATCCCCGGAATTGCAGCGGCGAGCCCGGCACCGGCACCCGTTCCTGACACCGTGTTGCGGAAGTGCTTGTCTAGGATCGCCTGCGCCTCTGCGGGGGTCGCGTCGGGGTTGTGCCGGCGGACCCTGTCGACGTACGAGCGCACGGTGCCCGACTGGAGGTGCGCCGCCTTATCCACGGTGGCAATGAGCGCGCGGCCGAGTGGCCCAGCTTCTCGCTCCAACGCCGCCGCATCAGAACCCAGTGCGTCCGTAATTACGGGGCCGCTTTTCTTATCGACGTGATCGCGGCGCGACCGGTCACAAGACACGTAGTACCTCCTGGGAATGTGGTGGGGTAGGGGGTCTTCCGCCCGGTACAGCACCCAGCGAAACGGGATAATTCCTCCAGAGACCACAACGTTACACACGGCTACTGTATTGGTCATGGAATCAACGGTTCGGCCCGTTGCCCACACCGTGGCGGGGGCAGTGCGCGGTGTTGTTGACCCAGCGACGGGAGCCCGAACCTGGAGGGGAGTTCCGTACGGCGCTGATACCGCGGGGTCGCACCGTTTCCGCGCCCCGCGCCCACCGGAGCCCTGGGAAGCGGAACGCGACGCTTCCTGGTACGCGGCACCCGCACTCCAAGGGACGTTTGGGTGGCGGGATGCAGTCACGGGTAGCGAGGACTGCCTGCACCTCGACGTAGTCCGGCCCGACACCGATGAGGTGTTGCCCGTCGTGGTCTATTTTCACGGCGGGACGTTTGTGACGGGTGCGAGCCATGAAAAAGTGTTACAGGGCCACTACCTTGTCCAGGCGACGGACATCGTCTACGTGTCTGTGAACTTTCGTCTCGGGGTGCTGGGTTACCTCGACTTTCGTTCCTTGAGCTACGACTGCGCCGCTAACCCCGCACTCCTCGATCAGATCCTCGCTTTGCGGTGGGTGCAGGAGAACATCGGTGCTTTCGGCGGCGACCCCACTCGCGTGACCATCATGGGTGAGTCCGCCGGGGGCGCGGCGGTCATACACCTCATGTCCGCCCCCGCAGCCCGCGGGTTATTCCACGGTGCTATTGCTCAATCGGCGCCGTGCGCCAGTGTCCACTCGCGGGTGCAGGCTGCGATGTGGGTGCGCTCGCTTCTCGACGGAATCGGCCTGGACAGCAACGCCAGCCTCGACGACCTCCGCCGGGAGGACGCGGAGGAGCTTGTCCGGGTGGGGCAGTCCATGCTGCTCAACGGCAAAGAAATCGTCCAGTTCAACACTGCGTTTATGCCAACGGTCGACGGAGACACTCTGCCGGGCCACCCCATCGACGTTTTCGAGGAGGGTACACAAGCCCCCGTCCCGCTCATCATTGGGACCAATTCCGACGAGGCGAGTTTCGCGAAAGCGATGTACCAATCGGCGCGTGCTCGTCGCAGGGCAGCGAACCGCGCGCTCGGCGTTTTCGACCCCGCCAACGCGCAGCTCGTTTTGGAAGCATACGGTTTCGCGGGCGGCCGGTCTGAGTTCGCGGACCTCATCGCGGACGCGGTGTTCTGGGCGCCGTCGGTGATGGTGGCAACCTCTCATCGGCGCATCGCTCCCACATGGATGTACCGCTTTGAATACGCGTCGGCTACGATGCGCCGCCTCGGCCTGGGGGCGATGCACACGGCCGACCTCACGGCTGTCTTCGGAGACCCGTTTGCCACCCGCGCGGCGTGGTTCGACCGATTCGGAACGAAGGAGGGGTTCGCGGAAGTGAGTCATCTCATGCAGCACCATTGGGGAGCTTTCTTTCATACCGGGGCACCGGGCGCCGATTGGCCACAGTACGGATTCCGGGACGACACCGCGCCGGGCCGGGCGACGGCCATCTTCGGAAGAGGGTTGCGCGTTGAATACGACCCGAAAGCTGCGCAGCGGCGGGCATGGGAGGACTTCGACATGCGTGAGTGGGGCACGAACCGCGAGGACCTTCTCGAATCCCTCACCGAGTTCTTCGGGTTCGACGTCCCCGCCACGGATGACGAATAACCGAGCCCGGCGAAACGGCGGGCCAATGGCTAGGCTGGGGTGCCGTCGACCAACACGGGTGGACTCTTCAACACACCACTGGAAGGAACTGGTGCGCTATGAGCTTTTTTGAGGACATTGCCGCCGCCCTTGACCGCGAAGGGATCGAGTCTCGGGTGCATGACGAGACCATGTTCGTGCCCATCACGGCCGACGTGGAGATTCAGTTCGTTGAGATCGACCCGCACCTGCCGGCAGCGAATGTCTATATCGCCGCAGCGGACGTAGACGAGGACGATGAGGAGTTCGAGGCTGTCCTCGTGTCCGTCGTGTTCTCCGTCGAGGACGCGGTGGCGACGGTAGCCGAGCATGTCGCGACCGACCAAGTCGTGACCGTCCTGAGGGACTTGCTCGAGGCAACTGACGAGCGCATCTCGGACCTCGAGTTCTTCCCCGACCGCATCAACAGTCAACTCGTGCGCGCTGAGGTAGGTGACAGCGCCGAGCTGCACGTGCGTGTTGAGGTCGACGGTGGCCAGCCGACCGCTGCTGTGTCTTTCATCGCGCTGACCGACAATTACGACGACCTCATGGATGACGCCATCGGCGAGCTATGGGAATCGGACGGCGACGGCGAGCTCACGGATGAAGACCGCGCCCGCCTTTTCGAGACGATCCACAGCGAGGCAGTGTCAGAGGCCGAAGTTCTCGAGCTCGGCGCTTTCACGGATTTTGATCGTCTTTTCGACGTCCTCTCGCTGGCTGCTGACCAGGCGGAAGACTGGGAGGCGCAACTTCTTCCCGTTGAAGACGACGACGAGGATGAGCTCGACGTCTACGACATTTTCGGCCGCGACGACGCCGATGCCGACACCGACGGTTCTTTCGGGGAAGAGGAGGGAATTGACCCCTCCGAGGAGTCTGCTGTGGAAGACGAGGTTTAGCTCCGGTTAAGCCACAGCAAGACCCGCAAAGAGGGATGGGGGAGAAGGCACGGGCCGGTACGATCCATCCACCAGCCACACGTAGTCCGCGGCCACGGGGGAGCCGAGCTCGTGCACCGCAGTGATGTCCTCGTCCGCGACGAGGGAGCGGATCCAAGCGTCGGAGTGTCGCCGGTCGGTGCGAAGCCCTGTGGCGTCGGTGAAACGCAACTCAACCAGATAGGCCGGGACCGCGGACTCGCCGTATCCCCGTATCCGGGCTTTCGCACGGGGCCCGACTCGCCGCCGCGTTACCGCCACCGCGAGACGCGGGCCGCCGTGGATTGCGGGCAGTTCCTTAACCGGCGGGCGCCATTGCGCGGTTGGTCGTGCAAGCGAACGCGGGTGCCGGATGACGGAGTGGAGAGCATCGACCGTGGCGGGGTGCTGCTCTGTGATGTCGGTGGGGGTGGGGGTTTCAGCTGCGCGGGGTCTCGTTGAGAAAGTGAACATGCATGGCACGTTAGCTGGCGGGCTAGACGTGGCCATCGCAATGTCGAAAATATATTCGATATAACGCGGGACGCCGTGTGCGCCCGCGCGGCGGAGGAGTCTACAGGAAAGGGTAGGGGTCCCAGCCCGAGAAGTACTCAATGCGTTCGCGTGCAATGAGCAAGATGCCAGCGAAGATAAACGCAATGGTAATGGCGAAGAACACCCAGGCGATAATTTTCCGGGGCCCGCTGACTCGGTAGGAGTCATCGGATCCCGCTGGCGGGGTAACAAAGTGGATGCCGAGGGAGAACAGGGCGGGCAACCCGGCGCCAAGGATGAGCCCGCCGGCTATGACCCAGAAAAGAGAGGTAAGAAGTTCCACGACGGTTCCTTAGGAGGTTGCTGGTCGGTCGGGGTTGTCGGATCTAGCAGCTACAGTGGAGCCGGTGCGGGGCCCGCCATCGGGGTTGAGCCCAGCGCTGGTGTCCACAAACTCTCCGGGCTCGCCGTAAATGCGACGCCGCGGACGCTTTGTCTCGTCGGAGGGAGCCGGGGTGATGCCTTCTTCGTCCCAGTCGTCGTTGATGTTGTCCGTGGTTACGGGGTTCTGGTTGGCGCGGTAGAACATGTAACCACCCGCGATGGCGATAATCGCCGCGAGAACAGCACCACCGATGACGAGGTTTCCGGTCAGATCGGCGACGAGCTTGCCCACCGACCAGACAAGGAAGGAGACGAGGGCGGCGATGGGCAGCGTCGTGACCCAAGCGAGGAACATGCGCCCGGCGACGGTCCAGCGCACCTCGCCTTTCGGGCCAGTAAGGCCCGATCCCATGATGGAACCGGTGGCGACGTGGGTGGTCGACAAAGCCATACCAAGGTGGGACGAGGTGAGGATGATGGCCGCGGACGAGGTCTCGGCAGCCATGCCCTGTGGCGGGTGGATCTCGACGAGCCCCTTGCCCAGGGTGCGGATGACCCTGAAGCCGCCGGAATACGTCCCGGCCGCGATGGCGGTGGCGCAGGCCAGCTGGATCCAGAAAGGCATCGGGTCATCAGATTGGAAGTGGCCGGCGGCGACGAAGGCGAGGAAAATCACGCCCATGGTTTTTTGCGCGTCAGAGGTGCCGTGCGCAAGTGCTACAAGGGAAGCGGAGCCGATCTGACCCCACCGGAAGTACGTATCGCGGTGGTGCGGCTCGGTGTCGTTGGTGAGCCGGTAGACAAGCCAGGTTCCGACGAGAGCCACCAAACCGGCCACGAACGGCGCCGCAAGGGCAGGAACGACGATCTTGTCTAGCACGCCGTGCCACACGACGCCGCCGAAGCCCATGGCGGCAATGCCCGCCCCGATCAGGCCGCCGAAGAGCGCGTGCGAGGAGCTGGAGGGGATGCCGAAAACCCAGGTAAAGAGATTCCATAAGATCCCTCCGCCGACCCCGGCGAGGACAACGAGAAGGAGAGTCTCGGCCTGGGCCGCATCCCCGAGGTCGAAATTATCCAGCCGGACAATGCCGGCGGCAACGGTTTTCGCGACTTCTACGGACAGGAACGCACCCACTAAGTTGAGGATACCGGCGAGAGCAACGGCCACCTTCGGCTTGAGCGCGCCGGTAGCAATAGACGTTGCCATCGCATTCGCCGTGTCGTGGAAACCGTTGGTGAAATCAAACACCAAAGCCGTAACCACGATGATGCAAAGAAGAATGGTGATGGACACATCCCGGATTATGCTCCCAGGAAAGGATGGGTGCAGTGCGCGAACGAAATGTTCACGCACCGTTTACCGGGGGCTTTATAACCCGGCGCTGTCCATTACGGCGCGCAATGCGTCGGCGGACTGCCTGAACCGGCGGCGTTCGTCGTCGTCAAGCTGAAGCTCGATGACTTGCTCGACACCGCCGCGACCGAGCACGGCAGGGACGCCGATGTAGATCCCGTCCTGCCCGTACTCGCCGCTGAGCAGTGTTGAGACCGGGAGGGCAACTTGCTCGTCTTTCAGGATGGCTGACACAATGCGCACGAGCCCGGCGCCGATCCCGAAGGACGTCGACCCTTTCGCTTCGATGATCTTGTAGGCGGAATCGCGGGTATCTGCGAACAGCTGGTCGATCTCGGCGGCGACGTTGGGGTTCGTGCGGGATCGGTCGGCGATCCACTTTGACAGGGGCAGGCCAGCCAGCGTCGCGTAGGCGGTTGCTGCCAGCTCGGAATCCCCGTGCTCACCGATGATGTAGGTGTGGATCGAGGAGGGGGACATACCGAAGTAGCGGCTCAGGTTGTAGCGCCAGCGGGCCGTGTCGAGGACCGTCCCCGAACCGACGATTCGGTTAGACGGCAGCTCGAGCTGCTTCCAGCTCACGTAGGACAAGATGTCCACGGGATTTGTGGCCGCAACATACACACCATTGAAGCCGGACTCGCGCACGGAGGTGTTGATGGATTCGAAGATGCTGACGTTGCGCCCAACCAGCTCGAGGCGAGTCTCGCCTTCGTGCTGCGCGACTCCCGCACAATTGACGACGATCGCGGCGTCCCGGCAATCGTCGTAGTCTCCTACGCTGACGCGTGTGTTGTGCCCGGTCCAGGGAACTGCGTGGTTAAGGTCTTCTGCGTGACCCCAGGCGCGTTTGGTATCAAGGTCGATGATGACAAGTTGGTCGCACAGACCCCGGTTGACGGCGGCGTATGCGAACGCGGCGCCAACGTCACCTGCCCCGATCAGGACGACTTTGTTGCCTCTGGTGATCTCAGTCATTGGCTCTTCCTCTGACGCGCTTTCCGGTAGATCGTGGTGCTTCCTAGCGTACGCGCGCAGAAGCGAGGGGGGTCGGGGCCAACGAGGTGGTCCAAGGTGCGTTGGCGAGGAAGCTCGGCATCTCACAGATTTCGGGTAAGTCCGCGGCTTTAAGGCGCTCGGTGATGTGAACTGCACTACGCGGCGCGTGTGCCTGTGTGATTCACGTCGCTTACAGGGCGGTCGGGGCTTGGCGCCACCATCTTTTAGCGCAAATAGTAAAGCCGGCCCAGGTAGCGTATGGTGGGGAAACAATGAGCAATTCCGAAAACGCTACCGGCAGCGAGTATGAGCCGGACATGAATCTGTCGGAAACTCAGGAAACCCCGCAGGATGCCGCGGCCGGTGACACGGTCGCCGTTGAAGGCACCAGGGATGCGGGAGCTTCTGAGGCAGCCGGCGCTTCGGCCGAGGTCGAAGCCACTGCACCTGAAACCACTGAGACTGCCGCAACCGATGACGCGCACGATGCGGATGATGCTGCGACTGATGAACCCATGAGCGGGTTTGCCACACTGAGCCTGCCTGAGCGCGTCGTCGAAGCGGTGAAAAAGGTCGGGTTCGAGCAACCCTCCGCAATTCAGGCGGAAACCATTCCGCTCCTGATGGAGGGCCGAGACGTCGTCGGCCTGGCCCAGACGGGCACGGGTAAGACCGCCGCTTTCGCGCTGCCGATCCTGTCCCGGATTGATACCTCCCTGCAGCATCCGCAGGCGCTCGTGCTTGCGCCGACGCGGGAGTTGGCACTCCAGGTCGCGGATTCTTTCCAGTCCTTCGCTGACCACCTGGGCAATATTCACGTTCTGCCGATCTACGGTGGTCAGGCTTATGGGATCCAGCTGTCCGGTCTGCGGCGCGGGGCGCAGATTATCGTCGGCACGCCCGGCCGCGTGATCGATCACCTCGAGCGTGGCTCCCTCGACATCTCGAACCTGCGTTTCCTCGTCCTCGACGAAGCGGACGAAATGCTGAACATGGGCTTCCAGGAAGATGTCGAGCGGATCCTCGATGACACCCCGGAAGGCAAGCAGGTTGCTTTGTTCTCGGCGACCATGCCGAATGCCATTCGTCGGATCTCGAAGCAGTACCTGGACAACCCCGCTGAGGTGACCGTCAAGTCCGAGACGCGTACGAACACGAACATCACGCAGCGCTACCTGTTCACCGCGCACCGGAACAAACTCGACGCGATTACGCGCATTCTCGAGGTCACCGAGTTCGAGGCGATGATCGTGTTCGTCCGCACGAAGCAGGAGACGGAGGAGCTCGCCGAGAAGCTGCGCGCCCGCGGTTTCTCTGCCGCCGCGATCAACGGTGACATCGCTCAGCAGCAGCGTGAACGCACGGTGGATCAGCTTCGCGACGGGCGCCTTGACATCTTGGTCGCCACCGACGTGGCCGCCCGTGGCCTCGACGTCGAGCGCATCAGCCACGTGCTGAACTACGACATCCCGAACGACACCGAAAGCTACGTGCACCGCATCGGCCGTACGGGCCGCGCCGGCCGCTCCGGCGAGGCGATTCTCTTTGTCACTCCGCGCGAGCGTCGCATGCTGCGCTCGATTGAGCGCGTGACCAACGCGACTATCGACGAGATGGATCTGCCCACGGTCGACGAAGTGAACGAAAGCCGCAAGCAGAAGTTCATGGACTCGATCACCTCCTCGTTGGAGTCCAAGAACCAGGAACTGTTCAAGGCGATGGTTCGCGAGTACTCCGCAGCGAACAACATCCCGATGGATGACATCGCGGCAGCCCTCGCTGCGCAGGTTCAAGCAGCCGACGACTTCTTTATGAAGGAGCCGCCGAAGGACAACCGCGGTCGCTTCGACCGTGGCGATCGTGGCGATCGTGGTGAGCGCGGAGGACGCGGCGAGAGGGGCGGGCGAGACCGCTTCGACCGTGGCGATCGCTTCGACCGGGGTGACAGGGGTGACCGTGGCGGCCGCGGTGGGCGCCGGGACCGCGAGCACGACAATGAGTCCTTTGACACTTACCGTCTCGAGGTTGGAAAGCGCGATCATGTTCGCCCGGGCGCGATCGTCGGAGCGCTCGCCAATGAGGGAGGCCTGAACTCCCGCGACTTCGGCCGAATCACCATCGGCGGTGACTTCACTCTGGTGGATTTGCCGAAGAACCTCGACCGTGGAGTTTTGGACCGCCTGCGAGACACCCGCATCTCTGGCCAGCTGATCAACATCAAGCGTGACCAGGGCGCTCCGAACAGGGGCGAGCGGGGCGACCGGGGAGGTCGCGGTGGCTTCGGTGGCGGCTACGGTGCTCGCCGCGGCCGAGACCGCGAGAGGGGCGGTCGTGGCCGAGAGTGGCGCGATTAAAGAAAATTAAAGGCCGCAGCTGAGAACGCTCTCAGCTGCGGCCTTTGCCGTGGGCGCGAACTACGCGGGGTGGGGAAGGAACATCAGAACGAGAGCGATGATCCAGAGCAGGTTGAACACGCCTGCTCCCGCGGTTGCTTTCGCCTTCGCGCCTTCGAACTCCGATGCGTCCCCCTGCCCCTGAGGGCCCTGGTGAGATAAGACGGACATCAGTTTGCGCTGTTGGGGGAGAACCACCAGGTACAGCACCGCCCACGCGATGATGGAGAGAACAATCGCCGTGTGGATCCAGTAGTTGGTCTTGTAAACGTCCCACCCAGAGATCAGAACGGCAGCGCCGAGGAGAGGGACAAACAGCGAGAACAGGCCGTAGCGCGACGAGATGGTGTGCAGAATTGAGGCGCGGCCGGCGGCCTCCTCGTTCCCGCCGCGGGACTCAGCGGCCTGACCGGGGAACATAGAGGTGGCCACGACAACGGGGCCGAGCAGCAAGATAGCTGCAGCGACATGGAGGAAGACGAAAAACGAGGTCATGTCAACCCACCTTAATCGACGTGGCATCCCGCGTGGTGCTTCGCGTGTCCTCGGATGAGACGGGGGCGATGAGCCGATCACGGGCGAACAGGGAACCGAACCCGGAGCACTGACGGCGTGAGGTACGAAGATCGGCCCGGGGGAGGGGAAGGTCATAGCGCGCGGCAACGGTCGCCACCTGGCGCACGTAAGCGCATCGCGCTCGCCAATCCGACGGGAGCCATTCGCTGGGCAGTTGATCCGACTTCGCCTGGTTCTCCTTGGACGAGGTGACGATGAGGTTAGCTGGGTCGTTGGCGAAGGTGCGGCGTGCCGAGTCAGTCCACGAATGGGCGCCTAGATCCCACGCCGCAGAAAGCGGAAAGACGTGGTCAATCTCCACATCCTCCGGGGACAGTGGCGCGCCTGAATACGGGTCCGTGATCGGGGCGGAGTCCCAGCTTCGATACGGGATGTGACACGAGGCGGAAAACGCCGCGGCCATCAACGCCTCGCGGGACGTGCAGCCATCAGGCAGGCTGCCCCAGCCAGCCCCGAATGCGTCTCGCTCGTACCCCAAGACGGTGACCCGCTGTGGGACGGTGCGGGGAGGGGCGGGGGCGTCGATAAGAAAGCGCCCGGTAGGGAAAGGAAGAATGGCGAGTGTAAAGACGATGAGGGCGGGCACCAAGAACCGCATGTCTCTTTAGACTGCCGGGGCCTCGCTGGGGTTCCCGCCGGCAGCCGCGAGGGCCGAGTCGAATTCTTCGCTCGTGCCTGGTTTCGGCGTCGTTAAGAGCGAGCCGACGACAAGGGCCGCGGTGGCGACGGCAACGCCGGGGACGATCTCGTAGATCGCGCCGGACAAGACATCGATAGAACCCCAGATGAAGACGGTGGCCGCGCCGGCGATCATCCCTGCCACCGCGCCCGGCGCAGTGAGGCGACGCCAGTAGAGCGACGCGACGACCACCGGACCGAATGCCGCGCCGAAACCGGCCCAGGCAAAGCCGACGAGGTTGAGGATCGTGTCGGAGGGGTGAACGGCCAGCACCATGGCCACCACCGCTACCGCCACCACCATGGATCGGGACAGGACGAGCAGGGTTGTGTGCGAAGGGGTGCGTCGGCTGGTTGCGCGGTATAGGTCCTCTACAAGCGCCGAGGATGTGACGAGCAACTGCGAGGACATCGTGGACATGATGGCGGCCAGCACGGCAGTGAGGATGATGCCCGCGATGAAGGGGTGGAAAAGAATGCGAGAAAGGTCCAGGAAGATGGTCTCGAAGCCAGATTGGTCGGTCACTGTGCTGCCGTGTTGTGCGAAATACACAGTAGAAACCAGAGCGGTGCTCACCGCGCCTAGGTAGCACATGAGCACCCAGAATGTTCCCGTGCGGCGCGCAGAGGTGGCCTCCTCGGGAGAGCGCAGTGCCATGAAACGGGTGATGATGTGGGGCTGCCCCATGTAGCCGAGCCCCCAGGCGAGGTTGCCGATCACGGTCGCCCCCGACACGCCAGCGATCATGTCGAAGTAGTTCGGGTTGCCCTCGGGCCATGGGCCGTACGCATGCGAGGTGGCAAAGGAAAAAATGTCGGCGGGATGGTCAAGGGCGACCAGCGCCATGACGGGCACGGCGATGAGGGCGAGAAACATCAGCGCGCCCTGGACGACATCGGTGTATGACACGGCGAGGAAACCCCCGAGGAAGGTGTAGAGCACCGTGATCGAACCGACGATGAGCATGCCGGTGAGGTAATCACCGTGGAAGGTCGACTCGAAGTAGCGCCCGCCGGATACCATGCCCGAGGAGACGTAGAAAGTGAAAAAGAAGATAATGATCACCGCGGCGACAACGCGTAGCAGCGGTGACGAGTCGCGGGTGCGGTTCTGGAAGAACGAAGGCAGCGTGATCGAGTTCTTGGCCACCTCGCTATAAGCGCGCAACCTTGGGGCGATGAACTTCCAGTTCGCCCACGTACCGATGAACAACCCCACGACAATCCACAGTTCGCTCATCCCCGCGACGAAGAGGGCCCCGGGCAAGCCCATGAGTAGCCAGCCAGACATGTCGGAGGCGCCCGCTGACAAACCCGCGACGAATGGGCCAAGGCCGCGGTCGGCCAGCACGTAGTCGTCGTACTTCGAGGTGCGCAGCCACGAGTAAAAGCCGATGGCGACCATGACGCCGAAGTACAACACGATTGCGAGGACGAGCCAGAAGCTGTCAGTCATCGATCCTCCAGGAAGGCGGGGAGAGGGATTCTCTGAGGGTACTGCACTCGTGCGACGGTTCAGGCGCTGCGCCGGTAGTGTCACGCAGGGGTGGTAAAAAGGTGGGTATGCCAAAATTCCTTCTGCACGGACTTTGGTTGGCCGAGTCCGGGCTCAACCTATGGGTTGAGCAAGTGGAAGGACACAGGATCGTGGTGCCCTCGCAGGTACCCGAGGGCACTTTTCCCCGGCCCATCGAGGCACTGCTTGATGACGCCGCCTTCCGTCACCGGTCGCGCGTGCGTCTGCAAACCCCCCGCGGCCGCCACGTGGAATTGCGTGTGCCCTCAGCGGCATTTGCGCCCCAGCAGGCCGTCGATTTCCTTGCCGCGGCCGCGTTTCTCGACGAGCTGTCCCCCGGAGCAACGCGCGCTCAGCGCGACGCGGTGGCGCCGGACCTGTACTGGCTGATCCGGATGTACAACGGGCTGACTCAGTTCATTCGCGCCGGCCGAGTGAGCTTGCACGTTCCTTTCCGAGACGGCCTGTGGTACGCGGAGTGGAAGTTGGGCACGGGGGTTGAAGAAAGGGGATGGCTCGCCGAGATGATCGCCGCCGCCCCCGGTGTGCTTAGCGCCAACAACCCGAGCTTGGGCGAGAACGTCTCCCAGACCATGGTGCACTGGATTGCGACGGCGCGGTTGAGCGGCGTTGAGGAGGAGGAGAGACCGTACCCGTGGCATGACTTCGTCCATTCGTTGCTGCATTCAGCGCCGCTTCGTCGCGGGGGTGGCCCGCTGTCGCTGCGTTTGAGTGATTGGAACGGCTCGATCGCAGCGGTGAACTTGCAACTGGTATTCGTTGTGGAGGAGCCCGAGGACATTGACGAGCAGTGGCGCGAAACCGGGGTGGGGTTCTCGGCGCTGCAATGGCCGGTTCGAGTCCGCGTGCGAGCGGGCACTGACTCGCCGCGACCCGTGAACGTCATGGATTACGACGCCCAGACAGTGCACATGCTACGCCACGACATGGCCCGCGCTGGAGAGGTCAGCAGCGTCGTCGAGGCGGGCAGACGCCCCCGTCAGCCGTGGACTTCGGCGACCGGTGACGAGGGGGATTGGGACCTCTACCTCACCTCGGACGAGATCGTTCGCTTCGTGTCGCAGGACGCCGCAAAATTGCGACGCGCCGGCTTTAGTGTGATGCTTCCGCGTGCGTGGTCCGCGGCCGAAACCCGAGCCCAGCTCCACGTGGCTAGCCAGGCGGATCCCCATGACTCCTCGACGGCCACAGCATTCGGCTTCGACACGATGCTCAAGTACGACTGGCGTGTCAGCCTAGGAGGGGTTGAGCTCACCGACGACGAGATGGCGGAGCTCATCCGTTCCAAGTCGGGCCTGATGAAGCTTCGCGGGCAGTGGGTACTTGCCGACGGCCGCGCGCTGGCCAAAACCAAAAAGTACATGGAGAAGCTGGCGGAACGCTCCGGCGACGGCAGTGACCCCGACGCCCTCGGTGGCACAGCGACCGCCGCCGACCTGCGGCAGCTCGCGCTGGAAACAGCGGGTGTCGAGCCGGTCGAGTTCACCGGGTCCCCCTGGTTTACCTCGCTCGTCGGGGGGACGGACCGTCCTGCCCCGGAGCGCGTCGCGGTGCCCGATGCCGTCCACGCGGAGCTGCGGGAGTACCAGCGGCGAGGGGTTGATTGGCTCGTCTTCATGTCCCGAAACAACCTCGGAGCCGTCCTTGCCGACGATATGGGGTTGGGTAAGACGCTGCAGCTGCTTGCCCTCCTCGCGGTGGAGAAGGCGGCAGACCCTGGCCGGGCGCCAACGCTCGTCATTGCGCCAACGTCGGTGGTGGGGAACTGGGCGGCGGAGGCGGCCCGCTTTGTGCCGGGCTTCCGGGTTGCCGTGCACCACGGCGCCGGGCGGCGCTCGGGGGACGCCTTGGACCAGGTCATCGCGTCCAGCGACGTGGTGGTCACCTCCTACGGCGTGGCAACGCGCGACGCGGAGCAATTGTCACGGACCAAGTGGGATCACGTTGTGCTGGACGAGGCGCAGGCTATCAAGAACGCGGGAACGAGGGCGTCGAAAAGCGTGCGGGCGATCCCGGCCCGGCACCGCATTGCGCTTACCGGGACGCCTATTGAGAACAAGCTCTCGGAGCTACGAAATCTGCTGGATTTTGTGAACCCCGGGATGCTGGGGACCCAGTCGTTTTTCCGCAACCACTTCGCGCGTGCCATCGAAACGCGCCGGGACGAAGAGCTCGCGGACCAGCTGGGCGAGAGGCTGCGCCGGCTCACGGCCCCGTTTATCCTGCGCCGCCTCAAGACAGACCCGGCCATTATCGACGACCTTCCGAACAAGCGGGAGGAAGTCATCACCGTGGATATGACGGCCGAGCAGGCCGCGCTTTACAAAGCTCTGGTCGACGACTTGTCGCGGGAGCTGGAAGAGCGCGAGGGGATGGCCCGCAAGGGGCTGGTGCTCGCCTCGATCACACGAATCAAGCAGATCTGCAACCACCCGGCGCACTTTCTGGGCGACGGAACCCCCGTCACCTCCCGCGGCAAGCACCGGTCGGGAAAGGTCGCGATGCTTGTCAAACTATTGGACAAAGCCATTGCCGACGACCGCCGGGTGCTTATCTTCACCCAGTACAAAGCCTTCGGCGACATCCTCCAGCCGTACCTTCAGTTGCGTTTGGGTGAGGTGGTTCCGTTCCTGCACGGGGGCGTCGGTAAGAATGCGCGAGACGCGATGGTTGCGCAGTTCCAGCAGCCCGACGGGCCGCGGGCGATGCTGCTCAGCCTCAAGGCCGGGGGAACGGGGCTCAACCTCACCGCTGCGTCGATGGTGATTCACATGGATCGCTGGTGGAACCCGGCTGTGGAAAATCAGGCGACGGACCGCGCGTTCCGGATCGGACAAGAGAAGGATGTCACCGTGTACAAAATGATCACGCGGGGAACCCTGGAGGAGTCGATCCAGGATGTCCTGGACGGCAAAACCCACCTCGCCGGCGTGGTCGTGGGCGAGGGCGAAGGGTGGATCACCGAGCTGGGCACGGAAGACCTGACCAGGCTCATGAGTTACAGGGCGGAGAGCTAATGGGAGCGTCACGGCCGACGGAAGACAACGTTATCTGGGCAAATTTCTGGGCGCGGCGGCGTGTCGCCAGCGCGGAGGAGGCGGCGGCGGAGAGCCTCGAGGAGACGCCGGCGCCGCCGCCCGAGCGGTACAACCCGGCGGCGATGCGACTTCTCAACGCGGCGTTGCGCCAAACGGACGCGGGACGGGCCAAGCGCGGACGGCAGTACGTGGCGGACGGCCGCGTGTTAAGCGTGACTCCGCGCTCCGCAGGTTTCGACGGCACCGTTGCCGGCACCCAAAACGACCCTTTCGATGTCACTATCTCTCTGCCGCGGCGTTCGTTTAAAGATGTCGACGTCGCCCTCGAGCTCATGGCACGTCGTTCTGGCTCTGTGCAGCGTGCGCGGGAGGGTGACCTCGACGAAGACGTGATGGCGATTTTGATCGCTCACGACCCGTCTGACGTGCGGTTTTATTGCTCTTGCCCCGACAGTGCTCCCGTGTGTAAACACGCCTGCGCGGTCGCGTTGAAGGCCGCCGAGCTCATCGACGCCGACCCAGCGGTCGTGTTTGCTTTGCGCAACCTCAGCCTCACCACCCTCGAGCTGCGTGTGCGGGGCCAGGCTGAGGCCGCAGCCCGCGACAACGCGGCGGAGGGGTCGGAGTTCTTCTGGGAGGGGCGGGAGCTGCCGGCGCTGCCGCGCCCGAAGGTTGCGCCGATGATCGAGGACTCCGATATGGACCTGCTGCATCAGGCGATGCAGACGGTTTCATTTACGAACATCGACCAGATGCGGGCAGTGGCAGACTTAGAAGATCTTTACGACGAGCTCACGCGCCGATAGAACACGTATTCGAACACAGGCGAACAGTGTCATAACAGTGTCATATTCGTCTGCTATCCATAAATGCATGAGTGAAGTCACCTTCATCCATACCTCAGACCTACAACTGGGTATGACCCGCGCCTTCCTCCCCGCGGAGGCCCAGGCCAGGTTCGATGCCGCTCGCCTCGAGGCGGTCGTTCGCATCGGGCGGATCGCGCAGGAGCGCCAGGCCGAGTTCATCGTGGTGGCAGGTGACGTTTTCGAGCACAATGCGCTCGAGAGCCGCACTCTCGGCCGAGCGCTTGAGATGTTCAAGGCGCTTCCTGTTCCGGTGTACCTCCTGCCGGGAAACCACGATCCGCTGGTCGCGGATTCAATTTTCAGCCGGACCGAAAGTCTGGACAATGTTCACGTTCTGCGCACCTTCGACGTCGTTGAGGTTCGCCCTGGTGTCGAGCTGGTCGGGGCGCCACTGAAAGCCAAGCACGCGTCCGAAGACCTAGTAGCTAAGGCGCTACGCCCTCTCGAGCCGACAGCGGCGATTCGTATCGCGGTGGGGCACGGCCAGGCCGAAGCTCGCACGGCCGATGTTGTGCCCGATCTGATCGACGTAGCTGCGGTGGAGGAGAAGCTGGCCGACGGCACGATTGACTACCTCGCGCTGGGGGATACCCACTCAACGATGAGCCTCGGAACGTCGGGACGAGTGTGGTACTCGGGCTCGCCGGAAACAACCGACTTCCACGACCATGCTCCTGGGGTAGCGGGGAACGAAAGCGATTCTGGGAACGCCCTCGTGGTAACAGCCCGGAAAGGTAGCGCCGAGGTTGAGAAAGTGCGCACCGGGGGCTGGACATTCGACGCACTGCACTGGGAGGTCGACGGGGCAGATGACGTCGACAAGCTTTTGGCTGAGCTCTCCGCGTACCCGGACAAGGAGCGGACAGTGGTGAAGTACTCTATGTCGGGCACACTCGGATTGGAGGAGACGAGCGCTTTGGAAACGGGGTTGGCGCAGCTTGAGCCCGTTTTCGCCGCACTGTACGAGCGATCGAGGTTGATGGACTTGCACCTGGAGCCCGGCGACGGTGAGCTCGCGGGGCTTCCCCTGACAGGGTTCGCCGCGGCCGCCATGAGTGAGCTCGTAGAGGCGGCCGCCGACAACCCGGTGGCTCGCGACGCCGTCAACCTGCTCTTCCGCCTGAGCAAGGAGTCATAAACCAATGCGCATCCGTACTCTGGCTCTGAACGACGTTCGCGGGATCGGCCACCTCGAACTGACGGACCTCCCACCGTCAGGCGTTATTGTTATCCACGGGGACAACGAGGCGGGCAAGTCGACGATCCTTGACGCGCTTGACGTGGTGCTTAACGCGAAGCACACCTCGAAGAAGAGTGAGGTGAAAGCGCTTGAACCAGTCGGACGAGACGCCTCGCCCGACATCACCCTTTCGGCAACCGTCGGGCCGTACGACTTCACCATCCGCAAGCGCTTCGGGCGGGCGAGACTCTCTGAGCTACACATCGTTGCGCCCAAAAACGAGCAATTCACCGGGCGGGAGGCAGACGACGCGCTAGCCCGGATTCTCGATGAACACGTGGACAAAGAACTTCGCTCCTCGTTGTTTGTTCGGCAGGGGATGCTTGATCCCGCGGTCAGCGCCGCCGGAATCCCGTCTGTCACCCGGGCCTTGAATGGCGCGACAGAAACCGGAAGCCAGGAGCCGGAAGACACGGAACTCTTGTCCCGGGTGCACGCGGAGTTCGAGCGCTTTTTCACCAATTCTGGGAAGAAGAAGGCCAGCTACGCTGCCCTCGAGACACGCGTCGAGGGCGCCCGCACGGCTGCCGCCGATGCCCGCCGGCGAGCGAGCGAACTCGATGCCTTTGTTGCCGAGGTTGGGCGCTGTGACAATGAGATTCATGCGGCGGAGGCGGAGCTGCCCGGCGCTGAGGAAGATGTGGCGCAGCGCGAGGCAGATGCCGCCGTTGCCCGCGAGGTAGGTGAGAAGATCGAGGCGGCTAGGCGCGAGCGCGATCGCGCGGGCATCGATGCCCAGCGGGCGGAAGATGATTTCGCGGCCCGCACTGCGGCGAATGAGCGTCTCGCCGCGCTGCGCTTCGAGGTTCTTGAACTGGAAAAAGAGGCCTCGGGCGCCCAGGTGCGGGCAGTTGAGGAGCAGGACAAGCTGCGCGCGCTCACGGAGTCGCGAGACCGCGCCAGGTCTGCCGAGACCGAGGCACGCGAGGTAGCAAAGCGTGCCCGGCAAGATGTTGAGCGCGCACGGGGTGCGAGGCGCAAGACAGAATTGCAACATATTGTTGCCCGGGCGGACAAGGCGACAGATGAGCTCTCCGCGTTCCTCGAGCAGCAGCCCGAGCGGCGGGTAACGGATGCCGACGTCCGCCACGCCGAGAGCGCCGCAGCCGAGGAGGAGCTGCAGCGCCGCTTGCGGGACGCCTCTTCAGCCAGGCTCGACGTCTCTTCCGACAACGACTCAGAAATAGCGGTCGACGGGGAGCCTCGCCCGCTTCGTGGCACGACCACCGTCGAGCTCCACGATGGCACGTCCCTCCAGCTCGGAAAGTTCAGCGTGGTGTACCGCGCCGCTCCCACGGGCACGGACACGGAAGCCCCCTTGCGTGAGGCGCGCATGGCGCTTAACGACAGCCTCGAACCTTTCGGGTGCCAAAACGTCGATGAGCTGCGCGCCTTGCGGGACGCTCATGCTGAGCTGTCCGCTCTCATCGAGGCTGCGCGCCGGCGGCGGGACGAGATCGCGGACGGCCACGACGTCGAAGTGCTACGAGCAGAACTGGCTCGGCTTACGACAGAACTCGGCGAGTGTGAGCAGATCGATGAAGCCGCCGCAGTGAAAACCGCGGACGAGGCCGAGGCGGAGCTTGAACGCGCAACGGCGGCGCTGCACGAGGCCGAGGCGGCGCTGCGTCCCTTTGCAGCGGGTGAACGTTCTACCGAATACACCATCATCAGCGCGCGCTTGGAGGCGAAGAAGTCCGAACTGCAGGCGGCTGAGCGGGAACTAGAAGCCTCAGCGGCACGCGTTTCGACGATGGCGCTCGCACAAGCCAAAGCGGCCGCGGCCAAAGCGTTTGATGCTGCGGCCGCCCGCGTCGCGGAACTAGAGGCGGAGCTAGCCCAGTCCAACCCCGACACAGCGGAACGCCTGCTTGAGGGCGCCCGGAATCGCGCGCAAAGTTTGCGCGAGAGAAGGTCTGCTGCGCACCTGCGGTCCGTGGAGCTCAAGGGGCGTATTGAGGCCGCGATCGGGGCGGCCGAGACAGCGGATCGAGCCGACGCGGCAGTGGAGGCGGCCGAGGCTGAGTTGGTTCGCGCGAACCGTCGCGCCGAGGCGGTCAAGCTGCTGTGGGATACTCTCGTCTCTCATCGCGACGCGTCCCGCCGGCGCTACGCAGAACCGTTTGCTCAGGCCCTAAACCGCTACGCCGCGGTCGTCTTCGGGCCCGGCGTGGAGTTCACACTGGGTGAGGACCTAACAATCGCTGCTCGCACTCTAGGCGGGGTCACGATTCCCCTCGATCAACTGTCAGGCGGTGCGAAGGAGCAAATCGGGCTGCTGGCAAGGTTTGCCATCGCGGATCTCGCTGGCCAGGGAAACGGCGGGGCCGCGCCGGTCCCTGTGGTCGTTGATGACGTGCTGGGTGCTTCAGACGGGGACCGCCTCGAGCTTATGAACGCGCTTTTTGATCAGGTGGGAAAGTCCGCACAGGTCATTGTCTTGACCTGTTACCCGCAGAGGTTCGACCGTGTGGCGGTGGCGCGGAGGGTGTCAGTGCATGAATTGAAGAGTTGACATTTCCCCATCAACGTGGCCCGTAGTAACCTGCGCTTCATGACAATTCAACCGCGGTGGCTCAGTGATGACGAACAAGCCCTATGGCGCGCCATGCTTGCCGCCGCACGAAAGGTGGACCGAGTCATCGGTGACACTCTGCTCGCCGGATCGAACCTATCGTCGCCAGAGTTCGCGGTGCTCGTCGAGCTGAGCGAAGCCGAGGACCGTGAAATGCGGTTGCGTGACCTGTGTTCATGCCTTGACTGGGACCGCTCTCGCACGTCGCATCAGGTGACGAGAATGGAGAAGCGCGGCCTTGTCACCAAATGCAAGAGCCCAGGCGATGCCCGCGGTGTTCTCGTGTCACTGACGGACGAGGGGCTCGCGCGTTTGGAAATGGCAGCTCCTGAGCACGTCGAAAGCGTGCGGCGGGTCGTATTTGATCATCTCGACTCCGCGGATGTCCCGGTGCTGCGGCGCTTCCTAGAGGGCGTGGCCGCCGTTGACAACGTGCCCGGCGCACCGGGTTTCTGTTCGGAATCCGCTCCCCTGAATGAAAAGCGGGGAAATCTCGGGGTCTAACTTCAGGGTTTGCCCTGTTGTGGGGCGGAGGGGGGAGCGGTTGGATAAGTGGTGACTCTAACGCCACCGAGATGAGGAGTTCAGCCATGAATGCGCCGTGAAGTTTTTCGCCCCAGCCCTCTCGCCTTAGCCGCTCGCTCACCGACCGTTGGATCGCCGGTGTCTGTGGTGGCATCGCGCAGCGCTTCAAGATCGATTCGACTCTCGTCCGCCTCGTGTTCGCCGCCCTCGCGCTCGCCGGCGTCGTGCCGGGCGTTCTGCTTTACATCGTCGCATGGATCATCATGCCGGAAGGTGTATAGCTGCGCTGGTCGGTCACAGCTTCCGCCTCGGCGGCTAATCGCTGTCCATGACTGCGAAGGCCTCCTCGACGGAAGCGTGTTCCTCGCGCGCTTCCTGCCACACTTCCCGAAAAGCCGAGAGGTTCAGGAGCGCGATGATGAGGCCGGCGGCGACGTCGAACCACGCCGTCGGCCATGCCCGCGTGGCGACGCCCGCTGCGATGATAAAGATGTTGGCAAGGGCATCGTTGCGAGCGGCGAGCCAGGCCCCCGTCGCCAATGATGTCTCGGCCTCGCGGATTCGGTGCACGATCACCGCGCAGACGAGATTCACGACCAACGCTCCCACCGCTGTGGCCGTTAGCCCCTCTGGCGAGGGCGGTTCCGGCTGCGCGACCTTGTAAGCGACGGTGATCAGTGACGCGGCCGCGGGAATGAGGATGCACACCGCCAACACCCTGCCCATCACGCGGCGGCGTTCGGCTGCCATCGCAACAGCGAAGAACACCAGCAGGTTGATTGCCGTGTCTTCGAGGAAATCGGCGGAGTCCGCGAACAGAGCTGCAGAACCGATGACGCTCGCCGCCACGAACTCGACACCGAAATACACGACGTTGAGAACCGCGACCACGAGAACAGCGCGGCGCACACGCTTAGTACCCATCCACCAACCTCACAGTAGTAAGCAAGCCTCACGGCGAGTAAAGCTGCTTTTGCTATTCGACGCCAACGCTCCGCGTCCCGGGCTTTCGTACCCTGGTTAGTGCTTGGGGTCGAATAGGCCCGCATTACCACGCTACGAGGAGCGGCCAGAAAAAAACCCGCACAAGCGGAACACTGTTCCACCCGCGCGGGGGCCAACTGTCAACTATGTCGCGACTGATGACAACTGTGTCCCCGACAGGATTCGAACCTGCGACCTTCGGTACCGGAAACCGATGCTCTAATCCACTGAGCTACGAAGACAATCCGCGTCCGCTCGGACGAACGGACGCGCTTTAGGTTAGCACCCACCCAGCGCGGTCAACTAATCAGCCTGCTTTCTGGGCTTCGAAGTACCCGGGCGCGTCGGTTGCAGTGGCCTGGCCGGTGCGGAGGTAGTCCACCACGAGGTCGTCAACAACTGGGTTGCCCAGCGCAACGTGACCGTGGCCGGGGCCGTGGACGGTGACTAGGTGGGATCCCATGGCGTCGGCAATAGTCGTCCTGCCGGCATACACCGTCTGCGGGTCACCGGTCGCGTTGATCTGTAGGGGGCGCACCGTCAAGGTGGCGCCGCTCAGGGGCACCTCCGCCGCAACGGGGGCCGCTCCGTTGCAGTAGATGCCGGAACCAATCACTGCATGAGGGCTAGTGAAGATGTCTCCGGTGACAAACGAGCTCCACACAGCTGCCGGGAGCTGCGAGTAGTCGGGCGGGGTGATGTTCTCGTTGCAAATCTGGACCGACTGCAGCCTGAAGAGCGCGAGCTGCATGCCGATTATCTCGTCGGAAAGCTCGGGCGAGAGCTCGGTGGCGCCCGCCTCAAGTGTGCCGTTGGTCATCCGCGCAATGGAGTCCCAGTTTTTCGCCTGCGGCAGCATCGCTTTGGTGGCGGCGAGGAGGGGGGAGTTGATCTGGTTCGAGCCGGGGTTGAGCATGCGGGACACGATCCCCTCGCCTTCGACGCGGGCCTTGCCGGTGGCGGTGAGGGCGTCGGCACCCGCCTGGCCAGAGGAGCCAAGGCCTGCCGGTAGGTCCCCGACCCGCGCTGGGGGCGGGGTGACGGTTGGGTTGGTGCCGGTTTCTGCGACGATTCGGGCGGACCAGTACTGGTAAGCCTTCAGCGGCGTGTCGCCCATGTGGTAGGTCGCGTCATTGTCCGCTACGAAGCCGAAGTAGTCGTTGAGGGTGCGCTCGTACCCGCCTTGCTGGTCGAGCAGAAGGCGGTCCCACCGGGTGCTCGGGTCCATCGCTGAGTCGAGGACAACCCGGTCCGTACGCTCCGGGAACAGGCTGGCGTAGGCGCTGGCCAGGTACGTCCCGTAGGACAGCCCCATGAGTGAGATGGAGTCATAACCCAGGGCTTGACGGGCAGTGTCCCAATCCCGGGCGTTAGTGTCGGTCGTGATCGTCTCCGGGTAGCCTGGCCGACTGCCTTGGCAGGCGGCGCGGCTCTGCGCGCCTGAATTAACGTAGGAGTCGACGACAGTGCGGGCGACGTCGAGAGGAGAAGCGCCCCCGATGACTTCGCACTCCAGCGGGGTGGAATGCTGGAGGCCGCGAGGCTGCACCGTGATGAGGTCCCATTCGTTGCGAATTTCTTCCGGCCATTCAAACCCCCCTTTCGCGGTGCCGAAGTACGAGTACGCATCCACGCCGGGACCGCCCGGGTTGCCGAACAGCGCACCGCGGCGCTCCGACGGGTCGGCAGCCGGAATCTTCATGACACCAAGGCTGATGGTCGGGCCTGCCGGATCGTCGTAGCGCATGGGGGCCTCGACGCTGCCGCACTGGGCGCCATCGACGTTGACGGTTGGGGGGCAGGCCCCCCACTGGATGTGCGATGGCTCGTCAGCGCGGGCGACAGAGGTTGCCCCCGAAATAAGCGCGCAACTTAGAACCGAGGCGACTAATGGCCATTTACGTGCCAACACTGCCCACCTTTTCAGATTGTTTGTATGATTTTCTATGGTTTACGCCCCACAATACATGCGGACGCGTGAGAGAGCGTCTCACGGGAAATGAGGAATGCGAGGGTGGCCGGAGACTCACCCCTGTCGGGTGGCTCCGGCCACCCTCGCGTGCGTCCTCCCCAGTTGGGGTCTGCGACGCACTACTGAATTAGACTGTGACTCCATGACGCCAGCTGACCTTGCCGCAGTGATCCAGCGTGCCGCAACGGACGTGCTCAACGCCCATGACCTAGACGCCACCGTCGTTCCGGACTCAGTGACCGTTGAGCGTCCCCGCAACCCTGAGCACGGGGATTACGCCACGAATATCGCGCTTCAGACGGCCAAGAAGGCGGGCACGAACCCGCGGGAGCTTGCAGGCTGGCTTGTCGACGCCCTCGTGGCCGACCCGGCCATCGAGTCCGCGGAGGTAGCTGGGCCAGGGTTCATCAACGTTCGGTTAGCGGCCGACGCCCAGGGGCAACTCGTGTCGCAGATTTTGGAGCAGGGGGAGCATTTCGGCCACTCGGACAGCCTGGGCGGCCAGAAGATCAACCTCGAGTTTGTCTCAGCCAACCCCACCGGGCCGATCCACTTGGGGGGGACCCGCTGGGCTGCTGTGGGCGATTCGCTCGGCCGCGTCCTCGAGGCCTCGGGCGCGGAGGTGACCCGCGAGTATTACTTTAACGACCACGGTGGGCAGATCGACCGCTTTGCGCGTTCGCTCGTCGCCGCGGCGAAGGGGGAACCGACCCCGGAGGACGGGTACGGCGGGGACTATATCGGCGAGATCGCGCGGGCGGTCGTCGACAAGCGGCCTGATGCCCTCGCGTCTGAGGACGTGCAGGAAACGTTCCGCGCGCTGGGCGTGGAGATGATGTTTGACCACATTAAGTCTTCGCTGCACGAGTTCGGCGTGGACTTCGACGTGTACTTCCACGAGAACTCTCTCTTTGAGTCGGGGGCCGTCGACTCAGCGGTGGAGACTCTGAAGAGCAACGGAAACCTGTACGAGGCCGATGGCGCCTGGTGGCTCAAGTCCACGGACTTTGGCGATGACAAAGACCGCGTGGTGATCAAGTCTGATGGCAACGCAGCGTATATCGCGGGCGATATCGCCTACGTTGCTGACAAGTTCCAACGCGGCCACTCACTGGCTATCTACATGCTGGGCGCGGACCACCACGGCTACATCGCGCGGTTGCGTGCCGCGACGGCGGCGCTCGGTTTCGACCCGTCCGCCGTAGAGGTGCTGATCGGGCAGATGGTCAACCTCGTGCGAAACGGCACGCCGGTGAAGATGTCCAAGCGCGCGGGGACAATCATCACGCTCGACGACCTTGTGGATGCCATTGGCGTCGACGGCGCGCGCTACTCCTTGGTGCGCTCGTCGGTAGACCAAACGCTCGACATCGACCTCGACCTATGGACTTCTCAGTCGAGCGAGAACCCCGTTTACTACGTTCAGTACGGCCACGCCCGGTTGTGCTCGATCGCGCGTCGGGCAGCCGACTCCGGGGTGACGGTCGAGGGGGCGGACCTTTCACTACTCACCCACGAGAAGGAAGGCGACCTAATACGCACGCTGGGTGAATTCCCCGGCGTTGTGGCGGCCGCCGCCAGCCTACGCGAGCCGCACCGGGTGGCCCGCTACGCGGAGGAGCTGGCCAGCTCCTTCCACAAGTTCTACGACTCCTGCCAGATCTTGCCCAAGGCGGGCGAAGAAGCTCAGCCGATCCACGCCGCGCGCCTTTCCTTGGCGACGGCCACGCGTCAGGTGCTCGCTAACGCGCTTGGCCTGCTTGGCATCACCGCACCGGAGCGGATGTAGGTGTCCGCGCCAGTGTCCGCGTTCAACGAACTCCCCGCGCATGTCTGGCCGCGCGGGGCTGCGCGGCAAGAAGACGGAGTGGTCACGGTGGCGGGGGTACCGCTGCCAGAGATCGCTGAGGAGTTCGGCACACCCGTCATGGTTGTGGACGAAGACGACTTCAGGTCGCGGTGTCGCGATATGGCCGAGGCGTTCGGGGCGCCGGAAAACGTGCACTACGCGTCCAAGGCGTTCCTTACCCGTCGGATAGCGAGCTGGGTCGACGAAGAGGGCCTCTCGCTCGATGTGGCCAGTGAAAACGAGTTGCGCATCGCGCTGGCGGCCGGTTTCCCGGCAGAGCGGATCACGGTCCACGGGAATAACAAGTCGGATGGTTTCCTCACGCTGTGCCTCGAGTCCGGCGTCGGGCACGTCGTCGTCGATTCCCACGCGGAGCTTGAGAGGTTAGAAGAGCTCGCGGCACTGTCGGGCACCATCCAGGACGTCTTTGTGCGGGTCAAACCGGGTGTGGATGCACACACCCACGAGTTCATTGCCACTAGCCACGAGGATCAGAAGTTCGGTATGTCCCTCGCGTCCGGTTCCGCGTACCAGGCGGCCGTGGACGCAATTGCCGCCGCACACCTCGAGTTGACGGGGTTGCATTGTCACGTGGGTTCACAGGTCTTCGACGCGGAGGGTTTTAAGCTCGCCGCTGAGCGCGTTCTACGTCTCTACCGCGCGATTTGGGAGAACACGGGCGTCGCGCTCGACTACCTCGACCTCGGGGGTGGCTACGGGATCGCCTACACACCGGCTGAACAAGCGCTCGACGTGCGAGGCGTGGCCGCCGACCTCCTCGCCGCAGTGCGGTCGGCCGCTGCGGATTTGGGAATCGAGGCTCCCACGGTGGTGGTCGAACCGGGGCGCGCGATTGCGGGGCCGTCAACCGTGACGGTGTATACGGCTGGCATCGTCAAGGATGTGCACACCTCGGATACGGAGACCCGACGCTACATCGCGGTTGATGGTGGAATGAGCGACAACGTACGCCCCGCGCTTTATGCGGCGGAGTACGACGGGCGCATGGTCAACCGCTTCACGGACGGAGAAGACACGGCAACAAGGCTCGTGGGGTCCCACTGTGAATCGGGCGACATTCTCATTTACGACGCAACGTGGCCCGACGACATCGTTAGTGGCGATCTCATTGCGCTGCCCGCGACGGGGGCTTATTGCTACTCGATGTCGTCGAATTACAACTCATTCGCTCGCCCAGCGGTCGTCTCGGTGCGCGCCGGGCGGGTGAGCCCCATGATCAGGCGCGAAACCGTTGAGGACATCCTCGCGAGAGAGGTCTAGAGACCCGCGTGCGGACTTCACCGGGTGCAATCTAGACTAAGCGGTACACTCGAGCACAGCCAGAATGACGCGACTACAGGAGACTGCGAGAACGATGACTGCACGCTACGCCGAAGGCCGTAACGGCAACTACCCCGGAAAGGGGATTGGTCAAGAGGTCGGGGTGGCCATCCTAGGCAAGGGGACTGTCGGCTCGGAAGTGCTACGCCTCATCAGTGAGTTCTCCGAAAACCTCGAAAACCGCATCGGCGGGCCCATCGCGGTGCGCGGCGTCGCGGTGTCCGACGTATCCAAGCACCAGGGCAGCCCCGGCCTCGAAAACCTCCAACTTACCGACGACGCCCGCAGCCTCATCGACCGCGACGACGTTGAGGTGGTAGTGGAACTCATCGGCGGGATCGACTACCCCCGCGAACTCGTCCTGCAGGCCCTCAATGCTGGCAAATCGGTGGTCACCGCCAACAAGGCGCTCGTCGCGGCACACGCCGATGAGTTGTCCCGAGCCGCAAACGAGGCCGGGGTCGACCTCTACTACGAGGCCGCCGTGGCCGCGGCGATCCCCGTCGTCGGAATGCTGCGTCGCTCCCTCGCGGGGGACCAGATTCAGCGAATCTCGGGCATCGTGAACGGAACGACGAACTTCATCCTCGATGCGATGGCCACCACGGGGATGAGCTACGAGGACGCGCTGGCCGAAGCCACTCGTTTGGGCTACGCCGAGGCGGACCCCACCGCTGACGTGGAGGGGCACGACGCCGCCTCCAAGGCTGCGATCCTCGCCTCCATGGGTTTCCACACCCGGGTCACATACGACGATGTCTACTGCGAGGGCATCACGAAAATCACCGCCGACGATATCGCAGCCGCCCGCCAGTCGAACGAGACCATCAAATTGCTGGCCATCTGCGAGAGGCTTGTCGACGACACCGGTGCCACGACCGGGGTTAACGCGCGCGTTCACCCCGCGCTGGTTCCCAATGACCACCCGCTTGCCAGCGTGGACAAATCTTACAACGCCATCTTCGTCGAGGCGGAAGCAGCCGGACGCCTGATGTTCTACGGCAACGGCGCCGGGGGCGCTCCCACGGCGTCTGCCGTCCTCGGTGACCTGGTCGGCGCGGCCCGGAACAAGATCCACGGCGGCCGGGCCCCCGCGGATAACCCGTACGCGGACTACCCCGTTGTCGAGTTTGGCGAGGTCCTGACGCGCTACCACATTAATATGACCGTCAACGACCGTGTGGGGGTGCTCTCCGACCTCGCGCGTGAATTCGCCGAGGCCGGCGTGTCGCTTTCGGCCGTGCGCCAAGAGGAATCTGGGGACGGCGCCCATCTCATCGTCGTCACGCACGAAGCAGCGGAAAAGGACTTGCGGAGAATCGTCGAGAATCTGAGCGAGCATCGGGACGTCCAGGCTGTCGACTCGGTGATCCGCCTCGACGCTTAAGATTCTCGCATGCCTATCGATCTGCAGGTGGGGCTCAAGGCCTCGGTTACTGTCCCCGGGTCTTCGGCGAACCTCGGCCCCGGGTTCGACACCCTGGGCCTCGCGCTCGGAATCTACGACACCGTTGAGGTAGAGGTGACGGAGTCGGGCCTGGAGGTGGTGATCTTTGGGGAAGGCGCGGATGAGCTCCCCCGCGACTCCTCGCACTTGGTGGTCAAAGCGATCCGCGAGGGGCTGCGGGCAGCCAACGCCCACGCGCCCGGACTTAAGGTGACCTGCACGAACGCTATCCCGCAATCGCGCGGGTTAGGATCTTCGGCGGCTGCGGCGGTCGCGGGTGTCGTCGCAGCGAACACGCTCGCGGGCCAGCCGCTGGACACTGAGGCTGTTGTGCAGCTGTCGTCGGCGTTCGAAGGTCACCCAGACAACGCGGCGGCATCTGTGCTGGGTGGCGCCGTGGTGTCCTGGACCGACGTGCCCGTCGATGGCGTGACGCAGCCGGCGTATCGTGCCGTTGGGGTCGACGTGCACCCGTCGATAAGAGCGACGGCCTTGGTGCCGGATTTCCACGCTTCCACGCACGCAGTACGTCAAGTGCTTCCGAGCCACGTGACGCATACAGATGCGCGCTTCAACGTCTCCCGCACCGCGGTGATGACGGTGGCCATCCAGCACCACCCGGAGCTGTTGTGGGAAGGCACCCGCGACAGGCTGCACCAGCCCTATCGCGCAGATGTCCTGCCGGTCACGGCGGAGTGGGTCAACCATATGCGCAACCGCGGCTACGCCGCCTACTTGTCCGGCGCCGGCCCGACAGTGATGGTGCTGAGCACGGAACCAGTGCCGGATAAGATCCTCAGCTCGGCCCGAGAGGCTGAGCTGAGGGTCCTCGACCTCGACATCGCCGGAGCGGTTACCGCCACTTTGAGCCGAGCCTAAGCGCCGGGGGTAGCTAGTCCTCTTCCTCGCTAGCCACCGCGACTTGCTCGGCGGTCGGGTTACCGCGCGAGCTGTTACCCGGCCCGGGCAGCGCGATCACGTCGAACACCCCGGCCGCGAGGTGCTTGCGCAGGTCCTTCTTGTCGAATTTGCCCACCGAGGTCTTGTCGATCGACGAGACAAACGCCCAGTACTCGGGTGCCATCCACGACGGAAGGGTGCGTCCCAGCCCGCGACGTAGCCGAGCCGCCGTCTCGGGACTTGGCTCGACGCCCTCGTGGAGGACGGTGACGGCGAGCGGTCGCTCGCCCCACTTCTTGTCGGGGTGGCCAATGACGGCGCACTCCACCACCTCGTCGGCCTCCATCACAAGGTTTTCGACCTGCGCGGAGTAAATCCACTCGCCTCCTGAGCGGATGACGTCCCGGGCACGGTCGTACAAAGTCATAAACCCATCGTTGGTCACCGTTCCCACGTCACCGGTGCGCAGCCACCCGTCCGCCGTGAACAAATTGCGCTGCTCGGTGACGGGTTCCCCCCGAAACTCGCTGGCCAAACCACCGGGTTCTTGGGCAGGGGAGTGGTAATAGGAGCCGGCTACGAGGTTGCCCCGAACTTGGATTTCGCCCTGAGAGCGATCCGTTGACGACATGACGCGTCCATCGTTGACCACTCGGTACTCCAGCCACGGCGCGAACCTGCCCTGGGACACCCGGTACGCCCAGCGCGCTTCACCAGACACCCCGGACGGGGAGCGGGCAATGGTTCCCACCGTCGACGTTTCCGTCATGCCCCAGACGTGGACAACGTCGACGCCATAGCGCTCTTCCCACATCTTGATCAGCGCCGGCGGGGCGGGGGAGCCACCGACGTACAGCTCCGTCAGACTCATTCGAGCCGGCGGATGCTGCAGGTAGTGAACCATGAGCTGGATCCACAAGGTAGGTACACCGTGCGCGACACGGGGGTGCGTCGCCTCGATGAGGCGGGCGAGGGTCGGCGCGGAAACATCCGAATCGGGCAGAACGAGAGGCGTTCCCACGAGAAAGGCCGCAAACGGCACTCCCCAGCTGAGCACGTGGTAGACGGGGATGCAGCAGAGGAAGGACTCCCCATGCGAAACGGCGAGCGAATCCGTTGCGCGCAGACCCATGGCCTCGAGCCAAATCGAGCGGTGCGAATACGCCACACCCTTAGGCGGGCCCGTCGTCGCTGTGGAGTACACGAGCGCCGCGGCTGTGTTTTCGGGTAACACGGGCCAGTCGTAAACGGTGGCGCGTCCGTCGAGAAGCGACTCGTATGAATACGCCGCGACCCCCTCGGGCAGCTCGCGGGCGGCCGTGTCGAGCGGGTCGAGGCCCGTGAAAACCACCGCCCGCACGGTGGGGCACATGCGCACAATGCGCCCGGCCTTAGGCGCCAAGCGCGGGTCTGCGACCAAGACCTCAGCTTGGGAATGATTGACGACGTAAGCCACCTGATCCTCGACGAGCTGAATATTGAGAGGTGTGAACACGGCGCCCTTCGCGGCAACCGCGAACATCACTTCCAGATGCTCGGCGCAGTTGTACATCAAAGAGGCGACCCGCTGGTCGCTATCGACCCCGAGATCGTCGTGCAGTGCATGCGCGAACGCCGCGGCCCGCGCCCCGATCTGGGCGAACGTTGACTCCTCCGCCTCCGGTTGCGCACCGGAGCGCCAGGTAGTCACCCTCGTCGTGCTGTGAATTGTCGCACCGTATTCGAGGATCCGCCCGACGGAAAAAGGCACTTCCTGCATGGTGGAAAACATGATCCACACTCTAGCGTGGCGCGCAGACGTCACCGCCGTGCGTGCCTGAGGGGGTAGTGAAGGGTCACGTAGGCTACAATCATTTCGGAGATCGCCCGAGTTTGCTATTGCTCCTCGTATACATTCCCGCGATGCCCTCGAAGCGGTGCGGAGCGGGTGGCGGTCTTCCCCTTGATTCGGTTGATGCAGCCGGCGGCGCGGGCGCGTGCCGCGGGGGCCCGCTCGGAGTGATGATGAATCCGACGCGCGGGCACAAAAGAGAGCTAATCGCACACGAAAGCTACCGGTTCGCGGCGAGGTGAAGACGCATTAGCGCCACCACGTCGCGTCCGACAAGCGACGAAAGGACATCCGTGACCGATACGGACACCACGGCAGCAAGCCAAGACCTGACTGCCCTAAAACTCCCCGAGCTGCGCAGAATTGCGGCCGAGCGCGGGCTGAAGAGTGTGTCAGCGCTGCGCAAGGGAGCGCTGATCGAGGCGATCCGCACCGGCGTGGTGCCCAAGGGCGCAGTGGGCCGAGGGGGCGAAACGGAGTCCGCGGGGGGTCATGTTTCGGGCGGACGTGACGACCGCCAGGATGCAGAGCACGGCGCGAAAAACGCTGCGCCCGACGAGCGAACCGGGGCATCCGAGGACACGCACGAGTCGGAGGGCTCGCGGGCCGAATCGGAGCAGCAGCGTGAACCGCGCAACGATTCCGGGGAAAACACCGAGCAACGATACGAGTCTCGCTCCGCGGCGCGCCGTGCCCGGCGCAATCGCGCCCGCCAAAGTCCCGACGATCATGAGAATACCTCTGACAACGGCCGCGAACAACACGACAACCGGGATCACCGGGACAACCGAAATAACCCAGACCGCGGCTCGGAGACCCGAGAGGACGATACCCGGGGGGAGAACCGTCCCCGCAGGGACAATAACCAGGACAATAATCGGGACAGCAACCGAGACAACAACCGGGATGCCGACGACAACGACGGCACCAACCGTCGCGGCCGCCGCAATCGCCGTAACCGCAATCGCGGGCGGGAGAACGGTGAGAACCAGAACAACCACCAGAGCGGGCAGAACTCACAGAACCCGCAGGACGAGCCGGAGGAATTGCTCGACGTCGCGGGCATCGTGGATGTCGTAGACAACAACTCGGCGTTCCTGCGCACCACCGGCTACCGCCAGAGCCCGGCGGATGTGTTCATTCACAGCAAGCTCGTACGCCAGAACGGACTCCGCTCTGGCGATGCAGTGGTTGGGCAGGTTCGCTCGAACGGGCAAGGCCACACGCACGGCAACGGGCGCAACCGGCAGCGGTTCAACCAGCTCGTCCGGGTGGATTCCGTCAACGGTGTGAGCCCGGAGGAGGCGCGCCAACGCAAGGAGTTCCACAAGCTCACCCCGCTTTACCCGAACAAGCGGCTGCGGTTAGAGACAGAACCGAACATCCTTACCACCCGTGTTATCGATCTGGTCATGCCGATCGGCAAGGGTCAGCGCGCGCTGATCGTCTCCCCGCCGAAGGCCGGCAAGACCACGATCCTGCAGAACATCGCTAACGCCATTGCGACGAACAACCCGGAGTGCTACCTCATGGTCGTCCTCGTAGACGAACGGCCCGAGGAGGTGACCGACATGCAGCGCGGCGTGAAGGGCGAGGTCATCGCGTCGACGTTCGACCGCCCGCCGAGCGAGCACACTGCCGTCGCCGAGCTCGCAATTGAGCGCGCTAAGCGTCTCGTGGAAATGGGCCAGGACGTCGTGGTCCTGCTCGACTCGATCACCCGCCTGGGTCGCGCGTACAACAACTCCTCGCCGGCGTCGGGGCGCATCCTTTCGGGTGGCGTCGATTCCAACGCCTTGTACCCGCCGAAGCGTTTCCTGGGTGCCGCCCGCAATATCGAGGAAGGCGGCTCGCTGACAATCATCGCCACGGCCATGGTGGAAACGGGATCGGCTGGCGACACCGTTATCTTCGAGGAGTTCAAGGGCACCGGCAACGCGGAGCTGAAGCTGGACCGCAAGATCGCCGAGCGCCGCGTTTTCCCCGCTGTGGATGTCAACCCCTCGGGCACCCGCAAGGATGAGCTGCTGATGAGCCCCGAGGAAGCGCGCATCATGCACAAGCTGCGCCGCATCCTCTCCGCGCTCGATCCGCACCAATCCATTGACATGCTGATCAAGCAGCTCAAGAAGACCAAGACTAACGGTGAGTTCCTCATGGGCGTGGCCCAATCAGCTCCGATGGCCGCTGATCAGGACGAGGAGGAGTACAGCTAGTGGTGAAGAACTCACAGGCCGCGGCGTCGCGCGTATCGCTTGTCGACGACTACGTGTCCGAATACCAAGGTATTCAGGCACAGATGGGTGATCCGGCAGTCGCCGGTGACCAGGGCCTGTTCCGCACGCTGTCCAAGCGCTACGCGGAACTTCAGCCCATCATCCGCGTCAACGACGCCCTCGTGCAAGCCCGGGACGACCACGGAGCGGCTCTTGAAATGGCCGCCGAGGACAAGGAGTTCGCGGAGGAGGCGGCACGGCTCGAGACGAAGATCGTCCGCCTGGAGGAGGAGCTGGCCGACCTTCTCGCGCCGCGCGATGAACACGACGGCGACGACGTCATCATGGAGATCAAAGCCGGCGCCGGCGGGGAAGAAGCGGCACTGTTCGCAGGGGACCTCGCCCGCATGTACCAAAAGTATTGCGAGAAGCACGGCCTAGCCTGGGAAGTCCTCGACCTGTCCGAATCCGACCTGGGCGGTGCGAAGGACCTTACGGTGGCGATCAAGTCTACGACCCCCTCGCGTGACGGGGCGTGGAGCAAGTTGAAGTTTGAGGGTGGTGTGCACCGCGTACAGCGCGTGCCCGTCACCGAGTCCCAGGGGCGGATTCAGACGTCCGCCGCTGGCGTGCTGGTCTACCCAGAGCCGGAAGAAGTCGGCTCCGTCGACATCGATGAGAAAGATCTGCGCATTGACGTATATCGCTCCTCGGGCAAGGGTGGCCAGGGTGTTAACACGACCGACTCGGCCGTGCGCATCACTCACCTGCCCACAAACATCGTTGTGACCTGCCAGAATGAGCGATCGCAAATTCAAAACAGGGCCCGCGCGATGCAGGTGTTGCAGGCCCGTTTGGATCAGATGGAACGCGAGAAGGCAGAGGCCGAAGCCGCGGAGGGACGAGCGTCCCAGGTGCGCACGATGGATCGCTCCGAGCGCATCCGCACCTACAACTGGCCGGAGAACCGCATCTCCGACCACCGCATCAACTACAAGGCCAACAACCTTGATGCGGTGCTCGACGGAAACATGGATGACCTCATCACGGCTCTCCAGACTCACGAGCGCCAGGAGCGCCTTGAAGCCGAGTAAGGATGTCCGCTTCCTCGTCGCCCGCGCCGCCCAGGTCTTGGGGGACGCGGGCGTCGCCACGCCTGCCGTCGATGCGCGTCTTTTGGCCTCAGCTCTGCTCGGTGTGCCCGCGCTCCACCTCACCCTGCTTCCTCCAGCCGACGTCCCAGAGTCGTTTGAGCAGGACTATGCCGCCGCGATTGAGCGCCGCGCCCAGCGCGAACCGCTGCAATACATCACGGGAGTGGCTCCCTTTGGTGGCTTCGACCTAAACGTTGGCCCCGGTGTTTTCATCCCGCGCCCGGAAACAGAGCTGTTGGCTCGGTGGGCGGTCGACACGCTTGATGGTGTCGCTTCGCCGACGGTCGTCGACCTAGGAACGGGATCCGGGGCGATCGCCATCTATATTGCGCTGTCCAGGCCCGACGCCCGCGTCATCGCGGTGGAGCGTTCGGCGGCGGCGCGGGAGTGGGCTGAGGCCAACGGGCGGGACCTTGGGGCGTCGATAAGCGTTGTACCTGGCGATATGACGGACCCGGACCTGTTGACTGAGCTTTCGGGGGAGGTCAACCTCGTGGTGAGCAACCCGCCGTACGTGCCCGAATCGCCCGACCTCAGCCCCGAGGTCTACTTCGACCCGCACGAGGCGGTGTTCTCCGGCGCAGACGGGATGGGGGCCATTCGAGGGCTAGTGCCCGTTGCGGCGCGTCTGCTTGTCGACGGGGGCGCGCTCGGCATCGAACACGACGACACGACTTCGCGCGCGGTACGCAATGTCGTGCACTCCACAGGGGCGTTCCGTGAGTCCGCGGTGGTTCAGGACATGGCGGGCCGAGACCGTTTTGTTACGGCGAGTAGAGTGAAGCGGCACGAACGCTCATGAACACTCACGAGCACTCACGAACACTGAGCAAGCGCTAACGAGGGAGGACCACAATGCCGAGCCGGCTTTATGACTGCCTGGACCCCGAGGGCCGCACAGAGGGCCTGGCCAGGGCAGTTGACGCGGTGCGCGCCGGACAGTGCATCGTCCTGCCCACCGACACTGTCTACGGCATCGGCGCGGACGCCTTCAACAACGACGCCGTCGCGAAGCTGCTGGCTACGAAGCGCCGCGGGCCCGATATGCCCGTGCCGGTCCTCGTCGGGTCGTGGTCCACAATCCGAGGGCTGGTCCGCGAGTTCACCGACACGGCGCGCACGCTCGTCGAGGCGTTCTGGCCGGGTGGGTTGTCGATTGTTGTGCCTGAGGCGCCGAGCTTGCCGTGGAACCTGGGGGACACCCGCGGAACGGTTCTGCTGCGCATGCCCAACCAGCCGCTGGCGATTGAACTCCTCAGGGAAGTCGGGCCGATGGCCGTATCCAGTGCCAACATCTCCGGCAACGAGCCGCCGACCAGCGCGATCGGGGCGAAGCAGCAGTTCGGTGACGCGATTTCTGTCTATCTGGATGGGGGAGACGCGGAGGCGGGGCAGCCGTCGACGATCATCGACATCTCCGGGCCGGAACCAATGATCTTGCGTGAGGGCGCGATCCCCACGGAGCGCCTCGCTGACGTTCTGAACCTTGACCCGGAGCAGCTGCGGAGGCTCTAAATGAACGGAGTGGGCGTCCCGCTGCGCGAGCTAGGCCTAGTCCTCCTCGTTGCGGCCGCGATCACTTACCTCACGACTGGCGGCGTCCGCTCCCTACTCGTGCGGACGGGGAGGGTAGCGGAGATCCGCACCCGCGACGTCCACACCCAGCCGACGCCCTCGGCCGGTGGTGTTGCCATGTTTACCGGCTTTGTGTCCGCCGTCGCCCTCGCGCAGCAGCTGCCCGCGCTGACACGGGGTTTCGCCCCTGTTACACCTGAAATGACGGCGGTGCTCGCTGGCGCCTTCGCAATCGTGGTCGTGGGTGCGTTCGACGATTTATATGAGCTCGGTGCGCTGACAAAGTTGGCCGGGCAGTTCTTCGCCGCCAGCTTGATGAGCCTCATGGGTCTCGTCTTCACCGTGTTCTTCGTGCCCGGAGGCGGGGGAACGACGCTCATCCTCGACCAAGTACAGGGCGTGATCATCACCGTGGTCTTCACCGTGCTGCTGATCAACGCGATTAACTTCGTGGATGGAATCGACGGGCTGGCCGCCGGGCTGGGATTGATCGCTGGGGCTGCGATCCTGGTCTTCTCGCTCACTGTTTTGCACGACCAAGGTGGCGCTGTCTCGGCCTACCCGCCCGCGATCATCTGCGCCGCCCTCGTGGGAATCTGCGCGGGGTTCTTGCCCCACAATTTCGAACCTGCGCGAATCTTCATGGGGGACTCGGGCGCCATGCTCATCGGGTTGCTTCTCGCTGCGGCATCCGTATCGGCGTCGGGAAAAATCAACATGTCCCTCTACGGTGCGGCGGACTTCGTGGCGTTAATCAGCCCCATCATGGTTGTGCTGGCAGCTATTGCGCTGCCAGTGATCGACCTCGTGTGGGCGGTTGTGCGTCGCACCGCCCGCGGATCCAGCCCGTTTAGTGCCGACGCGGGGCACATTCATCACAGGCTCCTCCGTCTCGGTCATACGCACCGGCGCACCGTGCTCGTGTTGTACACGTGGGTCTCCGCCGTGGCCTTTGGGGCGGTGAGTTTCTCGATCGTCCCCACGGGATGGGCGATCGGGCTCAGCGCCTGTGCGGTTGTCGGTGCCTTTCTGCTCACTCTCGTGCCACTGATGCACGTCAGAACTGGCGCCGCGCAAGCGGGCGGTAGGATGACCCAGCGTGAGTAGCGAAAAGAGCAGCGCGGGGGCCTCGTCAAGCGAACCCATCGCGGCAGCCGATACAACCGACTTTGACGATCCCCGTCAGCCCCTCCTTCGGGCTCTCAAGCTGGGGGGAGGCGCGCTAGGCGTCATTTCCCTCGTCTCCCTAGTTGCGTGGGGGGCCCACGCTGGGCTCCCGGGCCTGCTGGGCGTCGTCATGGGGGCGGCCATCGGCGGGGGGTTTGTCCTTCTCACGGCGGCCTCGGTGCTCGCCACGTCGGGCACGTCGCCGTCGACAACAATGGCAATCGTGCTGGGCGGCTGGTTAGTCAAGCTTGTGGTCTTGATTATCGTCCTACTGTTCATCCGCGACCTACACTTTTACAGTCACGTCGCGTTTGGGGTGACGACGATCGTGGCGCTCCTCGTCGTCCTGGGCGCGGAGGCGTGGGGCGTCATCACGACGCGCGTGAGCTACATCGGCGACTAGGCCGTCTCCCGGTTACCCCCAAAGGCCACATTCCGCCCACCTACCTGTTAGGCTATCCGCTGGGTTTTCTTGAGGTAGCACTGCGCCTGCTCGAAGGTGGCCGTTGTATTGCCTTGACAAACATCCCCTGCCCCGCGGTCGCTGATGTGCGACGGAGTCCGCCGCGGACGGCAGCAGTTTTTAAAGACGTCCATCGCACCGCTCCCCGCGCCGACGGGGTGCGGCCCGAGAACGGGAGAGAACGCTGAGCGTTACAACTTTGGCCGAGGGCATGAAGGGTACCTTCCATGCGCCCGCACTTGGTCCAGAATTTTTCCCGGGGCAAACGTACGGCCACATAGTTGGCGAAGACTTCGCCAACGGGTGGTTCGCGCTGGATCGCATCATGATCGTCCGCCTTTTCGTCGCGGCGATCCTGGTGCTCCTGTTTGTTATTGCGTTTAGGAAGCCGCAGCTGGTTCCTAAAGGTCTGCAGAATGTGGCTGAGATGGGCGTGGACTTCGTCCGCGTCAATATCGCCGAAGACACGCTGGGGAAGAAGGACGGCAAGCGGTTCCTGCCGATCATTGCCACCATCTTCTTCACAATTCTGTTCATGAACGCGGCCACGATCATCCCGTTCCTCAACATCTCGCCGAGCGCGCGAATCGGTATGCCGATCGTGCTGGCGGCTGTTGCGTACATCGCGATGATCTACGCCGGAGTGCGGCGCTACGGTGCTCGCTACTTCAAGCACTCGGTTGTGATTCCCGGCCTACCGCCGTTCCTCCACATCCTCGTGGTGCCGATCGAGATCTTCTCGACGTTCATTCTGCGGCCGGTCACCCTGGCTCTTCGTCTGATGGCGAACTTCCTGGCGGGCCACATCATTCTCGTCCTGCTGTACTCTGCCACAAACTTCTTCTTCTGGCAGCTCAACGCATGGACGGCAGTGAGCGGCCTGACGCTGGTGGCAGGGCTTCTGTTTACCCTGTACGAGTTGATCATCATCTTCCTGCAGGCGTACATCTTTGCGCTGCTCACCGCCGTGTACATCGAACTGTCGCTACACGCGGATTCGCACTAACTCGCGCCCGCTCGCGAACCACAGGCCAAACTGAATAACCCCACCCACTTCGTCACTCGCCCAGGTGAGCACATAAGGCACCCGGGCACCTAGAAAGGGAACGACTTTCACATGAACGACATCATCCTCGCCCAGGCTTCCGATTCCACCACGACCACCTTCGACGGCCTGCAGTCCATCGGCTACGGTATCGCCACCATCGGCCCGGGCATCGGCATCGGCATGCTCGTGGGTAAGACGGTCGAGGGTATGGCTCGCCAGCCTGAGATGGCCGGCCAGCTCCGCACGACCATGTTCCTAGGTATCGCGTTCGTCGAGGCGCTCGCCCTCATCGGCCTCGTCGCTGGCTTCCTGTTCTAAAAAGACCCACGCATCCCCGTAAACCTTTTTAGATCAGGAGCAACCAATGACGAACGTCACTGAATTGATCGTGGCGGCGAACCATGAGACGCTCCCGCTTGAGAAGGAGCCGAACATCCTTCTGCCGCCCATGTACGACGTGGTGTGGTCCTTGGTCGTCTTCCTCGTCGTCTTCCTGCTCTTCTGGAAGTACGTCCTTCCGAAGTTCCAGGAAGTCCTGGCGGAGCGCGAAGACCGGATCAAGGGCGGCATCGAGCGTGCCCAGGTTGCCCAGGCGGAAGCCAAAGCTGCGCTGGAGAAGAACAACGCCGAGCTAGCCGAAGCTCGCGCGGAGGCTGCCGAGATTCGCGAGGCAGCCCGCGCGCGCGGCAAAGAGATTGAAGCCCAGGCGCGCGCCAACGCTGAGGCGGAGTCGCGCCGGATCGTCGAAGCCGGTGAGAAGCAGCTGCTCGCCTCCCGCGAACAGGTCGTCGCTGAGCTGCGCAACGAGATGGGCCAGAATTCGATCTCGCTCGCAGAGCGTCTGCTGGGCACTGAGCTGTCCGACTCGACGCGTCGTTCCTCCACGATCGACGACTTCCTGTCTGAGCTCGACAACGTGTCAACGAGGAAGTAGGCGAGATGAAGGCAGCTAGTCGCGAAGCACAGGCCCGCGTTTCGGAGAAGCTCGATGCCGTGGTCGGCTCCGCCGCAGACCCCGTTGCCACCGCAGCCCAGATCGGCGCGGAGCTGTTCCTCGTCGTCGATCAGCTGGACGGGGAGCGCGCCCTGCGTGTCGCCGTTGCTGACCCCTCGCTCGATGCGTCGCAGCGAGCGGGGATTATCGACGAGGTCTTTGCAGGCAAGGTCGCCGAGCCGACCCAGCAAATCCTGCACGCCGCAGCGGACAACGAGTGGTCGACGCCACGTGAAATGCGCGCCGGCCTGGTTAACGCCGGGCGTCAGGCGGTGCTCAAGGCCGCCCAGAAACAGGGACAGCTGGAGCAGGTAGAGCGAGAGCTCTACGAGCTTTCCGTTCTCCTCGAAAGGGAGAAAGAGTTGACCCAGTTGTTGTCCGACCGGACATCAACTGCAGCGCAGAAGCGCGGTCTGCTAGCAAACGTCATCTACGGCAAGGTGACGATGGTCACCGAAGCCCTCGCCCTCCAAGTCATTGGACGGCCCGAGCAAAACCCGATTGATGACCTCGCCGCCCTCGCGGCCGAGATAGCCACGCTGCGCGGCAAGACGGTGGCGCGTGTCGCCACGGCGGAGGAGCTGACTGCGTCTCAGCAGGAGGCTCTCGCTGCAAAGCTGGAGAATATGTACGGTCGCGAGATGGCCATCCACTCTGAGGTAGACCCCAGCCTCCTCGGCGGAATGATCATCCGGGTCGGCGACGAGGAAATTGACGGTTCAACGCTCGGCAAGCTCAACCGTTTGCGGGCCGACCTCGTAGCCAACACGACCTTCTAAAGAGAACTAATGCTGGAACAATCTACCGAGAGCAGGAAGAACATGGCGGAGCTGACGATCTCCTCCGACGAGATCCGTAGCGCGATTGCGAACTACACCTCGAGCTACTCCCCGGAGGCCTCCCGTGAGGAGGTCGGCGTGGTGACTTCGGCTGCCGATGGTATTGCCCGAGTTTCTGGGCTACCCGGCTGCATGACGAATGAGCTGCTCGAGTTCCCCGGCGGTGTTATTGGTGTCGCACAGAACCTGGAGACCGATTCGATCGGTGTCGTGGTGCTGGGCAACTTTGAGACCCTTACCGAGGGTGACACCGTGAAGCGGACCGGCGAGGTCCTGTCCATTCCGGTTGGGGAGAATTTCCTCGGCCGCGTTATCAACCCCCTCGGGCAGCCGATTGACGGCCTCGGCCCGATCGAGTCCACCGAAGAGCGCGCCCTGGAACTCCAGGCGGCGGGCGTTCTTGACCGCCAGCCGGTTGAGGAGCCGATGGCCACGGGTATCAAGGCTATTGACGCCATGACCCCGATCGGCCGCGGCCAGCGTCAGCTCATCATCGGCGACCGCAAGACCGGCAAGACCGCGGTCTGCATCGATACGATCTTGAACCAGAAGTCCTACTGGGAAACCGGAGACCCCTCGAAGCAGGTCCGCTGCATCTACGTCGCCGTCGGCCAGAAGGGGTCGACCATCGCCGGCGTGCGCCAGACCCTTGAGGACAATGGTGCCCTGGAATACACCACGATCGTCGCTGCGCCTGCGTCCGACTCCGCGGGTTTCAAGTGGTTGGCTCCCTTCTCCGGTGCTGCACTGGGCCAGCACTGGATGTACCAGGGCAAGCACGTATTGGTCATTTACGACGATCTGACCAAGCAGGCTGAGGCGTACCGCGCGATCTCCTTGCTGCTGCGCCGTCCGCCGGGACGCGAGGCATACCCGGGCGACGTGTTCTACCTGCACTCCCGCCTGCTCGAGCGTGCAGCCAAGCTGAACGACGAGCTCGGCGCTGGTTCCCTGACCGCCCTGCCGATCATTGAGACCAAGGCGAACGACGTGGGTGCCTTCATCCCGACGAACGTCATCTCCATCACCGACGGCCAGGTGTTCCTCCAGTCCGACTTGTTTAACCAGGGCATTCGCCCGGCTATCGACGTGGGCATCTCGGTGTCCCGCGTCGGTGGCGCCGCGCAGACCAAGGGCATGAAGAAGGTCGCCGGTAACTTGCGTCTGGATCTTGCCGCGTATCGCGACCTCGAGGCCTTTGCTGCGTTCGCTTCGGATCTCGACTCCGCTTCCAAGCGACAGCTTGAGCGCGGTCAGCGTCTAGTCGAGCTGCTGAAGCAGCCGGAGAACTCGCCGCAGCCGGTTGAGTACCAGATCATCTCCATCTGGCTCGCCAACGAGGGCGTTTTTGACGTCGTTCCCGTCACGGAGGTTCGTCGTTACGAGTCCGAGCTGCACGAGTACATCCGCTCGAACGAGCCGCAGGTGTACGAGCAGATCGCTGGTGGCGCTCCCCTAGACGACGAGTCCAAAGACGCACTGCTGCGTGCAAACGATGCCTTTGCTCGGGGTTTCCACACCAGCGAGGGGCGTCGTGTTGTGCGAGAGCCCGAGGCTCAGCCGCTGGACGCCGGCGAGGTGTCCAAGCAGCAGCTCACCGTCAACCGCTCCAAGTAGGTCACAACCTCTTGGGTACACCCCTACACAAAGAAGGGAGGAGAGGAAACCATGGCAACACTTCGCGAATTGCGTGACCGTATCAGGTCCGTCAACTCTACGAAGAAGATCACCAAGGCGCAGGAGCTTATCGCAACCTCGCAGATCACTAAGGCGCAGCAACGCGTCGAGGCGGCAAAGCCCTACGCCGATGAGATGTTGCGCGTCATGGAGCGACTCGCGGCGGCGAGCTCACTCGACCACCCGATGCTCCGAGAGCGCGAGAACGGTCGAGTTGCGGCGATCCTGGTGATTACGTCGGACCGCGGGATGGCAGGTGGCTACAACCACAACGTGCTGAAGAAGACCGCGGAGCTCGAGCGCATGCTGCGCGACGCGGGTTACGAAGTTGTTCGCTTCGTAACGGGCGGCAAGGGCGTCACCCACTTCCGCTTCCGCAATATGGATGTGGCAGGTGCGTGGACCGGTTGGTCCCAGAAACCGTCGTGGGAAGACACGCACGATGTGCGTCACCACATCATCGACGGTTTCTTGGCAGGGTCCGACGGGACCGTCGCGTGGCGTGAAGGCGTGAGCGCTGAGGAGGGGCGGCGTGTTCCCGGTTTCGACCAGGTTCACGTCGTCTACACCGAGTTTGTGTCCATGCTCACGCAGGAGGCTCGCGTACACCAGTTGCTGCCCATCGAGCCGGTGCTTGAGGAGTACACCTACGAGCAGGAGGACATGCTGACCTCCTCAGGCGAGGTCGCTCCGGATATGAACTTCGAGCCGGACCCGGACACGCTCATGAACGAGTTGCTTCCGGCGTACGTCTCCAGGACGCTCTTTTCGATCTTCTTGGAGTCTTCCGCCTCGGAGTCTGCGTCTCGACGCACCGCGATGAAGAACGCGACGGACAACGCAACGGAACTGGCTAACACGCTGACGCGTGAGGCCAACCAAGCCCGACAGGCAAAAATCACCCAGGAAATCACCGAGATTATCGGCGGCGCTGGCGCGTTGTCCGGTAGCGGAGAAAGTGACTAAAACATGACTACTGCTCATTCTTTCGATGAGCGCATTGATGTGCCGTCGGGCGAGGCCGGTGCCAAGGCTGGTTCCGACAACGGCCGTGTCGTGCGCGTCATCGGCGCCGTCGTCGACGTGGAGTTTCCCCGCGGGGAGCTCCCCGAGCTGTACAACGCCCTCAAGGTGGATATCAAGCTCGGCGACCTGTCCAAGACCCTGACCCTCGAGGTCGCTCAGTTCTTGGGCGACAACCTTGTTCGCACCATCGCCATGGCGCCGACTGACGGTCTGGTCCGTGGTGCCCAGGTGCGTGACTCGGGCGACCCGATCTCTGTGCCCGTTGGCGACCAGGTTAAGGGCCACGTGTTCAACGCCCTCGGCGACTGCCTCGACGACCCCTCCGTGGGCCAGGACGGCGAGCGCTGGGGGATCCACCGCGAACCCCCGGCCTTCAAGGACCTCGAGGGCAAGACCGAGATCCTCGAGACCGGTATCAAGGTCATTGACCTGCTCACCCCGTACGTGAAGGGCGGCAAGATCGGCCTTTTCGGCGGCGCTGGTGTGGGCAAGACGGTTCTCATCCAGGAGATGATTACCCGTATCGCTCGCGAGTTCTCGGGCACCTCCGTGTTCGCCGGCGTCGGCGAGCGCACCCGTGAGGGGACCGACCTCTTCCTCGAGATGGAGGACATGGGCGTTCTTCCCGATACGGCCCTTGTGTTCGGCCAGATGGACGAGCCGCCAGGAGTTCGTATGCGCGTGGCGCTGTCCGGTCTGACGATGGCGGAGTACTTCCGTGACGAGCAGAACCAGGACGTCCTCCTCTTCATCGACAACATCTTCCGCTTCACCCAGGCGGGTTCCGAGGTGTCGACGTTGCTCGGCCGCATGCCTTCGGCCGTGGGTTACCAGCCGACTCTTGCCGACGAGATGGGCGTGCTGCAGGAGCGCATTACGTCTACGAAGGGCCGTTCGATTACGTCGCTGCAGGCGGTGTACGTCCCCGCGGACGACTACACCGACCCGGCGCCGGCGACCACCTTCGCGCACCTTGATGCGACCACCGAGCTTTCCCGCTCGATTGCGTCCAAGGGTATCTACCCTGCGGTGGATCCGCTGACCTCCACCTCCCGCATTCTGGAACCGGGCATTGTCGGCGAGCGCCACTACGCCGTGGCGCAAAAGGTGATCGCTATCCTGCAGAAGAACAAAGAGCTGCAGGACATCATCGCCATCCTCGGTATGGACGAACTGTCCGAAGAGGACAAGATCACCGTCATGCGCGCTCGTAAGATTCAGCGCTTCCTGGGCCAGAACTTCTTCGTCGCAAAGAAGTTTACGGGTGACGAAGGATCTTACGTACCGCTGGAGGAGACCATCGAGGCCTTCGACAAGCTGTGCGAGGGAGAATTCGACGCTTACCCGGAGCAGGCGTTCTCGAACCTTGGCGGGCTCGACGACGTCGAAGCTCAGTACAAGAAGCTGCAGGAGAAGTAGGAGGGCCGTCATGGCTGAAATCACCGTGCAACTGGTCGCGGTCGACCGCATGCTCTGGTCCGGCCAGGCGAGCATCCTCACGGCCCAGACCACCGAGGGTGAGATCGGCATTCTGCCCGGCCACGAGCCCCTCCTCGGCCAGCTGAAGGAAAATGGCGTCGTGACGATCCGTCCGATCGACGGCGACCGAATCGTCGCTGCCGTCCAGGGCGGCTTCCTGTCAGTGCAGGGCGACAAGGTCACCGTTCTCGCGGACTACGCGATCTTTGCCAACGAGGTCGACTCCGCGGAAGCGGAGCGCGGACTTGGCGACGCCGACGCGCACACCAAGGCGCGTTCGGAAGCGGAGCTCGCGGCAGTTCGCCGCAGCTCCTCCCGATAGACACGAGGCCGAACCGCCCCCACGCACAGCTGTGCTCGGGGGCGGTTGCGCGTTTCGAGCACCTGTGTCCTGACGTGTTGCACCTGCCTTTAGTGCAGCTAAACTAGGTCAAATAGATGGCCGGTCGGTCGACGCTCGAACACGGCGGGAGTGCATATGGAGTACGTGGGTATCGCGGCGGTTGTGGCCTTGGTGCTTGCCGCCGCGGCTGCGTTATGGCGCTTCACAGCGGTGAGGCGGGCGGGAGCCCCCGGCCTGTTCCGCTGGATGCCCGCGACGGGCGTTCACGGGTGGCGGCACGGGGTGCTGCATTACAGTGGCGACCAGCTGGAGTTCTACAAGGTGCGTTCGCTCTCGCCCAGCCCGGACTTGGAGTTAAACCGCCGCGACGTAGAGCTTGGCGGGCTGCGGGACCTGACGGCGGAGGAGATAGACATCATGCCCGGGGTGTCGTCTGTGCTTCAGTTCTCCACCCCCGCCGGGAAGTTCGAGTTCGCCGCCGCCCAGAGCCTAGCGCTGGCGTTTATCTCGTGGGTGGAGTCGGCGCCTGACCGTCGTCAAGAACCGCGCGCTGTCCGCAACAGGGGAAAGCGCGCGACTCGGGGGCACCGGGAACACTAGTTTCCGCCCTTGAGTATCGGGCGGTACCCTAGC